>JBBSAM010000064.1:0-10420 GCA_038252255.1 Acidimicrobiia bacterium | reverse complement strand
GTTCGCGTTGACCAACAGCAAGTCGAGCTCAACGACGGAACACTCGTCGTCGGCCCTCCCAAAACTCAAGCGGGAGTTCGCACCGTCGCGCTCCCCGCGTTCCTCATCCCCGAGCTCGAGCACCACCTCGCGCAGTTCGCCGCGCCCGGGAAGAACGGCCACTTCTTCACCGGGGAACGCTCCGAGGTACTGCGCAAGCGAGCCGTCGACCGCAACTGGAAACTCGCCCGCGCCGCGGTCGCGGATCTCCCCGCGAACTTCTGCTTCCACGATCTCCGACACACCGCCAACACGATCACCGCGTCGACCGGCGCCTCGACCGCGGAACTCATGCACCGGATGGGCCACGCTTCCAGCGCCGCCGCGCTGCGCTACCAACACGCGACCCAAGAACGCGACATCGAGGTCGCGCGACGCCTCGACGAGTTCGTCGCGCAGCGGACCCCGGCCGATCGCGGCGATCCCGCGCGATGGACGCGCGATAGGTGTCACAATTCGCCCACCGGCTCGACGCCGGCGTCGGCCGAAATAGGCCCTGACCTGCACTCTCGCGGTGGAGACGATGGGACTCGAACCCACGACCCCCTGCTTGCAAAGCAGGTGCTCTAGCCAGCTGAGCTACGTCCCCGCATTTAGGCCCCTGACCTGCACTTTCTCACTCAGGGTGCAGACGCCCGTTCACGCACAGTGTTCGTAGAGCATATGCTTGCCCTATGCGTTCCGAACCTGCAAGCCCAAGTGTAGAGGGCCTCTCGCGATCCTGGCTCCGGTCGCTCCGCGCCGAGGGCAAGAGCCCGCGCACGCTGGAGACCTACGGCGATGCGGTGCGCCAGCTTGACGCGTACCTGGCCGCGCACGAGCTGCCCCAGGACATCGCCTCAGTCCGCCGTGAGCACGTTGAGGGCTTCATTTCGGACATCTTGGACCGGGCCAGCGCATCGACCGCCAACAACCGCTTCCGGGCGCTCAGGGTGTTCTTTGGCTGGTGCGTGGAGGAGGAAGAGATTGAGGTCTCCCCGATGGCGCGCATGCGCCCGCCCAAGGTCGGGACGGTGCCGGTGCCGATCTACAAGCCCGAGGAGGTCGCGCGGCTGCTGAAGGTGTGCAGCTCCAACACGTTGGAGGACCGCCGCGACGCGGCGATTATGCGCGTGCTCATCTCGACGGGCGCGCGGGTGTCGGAGGTGTCCGGCCTCCAGCTCACGGACCTGGACCTAGACCACGGCGGCGCGTTCGTCACCGGCAAGGGTGACCACGGCCGTTTCCTCGCGCTGGAGCCCAAGACGGTCAAGGCACTGGACCGCTACCTGCGCGTGCGGCACTCCGACTCGGCCGCGCTGTGGATCGGCCGGCGCGGCCCGATGAACACCTCCGGGCTACAACAGATGCTCAAGCGCCGCGGGGAGCAGGCCGGTGTGGAGAACGTGCACGCCCACCGCTTCCGCCACACCTTCGCTCACGAATGGCTCGCGCGCGGCGGCACCGAGGAAGGCCTGCGCAGCTCCGCCGGCTGGCAGTCCCGCGAAATGCTGGCGCGCTACGGCGCCTCGGCGGCCGCGGAGCGGGCGCGCGCTGAGCACGGTCGCCTTGCCATAGGTGAAGACCTCTAAGGCAGCGTCCTCAGCTCACGCGCTACGAGCGTGCGGCCGAGGAGCACCACCTGATCAAACGCCGCCTCAAGTTGGAAGCCATCGATTTCGCTGTTGCCGTGCGCTATGTCGTTGCGCAGCTTCGCGACTTCCTTCGGAGGCACGGCCCACGTAGTCGGCACGGTCTTCAGCAGGGCGCGCAGTCGATCCTCGAGCGAGTAGCGACCCATCCCCGCTAGCCATCGCTTCAGAAACTTCTGATGTGACGCGTCGATGTCCGCAACCTTTACCGCGTCGAGCACCAGCCGGCGCTGCTCCTTGTAGGCATCCTCCTCCATAGGCCCGTCACCACGTTTCACACCGTCGAACGCCTCAAGCGCGGTCACTGCATCGAGATACCTGTTCTCGATCGGTCGATTGGTCGAGAAGATCACGCGCTCAAGCAACGACAGAAACAGCGGCTGCTCCTCGCTCAGCCGCATGACCTCATCGAGCACGCCATGCAGCCCGCGGGGATTGTTGTTGATGTCGTTGGCGGTGACGATTCCGAGCCCCGCAGTCTGCGGGCGGTCCGGCGCGTCCGGGTCGAGTCCTCGCGCCCACACCTCCATGCGCGTTGTGGTGTTCTCTCGCTTGGTCAGGTTCTTCTTGTGCCAGAGCATGACGGTGCGGGGTCGCGCAGGGCGCCCCGTTGAAATGGAGAGCAGCTGTGCCTGTCGGCCGACGCGATCCATCCACCATTCCAGCGACTGAGTCTTGCTGCTCTCAAAGATCGCGACCGGGTCGTTACCGAGTGACACGCGCATGGGGTTGACCGACGTCGTGGTGTCGTACTTCCAGGCCATCGACACGCCGTCTTCCTTCCACTCGCGCTCCGCTCCGGTCATGGTCACGGCAAGCTTGCGCCGTCGTTTCGTCGGTGTGAGAACCTGCGACAGAGGCCACTCGCCAAGCATCGACGGCAACTCCGGCAGGCTCACGCATACGCGCCGGAACCAACGCTCATCCAACGAGTCGAGGAGCACACCGAAAATCGCTGCGCGCGCCGTGATGGTGAAAGACGGAACCCCGGTGATGGTCATGCCCGACCCACTGAGGCCGACGAGAGTTACGCCGCCGCTGGGTACCAGGCCGTGCAGCAGCTGAATCGGACCGCGCGACAGCCCGACCAGCTCAATGCCAGCGTCCTCCATCATCGAGAGGCCCGTTTCCAAATCTGCGTTCACGATCGTGAGCTGCGGAGCGCGGGGCGGCTGCCACGTCAGCTCACCGGCGATTCGTTTGCCGTCTGTCCCCGGTTCCCACCACTCGCCAAAGACGCGGTGTAGCTCTGCCATGTTGCTGTTCCTTCAGTTGCGTGCCCATCTCCACGAGCGAGACGCCCTGCCACGCGCAGGACGACAAAGCTAGGCGGCACGGCTCGTCCCCGCCGCGTGCTTTTTTCGTCCGGTGCACAGCCAGGCACCGCTCGCTCGTGCAGCTCCCCGTAGTCCGGCTCGCAGCTCGACGCGCGAGGGCCCGGTACGGTTGGGCGGGTGGTGAGCAAGCCGCCAGAACGGCCAGTCGGACCGATAGCGCACCAGGTTCTCCTCGACGCGGTGGCCGACGTTCACAAGCAACTGCGTTCCACAGACGCGATCACGCATCCGGGCGAGAAGGGACGCGCTCGCGAGGAGGTCATCCGCCTATTCCTCCGCTCGTTCGTACCAAAGCAGTTTGGTGTCGACACGGGGTTTGTCGTCGACGCGCACGGCAACGTGAGCCTGCAGCTCGACATCATTATTCACCGCACCGACTACCACCCCGTGTTTGAGATCGGTGGACTCAAGTACTTCATGATCGAATCCGTTGCGGCGGTCTTTCAGAATCGATCGGATGTAGCCAGCGTCGCGAGCCTCCATTCTGCGTTGGAGAACCTGCGCTCTGTGAAGCGCCTTGATCGAACCGGCGGCGGACACAACTACATCGTCATGGACTTCCACGGCCGCGGTCCCGATATCGATGCCAGCAGCTCAGCTCACTCCGTCTTCACCGGTGTCATCGCGCAACGCTCTCTCGCGCAGGACACCTTCGCAGCGGAATACGGCGCGGAGCTGCGCGCACAGCCCAAACAACTGTGGCCGAACCTCTACGTAGACGTCGAGCGGTTCTGCACGGTGTACCTCCGCCGCACGGGCCCCGGCGCAAACGATTGGGCCCTCGTAAACGCGCCCGAGGTAGCGGAACGCATCGGATTGACAGGTCCGGAGCACGGTGGCGCGTATCCGCCTCTCGCTGACCTCGCGCATCTGCTCGCTGCGCGTCTGCGCTCGGCTGCAACCATTGACTACGACCCAGCTAAGTACTTCCCATGGAACACCAAACACCGGGAAATCGCCGCGATTCCGAACGAGACGCAAACAGGCGAGCAGTAAGCCCATAGCCGTGGGTTCGCCGTGGGTTCGCCGCGGACGCGCCAGCGTTGTCGCTCTATCAATCAACTAAACCACCATGGCTCATGCGCCGATCCCTTCGCGTCGGGACGGGTTGACAGCGAAAGGGCAAAACCATGTGGCAGGACGATGAGTACGAGATCGATCTCGAGGAAATCCGCGCACGGCAGAGTCGCATGCTCAATGTGATCCCCCACCACGTCGTTCACGAGTGCCGCAAGAGCATTCACGCGGTGGCGAATCCGATCACCGAAGATCGGACCGCCATCGAGAGGGAGCTACGTCGCAAGGCTGACGAGCTTGTCGACGACGCGGTGGCAGCCGAACTGGACGCGCTGAGAGCCGCCCAACGGAATCTCGCGGTTCAAGGTTGGGCACAGGTGCAGGGGTTCAAAGTTGCGGCTGCGGTGCAAGGCCTCCTCGAGGAAGACTCAAAGGTCGTTCGACGGTGGGGCGAGATCCAGGGGGTACCCCCGTCCACTGATCTGTTCGACTTCACCGTCCTGGTGCTGCTCGCGGACAAATACGCCGAGGAAGAAGCGACCCCGATCGTTGGGTAGTGCCGGTTCAGGTGGCCGCGTAGGCGGCCGTGGTGGCGCGCTGCGGGCATTCCTCGAGCACGTGGCGGTTACGTTCGCCCACGTCGGCAGCGACGAACGTGCAGCCCTTCCAGGGACAGGCCAGCGGCTGGTTCTGCATCGCCCGGAGCCTCCGCACGAACTCGAGCAGCAGGTCGAGCGCCGATGGCTGCTGCTTCCGTCGTGGAAACCGCTCGAGCTGTGCGGCCGGCGCGCGCTTCTTCGGCTTCGGTGCCGGCGCGCGCCGGCGGCGCGGGGCCTGGCGATCTTCGTCCGAAAGCGGGCCCAGCGGGCAGCCCAGGCGCCGGTGGATCGAATAGCCGCGTCGGTCAGCACAAACCCTCCCGCATCGGCACTCGACCGACCGACCGGTGACCGGTGGCGGGTTCCGGCGTTTCAGAATCCGCTGGTAACAGGATCGGCACAGCACGGAGTAGCGCTTAATGTCGAGGCTGAACGGGTGGCCGTTGGCGCCGCGCTGCTCGAACGGATCGGTTCCGTCATAGACCCAATGCGCTCCCGTGTTGCCGCACGCACACGCATGCTCGCAGGCCCGGCCGCGCTGTGCGGGTAGGCGTCGAGCAGCGGCCTGCGATGTCGTCGGTGGTGGCAGCTCGAGCGAGCCGTGCCGCTTCATCCGCACTCGGTGTGACCTGCACACGGTGTCGGCGGTGCAGGTGCAGGTAAGCGCACCTCTCACGCGGTCAGCTCGAGCACGACGGTAACGCCGAGCGCCACGCCTCCGCCCGGAAGACTGAATTTCTGATACGGCCCTGCGCTGTCGAACCGAACGCTTCGCCAGCTCGGCCCGTCGGCGAGCTGCACGCTGTCGAGCCAGTCAATGAACGAATCACCGAGCCCGACGGATAGCGCGCGGTCGAGGCGCGCGCTGGCGTCTTTCGGATCAGCGGCGCTCACGTAGAACGTCACGCCGAGCTTGATCTGTGTCGTAAGCCGGTTCAGCCGTTCCATTTCGAGGATGCCGCCGACGACGGCCGCCGGCAGCGTCTTCGGATCGTCTGGCAAGTAATCCCACGCGTTGAAACCGGCCTCACCTGCGACAGTGCCCAGGTCAGCGCGGAGCTGGCGAAGATCCACTACTTCGCCTTCGGCTTCGGCGCGCGCTTGCGCGGTGCCGGCTTCGTTTTCGGCGCTGGCTCGAGCTGCACGGCCTTCGGTGCCGGCGCGCGCCGGGTCGGATCGTGCTCGACGCAAAGCCCGCGGCGCGGGCCTTCCGGTGCTTCGCAGATTGCACAGCTCATGGCTTCCTCCGGTAGTGGGTCGAAACGTGGGGCGGTGGGTCGCGCAGGATCGGATAGAACAGCAGCGCGGCGATCACCAGTGCCAGCGCCTTGAGTCGGCGCCTCACGCGAAGCCGTCCAGCTTGAGGAACCGCCCGACCAGCCGCTCGATGTCGGGGTCGGTGCCCAGGATGCGCACCACGGCGCCGAGGTCGGACATGCCCGCCACGCCCTCCGGCGATGTCGAACGCTTCGCCGTGCGAGCTGCGAGCATGATGATGGCCGTGCGCAGCCGCTGCGGGTAGTCGGCGTCGGTGGTTCCCGCCGGCAGGTTCACGCGGCTTTCGATGTCGTCGATAGCGAGGTTCATCACCTCGTCGTACACCGCCTGATCCTCGGCGCTCGGTGGCGTCTGCAGTTTCAGCCAGCCGATGAGGTCGTCGGTGGTCGGTTTCGAGACGGCCATGGTGAGCACCTCCGAATCAGGTGGTCGCCGGCCGTGCGGCATGAGTAGGCGCACACAGCACGACCGACGACCACGCGGCCTACGTGACAGACACGACCGGGGCTGTCGGGTCGGTGCTGTCGACCGAGATCCCTTCGCCAGCGTCGACCTCGAGCACGCCGACGTTCGTGAGCACTCCGTCGGTGAGGTCGAGTCCGGTGTCGACCGTGACGACCTCGAGCGGGTTGCCGGCGATCGGAGCATCCGCTTCGGGCGGCACCTGGTCGTCGGTGAGGTCGCTCTCGTACGTCGTCGGCGTGCCGGCCGTGAAGCCGTTCGCCAGCGGCGTCGTGTCGGCCAGGACCAGGCTTGCAGCGAGGTCGTTGGTCGCACCCGCACCGAACGCCTTCGTGTTAGCGCCGGAGTCAACCGCCGTGAAACGCAGCTTCGTGGGCGGCAGTCCCGACGCCTGTGAGACGGAGACCACGATCACCAGGTCGAAGCGATCCGTCCCGCCCGTGAGCGCGCCGTTCAGCGCGTTCGCCAAGGCTTCGAGCGTGGCGTAGGTGCCGTGCGGAACGACGTACTCATCCTCGTCGAACTCGAACTGCTCGTGCGACGCGTCGACGACGACCGGCAGCGTCGGCGCTGTGGTCGAATCGACCCACGCGCGCCCCGTTCCGTCCGATCCGGGAGCGGTCATGGTTAGACCGCCTCGATCGGAGCGATACCGGTGTAAACATTTGCGGCCACATACCCTCTGTATGCGTACTGCACCTCGAGCGTGCTCGGCGCCGCGATGCTGAGCAGGCCCTTGTTCTGCTCGTAGAACTCGACGAGCGAGCTGACGCCCACCGCCATGAAGTCAGCGGTGAAGTTGGGATCGACGATCAGGTTCAGGCCCGCGACGTTTCCGGCGAAGGTTCCGACACCGGCGACACCGTTGGCGTTCATCTGGTTCGTAGCGGAGTAGACCGGCCGGCCGTCGAGGTCGACGATTGCCGTGATGCGACTCCACCAGTTGGTGTCGACGAACAGAACATCGGGGATCTTCTTCGATGCGGCGTACGCGACGGCCGAGGCCGCCGAGATCGCCGCGATGAACGCCGCCGACGTTGGAAGCGTCGCGGCGAGGATGGTCTCGTTCGCGTCGTTCGCCGTGGCAGCCGCCTCGATGGCGTCACACAGGAAGTTGTCGGTGTCGATGGCGTAGGACTCGGCGAGATCCTGAATCGCGAGCGCTAGTTGCGACGGCTCGGTCCAGTCGATCTCTTGCTCGGACAGTGCGAGCACGCCGCCCTTCGTCACCTTGGTAACCGTGTCGCC
The DNA here is from genome assembly GCA_038252255.1 of Acidimicrobiia bacterium. GTDB lineage: Bacteria > Actinomycetota > Acidimicrobiia > IMCC26256 > JAENVU01 > Chersky-806. Next base: position 2,809 of record JBBSAM010000064.1, on the reverse strand, counting down.
GGTGACCTGGATGCGCTGACTCGAGAGCACGTCGCCCTCGGCCGCCTGCGTTCCCACCGTGGTGCGCTGCGTGAGCCGCGGGCGCTTGAACGTGGGCGCGTGGTTGTCGGGCATCGGCAGCCGGCGTGCGCCGTTCACGGCGTACCGGTTCGCGTCGACGAACTTCACGAGGTCGCCCTCGATGGTGACGGGTGCCGTGCCGTCGCTGGACACGCCGTGCGCTACGACACGCTGCAGCGTCTCGGCGGCGGTCACGTCGCCCGCGTACTTCGCTACGCCGAGCTTCCCGAACTCGGCGCGGCCGAGCGTGATCAGCTGCTCGCCGAGCGTGTCGCCGGCCGGCGAACCGGTGCCGAGCACGCTGGCCGTCACGGCTGCGATGCGGTTGGGGCCGTCGATGCGCTCGAGGTCGAGGGTGATCTCGTTCATGCGCCGGGCGGTCGCGTCGTGCTCGGCCTGCTGCGCTGCGGTGATCGTGCCGGCGGCCTCGGCCTCGGCGTCGATGCGCACGAGCGTGTCGCGGGCCTGAGCGAATTCGTTGGTGAGCTGGATCTGGCGAACGTTCATCGAAAGCGCCTATCTGCGGCACGGTGCCGCGTACGGAATCTGAGGTGCGGACTCGACGTACTGGTTGCTGTCCAACTAGCGACGATCAGCGTTGCCGCTGCGCCCTGCGTTGCGCTCCGGGTGCGAAGGGTGATCGAACTTCTTCCCGAACGTTGCCCGGTCTACCGGGATGCGTGCAGTCTCGATCTCCACGCCCACCATGCCAGGCCGCCCTCTCGGAGCCCTCGAGGCGTGAGCGATTCAGCCTGTAGATACAGCGGGTTCGCTGGTTAGCCGCGTGTCGAACCGACCGGCGGCCGGCACACGCCCGGCTCCGGGAACAGCGAGCTGGACGGTTCCCACGTCTGCGTCGAGTCGTCGGCGAGGCGCTCGTTCTCGGCCTCGAGCATCGCAACGCGTTCGCGCCAGCGCTCCGGCGACGCGCCATCGGGAGCGTCCGTGCTCGCTTGCATCCGGTCATGCCAGCGGGCGTTCCCGATCCAGGACTCTCGAGGCGGAGGCGGAGCGGTCGCGACCTGGCGCTGTGCAGGCGGCAGGTCACCAGCTCGCCGGGCGCGGCCGTAGCAGCGGTCGCACAGCCCGCGCGCTGAGGTGGGCCGTTCCTGGCACGTCGTGCACGTCGTCATGGGTCCACGGTACCGCTCGCCCGTTTCGAGCTGGCCGGCCAGGGCGCAGCGCGACGACGGCGACTGCGGAGGGATTTGGACGAAATGAAGCGGGGTAACCACGCTGCACGCGAAAAACTGCCGCCCGTTGCATGCGCCTGCACGCACGTCGCACGCGCTCGAGCGCGTCGAGCTGTGCACGCATGCCGCCCCCGTACCCGCCTCACGAACGTGCGCGCTGCCCCTACCCATTACCACGTGGGTAGACCTCGAGCGCGTCGAGCGTCTGGCCCGTGACCCACGGAACGGCGGCACCACCTAGGGGGTGGGTGGCCCATGAGCCCACCCCCCTATGGTGTGAGCCATCCGGGCCAGTGGAACGACTCAACGTTTCCGGGCCCAACGTGCGGGCCACTAGACGGGGTGGCCCATGGTCGGCCCACCGGTGTGGGCCACCTCTCACTCCTCGTTTAGGTCCAGCTCGAGCAGCAGCGCTTCCCACCACTCGAGGTTCTCTCGCCGGTTGCGCTGAACCGTCGTTCGCGGAATCCCTGTCGCCTCAGCGATTGCCCGGTCCGATGTCTTGCCGGTGTCACGAACGGCTACCTCGATCACGGCCCGGCGTTCGTCGATCTCTCGCGCCTGGGCTGAGCGGGCCGCGACCCACGGCCAGTCGCCATCCTCGCCCTTATGCAGTCGAGCCGGGAACGCCCGCTGGTTGATCCGGTCCCGGTCCTCGCGCCACCGCGTGATCGTCCCTGACCGGTTCAGGTCGTAGCCGAAATTGGGCCAGTTGACCCACCAGACGGTTCCGAGCACGCGTTTCTGACCGTGGCCGCCGTGCCCCTCGAGAACGAGCGCCGCGCCGCTTCGTTTCCGAAGCTGGTCTAGCCAGCGCTGCAGGGCGCGCGCTGGTCCCGGTTCGCCGATCTCGCCCTGGATTCCGAGCAGCTCGGCCATCCGGTACAGCGGACCGAGTGCGATCAGCGTGGGTTCGTGCTCGTCGCAGATCCGGAGCAGGTTGCCCAGCACGATCTCGCCGAGGTCGTCGTCTTCGTCGAGATCCTCTGTGTCGGGCACGATGGAAGGCGCCAGCACTAGGCGGCAGTTTCCGCGTTCGTAGCGGTCACCGGCCGCTCGGATCGGCCGAACCAGCTCGCTCGCCGCTTGATCTTCGTCCTCTTGAGCATCGACGAGCAGCGTCCGCTGCCTTGGGATCGGCTCGGCGGTGAACGGATGGATGCCGGAGGCGACCGCTACGGCGACCTGCCGCTCGAGGGTTGATTTCCCGACGCCGCCCGGGCCCGAGAAGATCACGCGCTCGCCGGCTGCCAGCAGCCCGGGAACGACCCAATCCGGCTGAACCGCTGAATCGGGGTCAGTCGTGTCGACGCCGTGCGACTCGATCAGGTCCAGCACATCCGGAGCGCTCGACAAGACCTGACGCCGTCGGGCAGCTTCGTGGGAACGGCGTGTGGCCGCCTCCGCGGCCCTTTTCTGGCCCTACGCGGCTGACCTGGGTCGGGCTCGGAGTCTCGTGACGGGTTGAGCCTCGCGGGTGAGGCCGGCGGCGAGCAAGATTCGCAGGCGGTAGTTGGCGAAGTTGCGGAACCCGCGGCCGGAGCGCTTGACCTGCT
>JBBSAM010000063.1:0-10589 GCA_038252255.1 Acidimicrobiia bacterium | reverse complement strand
CGGGTTCACCCGGTCCATCGCGTCCGCGTCGGGGTCCATGGCCCGCCACCGCTTGATCCAGGAGTCGATCCCGGCGAGGTCCACAAACAGCTCGCGGGCCGGCTCGGCACTACCGCGGGCGGCGACGGCCAGGCGCCGGTAAAACGACGTGTGGTCGACCCGGCCCTGCGTCATGAGGGTCAGCAGGTCCTCGACGAGGGGCTTGGCGACCGACTCGTGCGATCCCGACGGGAGGCCCAGTTTCGCCTCCATGCCGGCCGACCAGGCGCCGCTGTACTGCTGGCCGAAAGCGCCCAAGGCGTCGGTGGCCAGGGTGATCGCCGTGTCCGGATCCGCATCGAACAGCGGCAACAAAGCCTCGGCGAGCCGGGCGAGGTTCCATTGCGCCACCGCGGGCTGGTTGCCGAACGCGTACCGGCCTCCGGTATCGATGGAGCTGTAGACGGTGGCCGGGTCGAAGGCATCCAAGAACGCGCAGGGTCCGTAGTCGATGGTCTCGCCGGAGATCGTCATGTTGTCCGTGTTCATCACACCGTGCACGAAACCGACGAGCATCCACTGCGCCACCAGCGATGCCTGGGCGGCGACCACCTGACCGAACAGCGCGAGGTAGCGGTTGTCGGCGTCAGCGGCTGCGGGGTAGTGACGGCTGATCGCGTGGTCCGCGAGTCGGCGAAGCAGGTCTACCTCGCCGGTTGCCCGTGCGTACTGAAAGCTGCCGACGCGCAGATGGCTGCTTGCGACACGGGCCAGAACGGCACCGGGAAGTGAGGTTTCGCGCTGCACCTGACGGCCGGTGGCCACCACGGCCAGCGAGCGGGTGGTGGGGATCCCGAGGGCGTGCATCGCCTCGCTGATGACGTATTCGCGCAGCATCGGCCCGACGGCGGCGAAACCGTCGCCGCCACGGGCGAACGGTGTGCGCCCGGAGCCCTTGAGGTGCAGATCGCGGAGCACACCCGCTGGGGTGACGAGCTCACCCAGCAGCAGGGCGCGGCCGTCACCGAGCCGCGGTGAGTAGAAGCCGAACTGATGACCCGCGTAGGCCTGCGCCACCGGAGTGGTGCCGTCGGGCTGCAGCAGTCCGACCAGGAACCGGGCGCCGTCAGGACCTCGCAGCCAAACCGGATCCAGACCCAGTTCCGCCGCGAGCGGCTCGTTCAGCGCCAACAGCCGCGGCTCGAGAACCTCTGCGGCACCCCAGGAAATTGACAGTTCGGGCAATTCAGCCGCGAATCGATGGTCGAGCCCGACGGCCGGGGAGGGGGCAACAGTCACCTGATCAACGGTACTGGTGGTTCCCCGGGGCGTCCTCAGGCTTTGGCCTGCATGCTTGCTCGCGCTGGATTGGCTTGCTGGTTCTTCTTGGGGTCTGTTTCGTTCTGCTTGTCGCGGACGCCTCGCTCGATCTGGTCGCCCACGCTCTTGTCGACGTTGCGCCAGTACTCGAAGCAGCGGAGCAGGACCGGCTCGCTGACCCCGTTCAGCAGGTGGCCCACGATGTTGGTGACAAGGCGTCCGCGCGCCGCGTCGTCCAGCACGTCACGGACCATGGTGCCCGCCTGTCCCCAGTCGTCGTCCTGCGGGCGCAGGGTGTAGGCGCTGCGCACCATGTCGCCGTCAGCGGACCAGGTCCCGCCGTCGTCGTTGAGCGCGGGGTCGGCGACCGGGCCGCCGTAGGAATTGGGTGCGTACACCGGGTCGATGGCCGGCATGATCCGCATGGCGCCGTCCTTGGAGTAACTGTGCACCGGCGCTTTGGGTGCATTGACCGGAATTTGCCGGTAGTTGACGCCGAGCCGGGCGCGATGCGCATCGGAGTAGGAGAAACCGCGGGCGAGCAGCATCTTGTCGGGGGACAGACCGGTGCCGGCGACAAGGTTGTTGGGTTCGAACGCCAGCTGCTCGATCTGCGAGTGGTAGTCGATGACATTGCGATTCAGCGTCATCCGGCCCACCTCGTGCAATGGGTAGTCGCTGTGCGGCCAAACCTTGGTCAGATCGAACGGGTTGAATCTGTAGGTCTTGGCATCCTCGAACGGCATGATCTGCATCTTGAGTGTCCAACTGGGGAACTTCCCGGCCTCGATGTGTTCATAGAGGTCCCGCTGGTGATAGTCGGTGTCGACCGCGGCCATCTGGTCGCCCTCGTCCTGGGTGAAGAATTCGATGCCCTGGTCGGTCTTGAAGTGATACTTGACCCAGTACTTCTCGCCGTCGGCGTTGATCCACATGTAGGTGTGGCTCGAATAGCCATTCATGTGCCGCCAGGTCCGGGGGATCCCCCGGTCGCCCATCAGCCAGGTCACCTGGTGCGCGGATTCCGGGCTCAGGGTCCAGAAGTCCCACTGCATATCGTTGTCGCGCAGGTTGTTGGCCGCACGGCGCTTCTGCGAGCGGATGAAATGCTGGAATTTCATCGGATCGCGCATGAAGAAGACCGGAGTGTTGTTACAAACCAGATCCAGGTTGCCCTCTGTGGTGTAGAACTTCAGCGAGAAACCACGAGGGTCACGCCAGGTGTCGGGGCTACCCCGCTCACCGGCGACTGTCGAAAAGCGAGCCACCATTTCGGTGCTGGTGCCCGGCTGGAACACCGCCGCCCGGGTGAATTGACTGACGTCCTGGGTCACCTGGAAGACTCCGAAAGCACCGCCGCCCTTGGCATGCGGTTGACGTTCCGGGATTCGCTCACGGTTGAAATTCGCCATCTGCTCCAACAGGTAGTGATCCTGCAGCAGCAGAGGCCCGTCCGGGCCCAGAGACAACGAATGCTCGTCACTGGCCACCGGTACTCCCGCGTCCGTCGTCGTCGCGGGGCGCATGTCAGGTCCGTTCATCTGAGTTCTTACTCCCTCCCGGCCGAGCAGGACTGACGCATCCGGCGACGGCCGCGTTGATGTCAGGCCGGGGACATCCGGACCTGACTCTGTGTCGTCCAATGCATATCGGAACGCTACCAAGACGGCCATCGGCGGTCGATGGCGAGGGTGCTGTTTGCCCAGATCTTGCGGCAGGCTCAGAGCTTGATGCCGACGTACTTCGTCTCCAGGTACTCCTCGATGCCCTCGACGCCGCCCTCACGGCCGAGCCCGGACGCTTTCACGCCGCCGAACGGTGCGGACGGGTTCGACACGATGCCCTGGTTGATGCCGACCATCCCCGTCTCCAGGCGTTCTGCGACGGTCAGCGCACGGGTCAGGTTTTCGGTGAACGCGTAGGCCACCAGCCCGAATTCGGTGTCGTTCGCTTGTGCTACGCCCTCGTCATCGGTGGCAAAGGTGATGACCGGCGCCACCGGCCCGAAGATCTCCTCCCGGAACACCTTCGCTGTGGTGGGGACACCGGTGAGCACCGTCGGCGGGTAGAAGTAGCCGGGACCGTCGATCGCGGCGCCGCCGGTGAGGACCGTCGCGCCCTTGTCGACCGCGTCGGCGACCAGCTCGGTCACCTTGTCGACCGCGTTGGAGTCGACCAGCGGGCCGACCGTCACGCCGTCGACGATTCCGCGGCCGATTGTCATCGCGCCCATCCGCTGTGCGAGCCGCTGCGAGAATTCCTCAGCGACGGACTCGTGCACCAGAAAGCGGTTTGCGGCAGTGCAGGCTTCGCCGATGTTGCGCATCTTCGCCAGCATCGCGCCGTCAACGGCCTTGTTAAGATCCGCGTCCTGGAAGACCAGGAACGGGGCGTTGCCACCCAGTTCCATCGAGACCTTCAGAACCTGCTGGGCGGACTGCTCGATCAGCTTCTGACCGACGGCGGTGGAGCCGGTGAAGGTCAATTTGCGCAGCCGCGGATCAGCGATGATGGGTGCGGACACCGCGCCGGACGACGCGGTGGTGATGACGTTCAACACGCCGTCGGGAAGTCCTGCCTCGATCAGCACAGCGGCCAGAGCCAGTGTGGTGAGCGGGGTCTGGGCCGCCGGTTTGATCACCACGGTGCATCCGGCGGCGAGGGCGGGACCGATCTTGCGGGTGCCCATCGCGAGCGGGAAGTTCCACGGCGTGATCGCGTACACCGGTCCGACGGGCTGTTTCATGGTGAGCAGTCTGGTGCCGCCGCTGGGTGCGACCGAGTAGCGACCGGCAATGCGCACGGCCTCCTCGGAGAACCAGCGGAAGAACTCCGCCCCGTAGGTGACCTCACCGCGGGCCTCGGCCAGCGGTTTACCCATCTCCAGGGTCATCAGCAGGGCAATGTCCTCCGCCCGTTCGGTCAGCAATTCGAAGGCCCTGCGCAGGATGTCGCCGCGCCCGCGCGGATCGGTCGCTGCCCAGCCGGGGCCGGCGGCAACCGCGGCGTCCAGCGCTTCGATGCCCTGATCCGGCGACGCATCGGCGACGCTTGCCAGCACCCTGCCGGTCGATGGATCCTCCACCGGCACGGTCTTCTCGGTGGTGATCCACTTGCCGCCGATCAGCAGTCCCTTCGGAACCGCGTTCAGCACCCGCGAAATTTGCTCGTCCGTCACACTCATCGGGCTCTTCCTCTCGATATGTCGCGTCTCATCACAGCTTTCGGCCCGCCAGTCGACGGCGCCGGCACAGTTCCAGGCTGACAGTTCCAGGCCCACAGGCAGGCAGGGTCAGGCCGCGGCCTGGGCGTCGAGAACCTGCTCGAGGACGTCAAGCCCCTCGCGCAGCAACTCCTGCGGGATCACCAGCGGCGGCAGGAAACGCAGCACGTTGCCATGGGTCCCCGCGGTCAGCACGACGACACCCTGTGCGTGGCATGCCTTGGCGATCGCGCCCGCCAGCGCCGGATTCGGCTCGCTGGTGCCGGGCCTGACCAGTTCCATCGCGATCATCGCGCCGCGCCCGCGGATGTCGCCGATGACGTCGTGCCGGGCCTGCATGGAACGGAACCGCTGCGTCATCGTTGTCTCGATCTCCCTTGCGGCGCCGGCGAGGTCGAGTTCACGCATGGTGCGGATCGCGCCGAGCGCGGCGGCGCAGGCGATCGGGTTTCCGCCGTACGTGCCGCCCAGGCCACCGGTGTGCACGGCATCCATCAGTTCCGCCCGGCCGGTCACCGCGGCGAGCGGCAGCCCACCTGCAATGCCCTTGGCGGTGGTGATCAGGTCGGGCACGACACCTTCGTGATCGGAGGCGAACCATGCCCCGGTCCGGCAGAAGCCGGTCTGGATCTCATCGGCGATGAGCAACGCACCGTTGGCGGCGCACCACGAAGCGATCGCCGGCAGGAAGCCCTCGGCGGGAACGATGAAGCCGCCCTCGCCCTGGATCGGCTCGATCAGGACAGCGGCAACGCGGGAGGCGCCGACCTGGGCGGTGATGATGTCGATCGCCCGCTGCGCCGCCTGCGCGCCGGTGACGTCGCCGTCCCGGTAGGGGTAGGACATCGGCACCCGGTAGACCTCGGGGGCGAACGGGCCGAAGCCGTCCTTGTACGGCATGTTCTTCGCCGTCAGCGCCATCGTGAGATTGGTCCGGCCGTGATAAGCGTGGTCGAATACCACGACGGCGGTCCGGCCCGTGGCGTGCCGGGCGACCTTGACGGCGTTCTCGACGGCTTCGGAGCCGGAGTTGAACAGCGCCGACTTCTTCGCATGGTTCCCGGGAGTGACGGCGGCGAGTTGCTCGCAGACCTCCACGTAACCCTCGTACGGGGTGACCATGAAACAGGTGTGGGTGAAGGCGCGGACCTGATCGGTCACGGCGTCGACGACGTGCGGCGCGGAGTTGCCGACGCTGACGACGGCAATCCCCGATCCCAGGTCGATCAGCGAGTTGCCGTCGACATCCACCAGGACACCGCCGCCCGCACGCTCGATGAACACCGGGAACGTGGTGCCGACGCCACTGGAAACGGCCGCCTGACGTCGCGCGAACAGTTCCCGGCTGCGCGGCCCGGGCAACTCGGTGACCAGACGGCGTTCCTGAACCAGATCCTGCATCGCAACGGTCATGGGTGCGGTTCCTCTCGGCGGTAGGGCATCAGCCTTGCTGATCTTGGCGTCAGGTGGAATGGCAGAACTGGCGCGTTACGATGCTCAAGATGAACATAGTGGCACCTTGGCCAACAGTGAGCGGCTTGAGCCGCGAGCGGATCAGCCGGGTGATCACATGCCTTTGACCATCCGGAACCTGCTTTCTACGTCCGAGTTGGGCTTGTCGCAGCGTGCCGTCGGCGCCTCGGATCGGCCCATCACCTGGGTGCATGTCAGTGAACTGGCCGACCCGACACCGTTCCTCACCGGCGGCGAGTTGCTCCTCACCACCGGATTGGCGGCTGCCGCAGCCGTGGGGACACCGGAGCCGGCTGAGTCGGGGTCCGGCCCGGCTGAGTTGTACGTCCGCCGGTTGATCGACGCGTCGGTCGTCGGGCTCGGCTTCGGGACCGGACTCAGCCACGATGCCGTCCCCGCCGATCTCGTCTCGGCAGCGCAGCGTTACGGGTTGGCGCTGATCGAAGTCCCGCACGGGACGCCGTTCATCGCCATCAGCAGGGCAGTGTCCCAGGCCCTCGCCGCGGACGACTACGCCGCGGTGACGAGAACCTTCACCGCGCAGCAGGCGCTGACCAGAGCCGCGCTGTCCCCATCCGGCCCGGATCAACTGGTGCGTCAACTGGGCCGGCAGGTCGCCGGGTGGGTGGTGCTGCTGGACCGGGACGGTCGGGTGATGGCCGCCTCTCCGGACGCGCCGACCGGGCTCCCGGCACCGTTGGCCTCGGAACTGGCCGTGCTGGCCGCTCATCGCGGCCCGGTGAGCTCGGCGTTCCCGATCGGCGCGGACAGTGTCAGCCTGCAGTCGATCGGCGCCGGCCCACGCGGCCGCGCGTTCCTGGCTGTGGGCCGGCCGACTGCGCCGACCGCGGCACAACGGCATCTGGTGAACGCCGCCGTGATGCTGCTGACGATCATGCTGGAGCAGAACCGGAGTGCCCGGACCTCGGTCGGCAGGCTCGCTTCCGCGGTTCTGCGACTGGTGTTGGCGGGGCGGCGCGATCTGGCTGCCGAGGTCGCCGGTGAGGTGGCTCCGGAACTGCCGGCTGGGCCGGTGACAGTGCTGGTCGCTGTGCGGCAGAACGATTCCGCCGCCGGATTTGCCGGCGTGCCGGATGACCCTGCAGTGGGATATTCCGGACCGATGCTCGCGGCTGAGCTGGACGGCGCCCTCGTCGGCCTGCTGGGTGGCCCGGCCGCGGCCGCATTGGAATACGCCGAGCGGCTGGCCGCACTGTCGGACGTCGTTGTCGGAGTATCGGCGCCGTCGGGATACGACGAGGTGGCTGCCGCCCACCGACAGGCACGGCAGGCGGCGGAATTCGGCCGCATGCACCGCGCACCGGTGACCCGATTCGCCGACATCTCGATGCCGGGGATCACCGGGATGCTTGGCCGGGAAAGGGCTCTGGCATTCGCGGAGTCATTGCTGCAACCGTTGCTCGAGCACGACCTCGTCGGTCGCGGCGATCTCATCGCGTCGCTGCGGACCTGGCTGGCCCATCATGGCCAGTGGGAGCCGTCGGCCGCGGCGCTCGGCGTCCACCGGCACACCCTGCGGCATCGCATCAGGACGGCAGAGCAACTGCTCGGTCGGAGCCTGGATGCTCCCGGAACCCGGAGTGAGTTGTGGGTCGCGCTCGAGGTTCTCGGCCAGCGTTGATTTTCTCGACGCTGGCGATTCCACCGTTGTTGTCGACAATCCCACCGGCGACCGATCAACTGCTGAGGTCGAGCAGGCTGCCGAAGGCGGTAAGAATTTCGCTGCGCACTGTGTCCAGCAGGTCGAAGCCGTCGGCGCCGGTCGGGGCGACGTCGGCCATCGCCGGCATCAACAGCGGGCCACCTCTGGGTCGTTCGACATGGCGTACAAGAAGTCGGCCTCGTCATCGGCGGTGATCAGCTCCCAGCCCCAGGCGTGCGGGCCGGTTCTTGGGCCATTTGCGGTGCCCCGCAACCCATATCGCGCGGCGACCGTTGGCACGATGTCGGTGTTCCACCGCGACGACTCGATCCCGTCGTCGGAATTGATGATCATCGAGCGCAGGCTCGCCGCCTGATCGTCATCAATCTGTCCGTCGGCCTGGTGTTCGTAGTAGGCCACGGTGAACAGCTTGACGATCGACCTCCGAGATGTACTGCCTCGCACCGCCGCTGCCGGCCACCCGATCGCCTGTGGTCCGATCCACCACCGACACGCTCTGCTCGATGCCAGCGTCCGCGGCAGCAACGACAGCTCGGTCGACCACCTGTTGCGCCGCTGTCTCGGCGTCAGCCGCCGACGCGTGAATCAGCACGGCGCACAAGGCGATCACGGTCGCGGCGGCCGCACGCCACCGCCTCATCGGGGTCCCTGCGCTGCTCATGCTGCCGACAGTGCCATCCCGACGCGCCGCTGGGGAAATCGTCCGCTCAGCGGAGCAACAGGACGATCACCGTTGCAGCGGCGTCGGTGCCGGCCACGGCGGCCACCCATGACAACCGCTGTCCCGTCTCGATGGTGTTCGCCCACACGGCCAGGTCGGGCCGATCCGGCGGGAACGCGATGCTGACCATCGTTCGAACGCCTCCACCGCGAACTTGGCGCAAACCTCATCGGGCCTAACTCCGGCCAGCAAACCGCCCCTCGACCGAACCCGTCGGCACGGCGCCGAAGCATGAGATGAGCGGGTACGGGACCCGCACTGCCTTGATCGTTCGTTTCTGCAGACAGTCAGGAGTTGCGAATCGACGGCCGCCACGTGGGGGGGGCCTTGACGGGTTGGGCTGGACCAGTGTGACCCGGCCAACAAAAGGACCTTGGACGCTTCGACTCGATTGGCCTATATGGCTGCACCCCATTCACATGTCTGCAGGGTCGAGACCAGTACTTTGCCGCGACGCTCAGGCTGTTTGCTCCTGGCGGACCGCCAAAGGGTGAAGCGCGGGCCGGAGTGGTAACTCTGCGTGAAAAGCCTTTCACCCTGACGTGGTCACCTTTAGCGCGTGCTGCCTACACAATGCATGGTTAACTGCCCGGGCACACCCCTTTGTTTCCCGAGTGATGCCGCGCGTGCTACCGGTCGCACGAATTCGACACTAGTTGTCGGAGACAGGAGTTCACATATGAGGTCGACCGATATCACGGGCCATCGGCCATTGAGATCGAGAGTATTCCGTGCGACGACGGGGTTGCTTGTCGCGTGCGCCGTTGGCGGGGGATTGTTGGTGACCACCGCGGGCACCGCGGGTGCGATTGCCACCGCCGTGCCGCTCGCTACCGCCGCGAACTTCGCCGTGTTGGCCGGCTCTGGAATTACTAAGGGCGCACGGGTCAATACGCTAGGTTTGTCTGTTTCATTTGGATAGACTTGTGGTATGACGTCACCCGAGCCAGTCGCTGATCCGTTGGCGGAGCGGTTGTCGCTGATCAGGCCGCATCTCGACCAGAGGGCGTGGCGGCTGTTACTGGGCGCCGAGGCCAAGGTGCTCGGTCGGGGTGGGATCAAAACCGTCGCCGCAGCGACCCGGGCCCACCCGGATACGGTGGCCCAGGGAGTGCGGGAATTGGACTACCCGGAGCCGATCCCCGGCCGGATCCGCCGTCCCGGTGCGGGCCGCAAGAGCGCATCGGCCACCGACCCGGGCATGCTCGACGCGTTGGACGCCCTGGTCGATCCGGTGACCCGGGGCGACCCGGAATCGGCGTTGCGGTGGACGACGAAGTCGACGCCGAAGTTGGCCGCGGAATTGACCGCCCAGGGTCACAAGGTGTCGGCGACAACGGTCGCGAAGCTGCTGAAAGAGTCCGGGTACAGCCTGCAGGCGAACGCGAAAGCCGTTGAAGGGAAACAACACCCCGATCGGGACGCGCAGTTCGAGTACCTGAACATGCAGGCCATGCTGTTCACCGCCGCCGGTGACCCGGTGATCTCGGTCGACACGAAAAAGAAGGAACTCGTCGGGAACTTCGCCGCCAACGGCCGCGAGTACGAACCCGTCGGGGAACCACGGAAGGTGCTGGTCCACGACTTCGCCGACAAAGTCCTCGGCAAGGTCGCCCCGTACGGGGTGTACGACATCGCCGCGAACACCGGGTGGGTCAACGTGGGCACCGACGCGGACACCGGGCAATTCGCTGTCCAGTCCATCCGCCGCTGGTGGAACACCATGGGCAGCAACGCCTATCCCGGGACGACTCGCTTGTTGATCACTGCGGACGCAGGCGGGTCGAACGGGTCACGGCTCCGGCTGTGGAAGACCGAACTCGCCGAGTTCGCCGCCCAGACCGGCCTGACGATCACCGTCTGTCACCTGCCGCCCAGCACCAGCAAGTGGAACAAGATCGAGCATCGCCTGTTCTCCGCGATCAGCCGGAACTGGCGCGGACGACCCCTGGAATCCCACGAGGTCATCATCGAAACCCTCAGGGCCGTCACCACGACCACCGGACTCACCGTGCACGCCGAACTCGACACCAACACCTACGAACGGGGCATCAGAATCCCCGACAAGGACATGAAAACCCTTGAAGACACCGGGATCCTGACCCGACACGAGTTCCACGGCGACTGGAACTACGCAATCAAACCCCGCGACACGCCGAAGCAACCCACCTAAATTACCCGCGAGCCCT
>JBBSAM010000062.1:0-11225 GCA_038252255.1 Acidimicrobiia bacterium | reverse complement strand
TTGGTGCGTCAGTCCGCTTCCTCGCGCCGGATCGTGGCGCGACCCTTGCGATCGTCCAGGCGGCCGAACCGGCTCTCCAACAGGTTCTCGAGCTTCTGGAGCGCGCCGCCGCACGCTTCGTCCAGGCTCGCGGCATGGTTGGTGACGGCAACCGGCTTCTGCCCGGCGGGCCGAGCCTCCAGCATGCACCGCTTGTCGTCCGCGCCGGACTTGGCGGCATTCTCGTCCCCCAAGTGGACTTCCACCCGCGTGAGCCGATCGCGGAACCGCGCCAGCGCCGAGTCGACGTTGGCCTCGATCCTGTGGATCAGCTCGTCACTTCCTTCGACGTTGCGGTCAGTGGTGACCTCGATCTGCATGTGGAGCTCCCTCAGGGTTCGCGCTTTCGGACGACGATTCCCGCGGCGCAGGTGGGGAGAAGTCGCAGGCGTCGAAGGCTTTTCGCTGACTCGCGACCAAGGTCCGCGGCAGCGCTTCGAGCCAGTCGACGTCGACCCAAGCCACCGGCGCTTCGCCGCATGCCTCAACGTAGCCCGGCGCCAGGACACCCACACGTCGGTCCTCACCGACGCGCCCACTCGCGCCGTGGGACGGTCTACGGTGTCCGAAGGCGTGCCGGAGAGTCTGGTCGGCGAGAGTTCATCCGCGACCAGACCCGGAGGTAGCGCCGTGATCGACCACCGTCACCCGCCGAGCAACGGACACCCGCCCGACCACGCCTACCTCACCGAGGACGCGAGGAGAGCTACGCCCTGGTGCACGCCGTCGAGGCGCCGGTCGAATACCAACGCATCTCCGTCGAGGCACCACTCGGGCGCGCCCTGTTCGCCAGGTGTGTGGGCGAGACAGTCGAAGTCGAAGTGCCGATCGGCTCGTACCGGTACACCGTTCTCGGCGCCTCACGTCCGTAGCGACCCGTGAGCAGCGAGTTCATGGACGCGCGCGCCGGCAGCGGCGCGACGACGAACAGAAGTTCAGGAAACCGCAGACACGCGATCATCGGGCACGCGGAAGGCTGGAATCGGACACCGGACTCGAGCGCGAAGCTCGAGAAGTGCCCCCTGACCTGCACCACCAGCATTCCCCGCCCTCGGCCCTCGTGGGGGCGCCCATCGTCACCTCTCGTCCGGACCTGCGACCATCACCGCGTAGCCACCAACGCCCAACAGCCGGTCCCCCGAAAGCGTGTCTCCGTCGCCGATGGTCAGGGACTCGATCTTCCCATCGATCGGATCGAAGGTGACGTCCGAGACCTGCCCGTGCTCATCGCCGACATCGTCGAGCACCCGCTTGTCGAGCATCACCAGCTCGTCGCGAAGGGCTCGGTTCTCCCGGTCGTTCGACGCGTCGCGGAGCACATCGTCATCGGCGACGACCACCGCGTCGTCGCCGAACGCCGCTATGTCCGTCCAGCGCACGAACTGACCGTGCTTCTTGCCACCATCGACGTGAACGGCCTCGATCCGACCGTCGGTTACGACGAAGTGCTTCACCGCGCCGACCTGTTCAGCGGAGGACTTGGTCATGACCGGGATGCCGCGGGTGCTCCGAAAAGATGTCATCGGACTCCTCGTTCCTCGGAGAGCGCCGAGACCAGCTCCGCCTTGGTCATCGAGCTGCGGCCGGAGATGTCGAGCCCCCGGGCTTCGGCATAGAGATCGGACTTGCTGCGTGAAGCATCCGCCTCGGGCTGCCCAGCCCCGCCTGATGACCGCTTCGCTCGTCCGCGCGCCGAATGCGACGATGAATGATCCTCCCGGTATGCGTCGATCGCTCCACCGAAACCGGTGAGGTCGTCGCGCACGAACTTGTCGAACGCGTTCGGGACCATCAAGGCGTCGCCGGAGATCGCCACCTGCTCCGGGAGCGGGACGAAGACGTGGCGACCCCCGTCATCGGAGCTCACCAGTTCGTAGCCCACCGCCTCGGGCTTCTTTCCCAAGCTGATGACGACGTCCGTCACCTCGCCGAGCCGGGTGCCCTCATCCGTGATCACCGATACACCGATGACGTCTCGGTCCGGCGATGCCGTGCCGATCGGCCCCTTGCCGTCGCCCTTGTCCGTCATCGCATCGTGATCGTCGACAACGATCGCATCGCGACCCACGGAGCGGACGCTCTTGATCGCCAGAACCTGCTTCAGGCGTCCGCTGAAGAACCCTCGCTTGTTCAGCGTGAATCCGATCAGGCCACCGCGGCTGGGTTCGTAGACGACGTCTCTGACTTCGGCAACGTCATCGCCGTTCAGCGTCACCACCGGAAGGCCGATGATCTCAGTTGCTCTCAGCAGCCGGCTCATCAGGTACCTCCCGAATGCTTCTGCTTCGTTGCGCGTGGCGCGCCGGCGATGACACCACCGCTCCGTCGACCACGCCGCATGACCACAACCGCGAGCGCGATGATCGCCAACAGCACCAGTGCGACGATGATCCACCCAATCACATCCATGATTTTCTCCCTCGACGACGAGTAGTTCTTGTACCCGTTGAGGCCCGGACCTATTCCGAATCGACGTCGGCGATTGCGACGATTCGAGCAGCACCCCCACGCCGACCGAGACGTTGGGAACCACCGGCCGGCCCTGCTGCTCGATCGTGGAGCACACAACGCATAGTCGACGCGACGTGGTTGCGGCCGTGCGATCGGAACTCTGCTGGCTCATCGCGGGGCCCTCCGCTATCCGCCACCAAAGTCAACGTGTAGCTCGAGGTCCCAGTCACACAGTCGAATCAACCTCGCGCACGACGGTGACATGTTGCGGATCGTCAGCGTATGACCGTGCCCGACGGCGTACTCGGTCGCGTCCACGAGCACGTGATATCCGGCCGAGTCCATGAACGTCACATCCGAACAATCGACGACGACCAACGTCTCGTCCGACCGGTCGATCATGTCGCACAGACCGACGCTGAACTCCGGTGCGGTCACCACGTCGATGTCCCCGACCGCCCTCTAGGTACCCAGCATTCTCGCCTGCCCTCTCAATGGGGCGAAAAGCCGGGGTCCGGGGCCCGCTCGCGTGATCGCAGCGTTACGACGAAACCGTGCACCCGGATCGCCCTGTCGCGTGAGTCGGACCAGGTCGCGTCGGCACGCGCTCGGCGCAACGGTAGATGTTTCGGTGGAGCTCGTTTCCGGGCAGGATTGCGCTGTCGGAGTCTCCGACACGCGCGTCCCGCCAGAGGGAGAGGTCGCTTGGCTCGCAACCAGGACGTGCAGGACTTCATCGTCCTCGATGGGCCCTTCGCTTCGGTGGCGCTCGACTCGCCGAGCGCGGTCGACGACGCGACCGACCAGTTCATGCTGCGTTGGCGCAACGCTCGTCGTGATCTCGAGGAGGCGGAGTTCCCGCCCGGAGAGCTCGATCGGATGGACGAAACGGTCGCCGGATTGAACCACCGCGAGGGCGCTGCGTTGGTGCTGCTGCATGCGCCCGGCGCGCCGAGCTTCGTCGAGCACCTCGACGTCGCGATCCGGCATCCCCTCGCGGTCGTCGACTCGCTTCCGCGCATCGGACCAGTGCTGGAGTCACGCCAGCTCGCGGTCCCGCACCTCATGGTGGTCACCGACCGAGCTGGTGCCGACATCGTCGGCTTCGGCGACGCTGAGCCTGTCGTGGTCGGAGTCGAGGGGGAGACCCTGCACTTGCACAAGGGCCACCCCGGTGGCTGGTCGCAGCGACGCTTCCAACAGCGGGCCGAGAACCAGTGGGAGTCGAACGCGCACGAAGTCGCCGACGAGGTCGCGAACCTCGCGCGTCGGCTCGACGCCCGGCTCATCACCATCGCGGGAGACGTGCGCGCGGTCACATTCCTGATGGAACACCTCCCCAGCGACGCCGCCGAGCTCGCGCAGATTCTGGACGGGCAATCACCCGACCTGATCGCCGAGGAGACCGTCCGAGCCGTCGCGACGCTCGTCGCCCGAGACACCCGGAACCTGCTCGAAGAGTTCCGTGAGGAGCACGGGCAGGGCCGAGCCGCGACCGGCGCCACCGCGACCCTCGTCGCCCTCGCGCAGGGCCGGGTCGGGACGCTCCTCGTCCACGACGACCCGGGAGACGAACGTCGCGCCCGCTTCGAGCGCGACGGCATCTGGTGCGCGGTCGGCGCACCGACCGCGACCGAGCCCGCACCGGCTGTCCCGACGATCGAAGGTCGACTGATCGACGTCGCGATCCACTCCGCCATGCTCGGCGACGCCGACGTGCGCTTCGTTCCCGAACACGGGCCAACGGACGAGGGCCTCGGCGCACTGCTGCGATGGTGAGACACGCCGCGAGGCGTCGGGACGCCGCGATCGAGCACCGGAGCCGCGTCACGTTCGTTGGGGCGCGCGTCGCGACCCTGATCGCGTCGCTGGTCCTGGTCAGCGCATGCAGCTCCGGGTCAAGCACGACAAATTCTTCGTCGACCTCCGGCACCGGGCACCGCACCTCGACGACCACGACCACGAGCACGAGCACGACCACGACGTCGCCGCCCGACATGGTGCTCGCGGCGCCCCTGCTGCCGCTCTTTCCGTTCCAGACCCAGGCCGAAGCCAAGGCCTGGCGCACCGACCACCGCTCGTCCGGCGCGCGACCCGAGTTCGCCGACCCCGGCCGCACGGCGCTGGCGTTCGCGCAGTTCCTGGGCTACACGGAAGTCGACCACGTCATCGCCACCCAGGTCGATGAGAAGGGTCGACACGTGGCCATCGGCTCCCTGATTCCGGACACCGACCGGACGACGACCGCAGCCGTTGTGCACCTCGTCCGCTACATGGCCGGCGCCGACGCTCCATGGGAGGTCGTCGGGACCGTTGACACGGACTTCGGCCTGACCACGCCGGCATACGGGGCAACGATCCGCTCACCACTCACCGTCAGCGGCCACATCACGGGCGTCGACGAGAACATCAAGGTGCACGTCCAGCAGCTCCACGCGCCCAGCCTCCTCGGCGAGCTCTGCTGCATTCCCGCTGGTGGACAGGACAGCTTGTGGACCGGATCGATCACCTTCACACCACCGACCGACTCGATCGTGATGGTGAGCGCATCCACCGGCGGGCACATCCTCGCCGTCGAGCGGTTCACAGTGAACGGCGTCCGCGCGGGGTAGCCCCAACCGTTCGGCACGCGACGACGTCACGCCCTACCAGTGGCTCGCCGCGGCACTGCCGCATCCTTGCGGCCTGTGTCTCGATCTGGCCTGCGGGAGCGCACCGCTCCAACCGTTGCTTTCCCCGCGCTGGATCGGCGTCGACCTCGCAGGTGAGGAGCTCGCGCTGGCTGCGGCGCACCGGCGCGTCCGGCGCTGGGTCGGCACCGAGATCGGCATCCCCCTCCGACGCATCGTGGCGACTCGGACCCCGGCTTCCTGACCGGCGGGTGGCGCAGAGTCTGCCTTGACATCGCCGTCGCTGATCGGACGGGCCCCGAGATCTGGTCTCCACCCGTGCGACGTACGCGAATGCTCACTCTCCCAGCCCTGGTGCCTCGGGCTCGACGTGCGGTCCAGGCGATGCGGCGGCGTCAGCATCGGGATGACGGGTGGTGCCGGCCTGGTTGCGTTCGGGCCCGCGCGCGTCCACGCCTCGGTCTGAGGTGACCTCGACCGGTGGGAATCCGACGATGTCGTAGGTCGCCGAGGCGATGCCGATCCCGGCCGCGTCGAGACCATCGAGGATGTCGCGGTTCATCACGTCCTTGATGTCTCGCACACCGCGAGCAGGTACGACGAAGCGCAAGGCCAGCTCCAGCCAGTTGTCGGTGATCCGGACGTAAACCTTCGGCTCGAGATCGGTTGACCGCAGCGCGTACCGGACTTGCATCTGGAGGAGCGCCTCGGCGCTCGGCTTCACTTCGGGCACGGCGTGGCGCTGCGCCGCGGCGACGAGGATGCGTTCGACCTCATTGCGGTCGGCCTTGTAGGTGATGGGAAGCACGATCTCCTCCCAGAGGTACGGAAAGTCCCGGGTGTAGTTGAAAACCGGCTCGTCGAAGATCGTGCCGTTCGACACCGTGACGAGCCGTCCGGTGTACTGCCGGCTGTTCACCCAGACCGCCGGATCCGCGTCGGCCACCGACGGCGGCTGGCCCATCTCCATGATCGTGGTCTTCACGAAACCGAGACGGATCACGTCGCCTCGTACGCCACCAAGGGCGATCCGGTCACCAACGTTGAACGTGTCGCCCCGGAGGATGACGAAATAGCCGGCGAACGCGGTGATCAACTTCTGGAGCGCGAAGGCCAGACCCGCGCTGATGAGCCCGAGCCCGGTCGTGATGTCGGTGCCGGGGCCGACCCAGATGGACACCACGCCGATCACGATCACCGCGAACGCGACCAGCTGGATGCCCTGACGCGACCAGAACCCGGCGCGGTCGGGCCGGGTCTCGGTCGCAGCCCGCACCGACCGCAGCGCGACCCACCGAACCAAATACACGATGGCCACGAGCGCAAGGGTGAAGAGCACCTTCTTCCCGGTCCGAGCGTTGATCCCGACCAGCTCAATGTTGAAGAGCTCCACGCCAAGAGCCTCAGGGACGAGAGTCATGGCGCGAAGTGCTTCGTGTGGACCTGGCGGATCCGGTCGAGGTCGTGCGCAGCGAGGCCGGTTCGTTCGCACGCCTGCAGCACCAGGTCGGCCTGGGCCCTCAGCGCCGTGACCACCCCCGTGCGCCGGGGGATGGCGAGCGAGTGTTCGAGGAGGTTGATGCTCTCGAGCAGGTAGATGGAGACCGTCGGCAGCTCGGCGGCCGCGAGACGGATCTCATCGAACGCGAGCTCGATCAGCTCTTCGGCGCCGACGACGTTCGTGAGCACCAACCGACGGTTGTTGTGGAGCAGGTCCCGCGCGGGTGATTCGCGCTCGAGAAACGGTCGCAGGACCGCGGCGATGTGGAAGATCGCGTCTTGCGCGGTCGTAGGGTCGTTGACGCCCGGGGACAGGGCTTTCAACGCGACGTCGGCGAGCTGACGGACTCCGTACGACGCGTCCTGGCGCAAGGTCCGGGTCTTGCCGGAGTGGACCGCGGCCCGCGCTCGGCGCACCACGTCTGCGGGCTCGTCCGGTTCCGGCCAGACGGTGCACAACGCAGAACCACAGATCGCGTAGTAACCGACCGCAGTGTCGAGCCGCAACGTCCCCCCTTCGGGCAGCACGGCCAGCAGCGCGTCGGGATCGAGCAGCTGCACCCAGCCGTCATCGTGGAAACTGATCGCGAACCCAGGGCCGGCTGGGAGGACGTCGGGTTCCTGGCTCGGTGACGGGTCGAAGAGGTCTGACGCCCAGTGGTTGTCGACGGCTTCGATGGCGTCGCGGGTGACGCCATCGAGGATCTCACTGATGTCCATCGAGTGGGCGTTGTGGTTGATGAACGCGACGATCGCGAGCATCGCGCCGATTCCGAGGAGGACCCCGAACGCGACCGAGACGTTCGGGATGACCGGGTCACCCTGTTGTTCGAGCGGCGATCGGACTGACCGCAGCAACACGAGACAGTAGGTGAACGTGCCGACGACCAGTCCCATCACGCGCTTGTTGAACCGGTCTCGGAACAGGCCGGTCACGACCCTGGGCGAGTACTGGTTCGACGCCTGCTGGACGATGAGCAGCGCAACCGAGAACGCGATTCCAGCGACGGTGATCGTCGCGCCCGCGACCGTGCTCAGCACTGCTCGCGCGCTCTCGACCGTCGACGTCATGCCCAGAGGCAGCTTCGTCGCACGGCTGCTGATGGAGCTGTCGAGCGCGATGCCGAGCTGGGCGAGAACGATGGCCGCAATGACGAACGCCATCGGGACAACGAACAGGCTGCCCCGGACCCGCTCTGAGAATGCCGACAGCCGGATCCTCACGCAGGCTCGCTACCCGAGAGCGCGGGCACGAGTGCGAGCACCGTAGAGAAGGCCACTCCGGCCTGAACCAATGTCAACCCTTCCTCGCGGATCAGGTTCTTCAACTGATGCCCGTGCCGTTCTCTGGTTTCGCGCTACGAACCCACGCCCGGTCCCGCCGATACGCTCTGCGGGGGGGCCGTACCCTCGACGCCGTCCTCACGCTTGGGCCGTTCGAGCAACGCTTCGAACAGGCCTCGATATTGCACCATCGCGGCGAACATCGACGTCACCGTTCCGTTGCCGTCCTCGGTCGACCGCATGGTCGCGTAGGCCTCCCGGTAGGTGTCGGCCAACTCGGGGAGCGCCATCGACAACGCTCGCGCCCGATCATCGAAGCCGCCATCCGGGAAGCCGCGCTCGCGCATCAGGCCCGAGATCAGGTGGTCAGCCTCCCGAACCGAATAGGCGGGATCCTCCAAGAAGCGGTACTGGATCTCCTTCCAGCGCTCGGTCGAGTCCTCACGGCTCCCCGGCGAGACCCGCTCCAGCTCCATGTCACGGAATCGGCGCGTCCGCTCCTCGAGCTCGGCCTCGCCCTGCTTCGTGCCGAGCCGATCGACCGTTGCGTCGTACTCGTCACCGAATCGGCGACGAAGCGTCTCGGTGCGACGCCGCCGCGCCGACCTCCGGCGCATCGCGACCACGACCGCGAACACGATGAGCACGATGATGAACGCCGCGGCACCGCCGACGATGATCAGTTCCTGTGTGTCGAAGTCCACCAGTATCTCCTATCACTCGTCACCGGACGCCTGATATTCGGCTCCCGGTCATGGTGGTCTACCCGTTCCCGCCCTGGGCCAAGCCCCGGCGCCGGTCGTCATTCGCGCGGAAGCGCAACACCCAGGGCCGTGAGCCCGCAGGGACGGAGCGACGTCACGGATTCGCGACGAATCGCACTGCGTGCTTTCGTACGTGCGATGCGATTGAGCTCTGTGCTGCTCCGAGGGCTGAGGGTGCGCGGTTTGCCACCAGGGCCTGGAGCAGCAGGGCCGACGACGCAGTTGCCGTGGTAGGACCGGTCCGGCGTCGAGAGCCGACGCCGCAAAGGAACGGGCTACCGATCAACCTCGTCGGCATCGTTCGCGTTGGACGCCGCGCCGGAATAGGCGTCGCTGAACCTCCGCATGTAGATCGTCTCCCCACCGGCGACGATGACTGCGAAGACCGCGAAGACGGCGATGACGAGTGGATCGTTCAATGCCTGGTAGCTGACGAGTCCCGCCAGCACGATGGCATCGAGGACCACGGCGGAGAGGAGCGGCACGGCGCGGGCATCAGTCTCATGTCGCAGGTGACGCCAGTGACCCCAGTGGATGACCACGTCGAGTGCCAAGTAGGCGAAGGCTCCGAGGGCCGCGATTCGGGTCAGATCGAAGGAGACCGTCAGGAGGATCGCGGTGGCGGTGGTCACCACCAGCGGGGGGTTGCCGAACGGGAGCCGTCTGCCCACACGGATCTCGGGAACCTCGTCCATGTCGCTCATCATCCCGAGCATGCGCGACGTCGAGTACATGCTCGCCATGACGCTTGTGACCGTGGCGATCACTGCCAGGCCGGCGACGAGTCGAAAGCCGACTGATCCGAACACCGGCCGTGCCGCCTCGGCCAACGAGTAGTCCCGGGAGCCGACGATCTCGCCGAGACTGAGATTGCCGCGCACGGCCAGCGCGACTGCGATGTAGACCACCGTGACCACGGTGATCGAGATGACGATGGCGCGGCCGACATTTCGGTGCGGATCCTCGATCTCACCTCCGGTGTTGGTGATCGTCGTGAAGCCCTTGAACGCCAACAGCGCGATCGCTACTGCACCCAGAAGCGATACCGCTGCGGGGGACGCGATCTCGTGGCCGTCGCCAGCCGGGAAGTCAGCAACCCACAGGCAGGCGCCGGCGAAGAGGACCAGTCCTCCGATCTTGACCACTGCCATCACGCTCTCGGTCACGTTGACCGCCCGGTTGCCGGCCGCGTTGATCGCGAACGATCCGATCAGGAGGATCACGCCAAGGCTCACCACGAAGATCGTGGAGGTGTCGATCCCGACAAGTCTCGTGAAGTAGGTGCCGAAGGTCCGCGCCACCAGGCTCTCGTTGAGCACCATCGAACCCCACATGGCCATCGTGAACGTCGCCGAGACCGGTCCGACTCCGTAGGCCTCGTTCAGAAACGTTCCGACGCCCCCGGCCGACGGGTAGGTGTTCGACAACTTGACGTACGAGTACGCGGTCGTACCCGCAACGAGCGCCGCGCCGACGAAGGCGAGCGGAAACAAGGGACCAGCCGCCGCGGCGACTTGGCCCATCAACGCGAACACCCCGGCGCCGATCATGACTCCGGTCCCCATCGAGACCGCGCCCGCAAGAGTGATCTTGCCGCTCGCGGTGCCCGACGCCGACGGCGCGTTGCTCACCGGCACGGGCCATTCGGAGTGACCGTAGTCCCGTCGAACAACCTCAGAACCCACGAGCGGTGCTTGTAGCCATACGGAGCCGCACCTACGCCGAATCTCGAGGGCGGGTGCGGTGATGTACGCAGGCTGCGCCGGCACCCGAGACTTTCAACCATCGGAGTCGATCGCCCGCCCTGAAGCATCGTGGACGCGCAACGGAACCCCCGCCTGAACAGCCAATGCGCGAGCTCGATGCACGGCGCGTTCGTACTCGGCCTCGATCCTTCTCTCGCTGAAGCGGCCCGACACGAACACGACCCACTCGTCAGCCTTCCGGTTGTAGACATGGACCATGGTTGACGCGCGCATCCGGTTCCTGTTCTCCGGCGAGATTCCTCGAATGGGAGATCTACCCGCCACGATTGTCCGTGAAAACTCCGTGCGAGAGTCGACGGGATTGCGCACCCGGGGCCGGGGGTAAGTACCGGTCGGCGGCGTGCCTTCTGGTGGGCGCGGCGGAACAGCTCCGCGGTCGGGCACTCAAGGGACCAGGGACTGGAGCACTCTTCGATGCCCCCTGGGATGCAGATCAAGCGCACCAGCCCTCGACGTCGGTCAACGAGTCGGCGTCGAGCGGATCCTCATCAGTGCTCGCG
Organism: Acidimicrobiia bacterium; assembly: GCA_038252255.1. Taxonomy (GTDB): domain Bacteria; phylum Actinomycetota; class Acidimicrobiia; order IMCC26256; family JAENVU01; genus Chersky-806. Next base: position 291 of record JBBSAM010000062.1, on the reverse strand, counting down.
ACCACGCTGAGCGAACCATCTGTTTCGAGCACGACGGCAAGCACCTGCGAGACGGAAGAGTGACCGGCGGCGCGAATATGTCAGCGGCCGTGAGATCCTGCCCGGAGGCGGCCGTGTGACTGCCCGGGCGTGGCCAACAGAACTGCCCTCTGGTGGTCGGTGGTTCTGCCCTCGTTGATATTCGTTCCTGCTCTGGGTCCCTGGGGTGGGTGCTCCTCCTGAGTCGACTGGTCGGTGCTGACCAGACCGGCCGACCAGGAGGAGCGCGTGAAGTCTTACGAGGAAGTCATG
>JBBSAM010000061.1:0-11349 GCA_038252255.1 Acidimicrobiia bacterium | reverse complement strand
CGACACCGAAGATCGGCGACAAGATCACGATCGAGGGTGTGACTGCTCGGATCGTCACGCTCAGCCGCGATGCCGCGGCGGCCGTGTGGATGTGCCTGGTCCGAGGCTGACGCGATGTCTGAGCGAGATCAGCAGAAACTGATCGCCTTGTTGGAACAGCGCCTGGGCGTGAAGTGGGCCGACATTCAGGAATGGTTGCGATCGGTCAACGGCCTCGACGAGATCGAACGCCGGCTCGTCACCGGCCAGTATCCGATCGTCGGCGTCGAGGATGCAGCGCGGCGGCTCGCTGACGAGATCCATGGCGCCTACGTCACAGCCGGCCAGACGCAGGCCGAGTGGCTCGACCGGCATCCACGAACCGCTGACACGCTGGTGCGGTTCGATACCGGGCAGGCCGCGGTAGTCGACCGGCAGCGGCGTAACGAGCTCGCCACGGTCCAGGGGCTCAGCACGGAGAGTCGTGACGTGCTCCGTACGGTGTTCGTGGAAGGCGCGCAGTCAGGCGTGAATCCGCGGCAGATGGCAACGCGGATCAGGGATTCGATCGGCCTCACCGGCCAGCAGGAACAGTGGGTCGCGAACTATCGGCGCGCGCTCGAGCAGCAGGACTACTCGCGCGCGTTGGGCTACGAACTGTCCAACGGCCACGCGGATCGCACGGTGGCATCTGCGCAGCGGCGTGACGTATCGATATCGCCGGAGCGGATCGATGAAATGGTGGAACAGTACAGATCCAACGCGATCGACTACCGAGCCGAGACGATCGCGCGCACTGAGGCGCAGGGAGCGGCCGAGGCTGGCGCGACGGACTCGATCCAGCAGGCGGTGTCGCGCGGAGACGTGCAGGCTGACGAGCTGATCGTCGAGTGGCATGCTGGGCCGGCGACGCTGGACAGCCGACCGGATCACCAAGCGATGGATGGTGTTACGGTCCGTTTCGGGGAAGACTTCATCTTGCCGGACGGGACCGCCATGTCAGGGCCTCATGATCCGCGTGGCGGCGCGAATCACAACGCGAACTGCCGCTGTACCAAAAGCACGCGCATCGACCTGTAGTGCGCCCCTGAATCGCCCCACCGCCCCACGTAGGCGACCGTAGCGCATGCTCCTAAGCGAAGGCATTGCACTCCCTCGCGCCAAGGGCGTCATCCAGCATCTCCGGCCGAAGCTCGACGCGCAGGGCGTCCTGATTCCGATCCGTATCGGCGACGATGGCGCTCCCATCATCGACGATAACGTGGAGGTCGTCGGCGAGGAGGTCGTCTACAACGTCATCACGAACGCCGGTCGCGACTATCTCCACTCGCAGGGCTACAACACCAGCGGCGGTGCTGCGAACGGATTCTGCTACATCGGCCTGTCGAATGACACGCTGACCGAGACCACGGCGAGCACCACGCTGTCGACGGAGATTACGACGAACGGTCTGGCCCGTGCTGTCGGCGTCTACGCCCACACGACCGGCACGAACACCACGACGATCACGAATACGTTCACGTGTGCCACCGCTCCGCAGGCCGCTCAGAAGGCCGCGCTGTTCACGGCATCGAGCGCGGGCACGATGAACCACGCGCTGTCGTTCACGCAGCGCAGTCTCCAGATCGCGGACACTTTGGCCGTGACGTTTACGATCACCCTGGGCTAACCCCACTCGAATCGCCCCACAGCCATCGTCGGGCGAATGTGAGCCATGGCGACCGGCGTCACCACGATCAACTTTGGCTCCGCGCCAGGCGATGTGAATACGTCCGTCGTGGTCACGGGACAGGGCTCGATCGGAACCGGCAGCCAGGTTGAGGCGTATTTGATGGCGGACGACACGCCCGACCACAACGCCGACGAGCACGTGCTCGTGCCGATTCGCCTCCGCTGTGGTGCCATCGTCGCTGGTACCGGCTTCACGATCTACGCGTTCTCCGACTGGGTCTTGACCGGGCAGTTCAACGTTCACTGGGTCTGGGTCTGAAAGGCAAATCACTATGGGTATCCCTGTCGATTCATTCCCCGGCGCTCTCGCCTACGCGAAACTCTCTCCGGTCCGTGCTGACGCTGGCTACGTGATGCCCGCATACGAGCAGGACGGCGGCGGACTCGGCGTCTCGACGCGTCGCACGCCGCTCGTGTCATCGCACCGCCGACTTGCGGTAGGGCTCGCAACGAAGCTGCTCGACTACCAGTTCAACTCGACCACGCACAACACAAATATCCTGAAGTGCCTGTTCACCACGATGACCGCGACGCAGGCGGTAGGCGCGCTGCTACTCAACGCGAACAGCACGGCGACGACCACGACGGGCGTCGGGCTCCAGACGTGGCGCTATATCAACTTCCCGGGAAACGGCGTGGTCCAGGTCGAGATCGAGGCGCTGTTCACCGCTGCACCGCTGGCGAACCAGCTGTTTATCGGCGGCGTGTTCCCGCTCGTGTCTGCGACAGCCCAGCCGACCGACGGCGCGTATTTTAAGTACTCGAGCGCGGGCCTCGTCGGTGCGATCAACTTCAACGGTACGGAGACGGCTGCTGCGCCGTTCTCGTGGACTCCGAGCTACGGCACCTCGTACACGCTTCGGATGGACATCGCCGATTCGGGCGTCGATTTCTGGGCCGACGACACGCTGCTTGGGACGATCATGACGCCGGCGGCAAACGGGACGCCGATGGCGTTCGGTGCGCTGCCGGTCTCGATGCAGTTCCTGAACCCCGGAGCGGTCGCCGGCGGAACGCAGATGCAAGTCAAGATCTGCAACCTGTCCGTCACGCAGCGCGACCTCGCGACCGAGAAGACCTGGGAGGATCAGCAGGCGAGCTCGGGTCTCGGTGCGTCGCAGGGATCGGAAGGCCAGGCGATCGGCTCGACCGCGCTCTACACGAACAGCCTGGCGGCCGGCGCTGGCGTCGCGATGACTAACACGACCGCAGCGCTCGGCGTGGGTCTTGGCGGCCAGTTCGCCACGCAGCCGACGCTCGCAGCTGGCACCGACGGTATCCTGTGCTCGTTCCTGAACCCGGTCGGCACGGTAAATATCATCCCGCGTACGCTGTTCATCCGAGGCGTGCGGATTCAGACCGTGGTGACCACCGCATTGGCAGGCGGCCCGGTCGTGTACGCCTACGCGCTCGCGTACGGCCACACGGCGCTATCGCTCGCCACGGCAGAGTCGGCGTCGTTCGCGAACAACACAACGAAGGCCCCGCGCCGTATCCCGCTCGGCATCGAGTCGATCGCCGCAACTGCCGCCGTGGGCACGGTCGGATCGGCAAATGGTATCTACATGCCGTTCGCGGTCCCGATCGTGGTGAACCCCGGCGAGTACGTGGCGGTCTCGGCCAAGAACCTCGGAACGGTCACATCAGCAGGCGTGGTCGTCGCGCTGGTAACATTCAACGCGTTCTGGGAGTAGTCGATGTCGCTGCTCCTCGCCGAGTCCGGCGGCGGTGGTGCGATTTATTACGCAGCGGTGTCGGAGGACGTGGCGCTCTCCGAATCGCTGGACGCAGGGCTGCTACTGGCGGCGTCGCTTGCGGAGTCCGTAGCAATCGGCGAGTCGATTGCGCTGACACGGTCCGCATGGGCGCAGATCGCCGAGGCGGTGACCATCGGCGAGTCGACCTCGACGCAGAGCGCGACGATCGTTGGCCTGTATGACGCGGCCACGCTATCCGATGCGCTCGACGCTGGGCTGGCGCTATCTGCGGTCGTCGTGGAATCCGTGGGGCTGGCCGATGCGCTCGACACGATCATTGTCACGACTCCGATATCCGTACCGACCGGATCGCAGGGACAGGGGATTCTGACGTCTTCATCATCAAATCGGATCACGGCATCGCCAACCACGGCGCACGTCAATGCGTCCGCGGTAGAATCATCGGTGGGGACCAGCAACCTGTCGTCATCGATCGGCAGGTCATCCAACGAGCAATCAATCGCCCCACAGCGACCATCCTCGTAGCGTCTACTCAATGGCGCAGCTTTTCTCGATCAAGAAGGGCGCCCGGCTCCCATCGCAGACGCTGACGCTGAGATCTACAGCTGTCTATGACCTCGCCACGGCATCGTCGGTGGACTTCGTGTACCGGAAGAAGGGCGTCTCCGAACGTATCGTAGTCCCCCTCGTGGTGGTCGATGCGACCGCGAAGACGGTGCGGCTCGATCCGGGCACTGGCGAGGTCGACCTGATCGGGATCTTCGAGTGCCACGTTGAGGTGACGATCGGCGGGCTAGTGATGCCGTTCCCGAGCGAGGGATTCGATACGTTCAAGGTCACCTCGACCATTGAGTAGGTAATCGCCCCCATTCTGCGAACGCCACAGTGTCACTGCATGGGCAAAGAGCCGCAGTTATACCGACTCAAGCTGAAGTCGCTGGCGTACGTCTCGAGCGTTGACGTGCCGGCGCAGGAGACCGCGACGGCACGGCTGCTCAAGCGTGGCGCGGCGCTCAAGATCGCGACAACCGCCCGCGTGGCCAAGCTCTCCGACGAGCTGGGCCTCGTGTTCGGATGGGCGCTGACCACGAAGGCCGACGGCGCCGACTACTACGATCTCCAGGGCGACAACGTGATCGAGGATGACCTGATCCGCGTTGCTGCCGAGTGGATGACCAAGGGCGGCGCGGCCGACACGATGCACGACCGCAAGCAGGACGGCAACGCGACTTTTTGTATGCCGATGACGAACGAGGTCGCGAAGGCATTCTTCGGCGACAAGATCGGCGGCGAGCTCGGTACCTACGGGCTCATGGTGGCGATCAAGCCGAGCCCCGAGGACTACGCGCTGTTCAAGAGCGGCGAGCTGACCGGGTTCTCGATCGACGGCATTGGCGAGCGCGAAGCCGCCAAGCGTCGCACTCGCAAGTCCGACGACAAGCGCTACCTAACCGACGATGTCATGGGCCACCAGCACGAGGCGCACTCGTACGACGGGCAAGAGCCGTGGATGAGCGATGCCACCGCCGAGGGCGCCGCGATGTCTCACCGTCACATCGTTGTCCGCGAGCCGGACGGTTCGCTCACCGTGCTGGCCGACTCCGGCCACACGCACACGTTGACGGAGCGCGGCCCGGAAGTCGTGGTCGTTCCCGACGACGCCATTGTCATTCCCGAGGAAATTGCGGCGCGTGCGCCGCAGGAATCGCCCCCTGTCGCGAAGTCTCGCAACGTCACCATCAAGGACAACACCATGGACCCGACCAAAGAACTCGCTGACCTCAAGGCCCTCCAGGAGAAGCTCAACGCGAAGATCGCCGAGCTCGAGGCGTCGCTCGCCGATGCCACCGTGCAGGCGAGCCTGACCGACACCGAGAAGGAGCAGATCGCCTCCATGTCAGCGTCCGAGGCCAAGCGCTTCGTGGCGCTCGACAAGGCAGCGCGCTCCGCCGTCATCGAGAAGGCGCTCGAGTCCAACCCGATCGTCGCGACGATCGATGGCGTCGTGTATCGCAAGAACACCGCCGGCTCGCAGCTCGCCAAGATGCTCCAGGAGCAGCTCGAGAAGGGCGAGAGCGCCGAGATCGAGAAGCAGGCGGACGCCCACCTTGGGTTCCTCGTCGGCGACAAGGCCAGCCACGCCGATCTGATCAAGGCGGTCCACGCGCACACCAAGGGCAACCTCGAGAAGCGCGCCAAGCTGCTCTCGGTCCTCGACGGCGCGAACGCCATCGCGAAGGGTCGCACGAAGGCGGCTGGCTTCGACGGCGCGCTTACCGGCAACGCATACGAGGCGCTGACGAAGGGCCTGACGAAGTTCTGCGCCGAGCAGAAGATCGCGAAGGTCTGGACCGAGGGCCTCGCGAAGTTCCAGGCCACCGACGAAGGCCGCGCGCTCAACGATGCACACAACGCATCGCTCGACGCCTGATCCAATCCACCCAACACCCAGCAAAGAAGATCAGACATGAGCACGCATAACGCACAAGTCGTCGACGAGATCGCCCTCGCGGTCACCGCCAAGGGCCAGTTCCTCAAGACCGCCGCGGGCGGCGTCACCCTAGGATCCGTCCTCGGTGAGCGCACCGACGGTATCGCGTTCTCCGACGCGGCGATCGGCGGCGCGGTCGGCGTTCAGGTCGGCGGCAAGGTCATCGTCAAGGTTGGCGTCGTTTCCATCGCGGACGCAGCCGAGGTCACCACCAACGCGCTCGGCCTCGCGATCACCGCGGTCAGCACCAACATCGTCCGCTGCAAGTCCACCGAGGCCGGTGCGGCTGGCGGGTACATGGAATGCCTCTGGGTTGACGCCTACGTGAAGCCGTAAGCGCCGGATCTGTATCTCTCAACGAATCAAGGACCAAGACCATGCAGAACCAGCGCACGCAGAAGGGCAACTTCAACGTTGCATTCACGGGAACCAACCCGGTTGTCACCAACCAGGCAATGGAATTCTTCCAGTCGAACGAGGGATTCGTCGCCCTCACCGGCGTCCCGATGATCACCGTCCCGGCGATGAGTGGTCAGCTCGCGCTGATCAAGCAGGAGTACCTCAACCGTGATGAGGTCGCGCTGCGAACCTCTTCGATGAGCGAGGCAGAGAAGGGCACGATCGGCGTCGGGACCGTCCCGTACGTCACCGACGAGCGCGCGCTCGAGTACATTCTCTCCGCGTCCGACGCGGCGCGGATGGGCTACGAGTTCGGCGCCAACGTGCCGGCGCTCATCCCCAAGGCGCTCGCGTTCAAGGCGAACATCCACATCGAGGGCCTATTCTCGGTACTGTGGAGCTCGTCGAGCTGGTACCGCACGGTAACCGGCAACGCGGCGAACTCGGGCTCCGACGGCACCACCGCGATGAACCGCAAGTTCTTCGCGGATGCCACGGCGAACCCGATCGACGCGATCCTTGCCGAGAAGCGGATCTTCCTCCTGCGCACCGGCATGATGCCGAACGCGCTGCGTCTCGGATACCAGCTCTACGAGACACTCGCCTCGCACCCGCTCGTCCGCGCGCAGGTCGCGGTGACGGTCGGTGGCACGACTCAGGCAACGCTATTCACGCCGCGCGCCTCCGTCGAGCAACTCTCCGCGCTCCTCGGAATGAAGGTCTCCGTCTCGTGGGGCGTGAAGAACACGTCGAACCTCGACGGCACGCCGATCAACGCGTTCATCATCGATCCGGCAGATGCACTGATGACCTTCGACGCAGGCGGCGAGTACACCGCGAACTCGAACAACGGCGGCCCGCCCAGTGTGGCGCTCGGCGCTCCGACCGGGTTTGCCCGCGTCGTGTGGGACGGCGTGGCGCCCAACGGGTTCCAGATCCGCGGCCCGATCGATCGCCAGGTCATCGGCTCCGGCGGTTCGCGCTCGTGGATCCTGGATCTCTACCAGGGCTTCGTGGTCGTCGATCCGAACTTCGGTACGTTCTTCAACAACATGATCAGCTAGTAGCTGAGGCCGCTGCGAGCGGCGATGTGCGGACGAGGGAGACGGCAACCCGCCTGGCCCATAACCAGGAGACACTCGGTTCAACTCCGAGGCCCGCTACGATGTCCCATCGAATCGCTTTCAATCCAGATCTTCCGCTCGTCGCTGGTACCGATTTCAATGCCGGTGGAACGCAGATCCGAGTTGGCGACGCATTCGACTGGCGGGGTCTCGGCGTCAGCGAGCAGATCGTGGTCGATTTCTGGAGATCCGGGATGGTCAACCATCCGCTGACTGCGGCGCCCGAGCCAGAGGCGAAGTTCACGCCGAAGGCCATCGACGCGCCCGTCAAGCCGGAGGATAATCATCCCGCTGCACCAAAGCGCCACAAGCGCTGAGCCATGGGCGACGCCGCCGACAGGCTACAGCTCAAGTTGGTAGCCCTGATCGAACGTGCCGCGAAGGGGCTGATCCTCGAGATCAACCGCGAGCTCCGGCGACGCGGCACCGGGACGCCCGTCGATACCGGCCACGCTAGAGCATCGTGGATCCCGGCCGTTGGAGCTCCAACACTGAGCGAGCCGGTCGGATCTGATAGCTCGCTCGCCTCGGCCGGCACCGCTCAGGTCATGGGCTTCAAGCTCGGGCAGGGCATGCTCTACCTGTCAAACGTGGCACCGTACATCGGTCGGCTCAACAACGGATGGAGCGCGCAGGCTCCGGCACTGTTCGTTGAGCGGGCTATCGCCACTGGGATCGCCACGGTCCGCGCGAAGACCGGCGTGGACTTCGGCCTCGACGCGTTCATGTCCGACGTCGGCAGCGCCGCAGCCGGGAATCTCGCCGATGCGTTCTCTCCGTTCGGCTGAGGCAATCGCCCCCTCGGCGCCGCTGCCCGACGCTGAGGCATGACCGAAGCTGACGCCACCGAAGCCATCGCGCAGGCGTGGGCGATCGGATGGGACGCGATCCACGGTGACTCCAGCGGCGACGAAGTGCCGGCCGTGTTCGAGGGCGAGATCGGCGACGCCGGATCTGAGTGGGTCCGCATGGCGATCGTCCCAAACATCTCGCAACTCCAGACGCTGGACGCGCAGCAGCGCGAGCGGACCGCGGTGATCGCCGTCCAGATCTTCACGCTGCCGATCAGCGGAACCAGGCGCGCGTCCGAGCTCGTCGATGACGTGCGCACCGTGCTCGAGGCGCAGGTGCTGGCCAGCGGCACCGAGCGCATCTGGACGATGGCGGCGACCGCGACGCCAGGCGTCAACGATGGCGCGTGGGTCATGCGGCTGGTGACGGTTCCGTGCCGCTGGTACGGCTAGAAATCGCCCCATGGGCTGCCTAACGGCACGCTCACGGAATGGTTTACCAAGGCACCGGGCACTCCGTATCGTTCGCGCGTGAGACGGTCTCCGGCGTCGCGCCAGCCACCGGATGGAAAAAGTTGTCACCGCTCGCCAGTGGTGGCGTCACCGGCAACATGACCAGTTACGTCTCGATTCTCGACGAGTCGATGACGCCGCTGATGATGAACGGCAAGCCAGTTCACGTCGACAAGGACGCAACGCCGACGCTGACCTTCAATCTCAAGAAGTCCGGTATGGACTTCTGGCTCCCCGCGTTCCTGCGCTCAACGCCAGTCACGCCATGGGCCGGCGCGCAGGTGCTGTACGCCACGGTCGCGGTCGATGGCGGAGCCGGTGTTGATTCGTTCACGGTGGCAGGCGCTCCGGTGCTGCCGGCCGGAACGCTCATCGTGGTTCGCGGCTTCGTCACCGACGCCAACAACGGAGTGTTTGTGATGTCGGCTGGATCGAGTGCCACGACGCTCAACGTCCCGACGGGGACGCTGACGGCCGAGACGATCGCGGTCGGCTCGGTCACGATCGAAGTCTGCGGCTTCCAATTCACCGCGGGCGACCTGACCGTCACCGCAGGCAATAACCTCGCATCGACGACGCAGAGCCTGACCGTGTTCGGGCTCGCGATCGGCCAGCCTCTGCTCATCGGCGGATCGGCCGTCGGTACGCAGTTCACGACGCTGGGCGACAAGGCAATCGCCTACGTCTCCGCCGCCGTGACGACGAACGCGATCCCGCTCCAGTACCAGGCGAAGATCACGGACCGCAACACCACGACGACGTGGGCAGGCGCTGATACCGGAACCGGCAAGACGATCCGGATCTGGTTCGGTCCGTTCGTCTACAACCTGCCCAACGAGTCGACGTCGCTGATCGCGCAGCCGTCGTGGCACATGGAATCTCGCTACACCGATGGAGTCGCAGCTGACGCGCTCTACGCGTACACCGAGCAGATGGTGCTGAACCAGACGACGTTCTCGCTCGGAATCGGCCAGGCGGCGACGATGGCGCTCCAGTTCCATGCCCGCGACGTTACCGATCCGGTGCCCGTTGCCAGCCGTCTCGCCGGTCCGTCGGCGGCCTATCCCGAGGTCGCGAAGGATCTGTTTGACGCGACATGCGGCATGTGGTTGTCGCGCGTCGTCAAGGAGTCCGATAGCTCGCTACTGATCGCCGAGGTCAACGCATCGACCATCACGCTGGCACTCGGCGGCCAGGCCCGCAAGCAGCTCGCGAACTGCGGGTCCGTGGCGTACGACTTCGGCTACTTCGCTCCGATGATCGCTCTGACGCCGTATTTCGCGCGCACGGAGACGATGGCCGCGGTGTCGGCGCTGACCGACTGCCGCTACGAGGCGATGCTCACCAACGGGCAGGGCGCCATGCTGGTGCATTCTCCGATGGGCACGCTGATGCGGAACGGCGAGACGATCTCGGCGGGCCAGCCGATCACCGAGGACATGTCGTTCACGCCGTATCCGCACCCGGATACCGGGATCGGGATCTCGGTCGCGGTATTCCCCTACGTCCCGTGGTGATGGTGATCATGAAGACGATCAAGCTGACGATCAATACGGGCTCGCTCGAGCTCGGCGCCGTCCCAGCCGGAACGCTGGTAACCCTCGAGTGCGGCTACCTCCACGGCAAGGAGTCACGCACGCCACTCGCCGAGGCGTTCAAGATCGAGGATACCGACGCACGCAACCGCGCCGCGCTCGGCCGCGTCGCGCAGCACGTGGTCATGGGCTGGAGCGTGTCGCCGACGCTGGACCGCTCCGCAGTCGAGGCGTTCCTGCTCGCGCTCTACGATGAGGAGCCTGGAGCCATCGTCGAGATCTTCAATCGCTGCGGAGACGCGGCGAAGTTCGACCGCCCCCGATTCGTCGATGCCGACGCGTTGGGGGAAGCTGTGCGGCCTGGCTAAAGTGGCAGCGAGCCGCCAGTCCGCACCTTCGCCAAATGCGCCTATGGGGCCGTACCGTCGATCAGATGGGAGGCGAGGCACGCACGGTCATCGACGCGCAGCCACCGCAGACCAATGCGATGGGCGTCGTGCTCAACGCGTGGGATGACCTGTCGACGTGTCGGCCGATCGGCATGTCCGAGGGCTGGATTCCATGGACCGCGGCGGATCGCTGGTGTACGCGGCATGGGCTCGATGACGACGAGTCGCGGATCCTGTGGCGCGTGATTCGTAAGCTCGACATCGCGGAGATGGAGCGCAAGGCATTTGAGGCCAAGTCGCCCCGGTGAGCACTCCGGGCGACGCTGAGTCATGAGCGACTTCGACATCGTCATCAAGCTCGATCCTGGCCAGCCTGTCGCCGGTGCGGCGAAGGTCACCGAGGCGGTCGCGAAGGTTGAGGCGCAGGCGGGTAAGACGCAGGCGGCCGTTACCGGAATGGGCGATTCGCTGGCCGGTGTCGCGAAGAACGTGGCATCGATTAACTTCAAGCAGGCGGCGGCTGGTGGGGCCAAGGCGTTCCAACTGATCGATCAGCAGCTCAAGATCACGGATAGCTCGCTCGGCCAGGTAGTCGGATCGGCGGTGAAGTTCGGAGCGCTCGGAGCTCAGATGGGCGGACCATGGGGCGCGGCGATCGGTGCAATCGGCGGGGCGCTGG
>JBBSAM010000060.1:0-11587 GCA_038252255.1 Acidimicrobiia bacterium | reverse complement strand
GTGGGTTCTCGCGGTGGCAGGTCGAGCTCGGTGCGTTGGAGCTGATCGATGTGCTGCAGGTCCTCCAGCAGGCCGCTCAAGGTGGAGGGAGTCAGCGGCACGGTGATCGCGGTGACGTCCCCGCCGTTGCTGGCGGCGGTGAGTGTCATGGTGGCCTCGAAGGGGTCGTCACTGGCGCCCAGGGTCAGCAGGAGCTCTTCGGCCCGGACCGGCTGGGTGCTCATGCCGCGGTAGCCGAGGGCGTGAGGGCGGGCAGGGATCGGGCCAGGTGCAGGGGTCGGCGGGACCACCAGCGTCGATGAGGTGCGGCGGCCGCGACCGTCGGCAGCTGGTCCGGTCGGGCCACGATGACCATGGCGGCGATCGCGCCGGTGTTGACCAGGTGGTGGGTCGGCAGGGCTTGGACCTGGTCGCTGAGCAGCACCGGTTGCATGCGGTGGACCGGCAGGTCGATGGCGTCGGCGGCCGCCGCGGCGCGCCGGACGGTGTCGATGAGCACGGCCCGGGAGGGGGTGGCGGCCGGGGCGGTGCAGGCGGTGATGGCATACCCGCCGCCGACGGCCAGGTGCGCGATGGGTTGCCCAGTAGGCAGTCGGCGGGCGCCGAGGTCGGTCCAACCGGACCCGAGGTCCGTCTCCCTGTGATCAGCGTGGCCGTGACGATGGTTACGAAGCCAGAGGGTGCCGCACACCCCGATCGCGGCGGTGGGCAGCAGCAGGGCTGCCGTCCAGGGCAGCAGGACCGCCGGGACAGCGGTAATCAGCAGGACCAGCGAGCCGAGCAGGGCGCTGCGGGTCCGGGACACCAGGGCCGGGTGCAAGGTCCATGCCGTCACGGTGGGCGCCGGGGCGAGGACGGCGTACCCGGTCAGGATGGCCGCAGTGCTGGTCGATGTGGGATCACGCTGCAAGAGCTCGAGCATGACGGCGGCGGGAACGGCCGCGGACGTCGCAGCGATCGCGGCGGCCGCGGCCAGCTCCCGGCGCCGACGAACGATCCAGATGGTCACCGCGGCGGCGGCCAGCAGGACGGTCAGGGCGAGCAGCTGATCGCGTAGCCGCGACCAGCACCACCAGGCCAGCACCGCAGCAGTGAGCACAGCGGCGATGTGACGGCGACCGAATCGGTGCAGCTGGCTTGCCAGGGGTGTGCGGGTCATCGGATTCCAACCATCTTCGGGTCGCGGGGTGCGGGGGCTTCCTCTGCTGGAGCCGCAGCCGGGTCGCGCGGCGGCGTGCGCGGTGGGGACGGGGCCGGCGGAGTCGGCCGGGCTGGCGGCGGGGGCGGCTTCCTGTCCGGATGGCCCGCCGCGGGCATCCCCGTGGTGGGCGGCGGGGGGGCCGGCGTCGGAGGTGCCGCAGGTGCCCGCGGTGCGGGTGGCTTGGGCGGCTCAGGCGCCGGCGACGGCGGTGGCGGTACCGGCGGGGTCGGCGGCTCGGTGGGCTTCGGCGGCTTCGTCAGGTTCACCGGTGGGGACTGGGGCGGCGGCGGGGCGAGAGGAGCCGGCGGGATCAGTGGCTCGAAGCTCATGGGTGTCGAAGGTGTCGCGTCCGGCGGTGTGGTGGGTTTCTGCCTGGACTGCGCGGCGATGTCCCTCATCGACCGGTGAGCACGGCGGGCGTTGGTGCGGGTGGGGCCTGCGACTATGCCGCGGCCCGCGCCGGCGGCCACGGTGAGCGGCGCCATCACCGCAGTGACGGTGCGCCGGCCACGGGACCGGGTGGAGTCGGTCATCAGCTGACGGCGGCTCTCCCAGGCCGCCGAAGCGCCTGCGCTGCCGCCGCTGACGGTGCGGCGAGAGGCCCCCATGCCGGTCCGGGCGGTCTTGGTCAGCGCCGCCTGGGAGTCGGTGGACAGGGAGCTATTCGCGCTGGACGCGCCGCCGGGCCGCAGCAAGGCCTGGACCTTGCCGATCATCTTCCATACGCCCCATAGCAGGATGCCGAGCCACAGCAGCTTGAACCCAAAACTCAGGGCGCTGTTCATCATCCAGCTGATGATCAAGATGACGATGGATAGCAAGATGCCGTAGGCCAAGCGACAGATCCAGGCGTGCACCAGGTCGGCGGCCCACTCCGTGGCCATCCGGATCTTGTTGCGGTACACCGCCACGGGCAGCTTGAACGCTCCGATGATCCACAGGACCAGGACCGAGGCGATCCAGACCATGGTGATCAGGCCGAGCATGAGGACGGCCACGCCGGTGACGATGGTGCCGACCGCGGCGGTGATGGCCTGGGTGACGCGGGTGATGGCGCCCGCGCCGCTGTAGGACGCCGCCATGCGCTGGTCCGTGGCGGCCAGGGCCTGGAAGGTCCGGTACATCGGCGAGCACGGGGTCCCACTGAGCAACGACACGGTGTTCTCGTCCGCGGTGACCAACGACAGCTGTGCGACCGCGGCAGCGACCGCGGTGTGGGCGCACGCCGCGTATCCGGTCGCTCCGGCCGGTCGGTCGCCGACCTGGACGCCGCCGTGCTGGGCGATCAGGTAGGTCCGCAGGTCCTGGCAGTCGTCGAAGTCGACGTAGCAGGGCAAGGTCTGCTCGCCGAGCTCGGTCACTTCGATGGCCCCGTTGGCCGCGGGGTTGACCACCGTCCATCCCTCCGGGACGGGGATGGGGGCGGCGCCGGCGGCGCCGAACTGGCCGACTGCCCACGGTCGGTACGCCAGCGCGTCGGCGAGCACGCAGCTGGTGACCCGCTGACCGCGCAGGACGCTGGTGTCGTCGGTGGGCAGGGCGCAGGACTGGTCGCCGTCGATGGCGCCGTCGAACAGAGCGTTCGACGCGACGGCCGAGGCCTGGTTGATGGCTTGGTCCACGGTGGCGGTGATCATCCGGAAGCCGGTGGCGCCGGAGTTGTTGCTCAAGTACAGGAACCCGCCGATGAACGCGATGAACAGGCCGCCGACGACTGCGGCCACGGCTTCCCGGGGCCGGCCTTGGGAGGTCACGGAGCGGATGCCCAGCCAAATTCCGGTGATCAGCATGGCAACGCTGGCGATCGGGATGGCGAACACGGCGAAGGTGGTGCCGACGGCGCCGGAGGCTTCGTCGTAGAGGAAGGACAGGGGGTCCTCGGCGGTGGCGGCCTCCTTGACCGAGATGACCACCTGCAGCAGCAGCTTGTTCACGGTGAAGACGGCGTTGCCGGCCTGCGTGAACAGGTAGTTCCACAGATTGCAGGCGCGGGCGGACCCATCGGGGGTGACCGGGATGGTCACCCAGGTCAGGCCGCGCAGGCCGGCGGTCTCGTAGAGGGTGTACATCCCTTCGGGCAGCGCCGGCAGCTCGTCCATAGTGTCCGGGACGACGTCGGGGTTGACCGGGGCGGTGGAGACCAGCTGGCCGTCGGAGGTGACGGCGGTGGTGGCAGTGGGCCGGGCCCCGGCAAGATTCCGGTTGGAGATCAGCGCTTCCGGGCCGCTGCCCACACCTTCCCAGGGCTCGTCGGGGGCGACGATGCCACACAGCCAGTCCTCGACAGCGTCCGAGACGCCGAAGATGTCGGCGTGGGCGGGCGCGGACGAGGCCAGCGCGGTGGCCACCGCTCCCAGGAACAGGGTCAC
Organism: Acidimicrobiia bacterium; assembly: GCA_038252255.1. GTDB lineage: Bacteria > Actinomycetota > Acidimicrobiia > IMCC26256 > JAENVU01 > Chersky-806. Next base: position 8,017 of record JBBSAM010000060.1, on the reverse strand, counting down.
CGCGATGGCGACCGTCGCGGTGAGCTGGCGTGCGATCCGGCCGACGGGTCGCATCACCGTCCTGGGGGTGCGGGCCCGGGCGATACCCCAGCATTGGCTGGGCATCGGGGACTCACGGTCGGGGGTGGGGTGAGCGGTCATCGGGACGTCACCGCCAGATCGGGGGCGTCAGTGAGCTCGTCGTCCTCCTCATCGTCGAGCTGCTTCGGCAGGTCGCTGCCGCGGCCGCCGCGGCGGACGGAGTCCAACGCTTCGGGGTTGATCAGCCACTGGTGCGGGTCGGTCGGCACAGGGTTAGCCCAGTCGACCGGCTTGAGTACGGCGTTGGTCTGCGAAGCGCACTGCAGGGGCCAGAAGATCTGGTCGATCTTGACGGTCGCGACCCGTGAGTCGGGGTCGCGCATGGCGCACACGCCGGCGCTCAGCTCCCCGCCGAGGTCCTGTGAGAGCAGCTTGCGGGCCAGGAGGGCTTCTTCGCGCTGGTCGTCCTCGATCTCGTCCTCGGTGACCGAACGCAGCAGCCGCAGCGAGGAAACGGCTTCCCCGAGTGTTTTCTGGTTGAAGCAGAACACTGTGCCGAACTGGTTGACCTCCCCGCCACCACCCTTGCGGGCTTCGTTCTCGATCTGCTGGATGCCCCGGGCCTGCTGATCCATGAAGAACAGCAACGAGCGGTAGCTGCGGCCCTGCCGGAGGTTGACCGTCAGGTGGGCGCGACCAGGCGGGATCGAGGTGATCATGTACGCCTCGTCGCAGAAGGTGGCGGTGGGGCGTACGGCGACCTGCCCGGTCACCGGGTTGGACTCCAGCCGGCCGTGCAGGTTGTCGCGGCGGATCCGGGTCAGCACGGCCAGCATGACCGCGCTGGCGTTGCGGTCCGCGGAGGTCCACTTCTCCGGCTCGTCCGGGTGATCCGGTGCCCGCCAGCCCGACAGGGTGTAGATCGTGCGGCGACGCAGGCGGTGCTCTGCCGGCGGTGGATCGTCGCGGCGGCCGAGCATCAGCCGCAGGAACGGGGTGTCCTGGCCGGTGCGGATCCGATCAAGGACCTCGGCGACGTCCTGCACGGCGGCGCGGATCCCCGTGGTGTCGCCGCCGCGGGCCCGAGCCTGCTCCAGGTCGGCCAGCAGCTGTTCGTGGTCGGCGTGCAGCGGCTCGACGAGGTCGCCCAGCCCGCATCGGTAGGGCTGACCGGCGGCCGTGGCCGCCTGGTGTTCGGTGTACAGGGTCCGCAGGCCCGAGCGGGCGATGCGGCGGTGGCCTGGGTCGTTGAACAGCACCTCGAGCAGGGTTTCGGCCAAGCTGTATCCGGCCTGGAAGGTCTCGGTGATGCGCCACGGGTCCTGCGCGCCTCGTGGCCCGCGGGCCAGATCGTGGATCTCGGTCTCGTCCCAGAACGCCTGGTTGACCGGCTGGAACTGTGACGCCGGGGTGCCCAGGAGACCAGCGTCGGCGTCACGCATGAACTGGGGGTCGAGCACCTGCGGGCCGAAGCTGAGGTAATAGACGAAGTTTGCGAAGTCAATCTTGGGATCCAGCGCGCTGCAGGCGACACCGGATTCGCTCATCCAGAAGAACTGCAGCAGGGCCAGGCTCGTCTTGCCGCCGCCGGACCGGCCGAAGATGCCGACCCCGGCGCCCTCACCGCGAGCCAGTTGCGCGACGGGGTCGGTGTGCACGACCGAGCCGTTGCCCTTCACCCAGCCGATGGGGTGGCCCAGCCAGCCCAGGTCGCGGCCGCGGTCGGTCACCACCCGGTCGCCGATCTGCGGATGAGAACCCAGCAGCGCCACGGACGGGGCGTACAGGTCGGTGTACCGCTCCCACAGTCGGATCCCGCCGGAACGTCCCGCGGACAGGGAGCCCAGCCCGACGCCGGCTTCCCCGGGGAGCTGCTCCTGCAGCAGCGGCAGCGCCGCGTGCGAGGGGACCTCGACCTGGATCTCGCCCATCGCCCGCTTGACGTCCAGGATCGCCGCGGCCAGCGCCTTCGGGGTCGGCGCTGACACCGACAGGCGCAGCCGGCCCACCATCCCAGGGGGCGGCTCTTCTGCGGAGTCCTCGATGTCCTTGGCCTGCTGCAGACGGGCCGCGAACCGGCTGTCGGTCGGTGCGCCGGCCTTGCCGCGGTCCTTCTCCTCGTCGCGAATGTTGGCTGCCGCCTTGGTGGTGACCCTCTTGAAGTCCTCGGAGCCCAGCAGCGTGTAGCGCCAGGAGATCTCCGGGGGGTTGGCCAGCTTGGCCAGCCGCTGTCCCCAGGGGTTGCGGGGGTTGAACACGGCGCGTCCGGGGGCGTCTGCGACGACGAGCGTGGCGGTGTAGGACGTGGCTTCCTGTCCGGTCTCGGGGTTGCGGTGCTGCAGCCGCAGGTATCCCCCGCCCAGGTTGCGGCCGCGCAGCTGCGCGGCCAGCTCGAACCAGCCGTCACGCCAGGGCCGCTGATGGTTGATCGGTTCATCCGGGACCACCAGGTGTCCGGCGCCCGGCTTGCGGATCAGCCACAGCAGGTCCTGCCGGCTCAACGGCTCACCGCGGTAGGCGGTCATCAGGTGGTGGAACGCGGCAGCTTTGTCCCACCAGGGGACCAGGTCCTGTTCGGTGAGACGTTCCTGTTGCACCCCGAGCACGGCGTCGGTGATGCCCGCTGTCGGGTCGATCGTGCGGTGAGGCGGCAGGGTCCCCAGCCGGACGATGAAGAACCAGGTGCGCTGTGGGGTGCTGGTGGCGATGTAGTCCGCGGCGCGGCCGAGCAGGACCCGGTACAGCTCGGTGGGGTGCCAGCACAGCTCGAGTAGGTGACGTGCCCATCCGTGGGTGGTGATGGGCCGGTACCGCACGAGCTCGTGGCACTCGACGGGCTTGCCGTCGAACAGCTGCACCAGGGACTGGGCCATGCTCGCCGGTTGCAGGGCCATGTCGGCTCGCTCGCTGCGGGTGGCGTATTCGTCGGTCTGGGTGGCCAGCACGACTCCGGCGTAGACGCCGTTGCCGTTGATGAAGATGTCGTCGTCGGCGTAGCGGTATCCCAGGCGGTGGCTGTCGCTCTTGGTCCTGCTGCCGCGGTCGGCCGGGGCGGTGGCGCCGCGGAGATCGCCGGTGACGCCGTCTTCGGCCATCGCTCGGCGCTGCGCCCGGTCGTGGCCGACCCGACGGGCCAGTAGGCCGGCTCCGGTCACGAGCACCAGGATCAGGATGACGATCATGTGTTCGCGTCGCTGCGGAGCCGGCCGGCCCGCCAGAACATTGCGTCCCAACAGAACTCGGTGGGTTCGGTGTCGGCGGTCAGGCCGTTGAAGTGCTCCGGCTGTTGCCAGCGGTGGTGCAGCTGCAGTCGTAGGCGCTGCAGCTCGGTCAACCCTCCGGAGACCTCCTTGGCCAACCGGGCGTAGACCCACAGCAGTGGTGCCGGTGGGACCAGCAGCGCCCACCACACCGACACCGTGCCCACCCAAAGGGCGAGCACGGCCAGGACGGTGACCGCGGCGGAGACAGCGGCGGCGGCTGCCGCGGCGGTCCACTGGATGCCCCCCATGCCCGCCAAGCTGACGTCGTCGCCGAACATCCACGACCGGGACTGGTAGTTGACCATCCGGGTGTAGTCGTCGGAGAAGATGTCCTGCTCGGGCACTACACGGCCTCCGCGGTGCTCACCGCGACCGAGCCGGCGGCGGCGTCAGCCGGCGGCGGTACGTTCCCGCTGGAGGAACCGGCTTCGATCAGCATCGGCACGACGATCAGGGCGGCACCGACGATCAAGGCGCCGATGAGCAGACCCAGCAGCGAGGAGAACGTCTCCCGGGTGTTGCTGCCACCGGAGCCGCCGCTGACGGCGGACTTCGCGCCGGAGCGGGTACCCAGGACGATCGCGGCGAGCCCCAGGATGATCCCGCCCAGGATCTGCAGCTGGGGGCCCCATTGAGAAATCCAGTCAGTGATGCCAGTGAGCATGGAGTGCTTCCTTTCAGGAGTCAGCCGGCTGAGCCGGCCGGTGGAGGACCGGGAGCGGTGCTCGCGGGGGTGGTGGGGAACGTGGCGCTCGGTGCGGCTCCGCCGGCAGGATCCGGTGCGGCGTTCGTGATGTCGGTGACCCGCCATCGACCCGAAACCCGTTGCAGCACAACGGAGTAACCGGTGCGTTGGACTGCGTTGGTGGCGGTGGTCCAGTCGACGGTGACAGTCGCGGTGACCTGGTCGCCGTCGAGGTAGTCGTCGGGACTGCCGCTGTCGACGATGACCCGGGCTGAGACGATCGTCGGGTGTTGCAGGTAGCCGTTCAGTCCCGTCCGCGCGTCAGCGGTGGCCGACGGGGCCAGGACCAGGCCGAGCTGGATGGAGTCGGACGCGCCCCACGCCCGCAGGAACGGCAGCAGCACCGTCGGGGTCACGGCGGTCGCCAACGAGGCGTCTGTGACGGCAGGTGCGATCGGGGTGGGTGCCGGAGTGGCCGCGACGGCCGGCAGGACGGTGACGTCACCGGTGACGCGCATCGCCTGTGCGGTGCCGGTGGAGGAGACCCAGACCGGCACCGTCGCCTCGGTGGTGCGGCCGTCGGCCGTGGTCACGGTGAAACCGAGCGAGGCGGCGGCGCCGGCGGTGTAGGCCGGGATGGCGATGGCGGCGCCGTTCCAGGTCACCGCGAGCGGGGCAGGTTCGGCGCTGGTGCCCTTCCAGCCGCATCCGGGTGCCACCCCAGCCGAAGCCATCTGAGCCAGCCCCGCCAGCCGGTTGGCCACGGCGATCTTGTCCGCCGGATCGGGGTGGGTCAAACACAAGGTCAGGTAGGCCGCGGCGAATCCGCTGGCCTGCGCAGCGGGGAAGGTGCTCAAGTGGAAGCGGTCCGCCTCGGGTGCGGTCAGCACCCCAGGGGTCACCACCCGGGCCGATCCGACACCCACGCCCTGGCTGTAGGCCACTCCCCCGATCAGGATCAGCGGCGCGGTCACCACCAGTGCCCGCGTCACCCAGGACCGGCTGTGGCCGACCGGCCGCGAGGACCGTCCCGGCTTCGGGATGGTGGCAAGTTCGACGGGGATCGCGGAATCGGCGGTGGCGCTCGACGAGGGCCCGGCCGGAGCCGGCGATGCTGCGCCGCGTCGCCGCCACGGCCGCCCGCGGAGTCGGCCACGGGCGCCGACTCTGTTCAGATCCGGAGGGTCGATGCGCGGCTGATCCTCGGATTGACTCATCAACTCGAGCAGAGCGGTGCGTTCGCCGGCGGTCGCGTCGGGGGCGACCCGGGCGACGGCAGCGCTGTTGAGTTGCCGCTGGCGCAGTGCCTGCGCGCGAAGAACCCGCAGATCCATCGGCGCGCCGCCGCGCGCGGCGGCAGTGTCAGCGACGTCGGTCATCGTGCTGCTCCCCCCGAGGTCAGTCCCTTGGGGACGAAGCATGGACAGACACCCATCTGTCTCGATGTCCAGACGACTAGGCGTCTCACCTCCTTGACGGCTAGATTGCTATCCGGATAGACAACACAGGCGTACCCGGTCGGGCACGCAACCAGGATGGGAGGGACACGTGCCACCGAAGATCGCCACCGCGCTGTTCAAGGGCGGCGTCGGCAAGACCACCATCACCATGAACACCGCCCAGGCCGCCGTGGAGATCCTGCGCAGGACCGATCCGGACGCGCGGCTGCTGATCGTCGACGTCGACACCCAGGCCGGGGCCACCATGCTCCTGACGGGCCGCACGTTTAGCGAGACCGACCCCACCGTGTCCACTCTGGTGACCAACCAGCACACCGTGGACCAGGCCATGATCGCGCTGGACAGCCCGAGCAACGACGACGAAGAGGCCCGGGCCGCCTGGGCCGGCATCGACCTGATCCCGGCCTCCCCCACCGGCAAGATCCGGGTCAGTGGCCCCGAGCAGTTCTGGGTGCTGCGTGACCTGCTGGCCAAGGCCGAGTTGACGCACCGCCTGGTCCTGCTGGACTGCGGCTACGGCGACACCGACATGACGCTGCTCGGCCTGGTCGCCGCCGATCACATCCTAGGAGTGACCACCGCGACCATCCTGGGCGCGAACGGGATCAAGCAGCTCGTCACCAAGGTCACCGGCATGCGCCGCTCGTTCCCGCACATGCGGATCAGCGGCATCATCGCCAACGAGGTCGTCAACACCGAGACCAACGACCAGGAGGTACTGGCCCAGCTCAAAGAACAGATGGGCGACCTGCTCTGGGAACCATCGATCCCGCGGCGGGCCATCGTCAAACGCAGCCAGACCGCCGGTCTGCCCGTCTCGGCCTTCCGATCCCCTGCCGCCCGTGATCTCGTCGGCCACTTCACCGCGCTGGCCACGCGCATCCTCGCCCTGGAGGAGACCCCGTGAGCCCATCACAACGCCGGCCCGGTATCGGAGGCGTCCAGCTCGACAACGACGAGCTTCGGTTCGCCACGGGTGATGGCAAGAACCCGGAAGCCGCCGCCCCCACCGCACCGACCGTGGATCCGGCAGAACTGGTGGCAAAAGAGGGAGAGGCGTTCCCCGGCGAGGACATGGAAAAGGTCGGGACGCAGCTGCCCACGTCACTGCTCGATCAGCTTGAGGGCCTGATGCTGTTCATCAAGACCACCGACGTCCCTGGCATCACCACCAAGTCCGACGTGTACCGCATCGGGGTGCACCGCCTGCTCACCGAGTTTGCGCGAAAGTTCAACGACGGCAAGCCGTTCCCCGTCCCGCGGCAACGGCGGCGGCGTCCCTGAGACGGTCCTGGCATCATCGATGCCTGGTTTTCGCATGGCACCCTGGTGGAGCCCCCGCGCTGGACGTCTGACCCCGGTCGGCCCGGGGTGTGCTCAGTTTGATCCTGCGAAGGCAGCGTCCGGGGTGAGCTGCTCGGGGCACCCGGACAGGATGTCGGCCACCGCTCGCTTCTCGGCGGGCTTGATCCACAGCCGGTACTTGGCCTTGACCGCGACCTGGCGGCTGACGTACTCACAGCGGTAGGCCTTATTCGGGGGCAGCCAGCTGGCTGCGTCGCTGTCGCTCTTCTGCTGGTTGGTGGGTCCGTCGACGGCCAGCAGATTGAGCGGGTCGTTGGCCAACGCCGTCCGGGTCGTCTCGTCGAGTTGCTGCGCCCCGCTCTGCCAGGCGTCGCCGAGGGAGACGACGTGGTCAATCTGCACCAGCGATGATGTGCTCGTCCCGCGAATGAAGGCCATCTTGCGGTCGGTGTAGGGGTCGGCCAGCGTGCCGGACAGCGGCACGCACCCGTTGCTGTCCGGCTTGACCGCGACACCGGTGAGGTCGCGACGAAGGATGTCCGAGCGGGTATCACACCCGTTGTGTCCCCACAGAACGCCGACGTCATCGGTCCACGCCGAGCCGAACAGCGCCCGGTCGTACCCGGTCAGTGGGGCTCGGCCGTTGACCGGCAAAGTGGCCAGGACGGCAACGGCCGTCGCGGCCCCGTCTTCGCCGATCGTGGCGCTTGCTGTCGCGGCGCTGGGCCCTGGCCGGGCGAATCCCGGCTGCGGGATCGGGTCGCAGGCGGCCACCGAGGACGCCGCTGCGACCGCGGCGGCAACCACCAGCGCTCGAAGCCAGCGATGCGGCAGGGTCTGTCGCTCGGCCAGGACCGTCGATGTGCTGGTGTGGGTCATGCCGATCTCCTTGGATCCACCGTCGGTGTCGGTGAGCTGGTGCGGGCGGGCGGTTGCTGGTGGTCGGCGGATCCGCCAGCTGAACGCTGGCAGCAGGTCTGAGGTCGGCTCCGTCGCCGGCCGGTCCGCCGACCAGCTCGGCGAGGGCCGCGGTGTCCCACGGACCGGTCGATGCGGATCACCCTGACCCGGATTCGTCACGTGACGGCCGCCTTGGACCGGTAGATGCCCGCTCACGCGGGCACCGCCACCAGTTCGTCAGTGCCTAGGGTGGTGACCCCGATCTGGCCGGTTCGTTCGTCGCCCTCGGCGATTTCGTAGGTGATCTGGAGTTCGTCGTCACTGTCGGGGTCGGGTTCGATCTCGGTGATCCGGACCGCGGTGAGTGTGCGGTCGACTTCCAG
>JBBSAM010000059.1:0-14228 GCA_038252255.1 Acidimicrobiia bacterium | reverse complement strand
AGGACGGAGCGCCCGAGACCCCCGGGCTCAAGCTAACGACGGGCTCCCAGCGCCATAGAAAAAGACGAGCTCTGCCCGGCCGGCACATCCCGATTCTCATTCGCCGAGAGCGGCCCCGCCAGGGGCCATCACAGCTAACGCGAATGCGAAATCGTGTCGCGGCACTTCTCACGAAGAACCCGAAGTACCTCGGCTGCCGTCCCATCTGGTCACGTCCTGTGCCTTCCAGTACCAGCGAGTCCGGGCGCTGACGGGATCTGGCGCTGGGGTGCTCAACGCAATCGGGTTGCGTCGGGCTGAGAACCCGAAGGTGTGAATGGGCTCGTCAGGTCTCGAGCTCGATCGTTCGGGTTGAGGTAACGGCGAGTCCTTCCGAGCTCGGGAGATGGCGGGGGTGGGTTTCGTACATGCGAAGCGCGACGACGATCCCGGAGAGCGCGGTGATCACTGCGACAGTCCAGATCGCGGTCTCGACGCCGAATGAGTCGGCAATGACGCCGGCGAGGATGGCGCCGACTGCGAAGCCGCCGTCGCGCCAGAGTCGGTAGATCCCAACCGAGGAGGCTCGCCAAGCTGGATGCGCTACGTCGCCGATCGCGGCGAGCAGGGTGGGGTAGACCATCGCGGTCCCGGCACCGAGCAGCACCGCGCCAGCGGCCCACGGCGCGAAGCCCGTGGTCGCGGCGATGAGGCTGATGGCGACGGCTTGGGTCAGCATGCCGCCGACGATGAGCCACTTGCGCCCGATGCGATCGGAGAGGGCGCCCGTGCCGAGCTGTCCGAGCCCCCAAACTGCGGGGTAGAGGGCGGCGAGGATGCCGATGCGACCGACCGACAGTCCGGCGGCAGCGAAGTAAAGAGGAAACACTCCCCAGGCGAGCCCGTCGTTCAGGTTGTTCACCATTCCAGCTTGGCTGCACGCCGAGAGCGCAGGCTCGGTGAAGCTCGTCAGCGCGAACACCTCACGCGTCGAGAGGTCGCCGTGCAGGGACGCGTCTGCCGACGTGTGCGCGGCTGCTTCGAGCCGCGCGTGACCGCGGGTCTCGCGCACGAACAGCGTCGAGAGGCCGAGTCCGAGCCCGGCGAACGCGACGCCGAGAAAGAACGGCTCGGGTCGAAGCCCGTGTCGAGCTGCGATGAAGCCGGTCGCGAGCGCGGTCAAGGCGACGGCGCCGTAACCGGCGGCTTCATTGAGGCCCATTGCGAATCCGCGGCGCGCCGGCCCGACGAGATCGATCTTCATGATGACGGTCGTGGACCAGGTCAGACCCTGGTTCACGCCGAGGAGCACATTGGCGAAGATGATCCATCCCCACGACGGCGCCCACATGATGAGGAACGGAACGGGCAGCGCGAAGAGCCAACCGGCGACCAAGACCGGCTTGCGGCCGTGCCGATCGGACAACGTGCCTGCGAAGAAGTTCGTCGCCGCCTTCGTCGCGCCGAACGCGAGGATGAACGTGAGCGTCGCGGTGTAGGCGGTGAGTCCGAAGACGCGGTCGGCGAGCAGGGGGAGCACGGTGCGCTCCTGGCCAATCATTCCGCCGACGAGCGCGTTGACGCCGACGAGTAGCGCGAACTGGCCGAGGTTCTCGCGCAGTCCGAGCCGGGTCGGAGCAGGGTGTGTGGTGTCGCTCACCGGGTGTTCTCGAGTGGCGTACCAGTTTTAGTCGACCAGTCTTCGGGACCGCCGACGAGAACGGCGAGTTCGTGGTGGCCGTGCTGTTCGAGGATCGAAGCTCCGGTCATCGCGCGTTCGCCGTGTCCGCACATCACGGTGATCGGACCCTGGGGTGTTGGTGTCGTGGGAAGGGCGCCGAGCTCCACGCTGGTCGCGCCCGGAAGGTGACCCGACTCGTACTCGCTCTGCTGGCGGACGTCGACGACTGTGCCCACCACTCCGGTCGCGTCGACGAGGTCAATCGTGGACACGGGCAAGCTCGCGTCTTGCCATGCACCGATGCCACCCTCGATCTCACCGGCGAGCATCTCGTATCCGACGTCAAGACACTGGCGCACCAGCTCCGTTCGTTCCTGTTCCTCGTTGAGGAGGAACACCAGAGGACGGTTGGGTTCAACGACCCATCCGAGCCAGCTCGAGAACACGGGCCGTAGCTCGATGGAGATCGACCCGGGGACGTGTCCCTCGGCGAAGTCGGCGATCGGTCGCACGTCCACGAGCAGGGCGTCGTTATGGAGCAGCGAACGCGCCTCGTCGACTGACAGGAGGGCGAGCTTGGGGACGTTGCCGTAGAGGCTGGGGCCGAGGCGGTTGAGTTCGGGCAGGCGCGAGAAGTTGGTAGGGAAGGTGCCGAAGCCGGCGAGCAGCTGGGTGACGAAGGTGCCTTCGTCTGGTGCTTGCAGGAATGGGTTCGTTCGACGCTCGCGTCCGATTGTCGTCGTGCGTTCGGTCGCGCCGGGCGCGGAGCAGAAGGAGCCGGCGCCGTGGGTGGGGTAGACCGCGAGGTCGTCGGGGAGGATGAGGATCTCATCGCGGAGCGCTCGGTAGAGCCGGCGCGCGAGTTCTTCCCGACTCCCCGGACCGAGCAGATCGGTGCGTCCGACGGTCCCAACCATGAGCGACCCACCGCTGAAGAGAGCGACGGGTTCGCCGTGTTCGCACATCAGATACGCGAGATGGTCGGGGGTGTGACCGGGTGTCGGGATGGCGCGCAGGCTGAGCGCATCGGTCAGCTCGATCTCATCGCCCGGTTCGACGTCGTGATGCGGAACTTCGAGGTCCGCTCCCTTCGACGCGAGAAACTCGACCCCTCGCGCGCGGAGCTCGGGGCCTCCCGAGACGTAGTCGGCGTGGGAGTGAGTGTCAGCCGTGTACGCAATCGCCAGACCATGTTCCGCCGCGGCGGCGTCGATGCGGTCGGGGAGGCGGGGCGGGTCGATGACGAGCGCGCGGCCGTCGCCGAGGTCGACGAGGTAGGACGAGTGCCCGAGACCCTCGTCGACGAAGCTAATGATCGGAACCACGCTCACGTGCCCTCGTTCCGGAGAAGAGCTCCGATCGTACGAAGGCTCGCGGGTCTATTCAAGTGATACTTTGAATAGCCGTCGGACGAATCAGGAATGACTATGGCTGACCGGAAAGCGAAGGACGCACTGTTCGGGGCGTTCGCCTCGGTGGCGAAGGCACTCGGCAACGGACACCGGGCCGAGATCGTTGACGTTCTCGCCCAGGGGGAACGTTCGGTCGAGAACCTCGCCGATGAGATCAGCCAGTCGGTCGCGAACACCTCACATCATCTGCATGTCCTCGCCGATGTGGGGCTGCTGCAGACGCGCCGGAGCGGGACTCGCGTGTATTACCGCCTGGCGAGCGAACGGGTCGGAGAGCTCTGGGGGGCGTTGCGTGATGTCGCGGTCGAGCACGTCGCGGAGATCGAGGTTCTCGCCGAGGGGTATCTCGGCGATCGTGATGGTGTCGAGCAGATCAGCGCCGAAGAGCTCGCCGCACGCGTCGCGAAGGGACGAGTCGTACTGCTCGATGTCCGTCCGTTCGACGAGTACGCGGCCGGCCACATTGCCGGAGCGCGCTCGACGCCGCTGAACGATCTTCCGCGTCTCGCCGCATCGTTACCTCGAAGTCGTGAGATCGTCGCCTACTGCAGAGGTCCCTACTGCGTGTACGCGGACGACGCGGTCCGGCTGCTACGCAAACGTGGCTTGCGGGCGCGCCGTCTCGACATTGGGTATCCGGAGTGGAGCCGCGCGAATCTCCCGACCGAAGCAGGTCCGCAAGTGGTGAGGAGCAGCTGATCATGGCCACTGGTGCGTCGCGTCAACCGGATGGTTCAGGTGAGCTGTCACCGGCAACGTTGGCGATCACCGCCGGGCGACCGCGCCGCAGTCCCGACGCGCCACTGAACGAACCGGTCACGTTCGCCTCGAATTTCCATGCTGGCGGCCCGGTCGCCTACGGCCGCGACGGGAACCCGACCTGGACGGCGTTCGAAGACGCGCTCGGCGTGCTCGAAGGCGGCACCGCGCTCGCGTTCGCCTCGGGGATGGCCGCGACGATGGCCGTCCTCGACGAGGTCCCGATCGGCGGAGTGATCGTCGCGCCCACCCACGCGTACTACGGCACCCGCAACCTCCTGGGTACTGCTCCTGATGGACGTTGGGCCATCCGGTTGGTCGACATCGCCGACACGGATGCCACCTTGCGAGCGTGCGAAGGCGCGGACCTGCTGTTCGTGGAGTCGCCCACGAACCCGATGCTCGAAGTGGCCGACCTCGCGGCCTTGAGTGTTGGCGCGCACGAACGAGGCGCACTCGTCGCGGTCGACAACACGTTCGCGACGCCGCTCGGGCAGCGCCCACTCGACCACGGCGCCGACGTCGTTGTCCACAGCGTGACGAAGTTCCTCGCCGGACATGCCGACGTGATCCTCGGTGCAACGGTGTCCGGCGCGAGTCAGATCGACCTGCACGGGCGCCTTCGTCGGCGACGAAGCAGCCACGGCGCGATACCGGGCCCGATGGAGGTATTCCTCGCGTTGCGTGGGATGCGGACCCTCGCGCTGCGGTACGACCGGGCCGAGGCGAACGCCACCGAGTTGGCGCGCCGTCTCCATGAACACCCCACGGTCGAGCGCGTCCGCTATCCCGGCCTTCCGACCGACGAATGGCACGAGCGGTCAGAGCGGCAGATGGCCGGGCCCGGGTTCATGGTTGCGGTCGAGGTTCATGGCGGGGCGGCGGCCGCGGAAGCCGTCGCTCGCTCGACGCGTTTGATCGTGCACGCGACGAGCTTGGGTGGCATCGAGACGACGATGGAACGTCGGGCGCACTGGCCCGGGGAGGAGACGACGCCCGCCTCACTGCTGCGACTCAGTGTTGGGTGCGAAGACGTCGAAGATCTCTGGCGCGACCTCGAGCATGCGTTGGTGATCGGTGCGTACGCCGCAGTCCCGGGCGCGACCAGAGTGGATCTTCCGGGGCTCGTGGTACCTCGTGCCACGCCTGGCGAGGAGCAGTGGTGTCCGATGCAGAGGATCCGCGCGCGATAGATCTCGGTCATGCGCCCGAGTCGCAGATGCAGAACTCGTTGCCCTCGGGGTCGGCCATGAGGAACCAGTGGGTGCCGTGTTCCTCGAGCGAGTCGGTCTGCACGTGGCGGGCGCCGAGCGCGGTGAGGCGGTCGGCTTCGGCTGCGATGTCGGCGACGTGGATGTCGAAGTGCATCCGGTTCTTCACCGCTTTGGCTTCGGCGACCCGCTGCAGCAGCAGTTGCGGGCCTTCACCCTCGGCGGGGAGCAGCATCACGTAGCTGCCGGCACTGCCGACGTTCGCGTATCCGAGCGCGGGCGCCCAGAACTCGGCCAACGCTTCGGGGTCGGAGCAGTCCAACACCAAGCCCAGCTTTGCCGTCATGTCGGCTCCCTTCGTCGGCGTGCCGTGACCAGTGTTGCCGGATTGCGGTCAGCGGGTTGCGTCGATGAGCCAGATCCCACCACCGAGTAGCACTCCGGGTGGAGTGAGATGGCCGGCGAGGCTCTCGTGCACATCGTCGAGCGCGGCATCGCGGGCCGGGCCTTCGGGGATGGTGTCGAGGAGCGCTCGGCCCGGTCCGCTGTCGGCGAGGTACTCGACCGCGTCATCGATGGTCTGGCCGACGTTGAACATGACCTCGACGGGATCGATGGCGACCTTCGTGAAGCCGGCGGCCCTCAGGGTCGCGGTCACGACGTCAGGATCGGCCTGGGCGAACATCCCCGGACCATGAATCGTCGGCGGTAGCTCGGCGTGGCGGAGGAGTGCCGCGCCGGGAACGGCGAGCCACTCGTTGGACGCCAGCGGTTGCCACGTGGCGAAGCACATCCGCCCTTCGCGCCGGAGCGCGGTTGCGATGTTGCCGAACGCCGCGTCGGGATCGGAGAAGAACATGGTGCCGAAGCGGCTGGTGATCAGATCGACCGAGCTTGGCGCGAAGGCATGCGTCTGCGCGTCCGCGCGCACGAACCTCGCGTTGTCGGCACCGGTGTTCGCGGCGCGTCGCTGCGCGACCTCGAGCATCGGTCCTGACAGATCGATGCCGGTTGCCGAGCCGGCCGGCTCGACCAATGCGGCAGCCGCGAGGGTGGTCGCGCCGCAGCCACAGCCCACGTCGAGCACTCGGTAACCCGAAGCGGGCGCGGCGACGCCGAGGAGCGCGTCGGCTACCGGAGCGAGGACGCGGTCGCGTTCATCCGCACTGGCGACCCATCGACGGCCACCCTCGCCGTTCCACGCTTCGCGCTGTGACGCGTTCGCGGTCTCCGTCACGACTGCGCACCCCGCGGCCCGACGATGCGGTCGATCGTGGGGTCGACGTGCGCCTCGTCGCTGATCCCGAGCTTCTGGCCGATCCGATGAATCGTGAGCCGGCCGACGCCGTGCGCGAGCAGCCCCCGACCTCGCTGGAGGAACGCCGCGACTGCCGCGGCATCGGCGCCCGCGGGAAGTCGGTCCATCTGATCGACGACCGCGTCGGCGACGTCGTCAGCCGCGCGTCGAATGGCGCGAAGCAGCGCGAGCACATCGTCGGTGGAGAGGCCGGCGGCCTGTGCGTCGATCGCGAGCTGGAGCAGGGAGGGGCTGGGGATGCAGAAGCGGTTCGGGCCGCAGCGTTCGATGAGTCCGGTGGTCTCCAATGCCTCGAGGTGGTCGGGGACGAGCGCCGGGAGCAGCGCGGTGATCTGTTCGAGGGTCGCGGGTGCTCCGGGTTCGTCAACGTGGACGAGCTGGTCGGCTTCGAGGCCGAGTACTTCGCCGAGGTCGGCACCGGCACGCCAGCGCCCGAGGAGGTCGCCAATGCCGGCGAGTGAGTAGCCCCGATCGCGGAGCCGGCCGATGAGCTGGAGACGTCGAAGGTGAGTTGCGCGGTAGCGACCGACCCGACCTTCGCGGCGCGGCGGCGGGAGCACGCCCAGGGTCTGGTACTCCCGGATCGTGCGGACCGGCAATCCCACGATCCCGGCGAGCTCGTCGATCGACCACTCGGTAGCTGTCAGCTCGTCACCTGAGGCTGTATTCGTTGCTGTTTGAGGCATGCCTAGACACTAACAGTTTTTACCGTTACGGTAAAAACTGTGATGATTGAACGAATGACAGCAGACGTGATCAGTGCCCGAATCGCCGAGGCTTGGCCGGGCACCACCCTCGCGGCCGAACCCGCACCGCTGACCGGTGGCTTCTGGGCGTCGATGTATCGCCTGCACCTCGAGCACCAGCCCGCGGCCGTGCCTCCCGACGTCGTGTTTCGCATCGCACCGGATGCCGTCATGGGTGCAAAGGAGCTCGCCGTCCAACAGTCCGTCGCAGACCTGGGCTTCGCCACACCCCGGGTCCGGCTCACGCGCCCCGCGGATCAGGAGCTCGGCGGCGCATGGTCGGTGATGGACTTCGCGACAGGCACTCCACCGCTCGGCGATCTCAGCGGGGTCGCCGCGCTCCTCCGCGCGCCGAAGCTGTTTGCGCGACTCCCAGCGCAGCTCGCCGGCCCGATGGTCGCGCTCCACGCGCTCGATCCCGAACCGGTCAGCGCCGCCGTCGAAGCGATGGCACCGACGGTGGTCTGGCGTGTCGACCGTCTCCTGGAACACTTCGAAGTCGCCGCGTCTGCCCTCGATCGTCCCGATCTTGTGGCTGCGGTGCGAGTGCTGATCGACCTGCGTCTCCCCGAGGGTGACACGGTGATCTGTCACGGCGATCTGCACCCGTTCAACCTTCTCGTGCCCGCAGGTGGAGACATCACCGTCGTCGACTGGACCGCGGCCATACGCGCCGAACCGGCGTACGACGTTGCGTTCACCGCGATGCTCGTCGGCAACCCGCCGCTCGACGCGCCCGGACCCCTGAGAGCAGTGGTCCATCGCGTCGGAGCGACTCTCGCTCGGCGATTCATCGCGCGCTACCGGACCCTCGCCCCTGGCCACGACCTCAGCAACCTTGATTGGTACGGGGCCCTCCACGGCACGAGGATCCTCATCGAAGCCGCCAACCTCGAGTCCCGACGCGAGATCGACGCGGGTGACCATCCCTTCGGCGCGCTGGTACCCGCCGCCGCGTCAGCGGTCACCAGGGTCACCGGAACCCGGATTGCGACGCCGACGGAGGTGTAGTTGGACGTCGCCGGGGCGGCGCGTGCCCGATTGACATTGGATCATCGGTCAGGTTCGCGCGGTATGCGATTGCCTCCGCTCCGTTCCGGAGTTGAGCGTCCGTGAGGTCCCCTGCCATCTGTCGATTCGTAGGAGGCCGGGTGTCGGGCCGCGCCGGCATCATGAGGCGCGTCGGCGACTTGTTCTGCGCGCAGGGCTTGCATTCGTCGACGCTGTGACGAAGCGACGACGTGGAGAACCGGCATGAAAACCCGGTGGCCCTGGCCGCGGTGATCTCACCTGTGGTCTGTGGCCGCGCGACTTGTGCATCGAGACTTCTAACGCGACTTCTAACGGGATTGCTGGTACGGGTTGGGACTCGCTGGTACTGGATGGGATGAGAGTCGCCGAAACGCGAGACAGGACGGGACTTGCTGGCACTCGACGTCACCAGAAGGACGGAGGCTCGGCGACTCATAACCCGAAGGTCGTAGGTTCAAATCCTACCCCCGCCACCATTTGCGCAGGTCAGAGCCGGTCCCTCGGGGCCGGCTCTCTCCGTCCAGGGGGCGACTTCTAACACGATCGCGAAATCGTGTCGTGAGACTTCTAACGAAGAACCCGAAGTCCTGCCTCGTTCGTCCCATCTGGTGCCATCGGGTGCCGTTGAGTACCAACTGAATCGCCCTGGGTGTGATGGAGGTGGTCTGCCCCGGTGATCGCGCGATCGGGATACTTGAATCTCGGGCATTGATGACGATGAGGAGGTCATCGTGCCGAGGAAGTACCCGGTCGAGTTCCGCCGCAAGGTCCTCGATCTGATCGAGGCCGGCAGGCCAATCGCTGAGATCGCTGCGCAGCTCGGCGTGTCGGATCAGACGGTCTACAACTGGCGCGCTCAGGATCAGATCGATCGTGGGCTGCGTGCGGGCGTGTCGACGAGTGAGTCGACAGAGCTCGCTGCGGCGCGCAAGCGGATCCGTGAGCTCGAGACGGAGCTGGCGGTGACGATGCGGGCGAACGAGTTGCTGAAGGCGCAGTCAGACCCAAAAGGCGTTGGGAGGCCGTCGCTCGGATCGTGAGCGAGGATCTCCCGGTTGAGGTCGTGTGTCGTGTGGTCGGGGTGTCGGTGTCGGGTTTCTACGTGTGGCGCAAACGCACGCCGTCGGCTCGCGCGGTACGTCACGCGATGATCGCGGACGTGGTCCGCGAGGTGCATGACGCGTCGCGTCAGACGTATGGGGCTCGGCGTGTGCATGCGGAGTTGCTGCTCGGCCGGAACATGACCGTCGCGCGCTGCACGGTGGAGCTGGTGATGCGCCGGCTCGGGCTGGCAGGTCTGCCGGGCCGGCCGAAGTTCCGCAAGATCGCGAACGCGGCAACCGCGGAGGACCTCGTGAACCGTGACTTCGCTCGAAGCGAACCGAACCGGTTGTGGCTCACGGACATCACGGAGCACCGGACGCGCGAGGGCAAGGTGTACTGCGCGGTGGTGCTCGACGCGTTTTCGCGTCGTGTCGTTGGCTGGTCGATCGATTCGTCGCAGACCGCGAACCTCGTCGTGAACGCCCTCGGGATGGCGATCGAGAACCGCCAAGCCGAAGGTGTCGTGATTCACAGCGACCACGGGACGCAATACACCTCTTGGGCGTTCACGCGCCGCGCGCTCGACTCCGGGCTCCTGCCATCGATGGGATCGATTGGCGATTGCTACGACAACGGCCAGATGGAATCGTTCTGGGCCAGGATGCAGGTCGAGCTACTCAACCGCAAGCGATGGAACACGCGCCTTGAGCTCGCCAACGCGATCTTCGAATACCTTGAGATCTTCCACAACCGGCAACGACGGCACTCGTCGATCGGCATGCTCAGCCCGATCGAGTACGAGATCCGCCACGCCGACAACCAAGCCCGCGTTCAAGCAAGCTGACCGCGCGAAACCCAGGGCACACGAGAGCCTCCAACTTTCCCAGGGCGATTCACAGCGTGTGCAGCGCGATTCCTGGGATGGCGTGCGGGGCAGGAAGACAGGCGTTGATCACGTCGGGCAGAGAACCCGACGTGCTCTCGTATGTCGACGCTGTGTTCTCTGAGGCGTCACGCGGTTCGTAGCGCGAGCTGCAGGTCGTCCTGCACGAGGTTCGCGTTGATCGCCATCGCAGCGGTTGCCGCGGCTCCCGCGGCGGCGATCACGGACCCGCGTGGATCGACGATATTGCCGGCTGCCCATACGCCGGGCGTGCTCGTGAGACGTCACGCGGCCCGCCCCTTGTGCTGTTGCGAAAAGGGGGGCATCTTCGGGTTCAGTATTGGAACTATGCGGGCGTGGCCTGAAGTGGTGAGGTGGTCGGAGTGATGCGGGACACCGAAATCCCGGTGAGCGACCCGCCAACCCGATCGAGGGCCCTATGAAGATTGCCAAGAAGGACATCCCGACCAAGATCGACATCCCCGGAGCGGTGGCTCGCCAGCGGACGGGGTTCGGCGACACCTCGAGCTTCGGGTCGCTTGGGGCCGAGTGGTTCTCGCTCGGGGCGGGCGCCGACATCGCCCCCCTACTCGCCGGGCTCACCGGTGACCTGTGCCATTCCCCTCATTGGGGGTTCATGATCACGGGCGAGCTCGTTGTCACCTATGCAGACGGCACCGAGGAGACCTGCGTCGGCAACGACGTCTTCTACTGGCCGCCGCCGCACACCGTTCGGGTCACCGAGGACACCGAGCTGATCATGTTCAGCCCGGAGATCGAGCACACCGCCGTGATGGACCACATGCTTGCCAACCTGTCCGCCGCATGACCCCCGGACTCCCCCGGTACCGAGGGCGTTGCGATGCCGCGCAGCCTTTCGTGTCCGCCACCAACCCTTGAGGAGCGAGCATGACCGACATCATCGAAACCATCTCAGCTGCGACGAGAGGCCGAGTCGTCACCTCCAGTGACGATGACTACGACGAGGCTCGGTCCGTATACAACGCGATGCACGACCGCAAGCCCCGAGCCGTGGTCCACTGCGCCGACTCCGCGGACGTGATGGCGACCATTGCCGCCTCGGTCGACGGCGGGATGGATCTGGCCGTGCGCGGCGGCGGGCACAGCGTTCCCGGGTTCGGCACCGTCGACGACGGCCTCGTCATCGACCTGTCGGCCATGCGGGGAGTCACTGTCAACCCGGTCGAACGCACTGCCCGTGTCGGTGGCGGGGCCACCTGGGGTGACGTCGACCACGCCACCTACCCGTTCGGCCTCGCCGCGCCCGGTGGGATCATCTCGACGACCGGCGTCGGCGGCCTCACGCTCGGCGGCGGGATCGGATACTTGACGAGGAGCCTCGGGTTGTCGATCGACAACCTGCGCTCCGCCGACGTCGTGCTCGCTGACGGCCGCCAGGTCACGGCCAGCAACGATCAGCACCAGGACCTTTTCTGGGCGTTGCGGGGCGGGGGCGGGAACTTCGGCGTCGTGACCAGCTTCGAGTTTCGACTCCACGAGGTGGGTGACGTCGTCGGTGGCCCGATGTTCTACGAGGTCGACGACGCACCGACGGTGATGAAGTTCTACCGCGACTTCATCGAGACGGCCCCCGAGCAACTCGGCTGCTTCTTCGCATGGCAGATCGCCCCACCCCTACCGTTCGTTCCCGAAGATCGCGTCGGCGACCTCTTCTGCGCGCTCATCACGTGTTGGAACGGTCCCCACGATGAGGCTGATGCCGTGCTGCGACCATTCGGCGACATTGCCGAGATCAAGGCGTCGCACGTTGGACCGGCGCCCTTCCCGGCGCTCAACAGTGCCTTCGACGGCCTCGTTCCGAAGGGTCTCCAGCACTACTGGAAGGCCGATTTCGTTTCCGAATTGACCGATGAGGCGATCAACGAACACGTCGAACACGGCAAGAAGACTCCGTGCGTCAACTCGACCATGCACCTCTATTCGATCAACGGGGCAGCCCAGCGCGTCGGCGCGAACGACACCGCGTTCGGCCATCGGGAGAAGACGTTCGCGCCCGTCATCGCGGGCATGTGGCCGGACCCAGCCGACAACGCGGCCAACACGAAATGGGTGAAGGACTACTACGCCGCCATCCACCCGTACTCGGGAGGCGACGGCGGATACATCAACTTCATGTCCGATGACGACGGCGACCGCGTGCCGGCGAACTACGGCGTCAACTACCAACGACTTGCGGCGGTCAAGGCCGATTACGACCCCGAGAACGTCTTCCACATCAACCAGAACATCAAGCCAGCGCGACCCGCCAAGTAGGCGTCTGCGTCTGCGTCTGCGTCTGCGTCTGCGTCTTCGGCCGACCGGTTGTCGTTCGTTCGGTTGCCGGCGCATCACCGCGATTCGGCGGCCACGATCGGTCCAACTGGCGACTGTCGGAATGCCTTGAAGAACGCTCGCACCGATTTCTGGGTGCCGGTCAGCTCGACGTCACCGGCGCGTTGCGCGGCGGCGAGCGACACCTGGCCGAGGTACGTGCGGTACAGGGCGGCGCGGTCGGTGCGCACGGTGACGTCGACGTCGAACCCAGGATCGACCAGGCAGATGGACGCCTCCTCTTCGACCACGATCCAGTACCGACTCGGATGGTCGGTGAACGGCACGTAGACGGTGAACCGTGGGCGGGGCAGATCGGTGGTGTCGAGCTGCCGGTGGAGCCACCACAGGAGCAGGTCGGGGTCGAGCTCGTCGGCCACCGGTTCGCCGAAGGTCCACCGGGCGCCCCACCTCGCGAGACCGAACACCAGGGGCTCGAGATCCCGACCCGACTCGGTCAGCTGATACGAACCGTCCTTCGCCTGCTCGACGACGCCGGCCCCCGAAAGCTGGCGGAGCCGTCGGGTGAGCAGGGCTCGAGACAGGCCGGGGTTTCCTCGAATCAGCTCGTTGAACCGGTTCGTTCCGGTGAGCAGGTCGCGCACGATGTGGATCGTCCAGCGGTCGCCCAGCAGCTCGGCGGAGCGCGAGATCGGGCAGTACTGACCGTAGGACTTCATCAGCCGACCGTAGCCCGGTGCAGTATTGGAACTAGCCCCTGGATCGGAAAGGGTCTTGAGTGGGGAGCGTCACCCCCTCGCTCACGACACAAGGAGCAACTCATGGAAGGCAATGAACAGCTGGCGATCATCATCCCGAAGCTGCGCGCGGTGGCGGCAGGTATCGATGACGAACAGCTCCTGGACCCCACCCCGTGCTCGGACTTCACCGTCGCCGGCGTACTCGCGCACATGACTGGTCTCGCTTCGGCATTCGCGCCGATGTTCCGCGGCGAGGCGCCGGCCGAACTCGCGTCCGCGTCGAGTGATGCCGGCGAAGTGGAGCAGTTCGACTCGTCGATGGTCGCGTTGTTGGACGCCGTCCAGTCGCCCGGCGCCCTGGATCGCACGATGCAGACACCGGGCGGACCGATGCCCGGCGCCGTGTTCGCCCGACTCGTCGCATTCGACGGCGTGGTCCACGGCTGGGATCTCGCGAGCTCGACGGGACAGGACTGGCGCCTTCCCGACGCCCTCGTCGCTGACGTCGACGCCTTCGCCCGACAAGCCATCACCACCGAGATGCGCGACGGTGACGGCTTCGCAGCCGAGCGGCAACCATCGGATGGAGCGACACCCGTGGAAGCACTCGTTGCGTTCTCCGGTCGAACAATCTGATCGGAGCAGCCACCCGCGGACCGACGACACTGCGCTCAAGCTGGGTGAAGACTGAGGCCCGATGCTCATCCTCTCTAGCGCGGAAGATCACCACGCGCCCACCGCGACCGCCGAGGCGTCCTGCAAGAAGCAGCGACAAGAACGGGTACTTCGAGACGGAGTTCGCCGAGATCCTGACCGAGGCACTCCCTCACCATTGACGACGGATGGCACGGCGTTGCCGACGTCAGCCTGGACTTCATCCGTCGCTTCGTGAAGTGGCGCCAGCTACGAGGTGCGAGCAATTTGAGCGCAATCGAGAGTCGCGTAGCTGCATCGCGACTTCTCACGCGATTTCTGAGGTGTGAATCACTGCGCCGCGTGGGTGCTGGGACGCGCGGGGGTGTGGGGGCGGCAGCCCCCGTTCGGGGCGGAGCTCCGATGGTCGGTGATCGTCGGTTTGTCAGGCGGCGACGGGTTCGAGTGTGACTTTGT
>JBBSAM010000058.1:0-15166 GCA_038252255.1 Acidimicrobiia bacterium | reverse complement strand
CCTTAGGGCAAAACGGACACGCCTCGAGCGCCAGTGTCAGTGTCGTGCATCGGCGTTCGGCCGGCTCAGGTCGAGACGCGAGCGGAACGTTGCGCGGCATCGATGAAGTCAGTGGATTCGAAACCGAGCCGAAGATCCGTTCGACGAGCAGGACCGTCGCGTCGTGGTTGCTGCGGCTGAAGTCCTGGCCCATCGGTTCGGCGGCGCAGTCTTCGAGGAGCACACAGTGGTAGTCGCGGAAGAAGGCGTCGCGGATCGTCGACTCGACGCAGATGCTCGTGGTGCACCCGGTCACGATGAGGTGCTTCACGCCGTCGCTTCGGAGCAGCTCGTCGAGTTCGGTGCGGTAGAACGAACTAAAACGGGTCTTGTAGATGGTCGGTTCGCCGTCGACGGGCGAGAGGGAATCCACGATGTCGGTCCCCCACTGATCTCGAGCAAGGACGCCGTCCTTGACGCCGAGGTGGAGGCCGCGGCGGATGTTCTGCCTCAACGCATGACCCGAACGATCACACTCGTCGTCCCGTCACGTTTCTCATCGGCGGAAGCTACCGACGGATCGGGCAGCGCGAAACTCCTGAAAAGGGAGTAGCGATACATTTTCGGCACCTCCAGGCCCTCACCGACGAGATCACCACGCTCAACACCGAACTCGACGAACTCGTCCACGCCGCGTGCCACACCTCGTCGCCGAACATGGCGTATCGCGCGACGTCGCCGCGAAGCTCCTCATCGCCGCGGGCGACAACCCGGACCGCATCCGCACCGTGTTCGGCTTCGCCGCGCTCTATGGCGTGAGCCCCGTGTCGGCCTCATCAGGCAAGACCAACCGCCATCGGCTCAACCGATCCGGAGACCGCCACGCCAACAACGCGCTCTGGGTCATCGCGATGGTCCGCCTCCGCCGCGACCCCGCCACCCGCGCCCACTCCCAACGACGGAAAGAAGAAGAGATCTCACACCGCGAAATCGTGCGTTGCATCAAGCGCTACCTCGCTCGACGCCTCTACCCGATCCTCTTCGCAGACCTCGCCGCATTGACATGGGGGTATCGGTGCCGCCTGGCTCAGTGGACGGCGCAGTGCGGGGGCGGTGGCTCCGGCACGAACAGAGTGGCGTCCGGATCCACGAAGTGCACCACCAGTTGCACCTCTGGCGTAGTGCCTTCGTTGCGGGCGAAGTGCACCTGACCGGCCTTGAGGAGGAACGCCTCACCTGGCCCGTAGGTGTGTCGGCTGCAATCAGCCTCGTAGACGGTGGTGTGCCCTGAGGTGGTCAGCACCAGGTGCGGACCCGGATGCGAGTGCCAACCGCTGCCGCCACCGGGCGCCACCGTCAATCGTTGGACGACGACCTGAGTGGGACCGCGGTGATGCAGGTGAACTTCGCCGTCGACGGTCGCCTTGCCCAGCACCTCGCTCAACAGCGGAACGCCACTGGGCTCTGCGGCTCGGGCCGGCTGGACGCCGGACGTGAGGCCGGCGGCCAACCCCGCCCCGACGAGTGCGCCAACCGCGAGAACGGGGAGGACCCGATTGCGACTGCGGCAATGCCAGATGTTTCTCGTCATCATGTGCTCCTCGATGGTTGATGATGATCGCAGTGACCACCGACCGATTTCCTCGACCATCGTGGCGAGTCGAGCGAGCGATGGCGCCCGGGGAACCCCCGGTCGAGTGTCAGATTCGATGGGTAACCTCCGGCGGTGCTGGTTGGTCGTGCGGTCGAGAGCGAGCGTCTCGGGCGCCTGCTCGCCGACGCTCACGCCGGCCGCGCCGGGGCGCTCCTGCTGCGCGGTGAGGCGGGTATGGGCAAGACCCAACTCATGGCGTGGACCGAAGCCAACGCGCACGGCATGCATATTGCGCGTGCAGCCGGCACCGAGGCGGATCGCGAGATCGCATTCGCCGGTTTACTCGGGCTCATACTCCCGATCACGTCGTGGCTCGGCAAAATCCCTGAGCGTCAAGGAGTTGCGCTTCGCGGTGCGCTCGGCCTCGGGCCGCCGGTCGCGGATGCGCGATTCCTGATTGCGGGTGCCACCCTGAGCCTCTTCGCTGCGGTGGCAGAGCGGGAGCCGCTCCTGGTGCTGATCGACGACGTTCAGTGGATGGACGAGCCCTCGACCCATGCGTTGCTCTTCGCCGCCCGGCGACTCGTTGCGGATCGCGTCGCGGTGGTGTTCGCGGTGCGTGACGACGCGATGCAGGCCGAGTTCCTCGGAGTCGAGGAACTGGAACTCGCCGGGCTGAATCCCGCCGATGCCGGACGCCTGTTGTCGACGTACGACGATCGGGTGCGCTCGCCGGATGTGGAAGCTGAGCTGTACTCCGTCAGCGGCGGCAACCCGCTCGCGCTCCAGGAACTGGCCGGCGCGCTCGACGCCGATCAGCTCGCGGGGCACCGAGCGCTCCCGGAACTCGTCTCCGTCGGTGCCAGGCTCGAAGGGGTCTATGCGTCTCGCGTTGGTCGGCTCCCGAGCGCAACGCAGAAGGCACTGTTGGTCTTGGCTGTGAGCGGCGAGAACGCCACCCATTTGCACCATGCGCTCACTGCGGTTGGGGGCCTTGATCTCGCGGCGTTGCTCCCGGCCGAGAATGCGGGCCTCGTGGAGATGCATGACGGGATCATCCGATTCCGTCACCCGACGGTGCGTTCGGCGATTTATCACGCCGCCGGTGCGGTTGATCGACGGCGGGTCCATGCGGCCGTCGCCGCAACCTTTCCGGATGGCTCGGCCGAGCGCGCCGGCCACCTTGCTGCAGCCGCGACCGGCATCGACGAAAACGTTGCGACGCAGCTCGAAGCGATCGCATGGCGTGCCGTCGGGCGCAGCGGTTTCGCCACCGCGTCCAGCGCATTCGAACGGGCAGCACGGCTCAGTGTCTCCGACGACACTCGCGCGCGCCGGCTCATCGAGGCCGCGCAGGCCGCCGGGCGGGCCGGAGACAGTGCGCGGGCGCACGCTCTGGTCGACTCCGCTGAGCCGAACCCCGAGAACACACGTCTGCGGGGCGAAATGCTCGCCCTCCAAGGGCACCTCGCACATCTCGGCGGAGATGCCGCGGCGAGCGAGCTGCTGGCGCGTGCCGCAGCGCTGGTCGCAGGCGACGATCCCGGGCGGGCGGTGACCATCTTGGCGAACGCCGTGGAATCGTGTGTCTTCACCGGGCGCCACGACGACCTCCAGTTGCTTGCGCACCGCATCGTCGATCTGGCCCAGCCCGACGACCCACGCCAGCAGTTCTTTGCTCACCTCACGTCCAGTACTGCCTGCTTCGCGGCGGGGGATCACGACGAAGGCGTCGGTCATGCCGAGCAGGCGATGCATCTCGTCACCGCAGGTCTGCCAGCCTTCGAGGATCCACACCACCTCGCGTTGACGGCAATCGCGCCGGCTTCGCTCGGCCGCTTCGAGGTCGCAACGGCCACAGTCCGAGACGTGATCGTTCAGCTCCGCGAGCTGGGCGCCCTCGGCGCGCTGCCGTTCGCACTCCGGTTCTCGGCGCGCGTGGCCTTGCAGACCGGGCGATGGCGTGACGCCTACATCGCGGTATCCGAGGCGTTGGATCTCGCGCGCGAGACCGGCCAACGCGGCCAAGTCTGTGACTGCCTCGCGGTGGTGGCGACCATCGAAGCGGTGCTCGGTCGAGAGCCCGCGTGTCGGACGCATGCGACAGAAGCCATTCAGATTGCGACCACGCTTGGCCTCAGCTCGTTCAGAGCGCACGGGGAGAACGCTCTCGGTCTGCTCGACCTCGGAGCCGGCCGGTCCGCCGAAGCGGCTGAGCATTTTGAACGCGCATTGGCCGTGGCGGGCCGGGCGCAGGTCGGCGCATTTCGTATTGCGGCGGCCGATCTCGTCGAGG
Source organism: Acidimicrobiia bacterium (assembly GCA_038252255.1). Classification (GTDB taxonomy): domain Bacteria; phylum Actinomycetota; class Acidimicrobiia; order IMCC26256; family JAENVU01; genus Chersky-806. Next base: position 11,297 of record JBBSAM010000058.1, on the reverse strand, counting down.
CCCTGGTTCGCTCGGGCGATACCGATCGGGCGAGGGCGATCTACGGCGACCATCTGTCACCGCTCGAACGCGACACGAACCCGGCGGCGCGAGCGATCGTCCAGCGCTCGCTCGGTCTGTTGAGCGACGACGAGACGTTCGCGACGCGTTTCTCGGAGGCACTGACTCAACAACGCGAGGCCGGACAGTGGTTCGAGCTCGCAAGAACTCAGCTGCTCTACGGCGAACGCCTTCGGCGAACCGGTGCGCGACGAGATGCTCGCACCCAACTGCACGCAGCGAGGACAGGGTTCGAGAGTATCGATGCGGCGCCGTGGGCCGAGCGAGCGAGCAAGGAACTTCGGGCGAGCGGCGAACGACTGCGCGGTCGTGTCGACCGGTCGAGAGAAGAGCTGACTCCGCAAGAGTGCCAGATTGCACTGGCGGTCGCGGAAGGCATCTCGAACCGGGAGGTGGCTGCAGCTCTCTTCCTCAGTCCGAAGACGGTCGAGTGGCACCTCACCCGCGTATACCGCAAACTTGGGCTCCGCTCACGGGCCGAACTCGTTCGCCGCTTCTCCGATGACGCTCGGCGGTGACCGTCAACCCGTCTCCGGTCAGCCGCAGAATCCTTCCGGTGCTCGTAGAGTCATGTCGCGCAAGCCTGCAACGACGGAGGGTTGATCCCATGGTGACGCGGTACCGAACCCTCGTGTACGACAGCGCGCGGTGGGAATCGTTCGTGTTTCGATCCGACGACATCGTGATCAGTACGCCGCCGAAGTGCGGCACCACCTGGACGCAGATGCTCTGCGCGCTCCTGGTGTTCGACAGCCCCGAGTTCGACCGGCCGTTGGCGCGAATCTCACCATGGCTCGACATGCAAACACGGAGCCTGGCGAGTGTCGTCGCGGATCTCGAAGCGCAAACGCATCGACGGTTCATCAAGACACATACGCCGCTCGACGGTCTCCCGTTCCACGACACCGTTACCTACCTCTGCGTGGGGCGGGACCCGCGAGATGTCGCGATGTCCTGGGCCCACCACGCGGCCAACATGGATCCGGAGGCGATGCTCACTCTGCGTGCCGATGCCGTCGGCCTCGACGACCTCCATGAAATCGGCCCTCCGCCTGCGCCACCGTCAGCCGATCCGCGCGCGCGTTTCTGGGAGTGGGCGCTGGACGACGAATCACCGACGCCCACCTTGGCGAGACTGCTTCGTCATCTGGAGACGTTCTGGGCGCGGCGCGGCGAAGCGAACATCGAGATGCTCCACTACCACGACCTCACTGCGGATCTGTCCGGCCAGATGAGGCGGCTCGCCGACACGCTCAGACTCACGATTTCGGATCAGCGGATCAATGAACTCGCGACGGCGGCGACGTTCGATCAGATGAAGAAGCGGGCCGTCGACATTGCACCCAACTCCGACCAAGGCCTCTGGCGCAACACCGAAGAGTTCTTCCACCGTGGCGAGAGTGGTCAGTGGCGGAACCTGCTCGACGATGTCGACTTGGCGCGCTACGACGAACGGGTCAGCGAACTCGTGCCACCCGACCTGGCTGTGTGGTCGCATCAGGGATGGCTTGGATCGGAGCTGCCGGCACGGGTCGATCCCGGATCCATGTTGAAGGAAGGGACTGTTGCATTGGCGGATGGCTGCGGGAGCCGGTGAGTGTGACCGGATGCTGCCTCGCCGGACACGTCCAATCCGTGTAGCTCCTACTTCTTCGTTCGTTGGGTTTCGGTTCCCACCCGAGATCATCGTCCTCGCGATCCGCTGGTACTTGCGGTATGGACTGTCGTACCGCGATGTCGAGGAGCTGCTCGGTGAGCGCGGAATTGTGGTTGACCACGTCACCATCTACCGGTGGGTACAACACTTCACGCCGCTGCTCGCCGACGCCGCTGGCCCATGTCGGCACTCGGTCGGGAGCCGGTGGTTCGTCGACGAGACCTACGTGAAGGTCGCCGGCCGGTGGCGCTACGTCTACCGGGCCGTCGACCAGCACGGCCAGATCATCGACGTGTACGTCTCTCCCAGACGCGACTTCCGGGGCCGCGCGATGGTTCTTCACCACCGCGATCCGCGCCCACGGCGAGCCGATCGAAGTCACCACCGACCGAGCCCCAGCATTGCGGGTCGCGATCGAAGGACTTGTTCCCGCCGCGTTCCATGACACCGATCAGTACGCCAACAATCGGGTCGAGTCCGATCACGGCCGCCTCAAATCACGACTCCGACCCATGCGCGGACTCAAACGCGACCACACCGCCCGCGTGATCATCCGTGGCCACTCGCTTATGCAGAACCTGCGCCGCGGGCACTACGAACTCGGCATCGAGTCGCGCCCGCACCGGCGGATCGAGACCGCGTTCACCGAGCTCGTCCGCACGATCTGATCACCGGTCGGGACGAGAACCAGTCGACCGCGACCTGATCGGACTCAGCGCAACAGTGCCTTCTCATTGGGCGTTCTGCCACCGATTCGGTGGCTCGACGTCCAGCGAAGGTGAGGAGCGCCACCCTCGCAGCGTGTTTCCCACGAAGAGTCCGGGCAGACTGGGCGTATGCGTCGGCCATTGGCAGGATTGTCGCTCTACGGAACTTCGGACGCGCCGGTGGGATGAGCGTTGAATCCGAAACCCGGTGGGTCGCGGTCGGAGATGCCGACGCCGCCTACCGAGTGCTCGGTGATGGACCGATCGATCTCTTGTTTTGCTATGGGCTCGGAAGCCACGTCGAGTTCAACCGGCAGATCCCGTCGGTTGGCGAGTTCCTCGATCGATTGGCGACGTTCAGCCGGGTGATCGCCTTCGACCGCCGCGGCGTCGGGGCCTCGGACGGCGTTCCCCGCAACGCGGTACCGACGTGGGAAGAGTGGGCGGAAGACGTCGGTGCGGTCATCGACGCGACGCAATCGCAGCGACCTGCGATCTTTGCAGCCATTGACAGCGGTCCGATGGCGATTCTGTATGCGGCGATGCACCCCGACCGCGTGAGCGCGCTCGTGTTGCTGAACACCGGCGCTCGATTCATCGACGCCGATGACTACCAGATCGGGACAACGAAGGAGCTGGCGGACGACTTCGTCCGGATCGTGGCCGAGTTATGGGGCACCCCGGAGTTCGTTGCGTTGGCAAATCCGAGCGCAGACACCGAGTTCGTCGAACGAACAGCGCCAGCGTTGCGCTCCTCTGCCACGCCGCGAACGGCCGCCGCGCTCATGGCCAACCTCCTGGCCAGCGACGTTCGCCATGCACTGCCGCTGATTCAGGTACCGACGCTCGTGCTGCAAGTTTCAGAGCAGCCCATGGTCCCAGCGGAACAAGGTCGATACCTCGCCAAACACATCGAGGGGGCGACCTTCGTCGAACTTCCCGGCAGCGACCTGTCATTCACACGCGCCAATCTCATCATCGCCGACGAGATCGGCGAGTTCCTGACCGGCCAACGTCCAGCTGTGGAAATCGAGCGGATCCTCACCACGATCCTGTTCAGCGACATCGTCGACTCGACCAAGGTTGCCGTCTCCATGGGAGACAGCCGCTGGCGGACGCTCCTCGACTCCCACGATCGCAGCATGCGGGACGAGCTACGGCGCTACCGCGGGCGAGAGATCAACACGACGGGCGACGGCTTCGTCGCCGCGTTCGACGGCTCCGCTCGCGCGATCCACTGTGCCGAGGCAATGCGCGATCGCGCATCCGCGCTCGGAATCGAAATCCGGGTCGGCATCCACACCGGGGAAGTCGAAATCCGTGGCGACGATATCGGAGGCATCTCCGTGAACACCGCGGCGCGCGTCCAGGGACTCGCCGAAGCCGGCTCGGTCTGTGTGTCACACACCGTCGTCGACCTCGTCGCCGGATCAGGGATCCAGTTCGACGACCGCGGCGAACACCAGCTCAAGGGCGTACCTGGGTCGTGGCGCCTGTACGCCGTGCACATGTAGCCCCGCACTGAACCGCCGCCGCACCCAGGCTTGACGTTTCTAGACGACGAGCACGCCGCTTGTCGCCGATGGAGATCCTCCGAACGTTCTCCGCCGGCAGGTTCGATGACGCACGGTTTCTTGAACCGACGCTCACGTCCGCGTGCGGCAGGAGCATCAGGTTCCTAACCCCGATCGTTCACGAGTCTGACGAGGTTGTTGGTCGCCCAGCGCGACAGGAGCCCTTCTTGTAAGGCATTCTCGAAGTTGCGACGCAACGAGAGAGCCAACAAGAAAGGGCACCTGACAAGTGGACGGTAACAGCACACTCGCAGCGCGGGTCGAGGCGGGCGACCATCAGGTCGTCGCGCATGTCGGGCTGCATGCGTTGGGCCGGTTCGCGGATCGTCTCGGTGTCGGTGCGCGGCTCTCCGCGCAGATCGGCTGGGCGGGTGAACGTGCACCACTGCACGATCGCGGCAGGGCTAACTACCTGTCACCCCTCCCATCGGTGCAGGTCACAACGTCGGGCCGCAGGTCACGGTGCGTTTCGAATTACCGCCAGTGACAACGAATGACCACCAGAACCGCTCACGACGGGCACGGCAGGGGCACGCGTCCTGAGGGCACGGACGGGCACGAGGCACGCCCCCGATGCGCCACGTTGACACTCGAGCAATCGATGGCGAGGATCCGCAGATGGGCAGGAAGACGGAAGAGATGCGCGCGGCTGCGATCACGCGGACTGGTCTCGACGATTTTGGTGACGAGTGGTTCATGGGACCGCTCAGTGCTTGGGCCGCCGACCTGGAACAGCCGAACCTGACCGAGTTCGGTCGCAAGTTCCTGGGCTCGCTCGCAGAGCGCGACCTCGCCCGGCGACTCCAGGTCTTACTAACGCTTCGCGAACATCCCGAGATCGGCTCTGTGCCGATCCCCCGGATCGTCTACGTCACCGGGCTCGAGCGCAGCGGTACCACGTTGCTGCACAACCTGGTCGCCCGACACCGCCGCGCCCGAGCGCTCCTGCGATGGGAGCTCATGGAACCGGTTCCCCCGCCGGACGCGGAGACCTACACGAACGACCCACGGATCGAGATCGTTCAGGCATCGATCGACAAGCTGCGAGGGTCGACCTTGGAACGAATGCACTGGGTCAACGCCGACGAACCCGAGGAATGCGTGTGGGGCTTCATCGACGCCGTCTCGATGCTCGGTCAGGCCGCCAGCATGTGCATGCCGCAGTGGCAGCGCTTCCTGGCCGAGGAAGACTTGACACCTGCGTTTGAGCACTATCGACGCGTCGTACAGATGCTGCTGTGGAAGCACCCCGTCGATCCCGACGGGTTCCTCGTGCTCAAAGCTCCCCAGATCGGCGGACAGATCGCCGGGTTCGCCGACGTGTTTCCCGAAACCGACTTCCTCGTCACCGATCGCGACCCGTACCGATGCATCGTGTCCATGGCCGTCATGGGCGAGGCGATCATCGAACCGTTCTGCGTCGACAATCCGATCACCGACGACGGCACCCGCCACCGCACCGTCTTGTCCTGGGTCAAATCCAAGCTCGCCGCGATCTCGTCCTTCACCGCCGCCGCACCCGAGCGGGTCACGCACGTCCCCTACCCCGACCTCGTCGGCCAACCGGTCGACACCGTGCAACACGCGCTATCGGCACTGGACGTCCCCCACGATGCGGAACTGGCCGGCCGCATCAACGAGTTTCTGCACGCCCAGCATTCGGGAGCCCGCGCCGCCCCACCCTCAGATCTCCCCACCATGGGCTACACCCACGACGACGTCCTGTCCGACCCCGTCATCGCCGACTACTGCCGCACCTTCAACATCGAAGCCGAACGCTCACGCCTCACCGGCACCCAGCCGTGACATCCGCGTGCGGGAACGCGTCGAGCCAGACTCGGTGGCCATCACGGTCGATTGCGCCGGGACCCCTCGCATTCGAAATCAGCCTGCGCGTCACGAGGGACCACCACCTGGCGCTGTGCTACGCAACGACCGCCAGGTCTCGAGGGTCGGAGGCACACGATTTCCCGTGAGACCCGATCCGAGGATGCGGCTGCCGCGCCAAACGGTGACGTTCACCGGGTCAGGGCGAGGAAGCCGTTCCGTGCGGCCAGGGCGATGCCTGCGCCGATCCGATCGCCGATCTCGATCGCCTCGGTCATGAGATCGTCGGACCGCTCGCGGTCACCGGCGCGATCGCGGGTCCGCAACCCGCACGCACCGAAGATCCGTGCGTACATCGCGTTCACCGGCGAGTGCAGCTCCTCGCAAAGAAGGAGGGCGGTCGAGAGCAGGTCGTCGAGTTCGTCGGCGTGCCCCGCCAACGGGGCAATTCCGGCGAGGAACGACTCGGTCGGACCATGCCAGATGACGTTCCCGAAGAGCTGACCACGCCACGTGACGCCCTCGGGGATGCCCAGATCCTCGATGCTCACATCGGCGCGCCAATTGCCATCGGACTCCTGGTAGATCGCGCCACGCTCCGCCAGGCTCAGCAGTACCTCGATGGCGAAGAACGGGTTGCCACCCGTCTCCGCGTGCACGGCAGTCGCGAGGTCACGGGCCTGGTCGCTGAGCGCATGGCCCGAGGCCCGCTCGACGAGGTCCGCGACCCCGTCTCCGTCGAGCCCGCGCAGCGCGATCCGGTGGACACCTTCGGTGCGGCGGAGGTCGGCGAGCAACGCGCCGAGCGGATGCGTGCGATCGCCCTCGGTGTCCCGGTAGGTGCCGATGACCAAGAGGTTGAGCTCACGATCGGAGCGCAACACGTGGCGGAGCATCTGGAGCGTCGGTTCGGCGGCCCAGTGCAGATCGTCGAGCACGAGCAGCGTCGGCGCGATCTGCGATTGCGCCTCCAGCCAGCCGACGATCGCCTCGAAGAGGAGAACTCCCCTTCCCGGTGGAGGTCACAGCGTTGAGCTCCTGGTCGCGGTGCGTTTCGGTTGACCGCCAGTGACCGCGAGTGACCACCAGTACCGCTCATGACGGGCACGCAACGGGCACGGGTTCCAAGGGCAAGAACGGGCACGATCTACGGCGTCAGCCGATCGACACGATTCGCCACGGGATCGCTTCGGCGTCGAGCACTGCCGGCAAGATGCCTTCTGCTGCGCGAGCCGATAGCAACACGCGCGCTTCGAGCAGAGTTGCAGCAGCCGCGGCTTCCACGTTCATCACGTTCAGCTGCGGGTGACGTTGATGCAGAGCGACCATCGAGGGAACCAGCTCCCGCGGGTCCGGGAGCGCGACATCGTCCGGCAGGCGAAGCATCGTTCGGATCGCGGCGCCTTGCTCCGAGGTACTCAGGCGTCCGAACGGGCCCGACAGCTGACCGGCGCCTCCGACGATCGCCGCGCGACACGCGCGGTAGTACCAATAGGACGTGGTCGCCAGGCCGAGGCGCGGGAGGCGGACCTTCTCCCCGACGAGCCGAGCAACGAGGAGCCGATCGTCGATCAGCGTTCTACTGGTCGGCAAGGTCCGGATCGTTCAACGCCGCGACACCAGCCTCATACCGCCCGCCGCGGACGAGCTTGTCGCGAAGCTCGGCCCGCGCTCTCGCAATGCCACCCGGGAGCACGAGCGCCGCGTCGCCGAGGTCGACGAACGCGACCTCACCACCATCTTCGATGCCCCATCGGTGCCGGAGACTTGCCGGCAGGCTCGCCTGCCCTCGATGCGACACCCGCGCCGTCGTGATCAGTTCCGTCATGCGTGCATTGTAACACGTGAGCCATTACAAGGTGCGCCGGTAATGGTCAACGGCATCGCGTTGCATCGACGTCAGAGCATCGAGCTCCAGGTGGGCGTGCATTTGGAGTTGCCGCTAGTGAACGCGAGTGACCAGCAGTAGCCGTCATGACGGGCACGCAACGGGCACGGGTTCCAAGGGCACGAACGGGCACGCCCTGCGCAGAGCGTGGTTCCGCTGCCCTACCGCAAGCAGCGCGTTCGTCCGGGCACCTACGCTTGGAGGCGTGACGTTCGAGCGCATCACTGTCGATCCCGACCAGATGGGCGGCCTTCCGTGCATCCGCGGCATGCGCGTGACCGTGAGCGCGGTGGTTGGCCAACTCGCGGCGGGTCGCACGATCGACGATGTCCTCGCCGATTACCCGTATCTCGAACGTGCGGATGTCCTCGCGGCGCTCGAGTACGCGGCGGCTGCGGTGAGCGAACGTGAGCTCCCGCTGACCCGCCCGGCGTGAGGTTCCTGGTCGACGCGAATCTCTCACCGCGCGTGGCCGCCGATCTCAATGCGGCCGGCCATGACGCAGTGCACGTCTTCGAGCGGGATCTCGGTGAGGCCACCGATCACGCGATCCTCGAGGCCGCGGGAACCGCCGATCGCGCCCTCCTGACCGGGCACGTTCCGAGACCCTCGTAGGTGTCACAGGCATCCCATAGATTTCGGTGATGAGCGCGAGCGGTCATTGATGGGCAAGAACAACAAGGCACGTCGCGCCGCCAAGGCGAAGTCGAAAGCCAGAGCCCGTTCCCAGGGAAGTCCCGGCGCAGTGTCACCGGGCGCGGGTCCGGGGAGCGAACCGGGCAGCCGATCCGGGCGACGCCCACGGACCGATGACGAACCGTTGTTCACGCAGGCCGAACTGGCCCGCAACCTGCTGGTGGTCCTTGCAACGGCTCGGGATCGACACGACCGGGCTGCCTCCGACGGGATGCACCGGCTTCGATCCATGCCCGCCGTGGTGGTGGATCGTGAGGCCGAAGCCGCATTGTTGGACCAGGTCGACGCGATCTGGGCCGGCGGCTGGCAGCCGGCGGAGCTCCATCGCCAGGGGCGACGCGGCTGTGCGACCCCGGCCGGTGGCCGATTGGTGAGCCTGACCATCGCCGCCGACCATGCCAGTCGCCGGGCGATCACTCTCGACCCGCGGTGGACGGCGCAGATCGACGGGCTCAGCCTGCCGGTGGTGAACGGCAGGCCAGGCTGGCTCCGGCGGTGGGCCGACGACGAGGGCCTCGAGCCGCTGCAGGCCCTCACCATCATCGTCGAAGCACTCGCCAACCTGCTGCACCTTCCCCGACTCGAACCGGTCCTCCCTCCACCGGGTTCGGCGGAGTCGGCTCCCGGCTCGGCGTGGTCCGCGCGGGCAGACGGCGCGGTCAGCGCGCAGCCCGATCCCGTCCTCGAACGGATCAGGGGCCTGCTCGCCAAGGCTGAGTCGACGACCTTCGAGGCCGAAGCGACCGCGTTCACCGCCAAAGCGCAAGAGCTGATGACCCGCCACGCGATCGACGAGGCGATGGTGCACGACCGCTCCCGGCGCCGGCGCGACCAACCAATCGTCATCCGACTCCCGATCGATCCACCCTACGTCGATGCCAAGTCTCTGTTGCTCCAGACGGTAGCGGAGGCGGGTCGATGTCGTTCCGTCATGCACGTCACGCTGGGGTTGTCGACCGTGATCGGCTTCCCGGCAGATGTCGCCACGACCGAGATGCTGTTCACGTCGCTGCTACTCCAAGCGCAGACCGCCCTGGCCGACACGGCGAGAAGGGCGACGGCGGGCACTCGGACTCGGAGCCAGTCCTACCGATCGGCGTTTCTCCTCGCGTACACGGACCGCATCGGCGACCGACTCGGAGAGATCAACGAAGCGGTCTACACCGATGTCGAAGCCGAACAGGGGCCATCGTTCCTGCCCGTGCTGCGCTCCCGGTCGGCCGCGGTCGACGACTTCATGACCGCGCGCTTCGGCGAGATGGTGGGCGCACCCGTTCGCGGTGGGTATGACGCGGCCGGCTGGGCCGGCGGCAGAGTCGCGGCCGACAACGCGCGGCTCGTCTTCGGCAATCTGACCGGGTAGCCATCGACTCGACCCGCAACGAGCGAGACGTGCAGGCGACGGTAACCAGGCGCCGTCAGCATGGTCGGCGAGACGGGGGCAAGATGGATCGGTGGAGTTTGTGATCGTGCGCAACCCTGATCCGGCATCGTCGTTGCCGTTCTTGGTGCGGCTCCCGCTCGGCGACGACGGGATCGCGCTCAAGGCTCGCGACACCTGGCCGCGCACCGCGAAGATCTACTGCCATCGTGCCGATGCGTGGCCGACCGGCGACCTCGAGATCGTCGAGCGCGTCCCGGTGCGCTCGTGCGTGCGACGAGGTGCCGCCATCGATCTGGTGCTCGACCGCAGCCGCGAGCACCGGTCACAGTTCGTGTTCACGTTCGCTCGCGGCCGCGAAGTGATCTTCTGGCAGAGCGCCCGCACCGCGAAGCAAGCGCGTCCCGCCGTCTCGCTTCCCACGAGTCGCGCGTCGGGACGCGAGCTCGAGATCCTCGTCGACAGCCACGAGCGCTACCCCTGGACCTTCCGTCACCAACAGGCCACGACGACGCGGCGGGCGCTCGCGGCCGGCGACTACGCGGTCCTCGACGGGAAGGAGGTCGTCGCGTCGGTGGAACGCAAGAGTCTCCCCGATCTGGTCTCGACCCTCACGTCGGGAAAGTTGCGGTATCTGCTCGCCGACCTGGCCACGGTGCCGCGCGCGGCCGTCGTGATCGAGGATCGTTGGTCTTCGGTGTTCAAGCTCGACCGCGTCCGGCCATCAGTTGTGGCCGAAGGTCTCGCCGAGGCGCAGGTGCGCTTCCCGAACGTCCCGATCGTGTTCTGCGAGTCTCGGCCCCTCGCCGAGGAGTGGGCCTATCGATTCCTTGGAGCCGCGCTCGCCCACCACCTCGAGGGGGCGCACGCGCTCGAGCTGGCCGAAGCGCTCCCCGTCGCCGGACCGCTCCCTGCTCGCGAACCAACCGTTGCCGACGTCAGGGAGTGGGCCGTTGCTCGCGGTCTCGATGTCGCCGCAAAGGGCCGGATCAGGCGCGCGGTCTGGGATGCGTATCGCGCCGCGCACAACTGCCCCGAGAGCAGCGACCCCGATCCCGGATCTGGGTGAGCCGCCGGATCGTCCGGTCGCCGGCGACCGGTCCGCCGGGTGGCGAACGCGTAGTGCGAGGCTGCCTGACGGGATTCGACACATCGGATCGGGAGGTGGCGATGGCGCACGTTCGACAGGCGCGCCGCGGCCAGGGCTGGGAGTCGCGGTACCGGGATCCTTCGGGCCGGGAGCGGAGCCGAACCTTCGCGACGCGGCGTGAGGCGCAGCGATTCTCGGATCGGCAGTCCGCAGACGTGCAGCGCGGGGAGTATCGCGATCCGCGCCTGGCCCGCCTCACCATCGGCCACGGGGCTGTGCATTGGCGGAAGGCAGCGGTTGGCAGTGAGGGTGACCAGATGCTGCCTCGCCGTCGTCGTCCTATCCCCGTGGTTCCGAGCTCCGCGTTCGTCGGGTTCCGGTTCCCGCCGGAGATCATCGTCGTCGCGATCCGCTGGT
>JBBSAM010000057.1:0-15177 GCA_038252255.1 Acidimicrobiia bacterium | reverse complement strand
GAAGCTCGGACCGAAGATCGCGCTGGTGTCGGCCCCGCTCTGTTGCAGATCCCCGTAGTTGATCTGGCTTCCGTTCGGATAGCCGTTGTCGCCCACCGTCACCGCGAACCGAACCCCGCTCGCCGCGATCAGGGAGTGCAGCTGGGACTGATCCGGGTTGCCGCTCGCGGTGGTCAGACCCCAGTCGCCGAACACCGCGAAGGAGTACGGGCTCGGGTCACCGGCCGGCACCTGCGTCGCGAACTGGGGCGAGGGGTCGCTCCCGAGCAGATCGGTCGTGGTGAGCATTGGCCGGTAGCAGTACGTGCCCTGAGCCGGCAGCGTGAGCGGTGCTGTCCACTGGTACTCCGCGACCGAGCCGACTGTGATCGACGTGCGCGTTGCCGCCTGCGTGCTCGTGAGATTGCAGGTGCCCGACGTGACCGCACCCAACTGCAGCGACCCGGTGGTCGCCGATTGATCGGTCGCCCAGTTGACGTTCACGTGCGATCCGACCAGGTCCGTCAGGTACGGCGCACGCGTCAGATGCGAGTCGAGGGCGGAGCCAGCCGTCTCCCGCGGGAACACGCTTCCGCCAACGACGAGCAGCGCGCCGATCAGTCCCACGAAGAGCCGACTACCCGTGGCGCCCGAGCGCCGTCTCTCGCGCTCCATCACTGACCTGCCATCCATAGCGAAGTGTCACGGGGTTGTCGCCGGCACGATCCTACGAGTTCGATGCGCCGCGTTCCACCATCCAATCGGCGTGCCGCGAGTTTCGCGCGGTCACGGTTGGTTCATGAACGCGCGAGCAGCTCGCCGCCCGAGTTGGGATCATCTGTGCGAACCGAACGACTCGGTCAGCTCCACGCGAGACAGGCTCGAAACCCGGGCACGCGATCCGAGCTCGCGCCGCAACGACCACGAGCGTCGCCGCGTCGCGCTTGTAGCGCTCCGGGATGGGGATCGAGCTCTCGCTTCGATCGGTGCGTTGCGCCGACCAACCGGCGCGTGGTTCGGATCCGGTCACGAGCAGGGGGTTGCACCGTCGCGCGTCGCGACCGACTGCGCGATGACGGAAGCGACGCAGCACGCGTCGTCCGGCGCGCGGACCGTGTGGATGCCCGGCGGATGCCGACGTTGAACCCGGAAGCTCCGAAGAGCCCTGGGGTCCGACGGGCTGCATACAGTACAAAACGTCCTATTACGGTTGAACCGGATACCACGGCCAAAGGCCGCGTTAATTATCCGATTAGCACTTAATGGCCAAGTCGCAAGTTGCTCCGCGGACGACCGACCGCACTGCGGCAATGCGAGCTGCCCGAACGTCGAAACTTCCAAATAGGCACGAGAAGACACAAATAGGCGATTTGTTCCGTTCCACTTTCCGGCCTTCAGCGACGTTCGTGAGTGGCGAGACCCTCACCCGCGCCGGTCGCACGTGCCGCGCTTGCTCCGGTCGTTGTCGCCAGATCCGTGACCGCCGTGCGCGCACGTCACCGGAACCTTGCGCGACGTGGCTCCATCGCACACGGTGTGCCGGTAACCGGTCAACGAGACCTTCTGCACCGAGGCGAAGTAGACCCCGGGACGTTGTGGGTAGGCGATGCTGTAGAAGCCGCGACGGCCCGTATTCGTTGAGCCGACGGCGACCGCGTCGCCTTGATCCCCGCCCTTCCCGCCGTGTCCCTCGTTCTTCGCGCTGTGGCCCGCGGTCCTGTAGACGGTGACGTTGCGATCGACCATGCAATTGGATCGGCGCGACGCGACCTGACCTCGGAACGCCTGCCGGGAGGTCGAGTAGCTGAGCGAGATCGACGAGCGCGTCGAGCCTTCCGCACCTGCCGGGCCTATCGCCATGAAGGCGACACCGAGGGCGAGGACGGCAATGGTGCCGACGAGCATCCTGCGCGCCATACCGCTCCTCCTGAACGTGGCTCCCACGGGGCCCTCTCCGTGTAGCCCCCGGGCCTCGTCGGGTGTTTACTACGGCGGACTTCTCAGGGTCAACCTTTCTCGCAGTAATCGACGGTTGACACGGGTTGGACGGTCGGTAAACTGCGGTGCTCGGGACGCTCATTACGACCCAATTCGGGCGCTTGCCACGCGCGTCTGTACGGGGAACGGCGCGCTGTGTAGGACGCACAGTCGCGAGGCGGGTGGAGCCAAGGAACGGCAGGAGTTTCGTGCGGATCCTGATGGTCACGAGGGGTGTGGTGCCGATCGCACCGGGCTGCGGCGGCGCAGAGCTCGCGGTCTACCAGCTCGCACGGTCGATGGCGCTGTCCGGCCACGCCGTGACGCTCGTCGCCGACATCGACCCGGCGAAGTTCGCCCCGGTTCCCGAGCTCGAGATCGTCCAGGTCGACTCGAAGCTCCAGCGCCTTGCGCGCAGACTCCCCCGCTGCTTCGCGTCGTGGCTGCTTCAACACCTCGCAGGCAACATCGCAGCCGCGCGTCGTACCGTCGCTCTGCTGCGCAGTGGGCGCACGTTCGATGTGATCCACACCGCCGGCAACCTGGCCACGATCCTCATCTCCAACCGGAGTGACACGCCGATCGTCTACACCGAGCACGACGCCGACCCTTGGACGTGCCGGTATCGCCGCCTCCACGAACGAGTCGCGCACAAGGCTGTGTATCGCGCCGTGAACGTGTGCGCGTTCCGGCGCGCACAACGAATCGTTCCGCTCTTCGATGAGCTCGGCACCCTCATGACCGACCGGTGGGGCATCCCGGCCACGAAGATCACGACGATCCAAATGGGGTTCGACATCGACATCTTCAATCCGACGCGCCCGGGCATGGCACTTCGGGAAGCGGTCGACGTCGAGAGATACTGCCTGTTCGTCGGCAGTCTCGAACCCAGGAAGGGGCCGGACCTTCTCATCGAGGCGATGACCGAGGTCGACGACCTCGGTTGTGTCTTCGTAGGTGCCGGCCCGCTTCGCCGCCGCCTCGAACGGCGTGTCAACGAGCTCGGACTGAAGGATCGCGTCGTCTTCGTCGGCCCGCTTGCCCCGCTGGAGCTCGGCATCGTCGTCGCGGAAGCGGAGATGCTCGTCCTTCCGTCGGTGTCGGAGGGCCTCCCCATCGTGATCATCGAAGCGATGGCCTGCGCGATCCCGGTGATCGCGACGCGGTTACCGGGTCCTTGCAGTCTCGTCGACGACTGGGAGACCGGCCTCCTGGTGAAGCCCGGCGACACCGGGCAGCTCACGATGGCGCTTCGCTGCCTCGCCCGCGATCCCGAGCTTCGTCAGCGCATGGGCGCAAGCGGTCGTGAGAAGGTCCTGAGCCGGCTCCCCTGGCCCGTGATCGCCGACCGCTACGTGGAGCTTTACCGCGCGATGAGCGGCGGGGACCACGAAGCAGACGCGGTGATCGACCTCACAGCACCAGACGGCTCGTTTGCCACAGTCAAGGGCGAACCCGACACCGCGGCGCTGGGGTGACCAACGCCCGCCTGCCTCTCGTCTGCGTTCTCGTCGACGCGTTCCGACACGACTATCTCGACGCGGGACGCACGCCGGTGCTCAGCTCCATCGCCGCCGACGGTACGGCGATCCCACTGCATCCGATCCTCGGGTACAGCGACTCGATCCGCGCGACGATCTTCACGGGCACGTACCCCGACGAGTCGGGCTACTGGATGGAGTACTGCTACCGCCCCGATGCAAGCCCGTTCAAGCGCGCAGCACAGTTCGCCGCGATCGACAGGTTCCCGAGTGATCTCGCGCAGCGAGTGTTCAAGTTCGCCCTCTCCAAGGCCGTCATGCCACGCGTGGCTCGGAGTCGCGGGTACGAGAGCCTGCACCTGAGGCACTTCCCGTTCCGAGCGATGCCGTTCTTGGATTACACGTTGCACGAGCCGATGATGGCGCCGCGGGCGCTCGGAGTACCGACCATCTTCGACCTGCTGTCCGAGGCCGGAATGAAGTGGTCGTACATCTCCTCGGCTTCGATGCGACGGAAGGAGCTGCTGAGCGCGGTCGACAACATCGCCCCCGATACCGACCTCGTGTTCGTCTACCTCCACCAAGTCGACATGGCCTCGCACCTGTGGGGGATCGAGTCGCCCCGCTTCTGGAAGGCCGTCCAGAAGACGGACTCACTGACCGGCGAGGTGCTGCACCACGCCGGGGCACGAATCGGGGAGCACAACACGCTCATCTTCTCGGACCACGGGATGTCGCAGATCCACCGATGGATCGGAATCCCCGAGCTGCTTCGGCATCCGGATTTCGGTACCCGGTTCTGCTGTGCGCTCGACGCCACGATGGTGCGGCTCTGGTACTTCGACGACGACGAGACGCTCCGCGCCGAGCTGCGAGATCTCGTCGCCGGCCGGTTCCCCGGCCGCTTCCTCGGGGAGCAGGATCTGATCGATCTCCACGTGCACTTCTCGGATCGTCGCTATGGCGACGAGATGTATCTCATCGAGCCGGGTACGGTCGTCCACCCGAACTTCCATTCGTACCTGCGGCCGAAGGCCATGCACGCCTACCACCCCGACGAGCCCGAGCAGCAAGGCATCCTGATCGCGTCGGCAGGGCCCGCAGCGGCGCTGGGCGAGCACGCCGACATGATCGAGATCGCACCCCTCATTGGCCGCCTGTGCAACCTTCCCGCACCGATCCGGACGGGCAAGTCCTAGCGGCCGACGAGCTTCTGCCGATCGGGGTGACCGATCGCGCAGAGGGCTCGAACGGTCGAACCTCGCGTGTAGGCAGGGCGCGCGCTTTCGCGCTGGGCGGCGGGATCATGCTCGCCGCGACGCTGATCTGGCAGATGTCGAGCTTCATCTTCAATGCGTTGAGCGCGCGCCTGCTCGGCCCGTCGCGCTACGGAACACTCGCGGCGATCACCGCGCTGCTCTTCCTCTCCACCCCGATCTTCGTCGCGATCCAGACGGTCGCGAGCCGAACCACCACGTCACTGATGTACGGCGAGCAGGAAAGCCGCGTTCGGGGGCTCGCTCGCTACTACGGGTTGCGCATCGGGTTTGCGGGCATGCTCGTCGGGGGCGTGGTGGCGTTGCTGAGCGGTCCCATCTCGCGCGAGATCCACCTTTCCTCCGGAGTGCCGGTCGCCATCGGCGCGGGCGTCTTCGTCTTCTCGGGTGTCGCTCAGCTGCAGCGCGGTGTGCTCCTGGGCGGTGCTCGCTACCAGCGTTTCGCGCTCAGCGTCATCGTCGAGTCGATCGCGAAGCTCGGTTCGCTCGTCTTGATGCTCGTCCTGATCTGGAGGAGCGAAAGCGGTGCGACCATCGCGCTCGTTGTGAGCCCGGCGATCGCTCTCGTGGTCAACTCTTTTCTGATTCGCTACCTTCCGAGATCGCCGCACCACACGCAACCGATTCGCGGTCTCCACCGCTACTCGATCACGACAGTCGTCACGTTCATCTTGCTCGCGTTGCTGCAGGCAGCAGACACGCTGTCGGCCAAGCGCTACCTCCCGTCGCACGAGGCGGGCCTCTACGCCGCAGTCTCGCTCTCCGGCATGACGGTGTTCTTCGCGATGTCGGGTGTGAGCTGGTATCTGTTCCCCAAGTTCAGCGCCCTGCAGGAGAAGGGCCTCGATGCGCGGCGCGGGCTCGCCCGGGCGCTCGCCGTGATCATCGCCGCCAGCGGCTGCCTGATCACTGCATACTTCGTTGCGCCCCAGCTGCTGATCCTGCCGCTCTTCGGCGACAAGTACAGCAACGCCGAGCCATACATCGGCTGGATGGGCATCGCCTTCGGTTTGTACGGCTGCATCTACCTGATCGCCAGCTATCTCCTGTCGCAGCGCCGCGCTTGGGTGGTCGGCGTGCTGGCCACGGCGTTGCTCGTCCAGCTCGCAGGCTTCCGCACCTTCCACTCCTCGATCCACCAGCTCATCGTGGTTCAGCTCGTCGTGTTCGGTGCCACCGCCGTCGTCATCGCGGGTGCCGCCCTCGGCGCCCGACCCCAAACGGGTCCCCGCGCCACGTGATCGCCGACCAGGCCGAGGCCGAGCGGTCGATCGTCCACGCCATGTCGTCGATCGTCGGCCCGTGCCCGGTCATTCTTGCGGGCAGTCGGGCTACCGGCGACGCGACCTCCGAAAGCGACTACGACGTCTACGTCGTCTTGCCCGTTCGCCGCGCCCTGCGCCACCTTCGTGACCTTCGCCGTGCCGGCGCTGCGCTCAGCTCTGCGTTCGGTGTACCGGTCACGCTCAATCCGCTGCCGGCCTTCCGGCTCGAGCGGCCGGGCCACACGCTCATCGTCTGGAAGTTGCGCCGCGAAGGCAAGGTGCTCGCACCATCCTCGTATCAGCTGCGCGCGCCGCGGAAGCCCATGTATGACGACGGTGCGATCTCTTCGTACGCGCTCTCCGGTCTCCGATACCTCGTCGAGGACCTCGAGCCTCGGTCGCTCGCCGAACCTCGCCTTCTGCCCGCGGCAAGGGCCCGCGTCCGCAAAGCGCTCCGCCACGCAGCCCAGATCGAGCTGCTCACCGAGGGTCGATACGAGCCGTTGCTCAGTGATGCGATCGCCGCGCTCGGGAGCACCGCGGCCGAACGCCTCGGAGCGCTCGCCGCGAACACCGACCGGTCGTGCACCTGGTTCGCCGTTCGCGACTACCTCGTCGAGCGCGCCCGCCACCAGCCGGTCCCGATGCCTCGGAGGCTCGTCCTCAACGTCCAGTACGTCGGGCTCCGCGCGCTGCGCACGCGAAGGCTCTCGCTGCGTCCGTTGCTTTCGTCGCGTGCGGTCCCCGACCAGCTCGGCGACGCGCTCGTCGAGCTGACACTCGCGGTCGAGCCGGGTGGAACCGTGGACGAACAGAGACTTCGGCGCGCTGCCGTGCTGCTGCCCGGGCCGTCCCGCGACGTAGCTCTGCCCTGGCCGACCGTTCGCGATCGCATCGACGCGAGCTGGGATGACGCCCGTCCGCTCGTGGGATTCTGACCGGATATGCGCCGACTGCTCCTTCGGGCACAGGGTGGTCCTCGGTCAACGGACTCGGCGCCCGGGCCACTCGGCCGCCCGACAACTGGAAGAGTCCGTGCGCTACGCCGGCACGCGCCCTACCTCGCGGCATTGCTCGGAGTCGTACTGCTCCTGACCCGTCGCTTCTTCTCTCCCGGCATCCCCGCGGGTGCCGACGCCTTCGGACTGATGTCGCGGTCGGCCGTCAGCGCACGAAGCGGACTTCTCTCGACATGGTCGCCCATCGGCTTCGGCTCACCGCGGACATTCGCCCTCGATCAGCTTCTTGTCATTGCCAACACGGTGACACGCAATTCAGTCACGACCTACAAGCTGATGGTTGTGTCGATCCTCCTTGCGGCCGGGTGTTTCACCTATCTCCTCGCATGGCAGTGGTTCCGTAGTCGACCGGCGGCGGCGCTCGCGGGAGCTCTCTACGTTCTTTCCCCGCTACCGATATCGCAGTTCACGACCGGCCATCTCAACATCACGATCGTCATCGCACTGCTGCCGCTACAACTGTTCCTCTGGGATCGCGCGCTCAGACGTTTCGACCTCCGAACGGCGATCGCCCTGGGCCTGACCTTCGGGGCTCTGCTCCTGGTCAGGCCCGACATGGTGGTGATAAGTGCCACCACATCCGGCCTCTTCTTTGTAGCCATGCTGCTGACGGGTGGTGGTCGCAAGCTCTGGGCGTCGGCGCTCCTGACGACTGCGGTGGCGGCGTGCTGTGCTCTCCTTCTCGACGCGGCTCAGATCGTGCCTGCCCTGGCCGGAGCACGAGCCTCCTGGGCCTCGGGTCAGGCCTTGTTCGATTCGCAGCAGCTCATCGACCACAGCCTTCCCGCGCTGCAGTCGCTGGTCGGCCTGTCGCAGGAGACCGGGTACCTCGGCTACATGAATCTACCGTTCGCGTACGGGCATCCATGGCTGTCGTACTCGCTGTACATCGCGTTGGCGCTGGCCCCGTTCGGGCTTGCGGTGGGATTGGTGGGCTGGTGTCGGGACGTTCGGGTCACCGCGCTGCTCTTCGTCGGCCTGTGCGCGACCTTCCTCTCGAAGGGGATTCGCGGCCCGGTCGGGGGCGTATATGCCTTCGCGATCGACTCGGTGCACCCGCTGACGAACTTCAGAAACCCGACGCGCTGGAACGTAATTCAGGCGCTCGTGTTCTCGATGCTCGCGGCACGAGCCATCCAGCTCGGCTCGCGCGCGTTTGCCGCGGCATGGTCTCGCCGCGCGTTCGGGCGCCAGGCGTTCGCTCCCCGTTGGAAGGGCGCCGCACTGGCGGGAGCACTCGCCGCAATACTCACTGGGCTTGTCCTGCTCCCGGCGATGCCTACCGTCGCGCACGGGCTGGCCACGTATCGGCTCTCACCGTCCCAAGCTCAGCTTCTCGGAACGATCAAGCGCGATCGGGGCGAGTTCATAACCGCCACTGCTCCGTACGGCGCGACCTATCGGTTCGTTGAGTCCAACGACTACCGCGGTTACGAGCAGGACCTCGGAACTGACAGCTCGATGTTCACCGGGCATCCGGCAATCGGCGACGGAAGCTGGGGCGGTCGTGGCCAAGCGTTCATCACGTTCAGCCATGCACTCCTCCGTCGGCGGGACCCCGCGTTCGTTTCGCTCTTGGCCGCCAACAACGTCAAGTACATGGCGTCGCTCAATTATCCCGCCCTGGCGCCGAACTACACGACGAGCGCAAGCGGTGACCCGAACCTCGCTGCGCAGCCTTTCGCGGACCAGCGAGCCCTCGGAGCCATGCCATCGCTGGCGTCTGTCACCTCCAATAGAGCAGGAACAGTCTTCGCAGTTCCTTCCCCGTCGCGCGTCATCTCCGCGAGCTCCAACCTGGCGACCGTCTTCGGGGGTTACTCGGCTCTCGCAGAGATGGCCGACACTCCTGGCATCGATCTACGCGACTGGGCCGGTATCACCGCCGGTGATGCTCTGGACTCGGGCGGGTTGAAGCAGTTGCACGATCTCGTTGACCGATCGCAACTTGTCTATGTGGGCGACACGCGCATCAACGACGTAGCGCTCGCCGCGCTGGACCCGACCGCGCGGCTCCCGGGAATCTTCTCCAGAACGAGCGGCACACAACCCGAGAACGCGCTCGCGGAAGCGGGTCAGCTCGTGACGCGCTCCGACGACGATTCGAGTCTCCGACCCTCTTCTTCGAGCGTCACGGCCCCGGTGTCCGGGGCGATCGAGTTGTGGGTGAGAGCTCAGTCCTCCCCCGTGCCCGGCCGGATCGTCGCCACCGTCGACGGCCGTGCTGCCGGCAGCCTGCTCCCCCTCTCGACCACGTCGACCGGATTCCACTGGACTCGCATCTGGAGCGGCTCGCCATCGGCCGGTACCCACACCTTTCGAATCTCGTCAGCGGCCTCCGACGTCGGGTTGTACGCGAACGTCACCCAGGCGGTGCTCGTCCGGCCCGCGGCGCGTTCAGCGGCCGAGTCGAAGGTTCGGGCCATGCTCGCCACGGCCGCCGCACGAACGATTTACGCTTCGGACCCGTCGATCGCCGAGAACACCATCCCCGAGACCGCGCTGAGCCGTGGTGCCATCACCTTGCCCAGTAGCAGCGCCGAACCCTTCTGGTCGCTGGTCGACCCGGGCAGCTCGAAGCAGATCTCAACGGTAGGGCCGGACCGAGAGGTTGCCACCGCCGTTCACAGCACCAGCCGGCGACGGTACTTCGCGGTCGCGCAGCACCTCTTCAAGACACCGCAGGACTGGTCGAGCTCCGAATACTTCCTGGTGCGGTTCTACGGCGCCGGCAACGGCGATCGTTACGAGGTCAACGCATTCGACAGCAAGCTCGGTCGGGCGCCGTACACCTTCGTGGACGACCACGCGGGCTGGCGCACGTTGGCGTTCAGCATTCCTCACCCCACGTCTGGCGCGTCCTCCCCGCCGCTCGCCGCGTCGGGCTTTGACTGGTCGCGTATCACCGTCTTGAAGCTATCGACGCCGACGAAGCGATCGGCATTGGCGATCCAGCTCGGGAGCGTTTCGCTCACTCGGCCGGCACCCGCCGTATCGATGCGGCTCGACGTTGTGCCGAGCATCGCCTCCGCGCTCCCCGCGGTCCTCCCCGGTTCCTCTTCCCCGTGCCCTCCTGCTGCGCTGTCACGCCCGCGCTCGGGTGCCGGCATCTATGACGTCACCGTTCCTACCGGGTTCGCTGATCTGCATTGTCGGGTTGTGATCGGACCGAAGCACCCCCTATCCGTGGTCTCGCCTCCCGCGATTCGTGTGAGGAAGACGGGCCAAACGTCGTACGCGATCAAGATCTCGACTGCGAATCCTGCGGTCCTCCGGTTCGCTCGTTCATACGACGGCGGATGGAAGCTCTCAGGATCTCGGCAGCTCGCGAGCTCGAACCATCTGCCGACCCTTGGCCTTCCGAACGGCTACGTCTTGAACGCCGGCAACTACGCCCTGCGACTCGAGTACGGGCCGGACCGCGCTGTCCTTCCAGGGTTGCTGGTCTCGACCTTCGTCCTCGCGGCCGCCTTGCTGGCCCTCGTGGCCCTCAGCCTCCGTCGCAGCTCGATCTCGGTTCGCGCCGGAGCACTCTTCACCGGGCGCCCGCGTCACCTGCGAGCACACGGCAGCGGGCGGGCGACGGGCTGGCCGGTCGTGATCGCTCTCGCGGTCGCCGGCTGCGTCGCAATGCTGTTGGGCAGCACGCGGTACGGGGTGTGGGCACTGCTATCGGCGGGTCTCATCGCGCCGATCGGCTGGAGGGTCTACTGGACGCTCGCCCTGGCCGCTGGGGCCGCGGCCGTCTTGTTCACGGTTCGAGGTAACGCTCACGCGGCTGATGTGATGGCCGTAGCCGCCGTGTTGACCGCGCTTCGTACCACGGTGACTCTCCTTCTCTCTCAGCGCCCCGCCTCGCCGAGCGCGGACCCGACTCCTACAGAGGTGACCGCAGCTGATCCCGGCGAAGGTACGTCGTTGAAGGATGAAGTCGTCTCGATCTGATCGACGCTCCGGATTCAGGCGCGGCTTGGCCCGTTCTTCACGGCCAGCAGCCGAAACGAAGCACCCATGACCGGCAGCGGGAAGATGCGCATCACGCCGTCGAGTCGCCAGGTGTACGGAACGAACTGCGCAGTGGACGACTGCAGTGACTCCCAGGAAGCGAGGGGGAGCATCTCGCGCCGCCACACGTTTGGCGACTTCACCGAGACATGCGTCGGGTCTCTCCAATAACGACCGAGTGGGCTCCATGCATTGGGTGTCGTCATCACCAGTGCACCTCCGGGCTTCACCAGATCAGCCCAGGTCTGAAGCGCGTTGCGATAGGCGCTGATGTGCTCGATGACTTCGAGCGCGACCACCAGGTCGAACCGCGCAGCGAATGGAGGGGGCGTGGACGCGTCCCATACCTCGAATCGGGTGGAGGAGCTGCTCGGACCGCGGCTGCGCACGCTCTCGATCGCTTCACCGGAGATGTCCGTTGCCAGAACGTCATACCCTCTGCGCGCGATCAGCTCTGCGGTAAAGCCCAGGCCGCATCCGATCTCCAGCGCGGTCTTGCCATCGCCGCGCAGCACCTCAGGCCTGATTCGCTCGAGCCAACGGAACACCAACCGCTCGTACACGCTCTGCGTGAGGGAGCTCCGATCGCGGAGCGGTCCGGCTCGGAAATACGCTAAGTCAAAGTCCTTTGGCGCGTTGCCCATGCCCTACTCCGAGACTCGAGCACTGCCACACCTGCTGAGCCTCGCGGACCCTACGCCGCACCCGGTTCGCCGGCAAAGCCGCCGTCCGCATCGTCGTGCCGAGGATCCGAGATCACCTCGGCGACAGATCGGCCAACGCCCACTCGCTTGTAGCATTTCGCGCATGCCTTCGCGACGGTCTCGGGACACCGGCGCGGCCGTAGCGGGACAGGCTTTGTCAGCATCGCGGACACGAGAGCCTTCGATCTCCTGCAACTCCCTAGCCCCATGAGCGACGATCTTCGTGTCGTGCTCGTAGGACCCGGCCGGGAACCGGGAGGCACCGAGGTGTACCTGGGCGGGCTCGCGGCGGGCTTGCGCGCTCGCGGCATCGAAGTCACGGAAGTCGGGAACCTCGGCCAGCTTCCGGGGGCGCTCGCCCGCCCGCGTGGCGTTGTCGTCCACGCGGTCGGCTGTCTGCCCTCGCCGGTCATCTTCGGATCGCTCGCCATGGCCCGCATTCGTCACGTGCCGACCGTCTGGACACCGATCTTTCATCCGAGCCGGCCGCGCACCTACGGTCGCTCGGCTCCACACGCGGCGATGCGGGCGTTCGACCGCTTGGCCCCGCGCATGGCGCGGCTCACGGGCGCGGTCATCACGCTGACCGAAGAGGAGCAGTCGTACTTCCATGCGCTTGTGGGGCGCGAGGTCGATCTGATCCCGCCCGGCGCCGGCAACGTCACCGCGGCAGTTCCTCCTGCCTCCGCATCGAGCGGGTTTCGACAGCGGCACGGGCTCGATGCCGGGCCCATCATCGTGGTGCTCGGCCGAAACAGCCCCCGGCACAAGGGCCTGGCCTTCTGCCTGGAAACCTTCGGCGCTCTGCGGACCGCGGTTCCCGATGCGCAACTCGTCTTCGTCGGCGGCCTCGGCACGGGAACGGATGCCGAGCGCGTCACTGCTCTCGGCTGGGTGTCGTCCGACGATCGCGACGCGGCGCTGAGCGAGGCCGCGGTCGTGTTCGTGCCCTCGGCCTATGAGGCACTGTCGATTGCGGTCATCGAGGCGTGGGGGGTCGGAGTACCGGTCGTCGCGACCGACCGCGTGGCGTTGGCTCCCTTGATCGAACGCGCGAGTGCCGGTTGGGTCGTCCAGTACGACGCGCCGCGCGACGCGGCGCTGACCCTTGCAGCCGCGTTGACCGACGCCGAGGCCCGCGCTTTCTCAGTGGCGCGAGGCAAGGCACTCGTGGCCGAGCGGTTTCAGAGCGACCACTTCGTCGACCGGACGCTCGGTGTGTACCGGCGGTTCCCGACATAAGGCGCAGATACCGCGACGCGGACAGTACGGCGGCGTTCACGATCACGCGGAAGATGCGCGTGGACGGTTCCCCGCGAAGCAGCGTGGTCCAGCTCCCAATCGGGTGTCCTTGCCCACCGGCTCGCGGCTTGTCGCGCCCGCTGTGCCCGCGTAGGGTGCCGCGGAGATCGAGCCGCTTACGAGCGGGTTCTCGCTGAGCAAGGGAATGCTCGCCCGGGCAAGGGAAGAGGAGATTTTCATGGTGCACGTTTCGCGCGGTCTGCATCGCGTCGGTTGTGCAGCTCTGAGTTGTATCGCGGTCGCCAGCCTGCTGGTGGGTGTCCAGATTGCTACGGCCGCCCCGGCGAGCGCCGCGGTCGCGACAGGGCCGTTCACGGTCGACGTGAACAACCGCGAGGACGTCCGCCAGTTCTACAACCAGGTGCACGAGGCTTCGAACGGCGTGACCGACGGTTGGACCGGGGGGAGCGTCGCCGGGTGTAGCGCCGGGAGTGTGTCGTCGGACTTCCTGGCCGCGACGCTGTCGCGGACCAACTACTTCCGCACGATGGCCGGTGAGCCCGACGTGACGTACAACGGCACCGACGCCGGAACGTCGGCCGACCCGAACAACGCCGAGGCGCAAGCAGCGGCGTTGATACAAGCCGCGAACCCGAACCTGTGGTTGCCCGGAAACGATCCGCACCATCCGCCTCCGGGGTCCAACTGCATCACGCAACTGGCCCTCGATGGGTCCTCGCACTCGAACCTCGCGGTCACCGGAGCCTCGAACATCGACTCGAGCCGGATCGACTCGTTGGTCTACGACGGAGGCGCGCTGGGTCACCGGCGAAACATGCTCGATCCCTCGATCGCCGTGATGGGGGCGGGGGCCGTCCCGTCTACCGGGGGTGGTACCAACTCGTACTTCGCGCATCTGGTTCTCACGACCCCGTTGCCGACGCGGCCCGCGGTGCGCGACAACTTCGTGGCGTGGCCACCGAAGGGGTTCGTCCCCTACCAGGTCGTCCCCGCTCGGTGGTCGTTCAGTCTCCCTAATGCCGATTTCTCACAGGCAACGGTCACGATGCAGCACGGCGCATCCGCGCTCTCCACCCAGATCCGGTGCGTCGACCCGAACGTCTCGAACGACCCGAACTGCGGCCAGTTCGGTGAGCCTGCGATCTCGTGGACTCCCGGCTCGATCGCTGACGGAGCCGATTGGCCACAGCCGACGGCCGATGACCCGTACACGGTCACGATTGGCAACGTCGTGGTCAATGGCGGCGCGCCGCAGAGCTTCACCTACGGCGTGACGGTCATCGATCCGGCCGAGTGGGGCGGGCAGTGGACCGCGCCCACCGGGCCGTCGAATCCGCCCGTAGGTCAGAACAGCACGTACAACTTCACGACGATTCCGGGCGCGACCGGTTACCAGTGGCGCACCGCGCAGTTGACGCAGTCGACCTTCGCCGACGGGGCCGAGGGTGATCTGAGCAACTGGACCGCCGATGTCGGCGCGTACGCCCCGATCCAGACTGCGATCAAAGCAACGGGCAATGCGGCATTCCACCTGAGCCTGCGTTCGTTCGCCCACACGGAGACGCTGACGCTGAACCGCACCCTGCTTGCGAACGCGAACAGTCAGATCAGCTTCAACAGTCGCGTCGTGAGCTTCGACCACCTTCACGCGCGCGTCGAGGTCTCCGCCGATGGCGGCACGACTTGGGACACCCCACCGGCCTACGAGCAGGACGGTGGCAACGAGGCAAGCTTCACCAACAAGGTCGTCTCGCTCGGCGCCTACGCGGGCAAGACGCTCCAGCTGAGGTTCTCGCTCGGATACGACTTCGACAACGGCGGCGTCTGCCTCTGTGATTCGAGTAGCTGGTACTTCGACGACGTCGCGCTCTCCAACATCCAAGAGGTCGGAGCCCCCGTGCTCAGTGCGGTCGGTCCCAACCCGTCGTTCGCGTTCAATCCTCCCGCGCAGTCGGTGTTCACCATCGACGTGCGCCCGCAGTTCGCGGGGCCGACGTTCGGCGCGTTCAGCCAGCCGTTGACGGTGACGTCGGTTGTTTCGGCGGGGCCGTTGTTGGGGTTGGTGGATGGTGGGGGGAATGCTTGGGTGAAGCAGGGCAGTGTGACGGGTGCGTGGACGAAGGTGGCGTCGGGTGCGTCGGCGATCTCGGTGGCGAGTGATCCGGTGCATGGTCCGTTGATCGGGGTGATCACCTCGACGGGGTCGT
>JBBSAM010000056.1:0-15274 GCA_038252255.1 Acidimicrobiia bacterium | reverse complement strand
TGATCGAGAGGAGCTTGCGGCCCTCCTCGTTGGTCAACTCACGAACCAGCACCCGTTCCGCCATGCCCAAAGTCTGCGCGACCCGAGCCGCCAAGTGGTGGACGCGACCCCACCAACGTTGCCTGACACGGCACTAGTTCGCGTCCGCAACCGGGCGGTCAGTCCGCGATGTCGATGACGACCGGTGCGTGGTCCGACGGTTGCTTCCCCTTGCGCGCGTTGCGGTCGACGATCGCCCAGGTCAACTTCTCCGCAACCGGCTCGGTGACCAGCACGAGGTCGATGCGCATGCC
Source organism: Acidimicrobiia bacterium (assembly GCA_038252255.1). Taxonomy (GTDB): domain Bacteria; phylum Actinomycetota; class Acidimicrobiia; order IMCC26256; family JAENVU01; genus Chersky-806. The sequence goes on along the minus strand of JBBSAM010000056.1, from coordinate 14,981 downwards.
GCGGCCCTGGTGGAAGTCGCCGCGCCGGTAGTCCCAGTAGCTGAAGAATTGCTCGTCCGGGTACACCCGCCGGAGCGCGTCGACGAGACCCCAGTCCTCGAGCCGCTGCACCGCGGCCCGTTCCGGGGGTGTCACGTGGGTCGAGCCTTCGAACGCCTTGGGGCTCCAGACGTCGCGGTCGGCCGGCGCGACGTTGAAGTCGCCCATGACGACCAGGGGTTCGGTGGGGGAGTACTGCTTCGCGATCCAGTCGTGCATCGTCTCGAGCCAGACGAGCTTGCGGTCGTAGAACTCGCTGGGCACCTCGCGACCGTTCGGCACGTAGACCGCGACGACCTTCACGCCCCCGCACGTCGCCGCGATCAGCCGGGCGTCACCCTCGTACGGGTCCACGGTCTCGCTGTCGAACCCGGTGGTGACATCCTCGATCCCGACGCGGGAGAGGATGGCCACTCCGTTCCACTGGTTGTGGCCGTGCGGCGCACTCTCGTAGCCGAGGGCCGAGAACGCCATGCTCGGGAAGTTCTTGTCGGCGAGCTTCGTCTCTTGCAGGCAGAGCACGTCCGGTTGCGCGTACTCCAGCCACTCCTCGACCCGCGGGAGCCGGGCCTTCAACGAGTTGACGTTCCAGGTGGCGATGCGCATGGCGGGGCGACTCAGCCCTTCGTTTCGAGCGCTTCGTCGTACCCCGCCATCGTGTCCTCCGCCGAGCAGCCCGAACGAGTGTCAGCGCAGCATATCGACCGCGTTCGCGTCCCTCTCGGGCGTCGCCCGGGTCAGGTCTCGAGGTAACGGGGGTTGGCCACTTCGAGCTTCGCCCGGACGGTCGCCCGGACGTGCTCGATGGTCTCGGACCAGCGTGAATCCATCGCGCCGCGCCGGATGTCAGCGGCGAGCAGCTCGGTCAGCTCGCGGATCGTGCCGTCGCGACCCAGCAGCTCGACGAGACGTGCGTGCTCGGCCGAATCTTGAGCGGCTCCGAGCTCGAGCTCGCGTTCCACCATGCCGAGCACGTTGACGGCAACTCGAGCGTGGAATGCGATCCGCCCGTCGGTAGCCGGCATCACGTCGCGCTCCAGGTACTCCCGCACCGCCGCGACGAGCTCTGCGGCAGTCGGCCGATCATGCAGCGACTCGTGCTCTCGCGCCCCGTCCGCCCCGCCCGCGGTCGCCTCACTCATGCGATCAGCTCCAGGAGATCCCACTCGGTCTCGGCGATGCGCCGGCCGAGCGCGGCGAGCTCGACCGATCGCACGAAGCCCTGCAGGTGAGCGAAGCACTGCATCTCGCAGATCACACCCCACTTCAGCGTCCCGAACGTCTCCCAGTAGCGCAGGTGCTCGAGGGTCACCGGCGCACCGCCCGCGGCGACGTACGCATCGAGCAGCTCGCCGGTGGATCCGAACCCGCCGACGGGTTGGTCGACGTTGCCGAACCGCCAGGACTTCACGCACAGCCAGCCGAGGTCCTCCACCGGGTCGCCGAGATGCGAGAGCTCCCAGTCGAGGACGGCGCGGATCCCCTCCGGGCCGACGATGAAGTTGCCGTTGCGAAAGTCGCCGTGCACGAGCCGCGGCGAGCCTTCCGGGCCGCTCTCGGGCAAGTGGTCCTCGAGCCACCGCAGCCCGAGCTCGAACGCAGGGTGAGGCTCGCCGAGCGTGTCGAGGATCGTGCGGTACTGCTCGATCTGGTCCCGGGCGCCCTGCACCATGAGCGGGGGAAGCGTGGCCGGGTCCACCGCGTGGATCTGGGCGGCGATGCGCCCGCAGGCCGACGTGAGGCCCGGGCGCGCGCCGGCGTACTCGTCGTCGCGCAGGATGCGGCGCGGGATCGTCTCGCCCTCGATGCGGTCCATGACGAAGCCGTCGCCGAGGTCGTCGGACGGGTCGAGCATGAACCGGACGATCGGAACGGGGACGCCGGCGGCCCCGGCGGCCTGGAGCAGCCGGAACTCGGTCGAGCGGTCCGCTTGGCCCACGTTCGAGCCCGGGTCACGCCGTAGCACGAGCGCGTGCCGATCACCCGTCGGCGTCAACGCGTCGAACGACCACGTCTCGCGCGACGCGCCACCCGTGAGTCGCCGGAGTCCCTCGATGGTCACCGGTTCGCCGAGGTGGCGCGCACAGGTCGCGACGAGTCGCTCGGCATCGATGCCGCGTAGGCCCACGAGCGACACGCTAGCTACCCCGGTAGCCTCACGGACGCCGACGAGGAGGACACGTGGCCAAGCCCAAGAACGCGACGGACCTGCTCAGAAGCGTCGACCTGTTCGAGGACCTTTCGAAGTCCGAGCTGCGCAAGGTGGCCGCGATCGCGAAGCCCTTCGAGTTCGTGGCCGGCGAGTCCGTCACGGAGGAAGGCACGCAGGGCGGCCGGTTCCACGCGATCGTGTCGGGGTCCGCCAAGGTCGTCGCCAATGGGCGAACGAGGGCGACCCTCGGTCCCGGCGAGTACTTCGGCGAGCTGTCGTTGATCGACGGCGAGCCGCGGTCGGCCACGGTCGTCGCGCTGGAGCCGCTCAGCACGCTGTCGATCGCCGAGTGGAACCTCCGCCCGCTGCTCAAGTCGCAGGCCTCGATCTCGTACAAGCTGCTGGTGGTCCTGGCCCGCCGGTGCCGATCCGTGATGAAGACCAACTACACCTGCTGAGTCTCGGAACCGCCGGAGGGCGCGCCCTCCGGGGATCGTGGAATCAAGCGCCGACGGGGGCGCCGTCGACGATCTGGTCGAGGTACTCGGACAGGCCGTAACCCGAGCGCCCGTCCCACTTCCACTCGGTCATGCCCTCGGAGATGCGGGTGACGAGCTGCTCACCTTCGGGCGTCTGGCGCCGGTTCCGCAGCGGGATGAGGTTGAGCACGCTGCCGGTGATCTCGTAGGTCCGGTCGCCGGACTTCGCGACGATGCGCATCTCGTCGTGGTACTTGTCGTCGCCGACCCAGTCCGTCTCGATCTTCGCCTGGTCGAGGTGGTGGTACCGGCCGTCTTCGAAGGCAACGCCGCCGACGCGTTCCGAACCGTCGCGGGACGTGATGACGGAGACCACGAAGCCCGCGTCGTCACCGAAGTTCATCGTGAGCCACCGGTAGTACCAGGGTGCCTGCCAGAAGCGCGGGCCCCACGAGTGGTCGCGCAGGCCGAAGCCATCGATCGCCCACTCCTCGTTGCCCACCCGGATCGCGCCCCTTGCCCCGACGTGCTGCTCGTAGTGCCCGCGGGCGAACCCGCCCGAGAGGTCCTCCTGCAGCGGGCTGCCGTCGTCGTTGACGGGTTCGCCGCCGAACGCCGTGACCAGACCGCGGTAGGCGAGCGCGACGTCGGCGTCCACCCAGGGGTTCTCGGTGAATGCCTTGCGGGGATGGGACATCTGCAGTGGCTCGTCGAGCATCACCACCTTGCCCTGGTAGGTGACGTGCAGATCGACGAACGGCTCGTGCACCTCGAAGCGCATGCCGCCGGCGTCGAACGCGTCGTTGTTCGCGATCTCGGGCCGGGCGAACATGAAGCCGACCCGCCCGTCGGGCAGGTAGAGGCAGGTCGTCATCTCCGCGTAGCCCTCGTTCGCCCGGTTGCCGAGCCGGAAGAACCCGCCGATCTTCTCGCTCGGGTCGTACACGTTGAAGTACATGCTCTCGTTGAAGTTGGACGCGCTCTCCAGTGGGTGCAGGTACTCGTCGGACGGTTCCAAGCGAAGCTTCATGGCGGGCATTCGACCCCACCCCCTCCCGATGGTCAAGCCGGATGGTCTGGCGGTACCGTGCGCCGCCGCACCAGGGAGGACGCATCGTGACCGAGCCCGTCATCACCGAGATCGCGACCGGACTGCAGTTCCCGGAAGGGCCGGTGTGGATGCCGGACGGCACGGTGCTGTGCGTCGAGCTGAAGGGGCGCACCGTCGACCGCGTCCATCCGGACGGAACGGTCGAGGTGATCGCCGAGCCGGGTGGGAGCCCGAACGGTCTCGCGATCGGTCCCGACGGTGCGGGCTACGTCTGCAACAGCGGCGGCTGGTCGTTCACCGAGATCTCCGGATTCACGCTCCCCGACACCCTCCAGGCCGACGACTACTCGGGCGGTCGCATCGAGCGCATCGACCTCGCGACCGGTGCCGTGACCGTCCTCTACACCGAGTGCGACGGCCACCCGCTGATGGGCCCGAACGATCTCGTCTTCGACGCTGCCGGAGGGATGTGGTTCACCGACCACGGCAAGATCCGGGCGCGCGAGCGCGATCACGGCGGCGTGTACTACGCGGCGATCGACGGCTCGTCCATCAGCGAGGTGGCCTACCCGCTCGAGTCGCCGAACGGCATCGGGCTCTCACCGGCCGGGGACCGGTTGTACGTGGCCGAGACCCACACCGGACGGGTCTACTGGTGGCCGGTCGAAGGGCCGGGACGGCTCGGGAAGCCGAGCCCGCTCGGCGCCGGCGGTCAGCTGCTCGCCGGTGTCCCCGGTCTCCAGCTCTTCGATTCCCTCGGCGTCGACTCGGCCGGCAACGTCGTCGTCGGCACGCTCGGCAACGGGGGACTCACGATCGTTCCGCCCGAAGGCGATCCGGTCGAGCACGTCGCGCTCCCGGATCCTCTCGTCACCAACGTGTGCTTCGGGGGCGACAACCTCTCCACCGCGTACGTCACGGCCTCGGCCACCGGTCGGCTGCTGTCGCTGCCGTGGCCGCGCCCGGGGCTCGCGCTGGCATTCTGAGTCTGACTCGCATGTCAGGTTCGGCCTAACGTCGGCCCGTCGTTCGCGATCTGTGGGGGAGCACCGTGTCGGGACCGCTGTCGGGCATCAAGGTCATCGAGATCGCGGGGATCGGGCCCGGCCCGTTCACCGCGATGATGTTGGCGGACATGGGTGCGGAGGTCATCCGGGTCGACCGCGCCGGTTCCGTCGGCGGCGACCCCGGCAAGCCGAACCTCGAGATCCTGAACCGGGGCCGGCGCTCGATCGGCGTCGACCTCAAGTCGCCCGACGGCGTCGAGACCGTGCTCTCACTGGTCGAGCAGGCGGACGCGCTCATCGAGGGATTCCGCCCGGGCGTGGCCGAGCGGCTCGGGATCGGTCCGGATGTCTGCCTCGTGCGCAACCCGAAGCTCGTCTTCGGACGCATGACGGGCTGGGGCCAGGATGGGCCGTACGCGCAGGCCGCCGGCCACGACATCAACTACATCGCGCTCGGCGGCGCGCTCGCGCACTTCGGTCGCGCCGGCACGAAGCCCACGCCGCCGATCAACGTCGTCGGCGACTTCGGTGGCGGCGGGATGCTGCTGGCGTTCGGCGTCGCGTGCGCGCTGGTCGAGGCCGGTCGTTCGGGCCAGGGCCAGGTCATCGACGCGGCGATGGTCGACGGCTCCGCGATCCTGATGACGATGATGTGGGGATTCCAGGCCCTCGGCATCTGGGGCCCGTTCGGCACGAATGTGCTCGACACCGGCGCGCCGTTCTACGACACGTACGAGACGAGCGACGGCAAGTTCATCTCACTCGGCTCCCTCGAGCCGCAGTTCTACGCCGAGCTCCTCGCGCGGCTGGAGATCGCGGACGAGGTCGAGGCCGCACGCCAGATGGATCAGTCGTCGTGGCCGGAGCTGCGGGACAAGCTGACGGCGTTGTTCAAGACGAAGACACGCGACGAGTGGTGCGAGCTGCTCGAGCGGACCGACGCCTGCTTCGCACCGGTGCTGACGATGCCGGAGGCGGCCGAGCATCCGCACATGAAGGCCCGGTCGACGATCGTGGAGGAGTACGGCCTTCCACAGCCCGCGCCGGCACCGCGCTTCAGCCGTACGCCGGGTGCGATCGACCGCCCGCCGGCCTGGCCGGGCCAGCACACGGACGAGGTGCTCGCGGACTGGGGCTTCTCCAAGGACCGGATCGCCGAGCTGCACGAGACCGGCGCCATCAAGTAGTCCGCGCCACGCGTTCTCGGCACGCTCAGCGGGCTCAGGACCCCTTCAACGTGCCGAGAACGGCGGTGAGGGCGGTGACGCGGGTCCCGAGGGCCGCCTCGTTCGGGGCGGTCACGGTGATGTGGCCGACCTTCCGGCCCGGGCGGGGCTCCTTGCCGTAGCGGTGGAGGTGCGCGCCCTCCACCGCGAGCACCGCGGCCGGGTCGGGGAGCTCGCCGATCAGGTTCACCATGTCGCTCACGCCGATCGCATCGGTCGAGCCGAGCGGCCAGTCGAGGATGGCGCGGAGGTGGTTCTCGAACTGGCTCGTCGCCGCCCCCTCGATCGTCCAGTGGCCCGAGTTGTGCACGCGGGGTGCCATCTCGTTGACGGCGAGGAAGTCCCCGCCCTCGAAGAGCTCGAGGGTCAGGACCCCGACGTAATCGAAGTGCTCGAGCGCAGTGCGGGCGTACCCCTCCGCGGCGAGCTGCACCTTCGGCGCGAGGAAGCGGGCCGGCGCGTGCGAGTGGCGCAGGATGCCGTCGCGGTGATCGTTCTCGGTCACGGGCCAACAGCGGATCTCGCCGGCGCGGTTGCGGACCGCGATGATCGAGAGCTCCCGGTCGAATGGCACCATCTCTTCGAGGATCAGCTCGCCGCCCGCGCGGAGTGCCGCGAATCCCGGCTCGAGCTCCGATTCGGCTTCGAGGACCACTTGACCCTTGCCGTCGTAGCCGCCGCGCCGGGTCTTCAGGACAGCCGGGAGCCCGATGGTGTCGACCGCGGCCCGCAGACTCGCCAGGTCGGAGACTGCTGCGAACTCGGCCACGTCCATCCCGAGCTCTCGGAACGTCGTCTTCTCGGCGAGCCGGTCCTGGGACACCTCGAGCGCCCGGGTCGAAGGGTCGACCGCGAACCCTCGGGCTTCGAGCATGCGCGCTGCGCCGGCGGGGACGCCTTCCCACTCGTAGGTCACGACGTGCGCGCCGGCAACGGTTTCGAGCAGTGCACGCTCATCGTCGAGCGCACCGACGACCAGTGATCCGACTGCTCGGGCCGGCGCGGCGCCGGACGGGTCCAAGTACCGGAAGTCGAGCCCCAGTGGGACGCCGGCGAGACCGAGCATGCGACCGAGCTGCCCGCCGCCGAGGACGGCGACGACCGGAGGCTGGTATCCCGACATCTTCGGATTCCTAGCCGAGATGCGAAACGCGTGTAGGCATCGGACGGCGCGGGGATACGATGAGGGACGCGACAGCGGTGTCGCGCCCACCCACCAGTTGTTCGTGGGCGGCCGCAGCGCCGCGGTTCAAGCTCTCGGACCCCGACCCGGCACCACGGTGCCGCTCGAGGTGCCATGAACCCGAACCGCCGTGCTCCCCGCTCTCCCGACCCGGACGTGCTTCCGCCCGTCGCGCCGGCCCACGATCGTGGTGCCTGTGGCATCGGCTTCGTCACCCGGACCGATGGCGACCTGAGACGCGAGATCGTCGATCTCGCCCTCACCGGTCTCGCCCGCATGCGCCACCGGCAGGCGGTGGCGGCCGACGGGCGCACCGGCGACGGGGCAGGGCTCCTCGTCCCCATCCCGCGCGCGTTCTTTGCCCGGGTGGCGCGTGACGAGCTCGGGGTGGACGTCGATCCGGCGCGGATCGGCGTCATCTTCCTGTTCCTCGATCGTGACGTTGGCGCGCGGCGTGCGGCCGAGGACGCGGTCGTCGACGCGTTGGCGAACGAAGCGATCGACGTCCTCGGGTGGCGCGACGTCCCGGTGCGCGACGATCAGCTCGGCGACCGGGCCGGAGCGTCGGCACCCGCGTTCCGGCAGGCGATCATCACCACGGCCGAGCCGCTCGAGCGGGAAGCCGCGGCGCGCGCCGCGTATCGCGCGCGCCGAATGGCCGAGCAGCGTTGCCGCGACGACGGCGTTCGCATGCATGTCGCGAGCTGGGGCTTCGCGACCGTGACGTACAAGGCGCTGGTGCTGAGCGACCGGCTCCCGTCCTTCTTCCCGGATCTCGAGGCGACGGACTTCGTCGCGCCGCTCGCGGTCTTCCATAGCCGCTTCTCGACGAACACCACCCCGGCATGGGCACGGGCGCAACCGTTCCGGATGCTCTGTCACAACGGTGAGATCAACACGGACCGGGGCAACCAGCTCCGGATGCACGCGCGCGGGCACCTCGGCACAGAGGATGTCGGCCTCGGGTCCGAGGAGCTCTTCCGCCCGTTGCTCGACCCTGCGGACTCGGACTCGGGCCGGCTCGATACGACCCTCGAGCTGCTCGTGCGCGGCGGGAGGGATGTGCGCCACGCCATCGCGATGCTCGTGCCCGAGGCCTGGGAGGGCAACCCGGATCTCGCTCCGGCAGTACGCGACTTCTACCGGTACCACGCTTGCCTGACCGAGCCGTGGGACGGACCCGCCGGGCTCGTCTTCACGGACGGTCGCCGGGTCGGGGCTGCGCTCGACCGCAACGGTCTCCGCCCGCTGCGTTGGAGTGCCGCAGCGGACGGGACCGTCGTGTGCGCGTCCGAAGCCGGCGCGGTCCCGCTCGACGGGCGCGGCGCGGTGCGGCGCGGCAGGTTGGGTCCCGGCGAGATGCTCTGCGTGGACACCGAGAGCGGGGGCATCCAGACGAACGAGATGATCAAGGCGGAGCTGGCCGAGCGCGCCGCGTACCGGATGTGGGTGCGGCACGGTCTGCGCAGCCTGCACCCGGGCGACCCGACCCAGCTCTCCGGCGATGCGGAGGCGCTCGCGCGCAGCCAGGTCGCGTTCGGCGTCACCAAGGAGGAGGTCGCCACGGTCCTCAAGCCGATGGCGACGGACGCGAAGGAGCCGACCTTCTCGATGGGCGACGACACGCCGATCCCGCCGCTCAGCTCCGGCCCGCGACCGGTGTTCCACTTCCTGAAACAGCGCTTCGCGCAGGTGAGCAACCCGCCGATCGACCATCTCCGCGAGCGGAGGGTGATGTCCCTGCGGACCTGCCTCGGCGCGCGCCGGCCGCTGCTGAGCGAGGTCTCCGATGCGGCCCGGCTGCTCGAGCTACCGACCTTCCTCGTCACCCCGTCTGCGCTGGCCCATCTCCTGGACCCGGATCGGGCGCCGTTACGGGCGGCGCGCCTCGAGGCCACGTTCGCGGCGGCGACCGGCCCGGACGGTATGGCCGACGCGATCGCCCGCCTCGCCGACGCGGCCGACGTCCACGTGGCCGCCGGAGTCGAGCTGCTCGTGCTCTCCGACGCAGCTGCCGATGTCCCGAGCGCTGGTCGCGTGCCCATCCCAACTCTCCTCGCGACGGGCGCGGTCCACCACCGGCTCATGCGCAGCCGCCGCCGTCAGGACGTGTCGATCGTCGTCGACAGCGGCGATGCGCGCGACGTCCACGCGGTAGCCGGCCTGCTCGGCTACGGCGCCGATGCCATCTGCCCCCGGCTCGCGCTCGCGACCGTCGCCAACCTCGCGGACACTGACGAGCTCGGTGAGATCGACGCGGACGGCGCACAGACCAAGCTGCAGGTCGCGCTCGAGGACGGCGTGCTCAAGATCATGGCGAAGATGGGGATCTCGACCCTCGACGGCTACCGCGCCGCGCAGGTGTTCGAGGTGCTGGGGCTCGACGATGCGGTGGTCGATGAGTGCCTGCCGGGCACGCCGTCGGCGGTCGGTGGGTTGGGCTATGCCGCGCTGGCCGCAGAGCTCCTGGTGCGGCACGCGCACGCAGCCGATGACGCGGTGCCCGCGCTCGAAGAGCCAGGGCTCGTCCGCTTCCGGAAGCGGGGCGGCGAGTATCACGCCAGCAATCCCGAGGTGTTCGAAGCGCTGCACGCGGTCAGCGGAGTCGACGAGGCGGGACGAACCCAGAACGCCGACCAACAGGCCGCGCACGCGCTCCAAGCCGCGATCCGCGACGGGCGGAGCGAGCTGTACGCGCGTTTCGCGCGGCTGGTCGAGTCGCGGCCCCCGACCGAGCTGCACGATCTCCTCGAGCTCGCGCCCCTCAACGCCCCGGTGGACGTCGACGAGGTGGAGCCGGCGAGCGCGATCGTGCGCCGGTTCTCGACCGGTGCGATGAGTCACGGGTCGCTCTCGTCCGAGGCTCACGAGACCCTGGCGATCGCGATGAACCTGCTGGGAGGGAAGAGCAACTGCGGCGAGGGTGGCGAAGATCCGTCTCGCTACCGGACCCGCGGTCACGCCGTCGACCGGAACTCGCGGATCAAGCAGATCGCGTCGGGCCGATTCGGGGTGACGCCCGAGTACTGCGCGTTCGCGGACGAGCTCAACATCAAGATGGCGCAGGGATCGAAGCCGGGGGAGGGTGGGCAGCTCCCGGGGCACAAGGTCACGGCCGAGATCGCCCGCCTCCGCCACACCCAGCGCGGGGTGGGATTGATCTCGCCGCCGCCGCATCACGACATCTACTCGATCGAGGATCTCGCGCAGCTGATCTTCGACCTCAAGCAGGTCAACCCGGCGGTGGACGTCTCCGTGAAGCTGGTGGCGGAGGCGGGGATCGGAACCATCGCGTGCGGTGTCGTGAAGGGGCGTGCGGACATCGTCCAGGTGTCCGGTGGGAACGGTGGAACCGGCGCGTCCCCGTTGTCGTCCATCAAGCACGCGGGGATGCCGTGGGAGCTCGGGTTGGCGGAGGTGCAACGCGCGCTGGTGGCCGACGGGTTGCGGTCGCGGGTGCGGATCCGGGTGGACGGGGGGTTCAAGACCGGCCGCGACGTCATGATCGCCGCGTTGCTCGGCGCGGACGAGTATTCGTTCGGGACGGCCGTGATGCTCGCCGAGGGTTGCATCATGGTGCGCGCCTGCCACCGCGACACGTGCCCCACCGGCATCGCGACGCAGCGCCCGAACCTGCGGGCCAAGTTCGCGGGGACACCGGAAGGTGTCGCCACCTATCTCCTCTTCGTGGCCAAGGAAGTGCGCACGTTGCTCGCGGCGCTCGGACTGCGTTCGCTCGACGACGCGATCGGCCAGGTCGGTCTGCTCACCCGCCGGCCGCCCTCGTCCGCACGAGCCGCGGCTCTCGACCTCTCGGGGCTGCTCGCGCCGCCAACCGGTTCCGACGCGGTGCGATTCGTCGCGCCGGACCCGTCGGCCCGGCCGCGGAGCGCGCTCGACGAGCGACTGTTGCACGACGGCTTCCGCCCGCTGTGGGAGGGCGACGACGACGTGCTCGAGTACGCGATCACGAACGCCGATCGCACCGTCGGCGCGTCGCTGGGCGGAGCAGTAGGGCTCGAGTGGGGGGAGCGAGTGCCCCCCGGCTCGGTGCAGGCGCGGTTCACAGGCGCCGCGGGGCAGAGCTTCGGCGCGTTCCTCGCCGACGGCGTGATGCTCGAGCTGGTCGGCGAGGCGAACGACTACGTCGGCAAGGGAATGGGGGGCGGCCGGATCGTGATCCGCCCGCCGGACGGGGACGCCGGTGACCCGGTCCTGGCCGGCAACACGCTGCTCTACGGCGCCACGGGCGGGCAGCTGTTCGTGGCCGGCCGGGTGGGCGAGCGGTTCATGGTGCGCAACAGCGGGGCCGTAGCGGTCGTCGAAGGGACCGGCGACCACGCGTGCGAGTACATGACCGGCGGTACCGCGGTGATCCTCGGTCCGATCGGCTACAACCTCGGCGCGGGGATGACCGGCGGTGAGGCGTACGTGTACGACCCCGACGGTCTGCTCGCGACGCGCCTGAACCGTCAGCTCGTCGACGCCGGCCATGTCGACGAGCTCCCCGCCGCCGAGCTGCGCTTCCTCGTGGAACGGCACCGCGCGCTCACCGGCTCGCGCCTCGCCGCCGCGTTGCTGGCTGACTGGGACGCGACGGTGCGCGACTTCCGGTACGTCGCTCCGCTCGACGAGATCGCCCGAATCGAGCGCGCCAACCAGGCCATGTTGGGTGCCACCCGCTGACGCAGCCGAGGGAATTTTGTGAGTGCTACGAGGTCGTGAGCTGCAGGGTGGGGTGCGCTTCGTAGCCGTCCAGGGTGGCGACGATGTTGCGCAACGTGCCGTCGCGATTGCGCTCGTACCGCAACACCGCGTCGTTGTACCGCTTCACGAGCGGAGCGGGGACGTCGAACTTGTCGAACGTCGAGAGCGACTTCTTCAGCTCCGGGATCGCTCGGAGCCGGTCCGAGCCTTGCACCGTCGCCCGCACCCGTGCCGCCAGGCCTTCGAGCTCGTCGGCGGTCTTCGCCTGCTCGGCGTCGTCGGTCGTCGTGCGGAGGAGGTCCCACTGGTCGAGCGTTCTGCGCAGCTCCTTGGTGACGTCCCGGTCACGGTTGCCGGCCGCGTCGAGCGCGCCCACCACGCCGTTCAGGGCGCTGTACCTGGCCGCGAGCGGCTGGAGGAGCGGCTTCCAGGTGTGCCGAACCTCCTGGGCATCGTCTTGGAGGCCGGGCCGGACCGTGATCACGAGGATGACGATTCCGGTCACGACGACCAGGACGAGCACGAGCACGGTCCAGCGGAATCTGCGGCCCATGACGACAAGTCACCCTAGCGAGACAGGACAGAAGAACTGGTGACCGTTCGGTCGGAGCTACCCAATTCGCCCCGGGTCAGCGCGATTCGCCGAGGTCGAGCAACGGGACCCGGCCGCTGAACTTCGGCGGGCGCGGCACCAGCTCGTAGACGATGGTCTTCCGTTTGTCGACCGTGGTCCGGTACACCGGCTGCAGCGCGCTCGTCGGCGAACGCGGAATGAGCTTGCGCAGCTGCGGCCGGAAGCGAGTCCCGTGGGCTTGATCAACGATGAGGTAGCGCACGCCGTAGTGGCGGCCGAAGTCGACGATCTGGTCCGGCTGGGCCCACGGGATCGGGACGGTGTTGCGCTGCGCGTAGTACCCCGGGACGATGTTCGTGCTCATGATGAGGTCCCCCGGCTTGCTGTGCTTTCCGATCCACTCGCCGACGGCTTTGTGCTCCGGGTAGCCGTAGAGGGGGTGGAACCAACCGTCGACGTTGCTGTTCAGCGCGGCCACGGTGGACGAGATCACGAGCAGCAACGCGATGGTGGTCGCGACGCGGAACCATCGCTTGGGCAGCTCGACCAGTCCGATCGCGATGAGCACACACGCGAGCGCGGCCGACGGAATGAGATAGCGCGGGATCACGAAGAACGCGATCGTCGTCATGATCGGTACGAGGATCGCGGTAGCGACCGCGAGCACCGCGCGTTCCCGGCGTCTGCGCCAGACCGCGAAGATCGCCAGGAGGAACAACCACCCCGGAAGCAGCGGCCAGTTCGGGTACGGCGTCAGCGTCGCGTTGAAGAGGTAGCGGTACAGGCGGCCGATGTTGACGTTGACGATGGCCAGGTACGCCGGCGGATCTTTGCTGATGAGGCTCGACAACGAATGCCGCGCGGAGAAGTGGTAGCCGTCACCGACCGGCCGGTAGAGGATCGCGTGCGCGACCTGCCGGTTGTCCGAGGCCACCGCGCGCCACGCCTTGAGGTTCACCCCCTCGGTCTTGGCGGTCAGCTCCCACTTCCCGGTCTTGTCGTGGAGGTAGCTCGCGTACGGCGCGACCAGGAGGATGAGTGGGAGCATGAAGGCCGCGACCACGGCGCCGGCGCGTCGCCACGCGGGCGCGCCCGCGCGGCGGAGCCCTCGCCATCCGCCGAGCGCCGGGAGGGCGAGCACCGGCAGGAGCACGACGGAGTAGAAGATCCCTTCGGGGCGGGTAAGGAACGCGAGCCCGACGAGGAACCCGGAGCCGGCTGACGCCGCGAGCGCGCGCCAGGGGCTCCACGATGGCGCCCGGAGCGCGAGCCAGAGTGCGATGACGATGCAGAGCGTGAACGGACCCGACGAGCTCCCCGAGTAGAGCGGGACGACGACGAGCCCGGGAGCGAGCGCGGCGATCCACGCGGCCAGCACCGCGCCGCGCCGCCCGGCGACGAGCCGGGTGATTCCCGCCAACGGGAGCAGGACGAGGCTGGTGCTGACGAACGTGGCGACGGACATCGCGTGGTGCGGATCGCCGCCGATGATCTCGTGGATGCCGCCGAGCAGGAACGGGAGCCCGGGCGGGAAGTGCGTCTCGGCCGCGCCCGAGAGCGTGGTGAAGCCATGGCCGGCCCAGAAGTGAAGCCCACTGGTCAGGTAAGCGGTCTCGTCGGCGGAGACGATGGTGTTGCTCGCGGTGAAGAACGCGCGGATGCCGGCACCTACGAGCACCGCGAGGACGAGGAGGATCGCGTACGAGCGCCCCGAGAGTCCGGGGGAGCCGAGGTCAGCTGCAGTCGCTCCCGTGCTCTCGCCGTCGTGCACCGGTGCCGGAGCTTCGGGCGGCGTCACCGGCGCGGCTGCGGTGCTGGACCCTGCGGCGGCTTCGGTCGCACCGATCCGCGTCATGAGGCAGCCAAGTTACCTGGGGGCATCCCCGAAACGGGGGCAGGTCGCGGACCCTCCGGCAACTGGTGTGTCCCACCCGGGGGCTAGCGTCCGCTCATGGCTCCCACCCGAGCCGTGGTCGTGGCGATCCTCGCCGCCGCCTCGTTCGGGGGGTGGTGGCTCGGACACAACGCCCCCGGCGCTGAATCCGACGAAGCCGTCGTGGTCAAGGTCTACGACGGCGACACCATCGAGGTGCAGATCGGCGCGCGCACCGACAAGGTGCGACTGCTCGGGATCGACACACCGGAGACACACCATCCCACGAAGCCGGTTGGCTGCTACGGCCCCGAAGCGTCGGACTATGCCACTTCGCGTCTGATGGGGAAGACCGTCCGTTTGGAGGACGACGTCGAGCCGCGCGACATCTACGACCGCCGCCTCGCGTACGTGTACCTCGGCGGCCACCGGTTCAACGACGAGCTGCTGGAGAAGGGGTACGCGCGCCTGCTGATCATCCCGCCGAACGGCTCGCACTCGCGCACGATGCTCGCCGAGGAGCTCGCGGCCAAGCGCGCCGGCGTCGGCCTCTGGGGCGCGTGCTGAGCTCACCGACCTTCTCGTTTTGGCGGCGTTTGTTATACCCCGCGGGGGTGAAAAGGCGCCCCAAAAAGGCGCGGGGGGGGGGGACCGGGGGGGGGGGGGGGGAGCGGAAGGCGGGGCCACCCC
>JBBSAM010000055.1:0-15673 GCA_038252255.1 Acidimicrobiia bacterium | reverse complement strand
TTCGCCGGTGCCGAACATGCAGATCGCGCCGACGGCGAGGCGGGGTCCGTTCGCTACGGGTGGGATCGGTTACGCGTCGACGCTCAAGGCGTGGGAGTCGATGCTGGGCTTCCCGTGCCTGGCCAACGCGTGCACGGCTCCTGACCTGCGGACGGTGGCCGGCATCTGACCCCGCTCGAACGGGCGGAACCAGCGGGGATCGGAGCGACCCCCAGAGTCGTGGGAGAATGGCCGCATGCCGGAGCGGGACTTCACCACGTACTCGGGCATCGAGGTAGACCCGGTCTACGGACCGGCGGATGCCGAGCGTCCGGGGGAGTACCCGTACACCCGGGGTCCCTATGCCTCGATGTACCGCTCGAAGCTCTGGACGATGCGGATGTTCGCCGGGTTCGGGACGCCCGTCGACACGAACCGCCGCTTCAAGGATCTGCTGGCCGCCGGCGGCGACGGGCTCTCGACCGCGTTCGACCTCCCGACCCTCATGGGCTGCGACTCGGACGACCCGCTCGCCCTCGGTGAGGTCGGGAAGTGCGGCGTGGCGATCGACACGCTGGCGGATGTCGAAGACCTCTTCCGCGACATCGACCTCGCTTCCATCACCACGTCGATGACGATCAACTCGCCCGCGCCGGTGCTGCTCGCGATGTACGTCGCGGCGGCGGAGCGCTCGGGAGTCGAGCGGAGCCGGCTCGGCGGCACGCTCCAGAACGACATCCTGAAGGAGTACCAGGCCCAGAAGGAGTACGTGTTCCCGCCCCGGCCGAGCATGCGGCTGGTGAGCGACGTCATGCGCTTCACGGAAGCCGAGATGCCGCGGTGGCATCCGGTCTCGATCTCCGGCTACCACATCCGCGAAGCCGGCTCGACGGCGGCCCAGGAGCTTGCGTTCACCGTCGGCAACGGGTTCGCGTACGTCGAAGCCGCGCTGGCGGCCGGACTCGCGGTCGACGACTTCGCCCCGCGGCTCTCGTTCTTCTTCAACGCCCACATCGACTTCTTCGAGGAGATCGCCAAGTACCGCGCCGCGCGCCGCATCTGGGCCCGTTGGATGCGGGACCGCTACGGCGCGCAGCTCGAGCGGTCGCAGCAGCTGCGGTTCCATACCCAGACCGCGGGTGTCTCTCTCACCGCGCAGCAACCCGAGGTCAACCTGGTCCGCACCGCGATCGAGGCGCTGGCGGGAGTGCTCGGCGGCACGCAGAGCCTGCACACGAACTCGTTCGACGAGGCGCTCGCGCTCCCGTCGGACAAAGCCGCTCGCCTGGCGCTGCGCACCCAGCAGGTGGTCGCGTACGAGACCCGGGCCACCAACGTCGCGGATCCGCTCGGCGGCTCCTGGTACGTCGAAGCGCTCACCGACGAGCTGGAGCGCCAGGCGGAGGCGATCTTCGCGTACGTCGAGCAGCTCGGGAACGGCTCGATGCTCGAAGGCACGCTCGTAGGCATCGAGCAGGGCTGGTACCAGAGCGAGATCTCCCGCGCCGCGTACGAGCTGGAGCGCAAGCTCAACGACGGGCGCCACACGATGGTGGGTGTCACGGACTTCTTCGAAGGCAACGACGAGCCACCACCCGACATCCTGCAGATCAGCCGAGAGTGCGAAGAGGAGCAGCTCAAGCGGCTCGCCGCGGTGAAGGCCGATCGCAACGCGGCCACGGTCGACGCCGCGCTCGGCCGGTTGCGCGCCGATGCCGGCGAGCCGACGGTGAACCTGATGCCAGCCATCCTCGAATCGGTCGAGGCATACGCGACGGTCGGCGAGATCATGGGTGCGCTGGGCGACGTCTTCGGCCGGCACCGCGAGGTCCCGGTCATTTAGTGAAGGTCGGTCTTGTCCACCCCGGGGCGATGGGAGCGGCGCTCGGCGCTGCCCTCGCGCGGAACGGTCACGAGGTCGTATGGGCCTCAGAGGGCCGAAGCGACGCGACGCGAGCGCGGGCCGCGGCCGAGGGCCTGGCCGACGTCGGAACGATCGACGCGCTTGCCGCCGGCAGTGACGTCGTCATCTCGATCTGCCCACCGGAGCACGCGGCCGATGTCGCCGCGGCAGTTCGTGCGGCCGGATTCGACGGTGTGCTCGTCGATGCCAACGCCATCTCACCCGAACGCGCCCGACGGATCGCGCCCACGGTCGATGGCGGTGTGATCGGCGGGCCGCCGCGCCAGGCCGGGACGACTCGCCTCTACCTGTCGGGCCTGCGTGCCCCGGACGTCGCCGCGTTGTTCGCCGGGACCGTCCTCGACGCTCGGGTTCTCGACGACCAGATCGGGACCGCGTCGGCACTGAAGATGGCCTATGCCGCGTACACGAAGGGGATGGCCGCGTTGCTCCTCGCGCTCCGCGAGACGTCACGCTTCCACGGTGTGGACGATGCTCTGCTCGCCGAGTGGGAGATCTCGCAGTCCCAGCTCGCGGGGATGTACGAGCTCGCGGCGGCGAGCTCCGGACCCAAGGCGTGGCGCTGGATCGCGGAGATGGAGGAGATCGCGGCGACGTTCGCGGCGGCCGGGCAACCGGATGGCTTCCACCGCGCCGCGGCCGAGGTCTACCGATCCGTGGCCGCCCGATGACGATGTCCAATGCGGCGCTCGCGGTCGCGCGCGCGACCAAGGGGTTCATGCCCGAGGACGAGGGTCTCGCGCTCTACGACGCCGGACTGGATGGCGGCCGGGTCGGGCCGTTGCTCGAGATCGGGTCGTACTGCGGGAAGTCTGCGGTCTACCTCGGCTCTGCGGCCGCGGAACGCGACACGGTGCTCTTCACGATCGACCATCACCACGGATCGGAGGAGAACCAGGCCGGCTGGGAGCACCACGACCCCGAGGTCGTCGACGCGCGCACCGGGCGTATGGACACGATGCCGTTCTTCCGGCGCACGATCGAAGATGCCGGGCTCGAGCGTGCCGTCGTCGCGATCGTGGGCGACTCACCCACGGTCGGACGGTTCTGGCAGACGGGAGTCGGCCTTCTCTTCATCGACGGCGGGCACGCGGAGGACGTCGCGATGGCCGACTACGAGGGCTGGGCCCGGTTCGTGACCCCGGGCGGCGTGCTCGCCGTCCACGACGTCTTCGAGGACCCGGCCGACGGCGGTCAGGCACCGTTCCGGGTCTGGCAACGCGCCGTCGCCGAAGGCTTCACTCCCGTCGCGACCACCGGCAGCCTGCGAACGCTCCGCCGCTGACGAGCTCGGTCTCGGGTCAGTCGCGGTGGCGGCGGGTGCTGTCGGAGCTGCGCTCGGCTTCGATCGCGACCCCGGCCTGCAGCAGCTCCTCCCGGCTGAGCCCGGCCGGAAGCGCCTCGCCGCGGAAGAGACCCGCGGTCGGGCCCTCGTCGCCGAGCGCGTGGGCCGCGAGCACGACGGCCGCGGAGTTCCACGTGGGGTGATCGGAGGTGAAGTGCTCGCCGGCTTCGTCGAAGCGCTCCTCCGCGAAGTTCATCCCGCACCAGTAGGCACCGTCGTCATGGCGGAGGAACTGCACCCAGCGGAAGAGCTCCCGGGCCTTCTCGGACTCGCCGATCGCGTCGAGTGACATCACGAGCTCACACGTCTCGGCCGCCGTGACCCACGGCTGGTCGGAGACGCAGCGCACGCCCCGCCCCTCGACCACGAACGTCTCCCAGTAGTGCGAGATGCGCAGCTGCGCGGCCTGGCCGCGCAGCACCCCACCGAGGATCGGGTAGTACCAGTCCATCGCCCAGCGCTGCTTGTCCAGGAAGCGCTCGGGCCGGTGGGCGATCGCGATCGCGAGGGCACCGAGGGAGAGCTCCCAGTCGGGCCGTTCGTGGTCCAGGCGCTCCGCCGCGGCGATCGCGCACCGCAGGCTGAGGTGGATGCTCGACGAGCCGGTGAGCAGCGCGCCGTCGGCCGGATCGTCGGCGCGCCACGCGATCTCGCCGGTTCCGGTCTGGTACGCGAGCGCGTAGTCGATGGTCCTCTCCACCATCGGCCAGAGCTCCCGCAGGAACGCGGTGTCACCGGTGCAGAGGTAGTGGTGCCACACCCCGGTCGCCACGTAACAGGCGACGTTGGTGTCGAGCGTCGGGTCCTTCACGTCGTTGCCGACGTAGTAAGCGTGGAACGACGCATCGGGGTTCTGCGTCCGGCGGAGCCAGTCGTACGCCCGCTCGGCCGCCCGGTGGTTGCCGCCCAGATCGAGCGCCATGGCGGCCTCGACCAGGTTCCACGGGTCGGTGTGCCCGCCCGGCGTCCAGGGGATGTTGCCGTCCGGGAGCTGGGTCGCGGCGATCGCGTCGACCGTCTCGGCGAGCTGCTCGCCGGTGAGGATGCCTTCGACGCCGTTCACGCGCTCACCCGGCTGCGCTCCGCATACACGATGAGGCTCTTGCCGATCACCGGATTCAGCACGCGGTCGATCGCGGCGAGCCAGCGCGGGTTGTCGGTGATCTGCTTCACGAGCAGGTTGTGGTACTTGCTCGCGAGGAACCGGTCGGGGTTGTTCACGCCACCCGCACAGCGGATCCACCAGTACGGGGAGTGCAGTCCGTGCTGGTGGTCGCGGCCGGTGAGCGTCAGGCCCGATCGCACCAGGCGCGCTTCGAGGTCGGGACGCTTGAAGATGCGCACGTGGCCACCGGGGACGTCGTGGTAGTTGCTGTCGAGCGCCCAGCAGATGCGCTCGGGGAGCTCCGTCGGCACAGTGACCGCGATGCGACCACCGGGCCGCAGCACGCGCACGAGCTCGGACATCGCCCACTCGGTGGCCCAGAGGTGCTCGAGCACCTCCGACGCGACGATGACGTCGAACGAGCTGTCCGCGAACGGCAGGTTGAGCGCGTCACCGTTCACGGTGCCCCACTCGGTACCGGGCGGGATCTCGTCGGCCTCGAGCATCGCACCGACGACGCCGCGCACATCCTTCAGCTCACCTTCGGAGTAGTCGAACGCGACGACCGTCGCACCGCGGCGAAGGCCCGCGAACGCATGCCGCCCGCCGCCACAGCCCATGTCGAGCAGGCGCTCGCCCGGGCCCAGCGCCAGCCGGTCGAAGTCGACGGTCAGCACGACGCGCGCTCCCGCTCCTCGAGGAGGGCGTACCAGTTCTCGATCATCCCCTCGGCCGAACGCCGCCAGGTGAACCGGTCGAGCACCCGGTCGCGTCCCGCCTGGCCGATCCGGGCCCGCAGATCGGGATCGTCGAGCATGCGGCCGATGGCCAGGGCCAGCTCGGACGGGTCGTTCGGCGGCACGGTGAGGGCCGCGATCCCGTCGGGCCCCACGACCTCGGGCAGCGCGCCACCGGTGGTGGCGACGAGCGGGACCCCGCACGCCATGGCCTCGATCGCCGGTAGCGAGAAGCCTTCGTAGAGCGACGGCACGACGGCGATCTCGGCCTCGGCGTACAGCTCGATGATCCGCTCCTGCGCGACCCCCGACACGAACTCGACGACGTGCTCGAGCCCGAGCCGGTCCAGCACCGCGGGGATCTTGCTCTTGTCCTTCTGCTTGCCGATGACGACGAGGTGCACGTCCTCGCGCTCGACGCGCAGCTTGGCGATCGCTTCGAGCAACGGGACGAGACCCTTCATCGGCACGTCCGCGCTCGCGGTCGTCATGATGCGACCAGGTACCCGCGTGACGTCCGGCAGCGGGCGGAAGGTCTGCTGGTCCACACCGACCGGAACGATGTGCAGCCGATCCTCGGGCACGCCCATCTGCGCCACGATGTCGCGCCGAGAGTTCTCGCTCACGGTCACGAGCCGCGGGATCTCCTTCGCCACCTTCATCTGCATCTCGAGGAACGCGTACCAGCGGCGCAGGGTCGCGCGCTTCCACGGCGATGTTGCGTGCTCCATGTCGAGGTCACGGTCCACCGTGATGGGGTGGTGCAGCGTCGCGACCACCGGCCAGCCGTCGTTCATCATCCCGAGCAGGCCGGTGCCGAGGCACTGGTTGTCGTGGATGAGGTCGAAGTCGTGGCGGCGGCCCGCCAGCAGGTTCCGGGCCCGCAGGCTGAACGTGTACGGCTCCGGGAAGCCGGCCGCGCACATGATCGCGAACTCCTGGAGGTCGATCCGGTCCCGGAACTCCCAGGGCCAGGGCACTCGGAACGGGTTCCCCGGGCGGTAGAGGTCCAGGCTCGGGATCTTCACGAGCTGCGAGGGGTCGTCGAGCTCGGGCCAGGGCTGGCCGGAGAGCACCTCGACGTGGTGTCCGAGCTCGGTGATCTCGCGAGCGAGGTAGCGGGTGTAGACGCCCTGGCCACCGCAGTGCGGGTTCCCGCGATAGATCAACCAGGCGATTCTCAGGGGGCGTCTCGTGCTCGGCATGAAGGAGGGCAGCCTAGATCACCCGCCCCGCATCGCTCCTGGTCGGACCGGTAGCGTGCCGCCCGTGGACCCCGAGATGACGGCGCTCGCGGTCGGCCGGACCCGGACGGTGGCCGAGCCGCGCTGGGCGCCCGGCGGGGAGCGGCTGGCGTGGATCGAGTCGTTCGCCGGGCGGGCCGATCTGGTGGTCGGGCCCGCTGACGGCTCCGGGCCCCCCGTGATGGTCACCCCGGACATCGCGGTCACGGGTGTCGGGGCCTACGGGGGCGGGGCCTGGTGCTGGGCGTCGGACGACGAGCTCGTCTACGCGGCCGCCGACGGTCGGCTGGTCGCGGTGCCCGCGGGTGGCGGCCCGGCCCGTGTCCTCTCCTCGGAAGGACGAGCGTTCGCGCCGATCGCCCGCAACGGGATGGTGTACTTCGCCCTCGACCGCGATGACGCATGTCACATCGCCCGGGTCGCGCTCGACGGGAGCAGCTGGCCCGAACGGATGTCCGGTGGCGCGGACTTCGCCTGGGACCCGACCGTGGCCGAATCGGGGGTCGCCTGGCTGGAATGGGACCTGCCCGGGATGCCGTTCGACGAGTCACGCATCATGCTCGTCGATGCCGAGCACGACGCCCGTCCCGTCGCCGGTGCCCCCGGCGTCTCCGTGGGTCAGCCCCGCTTCTCGCCCGACGGCTCCCGGCTCGCGTTCGTTTCCGACGCGAGTGGCTGGTGGAGCGTCTGGATCGCGACGGCCGACGGCTCGGACGCGCGCCAGCTCCTCGACGAGCCGCGCGACCATGCGGCCCCGACGTGGTCGCCGGGCCAGCGCTCGTTCGCGTGGTCGCCGGACGGCTCGGAGATCGCGATCAACCGGAACGAGGACGGGTTTGCCCGGCTGATCGTGGTCGGCGCGGCCGACGGCCCGGCATTCGGAACGGCGCGCGTGGTCGCGAAGGGTTGGCATCACTCGCTCGACTGGGGCCCGCACGGCATCGTCGCGGTGCGTTCGGGCGCGCGCACGCCGCCGACGGTCACGATCGTCGATCCCGATACCAAAGCGCGGCGCGAGCTCGTCCGCGGCGCGCCCGCCGGTATCGAGCGCGGTTCGGTGGAGCCCGAGCCCGTCACGTGGCGGGGTGCCAGCACGACGGTGCACGGGCTGCTCTACCGCCCGGCCGACTCCGCGCTCGGTCCGGGGACGAGGCCGCCCCTGCTCGTGCTCGTGCACGGCGGGCCCACCGACCAGGCCACCGCCGGCTGGCAACCGCGAGTCAGCTACTTCGTCGAACGCGGGTGGGCCGTCCTCCGCCCCGACCATCGCGGATCGACGGGCTACGGACGCCCGTACCGGGAGGCGCTCAACGGCCATTGGGGTGAGCACGACGTCGACGACACCGCGGACGGGATTCGGGCCGCGGGCAAACGAGGTTGGTGCGATCCGGACCGGGTCGCGATCATGGGCGGCAGCGCGGGCGGGCTCACCACGTTGCTGCTGTGTGCACTGCACGGCCCGCTCGTCTGCGCGGGCGTGAGCGCGTTCGGGGTGACCGATCTCTTCGACCTGGCCGAGACCACGCACCGCCTCGAGTCGAAGTATCTCGACCTGCTCGTGGGTGAGCTCCCATGCGACGCCGAGCGCTACCGGGACCGTTCCCCGGTCAATCACGCCGCATCGATTCGCGTACCCCTGTTGGTGCTGCAGGGAGACGCCGACAACGTGGTGCCGATCGCCCAGGCCGAGCAGCTCGTCGACACCGTGCGCGGCGCGGGCGGGACGGTCGAGTACCACGTCTACGCGGGCGAAGGGCACGGCTGGTCCCGGCCCGAGACGATGACTGACGAGCTCGAGCGGGTCGGGGCCTTCCTGAACCGCTGGGTGCTCAACCGGGCGATCCCCGAGCGACCCGGAGAGCCGGGGTGACGCTCGAGGTCGAGTACCAGGGACCGAAGCGCGGCGCGGACCGGGCGGTGCTGCTCGCGCACGGAGCGGGAGCCGACATGCACGCCGCCGCGTTGACCGTCGTGGCCGACGCGCTGGCCGACGCGAAGATCCCGTCGCTGCGGTTCCAGTACCCGTACCGCAGCGCGGGGAAGAAGGCGCCCGACCGTCCCGCGGTGCTCGACGCCGCGACCCGCGACGCCGCCGGCGAGCTGGCGCGGTTGGCCAAGCTCCCGCCGCAGCGGCTCGTGCTCGGCGGCCGGTCGATGGGTGGCCGGTACTGCTC
Organism: Acidimicrobiia bacterium; assembly: GCA_038252255.1. Classification (GTDB taxonomy): domain Bacteria; phylum Actinomycetota; class Acidimicrobiia; order IMCC26256; family JAENVU01; genus Chersky-806. The sequence continues at coordinate 7,165 of JBBSAM010000055.1, read as the reverse complement.
GATGGTGGCGGCCGGGCCGAGCCGCCCTGACCCCAGCGAGGCAGGTCCGGTGCCGTGCCTGGGACTGCTGATGCTGGGGTACCCGCTGCATGCCGCGGGCAAGCCGGAGAAGCAGCGCGTCGAGCATCTCCCCCGGCTCACGATGCCGGTGCTGTTCGTGAGCGGCACCCGTGACGCGCTCGCGGGCAAGCCGGCGTTGACCAAGGCGGCGAAGCAGATCAAGGGTCCCGTCACGTTCCACTGGCTCGACACCGCGGATCACGGGTTCCGGCCCTTGAAGGCGAGCGGTCTCACCATCGCCGACGTGCTCGCCGATGTTGCGGCATTCTCGGTCGAATGGGTTCGCGGCCTCCCCGGGTAGCCTTCGAGGGACGAAACGGGAAGGAGGACGATCGCGATGGACGAGTCAGGAGCCACTGCCGACCCTCGGGAGCAGGCGGTCAAGCGCATCAAGCGCAAGCGCCAGTTCCAGCAACAGCTCGTCGTCTACGTCCTGCTCAACATCTTCCTCTGGGTGATCTGGGCCGTCGGCGGCGGCTTCCCGTGGCCGATCTTCGTCACGTTCGGGTGGGGCATCGGCCTCGCGACTCAGGCGTATTCCGTCTACGGCGGGTCGCGGCCGATCACTGACGCCGAGATCAACCGCGAGATGCAGAAGGGTACGGACGCGACGTGAGTCCCGACACCACGACCGCACCCGCGCCGGTCCGGGCACCGGTCGACACGCCGGTCGAGGCGCCGAGCCGTCCCGTCACCGACGACGGTGACCATGATCGCTTCGCGCACTACGCCCGCAAGGACGACGTAACCCGGGCGTACGTGACCGGGGAAGCGATCGTCGCGCTCTGCGGCAAGAAGTGGGTCCCGACGCGAGACCCGAAGAACTACCCCGTGTGCCAGACCTGCAAGGAACGCAAGGCCGCCGGCTGGAGCGTCTGACCCGGTCACTACAGCTAGTCGCACGCCTCGATAGCTTTCGGTGTCGTTTCAACACGCCAGGGCGTGTTCGATCAACACCGAAAGGTTGAGTGCCGACGGGCCGACGACGCGCGCCAGACTGTCCACCATGCGTGTCCCGAGAACCTTCGCTTTCGTCGACCTCTCCGGCTTCACCCGGTTCACCGATCTCCACGGCGATGACGAGGCGGTGGCGGTGCTCACGCAGTTCCGATTCGCCGTGCGCTCCATCGCGTCGGACGTCGGGGTGCGCGTGGCGAAGTGGCTCGGTGACGGCGCGATGCTCGTCGCCGTCGAAGGCCCGGCACTCGTGCGCGCGGTGGTGGAGCTCGAGCAGACCTTCAACGACGACGGCTTGCTCCCTGTGCGAGCCGGTCTCGCGTGGGGGAAGGTGATCCTCTTCGAAGGTGACGACTACACCGGGGGCGCGGTCAACCTCGCCTCGCGGTTGTGCGATCTCGCGCAACCCTTTGAGGTGCTCGCGACGGCCGAGGTGGCCGAGGAGCTGCCCGACGGCGTGGTCGCGTTCCCGGTTGGCCCGAAGCAGGTTCCCGGGTTCGGTGCGCCGATCTCGGTGTGCCGCCTCACGTGCGTCCACGGAGCCGACCCGGCGGCCGACGCGTTAGCGTCCGACTCATGAAGACACTTCGCCTCGAACGCGACGGGCACGTCGGGCGCCTGGTCATGGCGCGCCCGGAGAAGCTGAACAGCTTCACGGCCGAGATGTGGGACGAGATGCGGACGCTCGGCCAGCAGCTGCTCGCCGACCCCGGCGACCTGCGCGCCCTCATCGTCACCGGCGAGGGCCGCGCGTTCTCGAGTGGCATCGACACCTCCGTGTTCACCACCGGGTCCGGCCTCGCCGTCCCCGACGCCGGCGCGCGCGACGCGAACCCCATGGTCGACATGGTCCTGCGCACCCAGGAGTCGTACTCCTGGCTCGCGGAAGCACCCTTCGCGACGATCGCCGCTGTGCGTGGCTACGCGCTCGGTGCCGGTCTGCAGATCGCGCTGGCCTGCGACATCCGCATCTTCGCCCGCGGCACCAGCGCCGGGCTGCTCGAGCTCAAGTACGGGATCATGCCGGACCTCGGTGGTACGCAACGGCTACCTCACCTCGTCGGCCCGGGCAAGGCCAAGGAGCTGATCTTCACCTCCGCCCGCATCGACGCGGAGGAATCGTTCCGCATCGGCCTGTGCGAGCAGCTCGTCTCGGACGAGGAGCTCGAGGAGGCGGCGGAGAAGCTCGCGGAGACGATCGCCGCGCAGCCCCCGCTGGCGATCAAGGGTGCGAAGCGGGCGGTCAACGCCGCGCTCGACGAGAGGATCGCGGACGGGCTGCGCATCGAGGCGGCGGGCCAGGCCGAATGCCTCCCCTCGGACGACATGAAAGAGGCGATCGCGGCCTTCGTCGAGCAGCGGCCGCCGAACTACCAGAACCACTGAAACCGGGTTCGAGCCGGCCGCGCCGCTAGCCTGGCGCGCCGATGGATGCCGTTGTCGTACGGCCCGGACCGCCGCTCTCGGGCGCGCTGAAGATCTCCGGGGCAACGAAGAACTCGGGGCTCAAGCAGCTCGCGGCGGCATTGCTCGCGTCCGGTGTCACGGTCGTGCGCAACCTGCCCCCGGTCGCGGACCTCGACGTCATGATCGCGGTGCTGCGCGCCGTCGGCGCCGAGGTCGAGTGGGCCGGCCCCGAAGAGCTGCACATCGACACGTCCGCCCGCCTGGTGCCCGAGGCCCCGTACGAGCTGGTCAGCAAGATGCGCGCGTCGATCAATGTGCTCGGCCCGCTGCTCGCGCGGTGTGGCGAGGCACGGGTCGCGCTACCCGGTGGCGACAACATCGGGAGCCGCAAGCTCGACATGCACTTCCGCGGCCTCCACGCGATGGGCGCGGAGCTCGAGGTGTCGCACGGCTTCGTGGAAGCGCGCTGCCACAAGCTGAAGGGCGCTCGCATCGTGCTCGAGTTCCCGAGTGTCGGGGCGACGGAGAACCTGGTGACCGCGGCGGTGCTCGCCAAGGGTGAGACCGTGATCGAGAACGCGGCACGCGAGCCGGAGATCACCGACCTCACCGCGTTTCTGAATCGCATGGGTGCGCACATCCTCGGTGCCGGCACGAGCACGATACGCGTCGAAGGTGTCGAAGGGCTCGTGCCGTGCGAGACGGAGATCATGGGTGACCGCATCGAGGCCGGCACGTTCCTGATGGCGTGTGGGATCGCGGGTGGCGAGATCGAGCTCGAGGGCGTGCGCCTCGAGCATCTGGAGATGGTGGTCATGAAGCTCGGCGAGATGGGCATGCGAGTTTCGCCCACTCCCGACGGGATCTGGGCATCCGCGCCCGAGCGGTTGCGCGCGGTCGACATCGCGACCCTTCCGTATCCCGGGTTCGCCACCGACTTCATGCCGATGGCCATCGCGCTGCTCGCGGTCAGCGACGGCACTGCGATCGTCACCGAGAACGTGTTCGACAACCGGTTCTCGTTCGTGGACGAGCTCGTCCGCATGGGCGCCGACGTGCGGACCGAAGGTCGCTATGCCGTGGTCCGGGGCGTCTCCCGGCTCTCCGGTGCGCCCGTTCGGGCCCTGGATGTCCGGGCGGGCGCCGCGCTCGCCCTCGCGGGGCTGCGTGGTGAGGGCAGCACGGTCGTGCACGAGTGGCACCACGTCGAGCGCGCCTACCCGGACTTCGTCGGCGCCCTCGCCGGCCTCGGCGCGGACATCCAGCGCATCTAGTCGGCCGGCGTTCCTGCGCTTTACGGTGCTGCGGGCACGCCGATCGGGCGGACGAACACGTCGTTGACGCCGTTGTGGTCGTTGGCGACAAGGTCGTCGGCCGCGCTGACGAACGCAACCTCGTGCCCGATGTCCGACATCACTCCGTTGAGCACGTCGGCGTCCGCTTCCTTGTTGTCGCGCGTGACGTTCAGCCGCGTGTCGGTGCCGTGCACCAGATCGCGAAGGTACAGATCCTGACGCCCGGCGGTGCCACCGGGGAGGGTCGCACCGTCAGCGATGAACACGATCGAGGTCTCGTCGTGACTCACCCCGATCACTTCGTCGAACCGACCGATGCGCGTTGCGCTGCCGGTCGTACGGTCGACGAGGTACGTACCGACTGCGAGACATGGCGACGGCAATCCGCCGGCGCTGTTCCACACCAGGTATCGACCGCTGGCGCTCATGGCTTCGACGTTCGCGAACGCGCAGCCCGCGAACGGGAGTGCCGGCCACCCGTCGGTGGTGTCGGTGTCGAGCACGACCGGCTGCGGTGAGCACCCACCCTGGAAGCAGGTCGTCTGGTACACGTAGTGACGGAGGTCGCGGGACGCGAGCATCCCGGCTCGGTGGCTGCTATCGGTCAGCGCGATCGTCGTCTTCGCGGTGCGGTCGCGCAGGAACAGCGTGGTCGACGGTGGGAACGAGGGACCCTGCCAGAGGTACGACACGTAGCGGCCATCGGCACTGATCACGACGCCGGCTCCACCGGGAGGTTGCTGGACGCCACCCGGGAGCGCCTTGTTTCCCGGAGCCCGGCTCGCCCAGGTGGTGGCGTTGCCGACCAGGTCGCGGACGTAGACGTCGGTGGTGCCGTTGGTGTCGGAGACGTCGAGCGAGTCCGCGGTGACGAAGGCCGCGTAGCGGCCGTCGGAGCTCATCGCCCCGTCGTACGCCCCCGAGGCCAGCTGCCCGCCGTCCTTGGCGAGATCGGCCCGGATCGTCTCGCCGGTCTTCGCGTCGTGCCGGAAGACGTCGGTCTGCCCGTTGGTGTCGCCCGGCACCAGGTTGTCGGCATTCGACGTGAACAGCGAGTAGCGCCCGTCGTCGGTCACCGCGAGGACCTTCGACGACGCCTTGGTGCCCTCGGCGCCAGTGCTCGAGACGCTGACCCGTGAGATGGCGCATCCGCTGGCCAAGAGGGCGACGACGCTCGCACCCACCACGGCCCGGAACATGCCGGTCGACCGACTCGACGCCCCTGCCATGGCCGCCTCCCCCGGTTGCCCGATGGGAGCCTAGGCCCTTCGAACACCCGAGGAAACGGGAAGACGTGCGGTAGTTTGACGGTTGGACGGTCCAGGAGGTGCTCCCCGATGTCCACCGACACCATGGAAACCGGCATTCTCGAGGCGATCGACGCGATCCGGCCCGCGCTGCAGGCGGACGGCGGCGACATCGTCTTCAAGGAAGTTGACGGCGCCGGAGTGGTGCACGTGGAGCTCGTGGGTGCGTGCGGTACCTGCCCGGTGTCGACCATGACGCTGAAGGCCGGAGTCCAGCGGATCATCATGGACCGGGTACCGGGCGTCACCGAAGTCGTCGCCGACTGACGCACGCGTGCCGATCGATCCGGGCCCGCTCGTAGCGCGGGCGTTGAAGGGCGACCGGGCGGCCGTCGCCAAGCTGATCTCGCTGGTCGAGGCCGGGGGCCCGCCGGCGGTCGCCGCGTCGGCATTGCTCTACCCCCACACCGGTGGCGCGTACACGGTCGGGCTGACGGGCGCGCCCGGGTCGGGGAAGTCGAGCCTCACCGATGCGCTGATCCGGGTCGTGCGCTCCGAAGGCACCGAGGTCGGTGTGCTCGCCATCGACCCGACGAGCCCCTTCAGCGGCGGCGCGATCCTGGGTGACCGCGTCCGCATGCAGGACCACGCGATCGACCCCGGTGTCTACATCCGCTCGATGGCGACGCGGGGACATCTCGGGGGTCTCGCGCTCGCGACTCCGCTCGCGGCTCGCGTGCTGGACGCGTCGGGAAAGCCATGGGTGTTGATCGAGACGGTGGGGGTGGGGCAGGTCGAGGTGGAGATCGCCGGCGCGGCCGACACCACGATCGTGGTGGTGAACCCCGGCTGGGGCGACGGGGTGCAGGCGAACAAGGCCGGGTTGCTCGAGATCGCGGATCTGTTCGTCGTGAACAAGGCGGATCGTGACGGCGTCGCCGACACCGTCCGGGATCTCGAGATGATGTTGGATCTCGGCGGGATGATGGAGTGGCGCCCGCCGGTCGTGAAGACGGTCGCGACGCGCGGTGAGGGAGTCGACGAGCTGTGGAGTGCCATCGGCGAGCACCGCGCGTATCAACAGCGCAGCGGCCAGCTCGCCCGTCGTCGCGAGGACCGGTTGCGCGACGAGCTGCGAGCGATCGTCATGATGCGCTTGCGCGCCCAGGTCGACGCGACGTTGACCGGAGACCGGTTCGAGAAGCTCGTCGGCCAGGTTGTCTCGCGGGAGCTCGATCCGTACGCCGCGGCCCAGGAGCTCCTCGGCTCCTGAGCTGGACGCGGAACCCTTCGGTAGTGTCCGGCCATGACGAACGAGCTGGTGGTACGGGATGTCCGGGCCGACGGGGTGGCGACGTTGCGTCTCAACCGCCCGCCGATGAACGCGCTGTCGCGGGCGCTCCTGGGGGAGATCTCGGACGCCGCGCAGGACTTCGGCGGCGACGATGCGGTGAAGGCGGTCGTCGTCCTCGGAGGCGAGAAGGCGTTCGCGGCAGGTGCGGACATCACCGAATTCGGTGACCAGGCCGCGGCCAAGCACGTCGGACGTGCTTTTCGCGAGGCGTTCGACGAGCTCGCGGCGATACCGCGGCCGGTGATCGCAGCGGTCAACGGCTTCGCGTTGGGTGGTGGGCTCGAGCTGGCGATGAGCTGCGACCTGCGGATCGCCGGCGACAAGGCTCGCCTCGGCCAGCCCGAGATCCTGCTCGGGATCATCCCGGGGGCCGGGGGAACGCAGCGGCTTCCACGGCTCGTGGGTCCGGCACGGGCCAAGGAGCTCGTATGGAGCGGCCGCCAGGTGCGGGCGGACGAGGCGCTGGCGATCGGGCTCGTCGACCGCGTCGCGCCGGCCGACGAGCTCGAGCAGCAGGCGCTGGCGTGGGCTGCTGAGCTCGCGAGCGGCGCGGTCGTCGCGATGGGGCTCGCGAAGCGCGCGATCGACGAAGGGCTCGACGGCTCGCTCGCGCGCGGGCTCGACGTCGAAGCCGTCGCGTTCGTCGAGGTGTTCGGCACCGAGGACGCGCGCACCGGCGTGGCCAGCTTCCTCGAGCACGGCCCCGGGAAGGCCAAGTTCTCCGGCCGCTAACCGGCGTCCTCTCCCACTTTGGCGGGGGTGGGGTGAACGCCCCCAGGGCGTATACCCCACCCACCACCGGGGGGGGGGGGGAGACGGCGATGGCGAGGGGGGGGGGCGGGGGC
>JBBSAM010000054.1:0-17211 GCA_038252255.1 Acidimicrobiia bacterium | reverse complement strand
TGGTGATGCCGGGCGACAACACTGAGATGGTCGTGCAGTTGCAGAAGCCGATCGCGATGGAAGAAGGCTTGCGGTTCGCGATTCGTGAAGGTGGCCGCACCGTCGGCGCCGGCCGCGTCATCAAGGTCCGGCAATAACCCGGGCGCAGCCCCCGATTTCGAGATCGAGACGAGAAGGGTAGAGAGAAGATGGCGAGTGACAAGCGGGTCAAGGTGACCCTCGCCTGCGAGGACTGCAAGCGGCGGAACTACATCACGATGAAGAACAAGACGAACAACCGCGAGCGCATCGAGATGAAGAAGTACTGCCGTTTCGAGCGCAAGCACACGGTCCACAAGGAGACCCGCTGAACCTCGGAGGAGCGCAGGCCGGACCGGGGCACGAAGAGTGAGAGCCGGAGCGACCCCGCGGTCAGACGTAACCTCTTCCGTGGGGTCAGGGTCGTAGCCCCGCGAGATCGACCGGAGCGCCCATGGTGGACCAGGCCGAGCTGATCAGCGCCGCGCAGGCGGGTGACCGATCGGCCTTCGACGAGCTGGTACGCCAGACCTACGTCGACACCTACACCCTGGCGGTCCGGCTGACGTCCGACGAGGAGGACGCGCGGGACGTGGTGCAAGACGCCTACCTTCGAGCCTGGAAGGGCATCGGTCGCTTCCGGGGCGACGCCCAGTTCTCCACCTGGATGTACCGGATCACCGCGAACTGCGCGGCGACCTTCGTCGCGAAGCGCCGGCGGCTCCGCACCGAGCCCCTGCTGCCCGGCCATGACCCGGCGGACCTGCACCCCGAGGCCCAGCCGGAGGGGATGGCCGAGTCGAGCGCCGACCTCGACCAGGTGGCCCGGGCCGTCGCCGAGCTCCCGCCGAAGCTGCGCGCCGTCGTCGTGCTGAAGGACGTCTACGGGCTGCCGCACGAGGCCATCGCCGAAGAGCTCGGCATCTCGGTCTCGGCGGCCAAGGTGCGGCTCCACCGGGGCCGGCGCCGCCTGCGCGACGCGCTCTACGAGGAGACGAGGTCGTCTCGTGCGGTTTGAGGATGTTGCCGATCTCCTGCCCGGCCTGGTCGACGGCACGGTGCGGGTCGACGAGGCCACGCAGGCCTTCATCGAGTCCGACCTCAGGTGCCAGGCCGAGCTGGCCCGGTACCGCAAGCTGCTCCGGACGCTCGAGCAGCTCCGGACCCGCTACCTCGAGCCGTCGCCGGGGCTGCTCGCCGCGACCCTCACCGCTCTGGCCGAGGAAGGGGAGCGCCGGGTGGTGCACTCGATCATCACCGGCCGCCGGCTGGCCTACGCAGGGGCGGCGCTCGGTGGGGCCGTAGCCGCCGGTGCCGCCGCCGCCGCCGTCGTGCTCGCCCGCTCCCGCCGCCGCGTCCTCGCGAGCTGAAACCGGCCGAGGCTCGGGGCGCGACCGCCCCCGGCCGCCCGTCGTCCGCGGTCCACCGTTCGGCCGGGGGAGACCTCCGGCAAGGGGGCCGGGGAGATCTCGAGAATGGTCTTGCGCTAGCCTGGGTCTCCCGGCCGCGCGCGCCCGGAGGGCAGTAGCTCAATTGGTAGAGCTTCGGTCTCCAAAACCGACGGTTGGGGGTTCGAGTCCCTCCTGCCCTGCCGAACCAGTGCAACAAGACACCCCACTCCAGGACCGTCGAGAGGCCGCGTCTCGGTGAACCGACAGACCAAGCGCATGATGGCGAAGCAGGGCAGCGACAAGCCCCGCGCGCCCGAGCGCAGGACCGCACCGGTCCAGAACAGCAAGAAGGAGCGCATCTCCCCGCGTCACTTCCTCATGGAGGTGCGGGGCGAGCTGCGCAAGGTTGCCTGGCCCGGACGCCAAGAGGTGATCAACTCGACGATCGTCGTGCTGATCATGGTCGTCGTGATGACCGCCCTCATCTTCGGGTTCGACTACGCCTCGGCCAAGGCCGTCCTCTTCCTCTACGGCTAAGGCCTCCCCATGACTGACGACAACAATTCGGACTCCTTCGATAGCGACGTGCCCGTTCCCTCGGCCGCCGACTCCGAGACGACCGACTCCGGCGCCGAGACTCCAGCGGTCGACGCAGTCGCGGACGAGGTCGCGAACGAGGTCGCGGCTGGCGCGCCCGACGGCGAGGTGGTCGAGGAGGTCATCGTCACCGAAGAGGTGACCCTCCCCGCCGACGCCGCGTTGCTCGACGTCGACGAGTTCGACGACGAGGACGAGGACGAGGAGCCCGAGCCGAGCCCCTACGACCGCCCGGGCCGCTGGTTCGTCGTCCACACCTACGCCGGCTACGAGAACAAGGTGAAGCAGAACCTGGCCAGCCGGGTTCGCTCCATGAACGTCGAGGAGCGCATCTTCGAGGTCGTCATCCCGATGGAGGACGTCATCGAGTTCAAGAACGGCCGGAAGGTGGTCGTCCAGAAGAAGGTCTGGCCGGGCTACCTGCTGATCCGGATGGGCCTCGACGACGAGTCCTGGTACGTCGTGCGCAACACGCCGGGTGTCACCGGATTCGTCGGCAGCGGCGCGAAGCCCACCCCGCTGTCCCGCAAGGAGGTCGAGGAGACCCTCGGCGTCGGCGGCAAGGTCGAAGGCGCGCCGGAGAAGAAGGCGCGACCGCGCTTGGAGTACGAGGAGGGCGAGCAGGTGCGGGTCGTGGCCGGCCCGTTCGCCGACTTCAACGGCGCGATCAGCGAGATCGACGTGGACCGCTCGAAGCTCAAGGTGCTCGTGAACATCTTCGGCCGCGAGACTCCGGTCGAGCTCGAATTCGGCCAAGTGGCCAAGCTGTAGGAGACGACCAGGACCAAGGCCGGCCCGGCGACGGCGCGGGCAACCGGCCAACCGCGCTGCACCGGCACCCGCGAGCCGCAGGCGAGCACGGCGGAGTGAGCGGGGACCGCCCCGCAATGACCTGAGAGCACAGCGCAGATCAAGACAGCGAACGGAGCAAAGAGAGATGGCGAAGAAGAAGCTCGCAGCGATCGTGAAGATCCAGATCCCGGCCGGCCAGGCCACCCCGGCGCCGCCGGTGGGTACCGCGTTGGGCCCGCACGGGATCAACATCATGGACTTCTGCAAGGCCTACAACGAGAAGACCGAGAGCCAGCGGGGCCAGATCATCCCGGCCGAGATCTCGATCTTCGAGGACCGGTCGTTCACGTTCATCACGAAGACCCCGCCGACCCCGTTCCTGCTCCGGCAGGCCGCGGGGATCGAGAAGGGCTCGTCGCTGACGCCCCGGGAGAAGGCGGGCTCGGTGACCCGGGCCCAGGTGAAGCAGATCGCCGAGCAGAAGATGCCCGACCTGAACGCGATCGACATCGACGGCGCCATGGCCCAGGTCGAGGGCACCGCCCGCTCGATGGGCCTCGACGTCACTGGTTGAGGAACCGAGAGACGGTTCCGGCGGAGGACCTCGCCGCCGGCCCGGCATTGCAACACCCGTCGCATCCGGCGGGTGACACCGAGGGAGACGAGCACCGACTCGTCGGAGAAGGGATGCACATGGCAGTCCACGGCAAGAAGTACACCGACGCCGTCCGCCGCTTCGACCGGGAGCAGCTGCACGACACGGCCGAGGCCCTCACGCTCGTCAAGAGCCTGGCGACGCGCAACTTCGACGAGACGGTCGAGGCCGCGTTCCGGCTCGGCGTCGACCCCCGCAAGGCGGACCAGATGCTGCGCGGCACGGTCTCGCTCCCGAAGGGCAGCGGCAAGACCGTGCGGGTCGTGGTCTTCGCGGCCGGTGATGCCGCCCGCGCCGCGGAAGAAGCCGGGGCGGACCTGGTCGGCTCGGACGATCTCGTGGCCCAGGTGGAGGGTGGCTTCCTCGACTTCGACGTGGCGATCGCTACGCCGGACCTCATGGGCCAGGTCGGCAAGCTCGGCCGGACGCTCGGCCCCCGCGGCCTGATGCCGAACCCGAAGACCGGGACGGTGACCACGGACGTGGGCAAGGCGGTCGAGGAGTTCAAGGCGGGCAAGGTCGAGTACCGGACGGACCGGTTCGGCAACGTCCACGTCCCGCTCGGCAAGGCGAGCTTCGACCACGACGCCCTGGTCGCGAACTTCCTCGCCGTGCTCGACGAGATCCAGCGGGTGAAGCCCGCATCGGCCAAGGGTCGCTACCTGAAGGCGATCAGCGTGTCGTCCACCATGGGCCCCGGAGTCAAGATCGACCCCGCCCGCACCCGGCCGGACGATCTGGAGCAGGCGTTGGGTCGCGGCTAGAGTCCCCTCCTCCACCAAGAAGTTCACCACCGAACCTGCGCTGCAGACCTCCGGTCGTCTCGCTCCTCCGGGAGCGAGCGGTAATGGGCCACCGGCCCGCCGGACGAGGCGACTTCCCGGAACATCGACGGGGCGTCCTCTCATGCGGCGCCCCGTCCTTTTCGTTCCAGAGCAAGTGTCGTTCCAGCGAAGTCGTCGTTCAGGGGAGCACATGGCCAGGCCTGAGAAGGTGGCGGTCGTCGAGGAGATCCGCGAGAAGCTCGCCGGATCCGACGCGGCCGTGCTCGCGGAGTACCGGGGTCTGAAGGTGACCGAGCTCGCCGAGCTGCGGGCCAGCCTGCGGCCCGCAGACACCGAGTTCAAGATCTTCAAGAACACGCTGGCCCGCCGGGCCGCGCAGGAATCGGGTCTCGACGACCTCGTCCCGATGCTGCTCGGTCCCACCGCCATCGCCTTCGTCAAGGGCGACGCGGTGATCGCGGCCAAGGCGCTGCGGGACTTCGCCCGTACCCACGAGGCCCTGATCGTGAAGGGCGGTCTCCTCGGGGACCGGACCCTCGTTCCCGGTGACATCAGCGCGCTGGCCGACGTGCCGCCCCGCGAGGTCCTGCTCGCCCGCCTGGCCGGCGGGTTCCAGGCCCCGCTCACCAAAGCGGCCGGGCTGTTCCAGGCGTTCACCCGGAACATGGCCTACGGGCTCAAGGCGCTCGTGGACCAGCGGGTCGAGGGCGGCGAGGTCCTCGAGGTCCCCGCCGAGCCCGAGCCCGAGCCCGACCCCGGACCCGAGCCTGAAGCGGCACCCGCAGGCGAAGCAGCTGCGCCGGAGCCCGAGACGGCTGAAGCCGCACCCGAGACCGAAGCGGCTGTGCCCGAAGCACCGCAAGACGCACCGACCGAGACCGCACCCACCGAGGGAGAGTGACCGAGATGCCGAGCACTGAAGAGCTGCTGGAGACGTTCAAGAACATGACCGTCCTCGAGCTGAACGAGTTCCTGAAGGCCTTCGAGGAGGAGTTCGGCGTGACCGCCGCCGCTCCGGTGGCCGTAGCGGCCGCGCCGGGTGCCGGCGGGGGCGGCGGCGAGGCGGCCGCAGCCGAGGAGAAGGACGAGTTCGACGTCGTGCTCCAGGCCGCGGGCGACAAGAAGATCCAGGTCATCAAGGAGGTCCGGTCGCTCACGAGCCTCGGGCTCAAGGAAGCGAAGGATCTGGTCGATTCCGCCCCGAAGCCCGTGCTCGAGCGGGTCACCAAGGAAGACGCGGAAAAGGCCAAGGCACAGCTCGAAGAGGCCGGCGCCACCGTGGAATTGAAGTAGCGGATCCAAGCCGATCACCGCTTTGGTGCTTGACCCCTGGGAGGGGTCGTCGTATCCTCCCCCGGGTTCAGGCCGCGCCTCGCAGGCGTTGGGCCGCTGCGCCTATTTGCGCCTGTCGGCGCGCGCAGCTATGATCCCGCGAGTCGTGTCGACACGCTCGCCCCGCCCTTGAAGATCCAGGCGCTGGATCGCGCGCGCCCGCACATCACCTGCAACCCAGAGGAGTGACGTTGGCCCGTCTCGCGTCCCGGGAACGTTTTTCGTTCGGCAAGCTGCGTGAGGTCCTGGCTCTCCCGGACCTCATCGCCGTACAGCGTGAGTCATTCGAGTGGTTCCTCCAGGAGGGGGTCGCCGAGGTCCTGCGCGACATCTCCCCGATCGAGGACTTCACCGGCCAGCTGAAGCTCGAGCTGGCCGATCACGTCTTCGACCCGCCGAAGCACTCGGAGGACGAGTGCCGTGAGCGGGACATGACGTTCGCGCGCCCCTTGTTCGTCACCGCCCGCTTCATGAACGCGGGGACCGGTGAGATCAAGGAGCAGACCGTCTTCATGGGCGATTTCCCCATGATGACGAGCCGGGGCACGTTCATCATCAATGGCACCGAGCGCATCGTCGTGAGCCAGCTCGTCCGCTCGCCGGGCGTCTACTTCGACGTGACGCCGGACAAGACGTCGCCGGAGAAGGACGTCGTCGGCGCCAAGATGATCCCGGGCCGTGGTGCCTGGCTCGAGTTCGAGGTCGACAAGAAGGACGTCGTGTACGTCCGCATCGACCGCAAGCGCAAGCAGCCGGTCACCGTGCTGCTGAAGGCGCTGGGCTTCGGCGAGACCGAGGAGGAGCTCCTCGAGCTGTTCCTCGACCCGCAGGGCCGGCCGTACGACTCGATGCGCAACACGCTCGACAAGGACCACACCGAGGACGCCGACGCCGCGTTCATCGACATCTACCGCAAGCTGCGCCCGGGCGAGCCGCCGACGTCGGACAGCGCCCGCGGCCTGCTCGAGAACCTCTTCTTCAACCCCAAGCGCTACGACATGGCCAAGGTCGGGCGGCACAAGGTCACGAAGAAGCTCGTCAACGAGTACGACAAGGTCAAGCCGACCCTCGACCGCCTCGGCATCCCGGTCCCGAACGCCGACCCCGACGCGGGTCCGGTCGAGTACACGCTGTCCCGGGCCGACATCCTCTCCGCGGTCTCGTACCTGGTGAAGCTGCACTCGAACGACCAGCCGAACGTGTACTTCCCCGACGACATCGACCACTTCGGCAACCGCCGGGTGCGCTCGGTGGGCGAGCTCATCCAGAACCAGGTGCGCGTCGGCCTGAGCCGGATGGAGCGGGTCGTGCGCGAGCGCATGACGACCCAGGACGTCGAGGCGATCACGCCCCAGACGCTGATCAACATCCGGCCGGTCGTCGCTGCGATCAAGGAGTTCTTCGGCTCCAGCCAGCTCAGCCAGTTCATGGACCAGACGAACCCGCTCGCCGGGCTGACCCACAAGCGCCGCCTCTCGGCGCTCGGCCCGGGGGGCCTGTCCCGTGAGCGGGCCGGGTTCGAGGTGCGAGACGTGCACCCGAGCCACTACGGCCGCATGTGCCCGATCGAGACGCCGGAAGGCCCGAACATCGGTCTGATCGGCTACCTCTCGTCCTACGCGCGCATCAACCGGTTCGGCTTCATCGAGACGCCGTACCGGAAGGTGGTCGACGGTGTCGCCACCGAGACCATCGAGTACCTCGCCGCCGACGACGAGGACCGGTACGTCATCGCCCAGGCCAACACCGTCATCGACGAGAACGGCCGGTTCACCGACGACCGCGTGCTCGTGCGCGCGGGGCGTGCCGCGTCGCAGGGTCGTATGCAGCTGAGCGAGCTCGCGTACGTCACGCCGGCCGAGGTCGACTACATGGACGTGTCGCCGAAGCAGATCGTGTCGATCGCGACCGCGCTCATCCCGTTCCTCGAGCACGACGACGCCAACCGTGCGCTCATGGGCGCCAACATGCAGCGCCAGGCCGTCCCGGTGCTGCGGCCGGAGGCGCCGTTCATCGGTACCGGCGTCGAGGCCGTGTGCGCCCGTGACGCGGGTGAGCTCGTCATCGCCGAGGACGACGGCACCATCTCCGAGGTCACCGGCAGCTCGATCAGCGTCGAGTACAAGAACTCGCCGCGGCCCGTCACCTACCGGCTGTCCAAGTTCCGCCGGAGCAACCAGGGCACCTGCATCAACCAGAAGCCGCTCGTCACCGCGGGCGACGTGGTGGTGAAGGGCGACATCCTGGCCGACGGCCCGTCGACCTACAACGGCGAGCTCGCGCTCGGCAAGAACCTGCTCGTGGCGTTCATGCCCTGGAAGGGTCACAACTTCGAGGACGCGATCGTGCTCTCCCAGCGTCTCGTGCGCGACGACGTGCTCACCTCGATCCACATCGAGGAGCACGAGATCGACGCCCGTGACACGAAGCTGGGCGCCGAGGAGATCACCCGGGACATCCCGAACCTCTCCGAGGACATCCTGAAGGACCTCGACGAGCGGGGCATCATCCGCATCGGTGCCGAGGTCGGCCCGGGCGACGTCCTTGTGGGCAAGGTCACGCCGAAGGGCGAGACCGAGCTCACCCCCGAGGAGCGGCTGCTCCGTGCGATCTTCGGTGAGAAGGCGCGCGAGGTCCGTGACACGTCGCTCAAGGTCCCGCACGGCGAGACCGGCAAGGTGATCGACGTCCGCGTGTTCTCGCGTGACGACGGCGACGAGCTGCCCCCCGGTGTGAACCAGCTGGTGCGGGTCTACGTCGCCCAGAAGCGCAAGATCAGCGAGGGCGACAAGCTCGCCGGCCGCCACGGCAACAAGGGAGTCATCTCGAAGATCCTCCCGGTCGAGGACATGCCCCACCTCGCCGACGGCACGCCGGTGGACATCGTGCTCAACCCGCTCGGCGTCCCGAGCCGCATGAACGTCGGCCAGGTGCTCGAAGCGCATCTCGGCTACGCGGCCCGGCACGGCTGGGCCGGCCAGAACGAGAAGCCGGCGGCTCCGAACAAGACGCGCCCGATCACCCAACCCGCGGTGTGGGTCACGACGCCGGTGTTCGACGGTGCCCACTGGGACGAGAAGGAAGAGGCCGGGCCGCAGGGGACGATCCAGGAGCTGTTCCAGGGTCTGAACTCGGACTGGGCCGACGGCCAGCGGGTCGAGGGCCGGTCCAACCTGGTCAAGATCGACGGCAAGGCCGAGCTCTTCGACGGCCGCACCGGCGAGCGCTACGACAACCCGGTCACGGTCGGGTACGTCTACATCCTGAAGCTCAGCCACCTCGTCGACGACAAGATCCACGCTCGCTCGACGGGCCCGTACTCGATGATCACCCAGCAGCCGCTGGGTGGGAAGGCGCAGTTCGGTGGCCAGCGCTTCGGGGAGATGGAGGTGTGGGCCCTCGAGGCCTACGGCGCCGCCTACGCGCTCCAGGAGATCCTCACCATCAAGTCCGACGACGTGCTCGGGCGGGTGAAGGTCTACGAGGCCATCGTGAAGGGCGAGAACATCCCGGAGCCGGGCATTCCCGAGAGCTTCAAGGTGTTGATCAAGGAGATGCAGGCGCTCTGCCTGAACGTGAAGGTCATCGACGAGGAAGGCGCGGAGATCCAGATCCGCGAGCTCGACGAGGACGCGTTCCGGACCACGGAGTCGCTCGGCATCGATCTCTCCCGCCCCGAGCGCGGCACCGACGAAGAGGACGAGGCGCGCCGCAGCGCGCAGACCTGACCGACCTGAACGACCGCACCAAGACGCACGCGCCGCACGCTGGAACATCTAGCAACGAAAGACGAGGCATCGAGTGCTCGACGTCAACGACTCCGCCCGGCTCTCCATCTCGCTCGCAACCGCCGACCAGATCCGCACCTGGTCGAACGGCGAGGTCAAGAAGCCCGAGACGATCAACTACCGCACGCTCAAGCCCGAGAAGGACGGCTTGTTCTGCGAGAAGATCTTCGGGCCGACCAAGGACTGGGAGTGCTACTGCGGCAAGTACAAGCGCGTCCGGTTCAAGGGGATCATCTGCGAGCGCTGCGGCGTCGAGGTCACCCGGTCCAAGGTGCGACGTGAGCGAATGGGCCACATCGAGCTGGCCGCCCCGGTCACGCACATCTGGTACTTCAAGGGTGTCCCGAGCCGCCTCGGCTACCTGCTCGACATCGCGCCGAAGAGCCTCGAGAAGGTCATCTACTTCGCCGCGCACCTGATCACCTGGGTGGACACCGAGAAGCTGCACACCGACCTGCCCGCCATCGAGGCCGACATCCGGGCCGAGATGGCCGAGGAGGAGCAGCGCCGCGACCGTGACATCGAGAAGCGGTTCCAGGAGCTCGAGTCCGAGCTCCAGACCGCGGAAGAGGGCGGCGCCAAGAAGGCCGACCTGGACCGCGCCCGCAAGGCGTCGGACAAGGACGTCGAGGAGCTGCGCGAGCGCGCCCAGTTCGAGCTCGACTTCCTGAAGTCGGTCTACGACGGGATCCGCACCCTCAAGCCGAAGCAGCTCATCGACGACGAGCGGATCTGGCGCGAGCTGCGCGACCGCTTCGGTGACTACTTCGAGGGCGGCATGGGCGCCGAGGCCGTGAAGGGCCTCATCGGCCGGCTGAACCTGAGCGACGAAGAGGAGATCCTGAAGGAGGTCATCGCGACCGCCAAGGGTCAGCGCAAGGCCAAGGCGATCAAGCGCCTCAAGGTGATCTCGGCCTTCAACCGTCGCGACGACCGTGGTGACCAGGTGAACAGCCCGATGGGCATGGTCCTCGACGCGGTCCCGGTGATCCCGCCGGACCTGCGCCCGATGGTCCAGCTCGACGGTGGCCGCTTCGCCACCTCGGACCTGAACGACCTGTACCGCCGCGTGATCAACCGCAACAACCGGCTCAAGCGGCTGCTGGACCTCGGTGCCCCCGAGATCATCATCAACAACGAGAAGCGCATGCTCCAGGAGGCCGTCGACGCACTGTTCGACAACGGCCGCCGGGGCCGGCCCGTCACGGGCCCGGGCAACCGCGCGCTGAAGTCACTCTCGGACATGTTGAAGGGCAAGCAGGGCCGGTTCCGCCAGAACCTGCTCGGCAAGCGCGTCGACTACTCCGGCCGTTCGGTGATCGTCGTCGGGCCGCAGCTCAAGCTGCGCCAATGCGGTCTCCCGAAGCAGATGGCGCTCGAGCTGTTCAAGCCGTTCGTCATGAAGCGGCTGGTGGACCTCGAGTACGCGCAGAACATCAAGTCCGCGAAGCGGATGGTGGAGCGCGCCCGCCCGCAGGTGTGGGACGTGCTCGAAGAGGTCATCAAGGAGCACCCGGTGTTCCTGAACCGGGCACCAACGCTTCACCGCCTCGGCATCCAGGCCTTCGAGCCGGTGCTGGTGGAGGGCAAGGCCATCCAGATCCACCCGCTCGTCTGCGCGGCGTTCAACGCCGACTTCGACGGCGACCAGATGGCCGTCCACCTCCCGCTCTCCTCGGAGGCGCAGGCCGAAGCGCGGCTGCTCATGCTCTCCGCGCACAACATCCTGTCCCCAGCGCACGGCCGCCCGATCGCGGTCCCGAGCCAGGACATGATCATCGGCTCCTTCTATCTGACCGAGCTCGTCGAGGGCGCGTCCGGCGAGGGCCGGAGGTTCGCCACGCTCGAAGAGGCGCGGATGGCGCACGAGCTGCGCGACCCGGCCACGGGCAACCCCGAGCTGAGCCTGCACGCCCGGATCCAGGTCCGCCTCCCGGCGGGTCGCTTCCCCGAGGCACGGTTCCCGGTCCGGGAGATCTGGGACGACGCCGCCGGGGAGTGGAAGCCGAACCCGGACGCCGGCCGTACGCCGGTCGTGCGGCGCTCCGGCTCGAACGGTGACGGCACCGTCCTCGCCGAGACGACCCTCGGTCGCATGCTCTTCAACGAGGCGTTCCCGCCGGACTTCGCCTTCACCGACGACGTGGTGAAGAAGCGCGACGTCACCGAGCTCGTGGGTGACCTCGTGGACCTCTACACGAAGGCAGAGGTCGCGACGAGCCTGGACAGGCTGAAGGACCTCGGGTTCGAGTACTCGACCCGTGCCGGTCTCACGATCTCGATCTCCGACGTCCGCACGCCGGTGGCGAAGGCCGAGATCCTGGACAAGCACGAGAAGGACGCCGAGAAGGTCGAGCAGCAGTACGACCGCGGCATCATCACCGACGACGAGCGGCGCCAGAAGGAGATCGAGATCTGGACCGACGCCACCAACCAGGTGACGGAGGCCATGCAGAAGGAGCTCGTCGCCGAGCAGTTCAACCCCATCGAGATGATGGTCGGCTCGGGTGCCCGTGGAAACGTCATGCAGGTCCGCCAGATCGCCGGCATGCGTGGCCTGGTGGCCAACCCGCGTGGTGAGATCATCCCTCGCCCGATCAAGAGCAACTTCCGTGAGGGCCTGTCCGTGCTGGAGTACTTCATCTCCACCCACGGCGCCCGCAAGGGTCTCGCCGACACCGCACTCCGTACCGCCGACTCCGGCTACCTGACCCGCCGTCTCGTGGACGTCGCCCAGGAGCTCATCGTGCGTGACGGCGACTGCGGCTCGGTCCGTGGGATCTGGGTCGAGGACGTCCTCGACGACCCCGAGCACGCGCGTCTCCTCGAGAGCCGCCTGCTCAGCCGGTGCCTCTCGGAGGACGTGAAGCTCTCCGACGGATCCGTTCTCCCCCGCAACACCGAGATCGGCGACGTCGAGCTGGCGGTCCTCATCAAGGACCCGGGCGTCACCCGGGTCCGGGTGCGCTCCGTGCTCACCTGCGAGTTCCCCCGGGACCTCGACGACGCGGCTTCGGCCGCCCAGGCGGCGAGCTCGGACACCGAGGACGAGGACGCCGAGGACACGGGCAAGTACCGGGCCGGGGTGTGCAGCCTCTGCTACGGCACGATGCTCGCGACCGGCAAGCTCGTCGACCTCGGCGAGGCGGTCGGCATCATCGCCGCCCAGTCGATCGGTGAGCCGGGTACGCAGCTCACCATGCGTACCTTCCACACCGGTGGTGTCGCGGGTGAGGACATCACCCACGGTCTGCCGCGTGTGGTCGAGCTCTTCGAGGCCCGGACGCCGAAGGGTGCCGCGCTGCTCGCGGAGACCTCGGGCGTCGTGCGCATCGGCGAGAACGAGAAGGGCGAGCGGACGCTCACCATCGTGGCCGACGACGGCACCGAGGAGCTCTACACGGTGTCGATGCGGACCCACCTCGCACCGGGCATCGTGGACGGCGCCGAGATCGTGGCCGGTGCGCAGCTGACCGGTGATGTCAAGACCCCGCGGGACCCGAAGAAGATCCTGGACATCGACGGCATCCGGACCACCCAGCAGTACCTCGGTGACGAGGTCCAGAAGGTGTACCGGGAGCAGGGCGTGTCGATTCACGACAAGCACGTCGAGGTCATCGTCCGCCAGATGCTGCGGCGCGTGGCCGTGTCGGAGCCCGGCGACTCGGAGTTCCTGCCCGGCCAGAAGGCTGACGCCCGCGAGTTCGCGAACGTCAACAAGCGGCTCGTGGCCGAGGGCAAGCGCCCGGCCGAGGGCCGCCCCGAGCTCATGGGGATCACCAAGGCCTCACTCGCCACCGAGTCGTGGCTGTCGGCCGCCTCCTTCCAGGAGACGACCCGGGTGCTCACCGAGGCGGCGATCGAGGGCAAGAACGACGGCCTCGAGGGCCTGAAGGAGAACGTCATCATCGGGAAGCTCATCCCGGCCGGCACCGGGATGCCCCGGTACCGCGACGTGCTCACCGAGGCGCCCGACTACCAGCCCCTGCCCTTCTACACGAGCGACTACGAGGACGACCTCGACCTCGCCGAGCGCCTCCGGGCGTCGTTGGAAGGCCAGTCCGCGGTCGCCGACGCGACGATCCTGTCGGTGGCGCCGGACGTCCCGACGCCGCAGATGGTGTCCGAAGCCGCACTCTCGGCCCTGGCTCCCGAGCCCCTGCCGGTGCTCGTCGCGCCCGCCGACGCTCCGGCACCGATCGAGGCCACCGACGGTGGCGACGACGCGCACCCCGAGGAGGAGCAAGCGGCCGGGGAGTAGCCTTTCGTCTGCCCGTGGCGGCCGCCGTTGTGTAACCTGGACGGTCGGCTCCGTGTCCCGTGCTTCGCGCAGGGTGCACGAATCCGCGGACGCGCGCCCGGCGTCCGCCCGAGCCATCCGAACACCGCACCATTCGAGTCACCGCACACCAAGCATCAGGAGTCCTGTGCCCACGATCGCCCAGCTCGTCCGCAAGGGTCGGGAGACCAAGTCTGACAAGTCGAAGACGCCCGCCCTCCGGGGATCCCCGCAGCGGCGCGGTGTCTGCACGCGCGTGTTCACCACGACTCCGAAGAAGCCGAACTCGGCTCTGCGCAAGGTCGCCCGGGTGCGTCTCACCACTGGCATCGAGGTCACCGCCTACATCCCCGGCATCGGCCACAACCTCCAGGAGCACTCGATCGTGCTCGTGCGTGGTGGCCGGGTGAAGGACCTGCCGGGTGTGCGGTACAAGATCGTCCGCGGCGCGCTCGACGCGAGTGGTGTCGCCAACCGCCGCCAGGCGCGTAGCCGCTACGGCGCGAAGAAGGGCTGAGCAATGCCGCGCAAGGGTCCCGCCCCCCGTCGAGAGCTGATGCCCGACCCGGTTCACCGGTCCGTGGTCGTCACCCAACTGGTCAACAAGGTGCTGGTCGCCGGCAAGCGGTCCACCGCCGAGCAGATCGTCTACCGCGCGCTGAACGAGATCGAGCGCAAGACGAGCGGCGACCCGATCCCGACGCTGAAGCGCGCGGTCGAGAACGTGCGCCCGGTGCTCGAGGTGAAGAGCCGCCGGGTCGGTGGCGCCACGTACCAGGTGCCGATGGAGGTGCGCCCGCGCCGCGCGACGACCTTGGCCATCCGCTGGCTCGTCGGGTACTCGCGCCAGCGGCGGGAGAAGACCATGGCGGAGCGGCTCGCCGCGGAGCTGATGGACGCCTCCAACGGCCTGGGCGCGGCGATCAAGCGGAAGGACGATCTGCAGAAGATGGCAGAGTCGAACAAGGCGTTCGCTCACTACCGCTGGTAGGGGTTCGTGGGCGACCGGTCCGGTTCGCCGGCACCCGCCCATTCGCTCAGACAAGGGGTTCGCAAAGGGCGCTCACCCAACTCGCTCGGTGGTCGGGAACCGGCGCTCCGGCCCTACGAGCCGCGGGCATACCAGCGGTGCGAACGGGTTGTTCTAGGCCAGAAGAACGAAGAGAAGAAGTCGAAGAGAGAAGAAGAGAGAGAAGCAAGGAAGATGGCGGCTGAGGTCAAGCAGGCGAAGGGGAAGGCGGGTCCGGTCATCCGGGAGTACCCGCTCGCGCGGACTCGGAACATCGGGATCATGGCGCACATCGACGCCGGCAAGACGACGACGACCGAGCGGATCCTCTACTACACCGGGCGCACCTACAAGATCGGTGAGGTGCACGAGGGCGCGGCCGTCATGGACTGGATGGTCCAGGAGCAGGAGCGCGGCATCACGATCACCAGCGCCGCCACCACGTGCAAGTGGCGCGACTGCTGGATCAACATCATCGACACGCCCGGTCACGTCGACTTCACCGTCGAGGTCGAGCGCTCGCTGCGCGTGCTCGACGGCGCGGTCGCGGTCTTCGACGCGGTCGCCGGTGTCGAGCCCCAGACCGAGACCGTCTGGCGCCAGGCGAACAAGTACCACGTGCCGCGCATGTGCTTCGTCAACAAGATGGACCGCATCGGCGCAGACTTCTTCCGTTGCGTCGACATGATCAAGGACCGCCTCGATGCCGAGGTCGCGCTCATCCAGCTGCCGATCGGCGCGGAGAGCGGCTTCCGGGGTGTCGTCGACCTGCTCCAGATGAAGGCGCTGGTCTGGGACGACGGCATGGGCGAGGAGTTCGAGACCGTCGACATCCCCGAGGACATGCAAAAGGACGCCGAGCAGTGGCGCCACCAGCTGGTGGACGTCGTCTCCCAGCACGACGAGAACGTGCTCGAGAAGTACGTCGGCGACGAGGAGATCACGGCCGAAGACCTGCGCAAGGGCCTCCGCCACGCCACCATCGAGGCCGGAACCGTCCCGATCCTGTGCGGGACCGCGTTCAAGAACAAGGGCGTCCAGCCCCTGCTCGACGCCGTCGTCGACTTCCTGCCGAGCCCACTCGACGTGCCCCCGGTCGAGGGCACCGACGTCAAGGGCGAAGAGGGCCTGGTCCGCCACGCGGACGACTCCGAGCCGTTCTCGGCGCTCGCGTTCAAGATCATGAGCGATCCGTACGTCGGCAAGCTCACCTACTTCCGCGTGTACTCCGGCACGATCACCACCGGCTCCGCCGTCCTCAACGCGACGAAGGACCGCAAGGAGCGGATCGGGCGCATCCTCCAGATGCACGCCAACCACCGGGAGGACATGGACGCGGTCTTCGCGGGCGACATCGTCGCGGCCGTCGGCCTGAAGAACACCACCACCGGCGAGACGCTCTGCGACCCCGCGCACCCGATCGTGCTCGAGCGCATGGAGTTCCCCGAGCCGGTCATCCACGTCGCGGTCGAGCCGAAGACCAAGGCCGACCAGGACAAGCTCGGCCGCGCGCTGAGCTCGCTGTCCGAGGAAGACCCGACGTTCTCGGTCCGCACCGACGACGAGACCGGCCAGACGATCATCGGCGGCATGGGCGAGCTGCACCTCGAGGTGCTGGTCGACCGGATGATGCGCGAGTTCGCGGTCGTCGCCAACGTCGGCAAGCCGCAGGTGGCCTACCGCGAGACGATCACCCAGCCGGTCGAGGACGTGGAGGAGCGCTACATCCGCCAGACCGGTGGCCGGGGCCAGTACGGCCACGTGATCATCAATCTCGAGCCGACCGGCCCGGGCGGTGGCTACGAGTTCGTCGACCGGGTCAAGGGCGGCGACGTGCCCCGCGAGTACATCTCGGCGGTCGACGCCGGGATCCAGGAGGCGATGGAAGGCGGCGTGGTAGCCGGCTACGCCCTCGTGGACGTGCGGGCGATCCTCACCGGTGGGTCGAGCCACGACGTGGACTCCAGCGAGATGGCGTTCAAGATCGCCGGTTCGATCGCCTTCAAGAAGGCGGCCCGGATGGCCAAGCCGGCGTTGCTGGAGCCGATCATGCGGGTCGAGGTCGTCACGCCCGAGGACTACATGGGCGATGTGATCGGAGACCTCAACTCCCGCCGCGGCCAGATCGACGGCATGGAGCAGCGCGGGAGCTCCCACGTGGTCAACGGCAAAGTGCCCCTGGCCGAAATGTTCGGCTATGTTGGGGACCTTCGCTCGCGCACGCAAGGCCGCGCGACGTACACGATGCAGTTCGACTCTTATCACCAGGTTCCGGAGTCGATTGCCCTAGAGATCACCGCCCGGGTCCGCGGCGAGTGATCAGCCCCAGTCGAGTCCAGATTCAGATGGAGAACGGGTCGCGCATGCGCACGGAGCGTGCACACGGCGGGTGCCCGGCAAAGCTACGAACGGAGCGATGAACCGATGGCGAAGGCGAAGTTTGAGCGGAACAAGCCGCATTTGAACATCGGGACGATTGGTCATATTGATCATGGGAAGACGACGTTGACGGCGGCGATCACGAAGGTTCTGGCTGAGGGGAACCCGAATGTGACGGCGACGGCG
>JBBSAM010000053.1:0-17216 GCA_038252255.1 Acidimicrobiia bacterium | reverse complement strand
GCAGGTCGTCGAGCGCGGATCCAACCGCGGCGATGTTGCCGGTCGCGGTGGCCAGGTCCACGAGGTACGCGTCGACCACGAGCGCGCCGCGGTAGTCGCGCGGCAGTCGGCGCAGCTCGGCGCGCAGCAACACGAGCAGCGCTTCCCATGGCCGGCCGCCGGCTGAGGCCGCGCCGAGCGGTGACACTCCGAATGCGGCCCGACCGAGATGCGTCACTCCGAGCTCGCGGATCAGCGTCGCCGGGCCCTGGTTCGTCAACGTGCGGAAGTGGCCCGGCGCGTCGGGGAGGGCGATGATCGCCTCGTTCGATCGTCCCGGTGCGAAGGCATCGGTGCCGGTCAGGGCCGCGCCCGACCAGCGCGCCACCACACCAGCGGGTGCGCCGCGCAGGTCGGGCAGCACGCGCGCGTCCGCGCTCGGATCGACCGCCGGCGTGGCGACGCGTCCGACCACGGGCGGCGCGATGCGGGCCGCCGTCGCGTAGACGTGCGTGATGGCGTCCTCGATCCGCGTGGCGAGCTCGAGGGAGTTCGGCCCGTTCTCCCGGCGGGCGAGCAGGTCCTGCTCGGCCCAGAACGCGCCCCCGGCGTCCATGGGGGCGAGATCGAACCCGCGGTCGGCGTCGACCTGATGGACGACGTGCACCTCGCCGTCGCCGACGAACGCGGCGCAGGACGTGGTGCAGAGCACGAAGCCGCGATCGGTGTCGATGCGCAGGTGGTTCTCGGGCATGTCGAAGCCAGGGAGGTGCCACGCGGTCGCGAACCGGCCCGGAACACCGCCCGCGCGCAGGTCCAGCGCGGCGCCGTCTTCGGCGGCGCGTCCAGCCGATGCGACGAGAACCGCCCGATCGACCTCGACCGGGCCGAGCAGCACGTCGAGCATCGCGAGGACGTGGACACCGAGGTTCACCAGCGCGCCGCCGCCGCTGATGCTCGGGTCGAGCTCCCACATCTCGCGCTGCTCGGCCTTGTCCGACTCGACCCGGGAAACGAAGGCGTGCGCGTCGAAGTGCTGCGGCGTCCCGAATCTTCCCTTGCGCAGGTCCGGCGCGATCGCGGCCAGGTGAGGGAGCAGGCCGGAGAGGTAGCCGGTGCCGAGGTAGCGGTCGGGGTGGTCGTGCAGCGCCTCGGCGAGCGCGGTGCGGTCGTCGTCCGAAGCTGCGACGGGCTTCTCGACGAGCACGTCGACCCCGGCGGCGACGAGCCGGCGGGCCAGCGGCACGTGGCTCGACGGCGGTGTCCCGATGATCGCGGCGTCCGGGTGGACTTCGCGCAGGGCATCGTCGAGGTCGGTGAACGCGGGGATGGTGGGCCCGGCGAAGGACGTGACCCGCCCGATCGCCGCTTTGTCGAGGTCCACGATGCCCACCAGCACCATCCGCTGGTGATGCGCGGCGGTGAGCGCGTGGACGAGGCCGATGCGACCGGCGCCGACCAGGATCAGCCGGCGCGGCTCGACGGCCGGGATGTCCGCCGCGCGTCCCCTCGCGGGGGCGGCGCCCGGGCCGATGCCGAGGCGCGCGAGGTCCGCGGTCGTGTGCATCGGCTCGAAGGCCGCGATGCCGTCCAGGTTCTCTTCGGTGATCGGAGAGGGGAGCCGCAGGCGGGTCGCGATCCGTACGCCGGCGCGGGCCAGCCCGAGCGGTACTGGAACCGGGTAGGTCGTGACACCGAACCGGTCCCGGGCCTGCTGTTGGACGAGATCGCCGAGCGGCCGGATCTGAGGATCGGCCAGCTCGACCAGCCGCGGCGGGTCGTCCAGCTCGGCGAGTGTCAACAGCGCGGCGCAGAGGGCGTCGACGTGGATGGGTTGGGCCACCGCGGCTCGGCCGCCGATCACGGGGAACACGCGGAGCTTGGCCGCGGCACGCGCGGCGCGGCCCATGAGCCCGTCGTCACTGTCGCCGTAGACGAGTCCGGGCCGGACGATGACGGTGCGCGGGTCATTGCCGAGCCGCTGCTCGACCGCGAACTTCGAGCGGCCGTACGCCGAGGTGGCATCCCCGTGGGCGGACTGCGACGAGACGAACACGAAGCGCCCCACGCCGCAGGCCGAGGCCTCCTCGAACAGGCGGATGCTTCCGAGCCGGTTGACCGCGTCGACGACGTCCGGGTCCGCGCTCTGGGGCGCGATCGCGAGGTGGATCACCGCGTCGACACCTTCCAGCACGCCGGGCGCCGGGCGTTCGGGGAGCTCGAGGAAGTACCGGTCGACGAGGGGAACGTACGGCGCGCCGCTCCAGGCCCGGCGGCTGAACGCCGTGACCTCGTGCCCGGCTTCGAGCGCGCGGGTCGCGAGCTGCCGGCCGATGAACCCGGTGACGCCGGTGATCGCGATTCTCACGTTGGACCACTTTCCCAGAGGGTGACGCGCACGACCCGACGACCTTCCGGCCGGAAGCGTTGCAGCCGCACGGCCGCGATGACGCGCACGAGGTACCAGATCGACGCCAACGCCGAAGAGGTGGGGACTCCGGCGGCGCGCGGCCGCATGCGGACACCGACCTGCGCGACTCGATGCCCGGCTCGGCCTGCCTGCGCGAGCGCTTCGATGGTGTCACCCAGGTACTCGGCCGGGTACGAAGCAGCGAACGACCCGAGGGCGCGGCCGCCGATCGCGCGGAACCCGGAGGTCGCGTCGGTGATCGGCGCGCCGGTGCGCCGGGTCGCGAGATGCGCCAAGCGGTGCATCACGAAGCGCCGGGCCGCGCCGACCTGATACTCATGGCCGGACTCGAACCGGGATCCGATCACGAGCTCCGCGTTCTGCGTGCGCATCGCGTCGAGGAGCACCACGATCTCCGCGGGGTCGTGCTGGCCGTCCGCATCGCACTGGACGACCGTCGAGTACCCATGGATCAGCGCGTAGCGGAAGCCGCAGCGCAACGCGCCGCCGACTCCGAGGTTCACCGGGAGCCGCAGGACCGTCGCGCCCTCCCGCTCGGCCTTCTCCGCCGTGCGGTCGACCGACCCGTCGTCGATCACCAGCGCGACGTAGCCGAGCTGCACCACCTCCCTGACGACCTGGCCGATGCACCCCTCCTCGTTGAACGCGGGGATCAGGACGAGTACGTCTCCCGGGAACTGCCGGTCCGTGTGCTCGGCGAGATCTGCCATCACGCACGGGCCTTGAGCACGTCGACGGGATCTGTTGCGTGGGTGCCGCGCTCGCGACGCGACCGGTCGCGCTTGCGCTGGCGCCGCCGCAACACGCGTGGCACCGCCGCGAGTGCGATGAGGGTGAGCGCGCCGATGAGGAACAGGAGCCAGTAGTCCGGGTACGGCTCGTAGCGGAACTCGATGCTGTGCTGTCCGGCGGGCACCTCGACACCCACGAAGCTCGGCGCCAGCATCTGGGTCTTGGCCGGCTTGCCGTCGACGGTCACGTGCCAGCGCGGGTGGTACGTGGCCTTCAGCATCACGACCGCGCGCCGGTTGGCCACCACCGTGCCGCCGAATACACCTCGATCCGGGTCCTCGTACTGCAGCGTCACCCTCCCGGCCGGGCCGGTCGGGGTCTCGCCCAGCCCCGTGGTGGGCGCCGCGGACTTGTCCCCGCCGAACGCGATCACCGGGATCTGCCCGTCGGCGGGGGCCGTCGAGGTCAGGAAGCCGGCGACCTGGCGGCCGAGGTTGGTGCGGTCCGCGGTGATGGCCGGCGTGGTGTCGACGACCCGGAGATAGCCGGTGGTGGGCACCGACCACAGCTTCCAGTCGCCCTTCGCCTCGACGAGGGAGGCGGGCACGGACGGCTTCGTGTTCGACGGCAGGATGACGTAGTGGACGTTGTAGAGATCGAAATCGGCGGGGTTCGTGTCGTCGAACCGCGTCTCGACGTCGTCGCTGAGGCTCAGCGTGCGCAACGTGAAGCCGACCGCGTCGACGTCGGTGTCGAGGAGGTACGCGTAGCCCGGAACGAAGCCCACCTTGTACACGTTGCCGCCGGAAGCCGAACCTGCGTACACGCGGCCGCCGCCGAGAGCGTCGGCGTGCTGGGCGAGTGCGGTGAAGTCCGCGCCGGTTGTCGCGTCGAAGGCGCGTTGCTGGTTGATCCAGGCCGCACCCTCGGAGTCGTACTGCTCGCGCTCGTGCGCGGCGGGCGAGAGCACGATGAGCCCGACGAGCAGGAGCGGGACACCGACCGCGAGCGGTGAGAGCTTCGGTCGCCATGTGCAAATGCGCGCGTACACGCCCTGCACGAGCCAGGAGGTTCCGATGCCCGCCATCAGCAGCCCGCCGAGATGCACCGGGATGATGAAGCGGTGCAGCAGCAAGTCCTTGCCGCCCGGCAGCAGGTCTACTGCAAAGCCGATCGTGTCCCGACCGCAGAAGAACAGCAGCCCGAGGATCGTGAAGCAGAGAATCGCCCGGTAGCGCTCGTCCCGGAGGAACCGCCAGGCACACAGGACCGTCCCGACGCCGACGAGCACGCTGAGGACCGGCCAGCGGCCGTGATCGAACAGCTCACCGGTGAAGAGCCACTTCAGCACCTGCGAGCCACCGTGCGAGTCGGCCCAGAAGGTGCCGATGTTGTACTCCGTGCGCGCCGACCACTTGCTGTCGACGAGCAGCGGGACGATGACCCACGCCGCGCACAGCGCGCCTCCGATGCCTACTGCGGCGGCGCGCCCGATGCGGCGCAGGATCTCGGGTGGTGAGACCAGGACCCAGATGCCGATGGAGAGCAGCGCGAAGTAGCCGGTCAGGAAGTGGCACGCGATCGTGAGCCCGAGGAAGAGGGCCGCGACGGCATAGCCCTTACCTCGCGAGATCGCGCGCCAGGTGAACGCGAGTGCGAGGGGAAAGAGCCACATGCCCCAGAGCTGGGACCAGACGCCGTTGCCGCGCCACGTGTAGCTGCCGTGCTCGTACCCGTAGAGGGTGACCGACGAGACGAGCGGCGCGAGGACGGCGGTGCAGCCGGCGGTCCAACGACCGAAGCGGAAGAGCCGGACCGTGAGGTACAGGCACAGCGGCCAGAACGAGAGGAGCAGGTAGTAGCTCCACGTCACCGTCCGCTCGGCCCCGACCAACGTGGCGATGGCGCCACCGATGATGTGCGGGAGGCTCTGGTAGTGGTGGAACTGCGGGAGCCCGAGCGCGAGCCGCGGGTACCAGCCGTCGAACACGAGCGAGCCGGAGCTGAACCGTTGCTCCGCCCACCGCACCATGGAGATGTGGACGCCCGTGTCGTTGAGGTTGGCGACGGTCTTCAGCTCACCGCGCAGCACGTACAGGTTGAACCCGACGGCGATCGCCACGAGCAGCAACGGCGCGAGGTGACCCCAGTCGGGGTTCGTGATCCGGGCGCGCAGACGGTCGAGCGGCCGCTTCCGGCGCCGCGGACGGCGCGGTGTCTCCGCCGCGGCCGTCATCTGGGATTGGTCCGTCTGATCGAGGATCGTCACGTTGCCGCCCCGGTCGAGATCTCCGGCCGGATGCCGGGGATCAGGTGCCGCTGGGCTTCTCGTCGGCTGGGATGCGGGACGCGAGCGACGGCTTGAGCTGGACTGCCGTGCCCAGCGCAGCGGCGGACTCGGCCGTCTTGCCCGTCTCGAACAGGAGCAGGCCCAGGTTCAGGAACGCCTCCGCGTACTTCGGGTTCGCCTTCGTGGCCCGGGTGTACAGGTCGATCGCCTCGTCCTTGGCCCCGGCCTTGGTCCGCAGGATCGCGAGGTTGTAGAGCGCCGGTGCATAGCTCG
This sequence comes from Acidimicrobiia bacterium, assembly GCA_038252255.1. Classification (GTDB taxonomy): domain Bacteria; phylum Actinomycetota; class Acidimicrobiia; order IMCC26256; family JAENVU01; genus Chersky-806. Next base: position 11,511 of record JBBSAM010000053.1, on the reverse strand, counting down.
GGTCCACGGCGATCGCGAGCCGGTAGTCGCTCTCGGCCTTGGTGTCCTCGCCCGCGGTCTGCGCGATGTACCCGAGGTTGTAGTGGGCGTACTTGTTCGCCGGGTCCAGCTTCACGACCTCGTTGAACTTGGTCGTCGCCGCGGCGGTGTCCCCCTGCACCTGGGCCTGGAGGCCCTGGTTCAGCAGGGTGCTCGCCTGCTTGGCGTCGCTGCCGCCGCCGTCGGACCCGCCGCACGCGGCGAGCACGAATGCCGCCGTCATGAGGAGGGCGGTGAGCTTCAGGCCGTGGCGGCCCGCGATTCCCGTTGCCGTACGCATCTTGGTTTCTCCCAGCAAAACCGGACAAATGTGGTCGAATCACTACGGTACGTGGCCAGGTGGCGTTGCATACCGCGGCCCCTACATCGACCGGCGGCCCCCCGGGCCTGAGGGCTGATTCCCGGCGGGGTTTCGGGGTTGATCGCGCCGGTACCCTGGTCCGTGTCGCTTTCGCTCGACGCCCCGGGCTTTACCTCGTTCGACGCGCTGCGTGACGCCGCGCTCGGCTGTACGGCCTGCGGGCTGGCCGAGACCCGGACCCAGGTGGTCTTCGGCGTCGGGGACCCTCACTCGGAGCTGCTCTTCGTCGGCGAGGGGCCGGGCGAGCAGGAGGATCTCCAGGGCGAGCCGTTCGTCGGCCGGGCCGGGCAGCTGCTCACCCGCCTCATCGAGGGAATCGGGCTGACCCGAGGCGACGTCTACATCGCAAACGTGGTGAAGTGCCGCCCACCGGGGAACCGTGACCCGGCGCCGGTCGAGATCGCGACGTGCCGGCCTTATCTCGAGGCGCAGCTCGGCTTCATCCAGCCGACGGTCGTCGTGACCCTCGGCAATTTCGCGACCAAGCTGCTCCTCGAGACGAAAGAAGGGATCACCAAGCTGCGCGGCCGTGAGTTCCCCTTCCGCGACGGCGCGGTGCTGATCCCCGCGTTTCACCCGTCCGCGGTGTTACGCAACGGCGGTGGTGCGCTCGCCCAGACTCGCGCCGACTTCGTCGGTGTGAAGCGCGCACTCGCCCGGGCGAGAGCGTGACGACATGAGCTCCGGCGCGCTCGATTCGGGCGAGCACCTGACGTTGCGGGCGCGCTGATGGAGCTCTGCTCGCGCTCGGCCGGCGAGACCGAGGGATTCGGTGCCCGCCTCGCCGAGCTGTTGACCGCCGGTGACGTGGTCGTGCTCACCGGGGATCTCGGTACCGGCAAGACGGTGCTGGCGAAGGGGATCGGGCGCGGGCTCGGCGTCACGGAGCCGATCGTCAGCCCGACGTTCACGATCGTCCGTGAGTACGAAGGAGACATCCCTCTCCAGCATCTGGACGTCTACCGGCTCGACCATCTGCAGGAAGCGATCGACCTCGGACTGGACGAGCTGCTCGACGGCGACGCGGTCACGGTGGTCGAGTGGGGTGAGGCAGTGGGCGCCCTCCTGCCCGCAGACCGTCTCGAGGTGCTCTTCACCCTCCCGCCACCCGAAGAGGCCGACGACGACACGCGGGTGATCGAGCTGCGCCCGGCCGGGCCGTCGTGGGAGGCCCGTCGTGACGCGCTGGCCGCGGTGGCGACCTCCCGGAGCGAGGCCTGAGTGCTGCTCCTCGCGATCGACACGGCAACTCCGCGCGTGAGCGTCGCGCTCGGCCGGGACGGGCGCGTCCTCGGCGATGTGAGTCTGGACGGCGACCGCCGCCACGCGGAGCAGCTCGCGCCCGCGATCGAGTATCTGTGCCGCGAGCTGGACGTGGACCTGCGGCACCTCGCCGCGATCGCGGTGGGTCTCGGCCCGGGCCTGTTCACCGGCCTGCGCGTCGGAGTCACGACCGCGCGAGTCATGGCGCAGAGCTTGCGGATCCCGGTGATCGGGGTGCCGTCGCTCGACCTCATTGCGTACCCGCTGCGGTACACGTCGCGGATCGTCGTGCCCGTCGTCGACGCGCGCCGCCACGAGGTGTTCTTCGCCTGCTACCAACCGGTGCCCGGAGGGGTCCAGCGCATCACCGAGTACGAGGTCTGCTCACCCGACGGATTGGCGGGCGAGCTCGAGGCCCGCGGTGAGGACGCACTGCTCGCCGGTGACGGCGCGCTGCGCTACGAGATCGAGCTCGGAAAGGTCGACCGGGTCGAGCTGGCGGGCCCTGGCGCGGCGCTGCCGAGCGCCGCGGCGCTCGTGGAGCTGGCGAGCGCGCGGTACGAGCGGGAGGAGTTCAGCCCGCCGGACGAGGTGCATCCGCTATACCTTCGCCGGAGCGACGCGGAGATCGAGTGGGAGCGGAGGGGTCGGTAGTGGCGACGGAGCGACAGCCGGAGCCGCTCGTCGTGCACATCGTTCCGATGCGCCGGCGGCATGTGCGGTCCGTGCTGGGCATCGAGAACCAGGTGTACCCGCGGCCGTGGACGATGTCGTTGTTCCTCAGCGAGCTCGGTCTGCGCGCGACCCGCGCGTACTTCGTGGCCAAGGTGGGCCGGGACATCGTGGGGTACGCCGGGCTGATGGTGTCGGTCGACGAGGGCCACGTGACGACCATCGCCGTCGATCCCGCGTGGCACCGGCACCACATCGGCTCGCGCCTCTTGCTCGCGGTCTCCCGCGAAGGGATCGCGCGGGAGCTCAATGCGTTGACGCTCGAGGTACGGGTCAGCAATCAGCCCGCGCAGGAGATGTACCGCCGGTTCGGGTTCAGCGCGGTCGGCATCCGGAAGGGGTACTACGCGGAGACCAACGAGGACGCGCTGGTCATGTGGGCGCGACACGTCGACACCCCGGAGCACGCGGCCCTCCTGGACGAGGTCGAGCGAGGCATCGACGGCGAGACCATCTTCGAGCCGCCTCGGCGCTGGCAGTGACCGCGGTCCTCGGCATCGAGACCAGCTGTGATGAGACCGCAGCCGCCGTGGTGGACGACGGCCATGACATCCGGTCCAGTGTCGTGTCGAGCCAGGTGGACCTGCACGCGCGCTTCGGTGGTGTCGTTCCCGAGATCGCGAGCCGCGCTCACGCCGAGCTCGTGAGCGGCGTCATCGCGGAGGCGCTCGTCGAAGCGGGGACCAGCTTCGACGAGATCGACGCGGTCGCGGCGTGCCACGGTCCCGGACTCGCCGGTGCGCTTCTCGTCGGGGTCAGCGCGGCGAAGGCACTCGCGCTCACCCTCGACGTTCCCTACGTCGGCGTGAACCATCTCGAAGCCCACCTGCACGCGGCTTGGCTCGAAGATCCGGCGGTCGAGCTACCGCTCGCGGTGCTCATCGTGTCGGGCGGCCACACGATGGTGGTGATCGTCGAAGGCGACGCTCGCTACCGGCTGCTCGGCCAGACGGTCGACGACGCGGCCGGTGAGGCGTTCGACAAGGTCGCGCGGTTCCTCGGGCTCGGATATCCCGGGGGTCCGATCATCGACCGGCTCGCGCAGACGGGAGACCCCCGCGCGGTCGCGCTCCCCCGACCGATGCGCCACGACGGGTACGACTTCTCGTTCTCGGGCCTGAAGACCGCCGTCATCAACTCCGTGCGCCGCCATCCCGAGACCGAGGTGCACGATCTCGCGGCGTCGTTCCAGGAGGCCGTCGTCGACGTGCTGGTCGAGAAGCTGCTCGCGGCCGCGGAGTCGGCGGGCGCGCGCACGCTCGTCATCGGCGGCGGCGTGGCCGCGAACTCGCGGTTGCGGGCCCGGGTGCTCGAAGCCGCCGAGGAGTCCGGCCGCCGGGCCTTGCTCCCGCGCCTCGAGCTCTGCACCGACAACGGGGCGATGATCGCCGCAACCGCGTGGTGGCGCCTCCGCTCCGACGGCCCCACCTCACTCGCCTCCGGTGCCTACCCCTCCCTCCGCCTCGCCACCCAAGACTGAGAGGGAAGGGGAACACGGCGCTGACGCCGCAACCCTTACCGGAGCGGGCACGAAGTGCGGAGGCCGGAGCGACCCGGCAGGCAGGCAGGCAGTCAGGTTTGCCTGGGTCTGGGGCGGGTGTTACCTTGACTTAGCACTCCCGATCCCCGAGTGCTAACTGATCTGTTTACCGGATTCGCGCCCGTAGGGGCCGTCCCAGGAGGCAAACCCCCATGAATCTGCAGCCGCTGGAAGACCGGATCGTCGTCCGCACCGCCGAGGCCGAGGAAACGACGGTCAGCGGGCTGGTGATCCCGGACACCGCCAAGGAGAAGCCCCAGCAGGGCGAGGTGCTCGCGGTGGGCCCCGGGCGGCGCTCCGAGGACTCGGGTGACCTCATCCCGGTCGACGTCGCGGTCGGCGACACCGTCGTGTACTCGAAGTACGGCGGTACCGAGATCACGGTCGACGGCGAGGACCTGCTGATCCTCTCGAGCCGGGACGTCCTGGCCAAGGTGCTCCCGGCGGGCAAGGGCAAGGGCAAGAAGTAGCCCGGCCCCCTCCGGGGCGGAAGAGCTTTCCGCACCCTTTGTTACGAAGCGGCGTCTGCTACAGGCGCCGCTTCGTCGCGTCGAGAAGGTCTCTGCAAGCGCCCGTATGGGCGATGCCTCTCCAGGGACTCCTCAACGATGCTCACATCACAGAGAGCGGCACACGCGCACAATTGGTATTCTCGGTGCGTCTTGGTTGTCGCTCCCCGATCGACCCAGAACGGACGAGTCGTCTCAATAAGCCACGGATGGCTTCCAGGTGCAGGTAGAGGCGAAATGGGTCTCCAATCTCGAGAGGACGGACTGACGTGGGCCTCTTGAAGTCGCGCAAGGACGCGGGCAAGGAGTTCGAGAAGTACGTCGACGCGGTGGAGCACGCACCCGAGCTCGACGACTACGTCGAGTCGGAGGAGCTCCCCGCATCGGGCGCGACCCTCCCCGGCGGTGTCGCGTCCAACCTCACGGAGATCGAGGCGCAGCTCGCGGCGCGCAATGCCCAGCGCCAGTCGGTCGACGTACCGGTCGCCGCGGGCACGAAGGAGCCGATCGCGCTCTCGACCGAGCCGCTGCACCGCAAGCGGCTCGGTGAGGTCCTCGTGGAGCGCGACATCCTGAGCGAGGCCGATCTGAGTGCGGCGCTCGAAGGCCAGGCCGAATCCGGGAAGCGGCTCGGCGAGTACCTCGTCGACACCGGCATCCTGGACGAACGTGATCTCGCCGGCGCGCTCGCGGACCAGTTCCATCTCGATGTCGTCGACCTCCGCCGCGAGGTGCCAGAGGAAGAGGCGGTCGCCGCGCTGCCCGAGCAGTGCGCCCGCGATTGGCTCGCCATCCCGCTGCGGAAGACCGACTTCGGATACGACGTCGTCGTCGCGGACCCGGCCGAGCCGGGCCTCGCCGACAAGCTGCGCGAAGAGCTGCACCAGCCGGCCAAGCTCTACGTCGGCGGGCTCTCGGACGTCCGTCGCGCCATCGATGCGACCTACAAGGCGATCGCGCATGTCGGTGAGCACGTGCGCGTCTTCGAGGAACGGGCGGAAGCCCGCCGGGCCCAGCAGGTCGAGGCGCCGGTCCACCACCAGTTCGACGAGAACGCGCCCGTAGTCCAGGTCGTGAACCTCCTGCTCTCGCAGGCGGTCAGCGAGCGTGCTTCTGACGTGCACATCGAACCGATGGACGACCGCGTCCGCGTGCGGAACCGGGTCGACGGCGCGCTCCACGAAGTGCTCCAGCTTCCCGTGGACATGGGACCCGCGCTCGTCAGCCGCATCAAGGTCATGGCGAACATGAACATCGTCGAGCGCCGCCGCCCGCAGGACGGTCAGATGGAGGTGACCGTCGACGGCATCCCGCTCGACGTGCGGGTCTCCACCACCTCGACCGTGCAGGGCGAGAAATGCGTCCTCCGAATCCTCGACAAGCGGCGGGCGCTGTTCCAGCTGAGCGACCTCGGCATGCCCCCCGACATCCTCGAGGTCTACGAGTCGCTGACGCGCTCGCCGTACGGCATGGTCATCTGTGCCGGGCCGACCGGTAGTGGGAAGACGACGACGCTCTACGCGACCTTGACCCAGATCAACAGCGAAGAGATCAACGTCATGACCGTCGAGGACCCCGTGGAGTACGTCTTCCCCGCGGTCAACCAGATCCAGATCAACGAGCAGGCCGGCGTGACCTTCGCCGGCGGGCTGCGATCCATCCTGCGCCAGGACCCCGACGCGATCCTCGTCGGTGAGATCCGTGACGTCGAGACCGCGCGCATGGCGGTCCAGTCGGCCCTCACCGGCCACCTGGTTCTCTCGTCCATCCACGCGACCGATGCCGTCTCCGCCCTCCACCGGTTCCTGGACATGGGCATCGAGTCGTTCCTGATCGCCTCGTCCATGCTCGGCGTGGTCGGTCAACGGCTCGTCCGCCGGATCTGCCCCGAGTGCAGGGTCCCGTACCAGCCCACCCCGGAGGAGATCGGGGTCTGGGAGAAGACGGGCCTCGCCGAGAAGCAGGTCTTCTACCACGGCGAGGGTTGCGTGTTCTGCTCGAACACGGGCTATCAGGGCCGCATCGGTGTCTACGAGGTGCTGCGCGTCACCGACGCGATGAAGAGCCTCATCGTCGCGAACGCGACGCACGACCAGCTCAAGGAAATGGCGATCGACCAGGGCATGGTCACGCTCCAGGAACAGGCCATGAAGCTGGTGGAGCGCGATGTCTCCACCGTGGCCGAGATCATGCGGACCATCTACGTCATCTAGGCACGAAGGCGGGTTACTGCAATGGCACAGTTCAAGTACGTCGCAGTCACGGCGGAGGGCACGAAGCTTCGCGCCACGACCGAGGCCATGAGTGCCGACGCGCTCCGCAACGAGCTGGCCGGTCGCCAGCTCGAGGTGAAGAAGATCTCCGAGAAGCGGACCTTCTCGAAGATCGAGATCACCAAGCAGAAGGTCAAGCGCGCGGAGATCATGCACTTCTCCCGCCAGATCGGCGCGTTCGTCCGAGCCGGCATCCCGATCGTCGACGCGATCGAGACCGTGCGCGAGGGGACCACGAACGAGCGGTTCCGGGCCATCCTCCAGGACGTCGCCGAGCAGATCCAGACCGGTATCCCGTTCTCGGAAGCGCTGGCCCGCCACCGCGACGTGTTCCCGACCTACTACATCGGCATCCTGCGCTCGGCGGAGATCACCGGTCAGCTCGACGTGGTGCTCGACCAGCTCTCGCTCTACCTCGAGCGTGACCTCGAGTCGCGCCAGAAGGTGAAGTCGGCGCTGATGTACCCGGCGATCATCTTCATCATGGCGATCGTCACCGTCGTGATCCTCGTCGGCTTCGTGATGCCGCGCTTCACCGCGTTCTTCAAGGAGTTCGACGCGAAGCTGCCGTTGCCGACGCAGCTGCTGCTCGACTTCTCGGACTTCACGCAGCAGTGGTGGTTCGCCATCCTCGGGATCGGCGGCGCGCTCATCGTCGGCACCATGCTGTTCCTCCGGACCGAAGGGGGGAGGCGAACCAAGGACCGCTTCTTCCTGCGGATGCCGCTCATCGGTGACGTCGTACGGTATGCGGTCATCGAGCGGTTCTGCCGGATCATCTCCGCGATGATGAAGGCCGGAGTGCCGCTGCCGGAAGCGATGCAGGCCGCGATCGAAGGCGCGAACAACAAGGTCTACGAAGACGGGCTCATCAAGGTGCGCGAGCAGATGCTCGAAGGTGAGGGCATCTCGGACCCGATCATCCAGAGCCAGCTCTTCCCACCCGCGGCGACGCAGATGCTCAAGGTCGGTGAGGAGACAGGAACGTTGGACGCGCAGCTCGACTCCGCGGCGGCGTATTACGCCCGGGAGCTCGACTACAAGCTCAAGCGGCTGACGTCGCTGGCCGAGCCGGCGATCATCGTCTTCATGGGTGTGGTCGTCGGGTTCGTGGCCGTCGCCCTCGTGTCGGCGATGTACGGCGTCTTCCAGAACCAGAAGAAGTTCCAGTAGCGGAGCGGGCCGGCTACCGACCGACCTGCCAGGTGGTGATCCGAGGCGCCGCGGGCGGCTGCTGCAGGCAGCGGTCGCCGCGGTCGCCGTCGGGCGTCAGGCTCTCGCAGAAGTAGACGCGCGCCTCGAGCGTGGGGAGCGAGCGGCCGTCCACGAACGCCTCGAAGCTGACGTACCGGTCCGCGTAAGAGCTGCGGTTCGGCAGGCTGAACGCGGCGAGGCCCGGAACGGAGGGCAGGCCCACGCCCGCGAACGAGCGGACCACCGCGCCCCGGGCGAACCGGATCGGCGACTGGTCCTGGAAGTCCGCGTAGACCCGGGCCCGGGGTGCGTACACGGTTCCCCAGATGGAGACCGATGCCTTGCCGCGTGCGCTCAGGTCGAGGAAGTGGCTCTGGTCCGGCGTGCAGCCGTCGCGGCCTTCCGGGACGACGATGCACCCGGCCTGGGCCCGCAGCGCCGGTCGCGTGAACGTCGCGTCGGCCTTCAGGCTGTCCAGCTCGACGCCGGACAGCGCGCCATCGCGGTTGGCGTTCGTCGCGGTGAGGGTGGCGGTGAAATCCGTGCTCGGCGCCCCGTTGGTCGGAGCGTCGCTCGCAGTGCAGGTCGCGTTGTCCGTGCGCCAGGCGCCGATGCTCGGCTGCACGGCGGAGACGTCGCACGTGTAGCCGGCGGGCAGACCGCCGAGCGTGAGCGTGAGCGCGGCGAGGTCGCCGGTCGTCGCCTCGGACTCGCGGTGGCGCACCGCGATGGTGAACGCGTCGAGGCGTACACCCGTCTCGACTTGGTAGGGCACGGCCATCGTGATCGTGCCGGCGACCTGGCGACCGCTGAGCGTGCCGGCCATCGAGCTGCCGGAGGCACACGGTGCGGCGCCGTCGCAGTCAGGTATGCGCAGCGGGTCGACCGCGGGGAGCCCCGGGGGCCAGCTGAACCACCCTCCCGACGCGACCGCGCTCGGTGCGGTCGACACGGTTGTGCGCGGTGCATCGCCGGTCTTGCGGCCGTAGATGGAGATCGCCTGGCCCACCTCGGTGGCACCGCGTGCGACGGGACACAGCTCGAGCTCGGCGGGTTCGCGGAGGCGGATGCGCGTCCGGTCGCCGAACACCAGCTCGACTCCGTTCCGCGCCTTGTTGCAGCTGCCCTCGCCGCCGATGAGGCCGCGGACCGCGTCCACTTGCGAGGTGGCAGCGTCGGGGGCCCAGCCGCTCGGCGCGCCGCCGACGATCGCTCCGGCGTTCATCGGCCAGGTCGCGTCGAAGGACGGATCGAAGAAGCTGAGGTCGAAGTAGAACCGGCCGACCGTGTTCCCCGGCCCCGGCTCGAGCCAGAGCACGGTGTCGCCACAGAAGTTCGGCGCATTCCGGTTGGTCAGCGCCTCGAGCCCGGGACCGTCGTGGTAGTAGCCGGGCTGGAGCGCGTAGACGCGGCTCGCAGGGATCGTGGGGCAGGGGTCGTCGGGGACCGAGCGCAGCGGCACGTCGTCGATGCTCTGCACGGATGATGCCCACTTCCCGCCGGTGGGATCTCCGGTCCCGCCCGGATCGGGTATGGCAACACCGCTGTTGCAGAGGTCGGGTGCACCGAAGACCTGCCCGCTCGGGGTGCTGCACGGTCCGACGCCACCGACCAGATCGGCGTGGTCGTCGAGGTTGGCGCTGGTGAAGATCGCCGGATCGCCATCCTGCCCGCCACTGTTCGACCACGCCGGGCCGACGGTGCTGAACGGTCCGGCGCCGGTGACGTCGATGCCGATCTCGTCGCTTCCGGTGCCGGTCGTCTGCAGCGCGTACGTCGGTGTGTTGGGGCCCTCCTGCAGCCGACCGCTGCCGGGGATCGCGCGGCAATGCACCGTGACGGTGCGGCCGTACCCGTCGTCGCGCGGGAACTTCGTCGTGAGATCGGGACAGGCCACGTTGTCGCGGCCGGCCGCGTCGGTGGTACGGGCCCATGCGATCGCGGCCTGGACAGAGCTCGCGGCGGACTGCTCGTCGAACCGCTGGCCTTTGACGACGTGAGTCGCGACGTTGCTCGCCGAGCCGAGCTGGCCGAGCACCGGAACGAGCAGGCCGAACACCAGGACGAGCACGAGCACGAGGACGAGGCTGGCGCCGGACTCCGAGGGGCGGGCGCGGCTCATCGGACCTCCCGCGCGCCCGAGACGCTGAACTGGTACGTCTTGAACCGCGGCGTATCTGGCGTCGCGGAATCCCGTGACGCCCCGGCGTCGGGCACTCGGACCGTGAGCCGGACGATCGTGCCGGGGTCGTCGGCCGCACACGGGTGGAACGCGACGCCGTCGGTCGAGCACTCCGCGGCCACCTGGCCGCGCGCCTGGGCCGCGTCCGTGGCGACACCGGCGGTCTCCTCGTCGCGGTCCGCGATGCGCGACACGACCGGGTTGCGGGGATCGACCACGGCCGCGGCGGTGCCGGCGCAGGTCCGGCGCACCACTCGGGCCGGGCTCACGTCGTCGAGCCACCAGGTCGTCGTGCGCTCGGTTCCGGGCTCGTCCAGGGGCGGGGTGGCCGACACCGCAGGATGGTCGAACGACTGGAACGTGACGAGGGGGATCGCCCCGGCGCCGGCTCCACTGCCGCACACGCCGCCCGGATTCACCGTCGCGACGGAAGCGACGTCCGGGCTCCAATAGAGCGAGGACTGCTTCGCCGCGCGCGACGCGTCGAACCGGTCGTTGACCCCGGCCGTCGAGCTGAACGCGGCAACGAGCACACCACCGATGGTGGCGGCGATGATGCCGAGGATCGTCACGGCCATGACCAGCTCCGGAAGCGTGAACCCCGAGTCGCGCTTCGCTGTCACGAGTCGCCCCGCTTGTACACGGTGGACGTGAGCACGCCACGCGGATCAGGCCCGCCGCTCCGGTCGAGGCGCACGACCTCGAGCTGCAGCCGTTGGAGACCTGTGTCGGACCCGGCGACGGGACACGCGCGGAACGTCATGTCGGTCGGCTGGCTCTGCGGCGCGGTGGTGACGACGGTTGGTCCGACACCGTTCCAGGACCCCACGTTCGTGACGGTGGCGCGGAACGACGGCGCGCCGTCGGCGTACTTCGGCGGCGCGAAGCTGATCGACGACGCGTACGGGTTCGCGGAAGCGGTGCAGTCGACGTATGCGGCGTGCTCCACCGCCGCCGCGAAGCTGCGCATCACGGTCTCGCCCTGGGACCACTGACGGTCCGCGCCGCTCGAGATCAGGATCGATGCGATCGAGCCGATGACCCCGACCCCGACGATGCCGAGCAGGGTCGTGGTCACCAGTACCTCGGCGAGCGTTTCGCCCGCGTGTCCACGCCCGCGTCCGCGCCGCATTCCGTTGCCCCGCTTGTCGCCAGCCTCATCCTTGAGCGCACGAAGCGCCCGACGCGCACGTTAACACTCGATATCGACCGCTATCCGACAGATTCGTATGAATCCGACAGAACGTGCAAAGGCCGTGGTCAGTCCGACGCGAACGGGTTAGCTGTGATGGCCCCTGGCGGGGCCGCTCTCGGCGAATGAGAATCGGGATGTGCCGGCCGGGCAGAGCTCGTCTTTTTCTATGGCGCTGGGAGCCCGTCGTTAGCTTGAGCCCGGGGGTCTCGGGCGCTCCGTCCTG
>JBBSAM010000052.1:0-17490 GCA_038252255.1 Acidimicrobiia bacterium | reverse complement strand
GAGGAGACCATCCGCGGTTCGCAGTTTCCGGACCACCTGCTCGGGAGTGTGCCGTCGTCGTTTCATCGTGAAGTCCATTCTGCCCATCATGGGCAATCGGACTCTCACAACGCGTGGACCACCCCACCGGGGTCAGGCCAGTCCCTGCCGAGCGAGCATGACTCGCCCAAGCCAGAGGCTGTAGCCGATGCCGGTGTTGATCGATTCAGCTTCCTCAAGCGGCGCCCGCAAAGCCGCTCATAGAGTTCGGTTCCTATGAGGAACTGATGGACAACGTCCGTTTACCTGCATCGATCACCGCATTAGCGTGTTGTTGGCGGGGTAGGACGGGCACGAAGGGCAGGTCGGTATGCAGCAGCCTCCGGCGGACTCGGTCGAGACGTTCTCTGGGGAGGAGGACGAGCGCAGTGTGGCACTGGTAGATCCGACGGAGTACGACGACCGCCCTGGGTATCAGGCCGATTTCCTGGGTCCAGAGCATCGCATCTCTGTGCCTCGGGTCACCGGTGATCGAGCCGATGACGCAGTCCAGGTCCTGGGTGGCGGAGTCGAGCTGCGGTTCTGGACCTACAGCACGGTCATGAGCCGCACCCGGCGGATTCCGGTCCTGTCTGCCGGCAACTTCGACCGAGAGTCCAAGGCGAGCTTGGCCCGTCCGACGGCTTGGCTCCTCGATCCCCGGTTGGACGTTGACCCCGCCGCCGGCCGGGCGCTCCAAGTCACTGACGACTGGTACAAGCACCAGAATTCCTCCGGGCTCGGAAGGGGACCCTTCGACCGCGGACATCTGACCGCGTTCGAGAACGCGGAGTGGGGCGACGACCCACTCCGCAACGGCACCGACTCATTTCATTTCACTAACTGCGCACCGCAAGCCAGCAGCTTCAACGAGCACAAGGTCTGGCGACAGATCGAGGTCTGGGCAGCCCAGCAGGGAACCTCGGGCAGAGTCTCGATGTTCAACGGGGCTGTCTTCGACGGGCCTCCCAGCACTCCGCTCGACAACGACCTGTTTCAGCTCAATCCGATGAACCCAGGCACCCTCGATCCGATGCTCCAGGGCGTCGCGATCCCGAAGCAATACTTCAAGATCGCTGCGTACGTGAAGGACGGAAAGCTCGCGGTGCAGTCGTTCATTGCCACCCAGGAGGGGTACTTCGCGGCGATCGACGAGCTCACCGAACCCGACGAAGTGCTCAGCGAGGTGGAGCTCACGCTGTATCGCGTCCCGATCGCCTATGTCCGGCACCTGACCAGCCTCGACTTCGGGGTTCTCGAGGACGATGCCGTCACCGAGAACGAGGCGGTCTCCGAACCGCAGATGATTCGCGAGTTGAGCGACCTCGTCTGAGCAATTCACTGCACGGTGTTCACCGATACGGCCCTCGTCAATAGGCCGCGGCCTCGGCATCGTGCCGGAACGCCTTCCCGACCGCGTTGACCCATCCGTCCCCCTTCGGGTCGGCCTTGAGGAACTCACCCACGCGCGAGCTCTGCTCCACCGACGTACTCCCTTCGAGCCAGTCGAGGCCGTCGTCTTCGGGGTCCTCGGGTGGGACGGCCATTGAGCTCTCGACCTCAGGCGCGATCTTCGCGTCCGTCCCCGGCTGACGGTTGAAATCGTTGAACGCGAGGCGGTCTTCGCTCGAAAGAGATGTGATGAGCTCTCGACCCGCCGAAGTTGCCAAGTCGATGCCGACAAGCTCGGTCGCGGCTTGGACCAGGTCGGGGGCTTCCAAGCCGAACTCCGCGGCGAGATCCCGCACGAGTGTCGGATTCTTGCGCCGATCGGCGGTACGAAGCGATCGCCCCTCTGCGAGCACGTCGTCGTGCAGCGCGGCGCTCGCCTTCGTAGCGCGCGCGCCCGATCTCCGGCGTACTCGCAAGATCGCGACCCCGGCCGCGAGTTGGAGGATCGGGTCGTCGTCATCGTGCGCGATGTCTCGCGCGGCTGAAAGCAGGTTGATGGCCTTCTTCCACCGCTGAGCGTCCTCCGCGATGCGCGCGCCAAGTACGGAGGCCTCGACAAAAGTCGGCCACGCCGCGGACTCGGACGCCCATTTTACGGTGCGGTCGACCTGTTGGAGTGCGCCGGCCGGCCGGCCGAGCACGGCGAGAGCCTCGATGACAATCGGGTCCATCAACGGTCGTACGGCTGCACTTTGGCGTTCCCGAGCCAAGGTGAGCGCGCCGGCCGCGTCGCCGCTGTCGAGCTGCTGTCGCGCGTGCCGAGCTGCCTGCTGTGCCCATGCTTCGTCGTCCGCGGACCGGAACACCTGAGGATCGACCACCCACCCCAGCTGTTCGGCGAGGTACGCCTGTGACGCCGCCGGCAGCTCCTCGAGCGCCGATCGCAGCATCGCCGCGGCATCGGCATCCCACGCGGCGGCGAGCAACTTGGGCGACTGCCCGAGGGCGAGCCGGTGGTATAGCTCTTCGGTCTTGTCGACGAGATTCCCCGCGTCGGCGAACCGCTGCGCGTGGTACTTCACCGCTGCGCGGCGGATCCAGGCGACCTTCTTCGGGTCATCGCGCTCGATCAGCGGGAGCATGGTCTGTCGAACGTCCTCTCGGTGCACAAGCACACCAGGCCCGGCCGGCTCGACCAGGGAGACCTCTCGACCGAATCGCTGGAGCAGATCGCGCGCGTCGTGCTCGGAGAGGCGACCGAGCCGGCACGGACCCGCGAGCACTTCGAGGATCACGCCGACCTCGATTCGACGAACGACCAATCCGGGGTTCGCGATCTTGCGGAGGTCGTCGTCAGCGAGGTGATCGAGGATCCGCCGGTACAGCACACCCTGGATCGTTTCTGATCCGACCCGAAACAGCAGACGACGCCGCACCTCGACCCGCCGAAGACCCGCGCTTCCTTCCTGCCGGAACAGCTCGCCCGCGAGCCGGAGGCTCAATGGATTAGTGCCAATCTGCGTGAGCACCGCGTCGAGATAGCTCTCGTCGAGACCGAGACCTTCGACCTCGCGCTCGAGCAACAATCTCGCGGCGGTGCGATCGAGCCCCTCGAGGTGCAAGCGCTGGGTGCGGTCATCGTCAACCGGCGCGCGGCCGACGATGACCGCACGAAACCGTGGGCCCACCGCCGAGCGCAGCGAGTCGATCACGGCGAAGATGTCGCGAGCTGCCGACGGGTCGACGCGCTGTGCGACCTCGAAGGTGTCGAGCACCCAGAGCACGGGCCGGCGCGAACTCTCGTGCGCCACGATCTGTGCATACTGGTGGGCGAGCTTCTTGAAGTCGTTCATCTGGTCTCGCTGGGCAATCTGCCCGGACGACGCGACGCGAGCTCGACTCCGCAGCGCCGATCCGCTTCGTCGATCGGCCTCTCGTGCGAGCTCTTCGACCTCCAGGGCCGGACTCCGAACCTTGGCGCCGACCGCGGCCAGCTGCCGGGCGGCTTCGGCCAGGAGGCTGAGCGGGCGATCAGGCCGCAGCTCCGGACGGTCGAACGTCAGGTACGCAACGACCGCGCGCGTGCGACCCTCGGTCGCGCCGAGTACGACCTTCGCGATCAACGACGACTTGCCGATGCCCCCCGGTCCGTCGATCGTGATCGGTCTTCGGTCGGTGGAGTCGAAGGTGTGCCGTCGTAGCTTCTCCAGCTCGGCCCGACGCCCGACGAAGCCGTCGGCAATGAGCGCCCGAAGCGGCGCCTCCAGTTCGAGGGTGGCGAGTCGGCCGAGGATCGCATCGCGGTCGAGTGCCTTGACGGTCCCGAGGGGGAACCACTCCGCCACGATGAGCAGCGAGCGCAAGGTGGTGGAGTCGAGCCGCGTGAGTCGGCCGACTTGGCCGCGCGCGACCATGATCGCCGCTCGTCGCTGCGGGTCGTCGGTCGTCGTGGGAACTCCGTGGCCGACTCGGGCTAGGCGGGCAAGGCCCTTCTGCCCGGCGCGCTCGATGACCACTCGTCGCATTGCGAGCGACAGCCGCCACCGCGGTCCCTCTGGGGTGCCGACCGGATCGCAGTCTTCGGCCACAAAAGTAGCGATCGCCTGCGCCTCGACCTTGGACCTACCAGTGTGGAGTGCTTGGGCATCGAAGGCACCGGTGAACGCGACGCGCTCTCTCAACTCGGCGCGTTGCTTGGACGCCCGATCGGTGAGCGGAGCGTGAGCGATCGATGTAGCGGGCTTTGCTCCTGTGCCCATGGACGACGTTTCGAGATTGAGCCGGCGGCGCATCTCGTCCGCGTCGATCGTTCGCAGCTCAGCCATTCTCGCCTCCCGCGCCCCCGACGTATGCCTCGGCCAACTTGCCGATCCCCGATCCGATCTGCTGGAACGGGAGCGGCACGGGGTACGGCGGGGCACCGGCAGCTTGCGCAACGATCAGGTCGGCGGCGTCAGGCGTGAGCTGCTCACCGACCTCCGAGGCGAGCTCGCAGAAGTAGTCTCTCAGCGCGGTCGCGTCGAGGTACGCGATGGCCTCACGCGCTGCGACGGCGTCGGCATCGGTGGCCAGGGTGCCCTTGAACCCGAGCATCACGATCCGAAACGGGCCGGCCTGTGCGGTCGCGGCCGCGTACGCAATGTCAGCGGCCATCCGCTGCCCGGCATCGGTCACGAAGGCGCCGTCGAGATCGTCGATCACGAGCCAACGCGGCTCGTTCTCGTTGCCGGCACGCGTGCGGAACCATCGACCGAGCAGCCGGATGTGGGTGTCGGGTTGCGCCTGGAGATCAACCTCCGGCACAGGCCAGTCGAGCCCCTGAGCGATGTCCGTCATCAGCTGGAGCGGTCCCCAGGCTTCCCCGGACCACTGGGAGGGCTGAACCCGTACCGGAGGCGGCGGCTTCGGTACGAGGCGGGCCAATCCGTCAGACACGAGGTACCAGATGTGACTCCGGCCCGAGCCCCGCGGGCCGTCGACCACCAGCACACGTGCGCCTGTGGGGGTGGACAGGTCGGTGAGCGAGTCGCGGACGTTTCTTCGGTCGAGGAACGGTCGGCGCTGTGCGAGGAGGCGGCTGTCGAATGCCCCCCGTCCCGTCGCGACAACGAGGTCGCCGAGCGATGGGAGGGTCTCGAAGAACCCCTGGAGTGCCGGCGTGTTCGTCTGTTCGACGAGCAGCTCGGCCAACTGTCGGAGGTGCCCGAGCTGGGCCGCCCGCGTCAGAACGGTGTCCCAGACGGCGGTCATTCTCGTCCAGTCGAGGTCGGCCGGTACCACCCCGACCGTTGCGAAGATCGGCTTCAACAGTGGCTCACTGTCCGGCCGGGAGTACCAGATGTCGATCAACTTGCCGTAGAGCGCGCGTGCTCCCGGTAGGTCAAAGCTGAACGTTCGGCAGTCGAGCACTGTCCGTTCGGTCATGGTCTACCGCAGCCCCGCGGCTGCCAATCCTTCGACCACGCGTTCGATCCGCTGGCCTTGGTTGCGGATCTCTCGAGTCCCCCCGCCAAGGTCCACGGTCTTGCCCTGGTGGTGGAGCGCGACGATCTCCCACCGCTCGTCGAATACCGGTGCGCCCGACGAACCCTCTTCTGTATCGGTCAGATACTGCACGGCGTCCTTGTCCAGCCAGCGCACCACGTTGTGGATCATTCCAATCTGTTTCGGACCACCGAGCGGGTGCTGGATCACGTAGACGCGGTCGTCCACCCCGACCGAACCTGGTGTGTCGAGATCCACGACCTGCGCGGTCGTAGGAACCTCGGCCTGCTTGACGCGTACAACCGCCCAGTCGTGGTCCTCGGCGCCCTGGATCGAGGCAGGCTCGCCCTCGATGGCCACATAAGGTCGGAAAGCACCGCCGTCGAAGTTCCGCTCGTAGCCGAACCACACTTCGACGCGTGTGGCAGGCCCACCACCGTGTTCTTCGTCGTAGAGGACGTGATGGTTGGTGAGCACGAGGTCGGGAGCGATGAGAAACCCGGTCCCGTAGTACCGCTTGCCGCTCGTTGCCGTGACGCGGAGTCGGACCACCGCTTCCGCGAGCTCGAGACCCCGCTCGAGGAACGTGATGTCGAGGAGCGTCGGCTCATCAGCCGTCTGCCGCTCAGCGACTGCGGTTGTCGCTGGCGAAGCCTTCCAGTCAACTGCGGCCGCGGTCGGCGAGGGCACCACCGGTGAATCGTCGAGCAGCTCTGCGAGGCGCTGAGCCACCGTCTGGTCGCTGCCGTTGGCGACGACCTCGACGAGAGTCCGAACCTTTCCTTGCATCGCGGCCTTGGTCAGTACGTCGCTCCACACCAGTCGGGCTGCGAAGCCCCACGCGATCGACCCCGGGTCGATGCCGGCCGCCGTGATGAGCAAGAGGATGTCCGGTTCGCGGAAGTAGTTACGCGCAAGGAGATCTCGGAGCGCACGAGACGCCGGGATGCTGAAATCGAACGGGAGCTCATCGAGGAAATGGGTCATCTCGTTGTCTCCTGCCTGCCGCGACTGCCGTACCGAGCAGTCCTCTCCCGCCGCGACGATAGCCATCAATCGCGTCGCGCGCTGGAGGAAACAAATGCACTCGTTCTCGGACTCGCGTATGGTCCCCTCATGCCGACGCGGCTCCCCGTCTCTTCCCCTGGTGCCACCACCGTGCTCGACACCTTTGCCGCTGCGGTAGCCGCCATGAAGGCCCGGAGTACCGTCGACGAAGCCGATCCGTTCGGGTGGTTCTACCAGTCGCGGATGCACGGTCGGCCGGATGGCGGCGCGCGCCGACAAGGGGAGCCCGAGGACTGGAGTGCGTGTAAGCACGGCCAGTGGTACTTCTTGCCCTGGCACCGCATGTACTTGCTCCAGTTCGAACGGTTGGTGCGATGGATCACCTCCGACGACACATGGTGCCTTCCCTATTGGGACTATCCGGATGCGAGCCGAGCGCAGGTCCCGGCCGCATTTCTCGACCCGTCGAGCGCGCTGAATGACGCCAATCGAAGGGACAACCCATTCCCGGCAGCCGCGGCGACCTGGATGGCCTCGGGAACGTTCCAGGCATTCGGTGGGGGCGTCGGGGCACCCGTGCACATGGGCGACCATCCCGGTTCTCTCGAGCTGAACCCGCACAACCTCGTCCATCGTCGGTTTGTCGGCGATCTCTCCTCGTTCCAGTCTCCACTCGACCCGCTATTTTGGATTCACCATGCGAACATTGACCGCCTTTGGTCGCGATGGCTCGAACTCCCAGGCCGGAGAAACCCGGGGGACTCGAGCTGGCTAGACACCTCATTCGACTTTCCTGACCCGACCACACCGAGCCGGCGACGGACGATGCACGTGCGCGAGATCGAGACGCTGGATCTGGCCGGCTACGACTACGAACCGCCGCCCTCCGAGGTCGCCCGCGAGGAGGACGAAGCGTTCGCGGAACCCGCTCCGGCCCGAGCCGACGATGTCTTGACGCTCGTCGGCGCGTCGGCGGAACGGGGTGCCGTCGACGGACCCGTGTCTATTCCCCTTCTTGATCGGGCAACCCTCGGCTTCGACACGGACGAGGAGGCAGCGGTGGAGACCGACCTCTTCCTCCGGCTCGAGAACGTTGGCATGGACATTGACGACGGTGCGGCGGTCTGGAACGTGTTGGCGTCGAGTGGAGGCCGTGATCCGGTGTTGGCTGGGACGCTCGCGCCCTTTGGTCTGGCTGGACTGACTGCCTCGGGTGGGCGCGCGACGATCACGTTCGACGTCACGGCGTTTTCCCTGACGCTGCTCGCCGGGCGCCCGGAAACACTGGAGGTGACCACTGAGCTGGTCGCCGGATCGGCCGACGCCGCCCCCTACTGGGAGCGCGCCGCGCTGTACACCATCGTCTCCTGAACATGCTCGCGGTCTTCGCACGCGCGGCCGGCCGGCTATCGGTTGTCCGTCCGCGAGACGCCGCCGGCCCGCTGGTCGTGGCGCTCGGTGTTGCGGCCGCGGTCGTTGTCCTGTTGCACCACCATGCGGTTGCCACGAATGAAGGGATGCTCCATCACGCGATCGACCACGGTGTCCTTATGGCCGCGGTGATGCTTCCGGTTGCGGCACCCTCAGCGCGGCTCGTCGTCGTACGAGCCCTCCGCAACCGATGGGCATCAACCCTCGTGGCGCATGCCATCGGGTACGGCGCCGTGTGGCTCGCGTTCGGCATCCTGGCCGCCTTGGTCATCGACGCCGTGGGCGAGAAACTCGGCGGGCTCGCCTGCTTCGGGGTGCTGGCAGCAGCGGCCACGGCGTGGCAAGTGTCATTCGTCCGCCGGAAGCTGACGGACCGACGCGGGTGGTTGCGATCGGGGCCGCCGACCGGCGTCAGCGCCGTAACTGCCGACGCCGCGGGCGGCGCGGGTCAGGCCTGGCGCTGTGTGGAGACGTGTTGGGTGCCGATGCTCGCCATGACGGCGGCGCCAAACCTGCCCCTGATGGGAGTCGTGCTTGCCATCGACGTGTCCGAGTGGCTGCCTGGGTCCAACCCGTACGGCCGCCGACGCCGCATCCGACCTGCGTGGGGCTACGCGACGCTCGCGCTCGGCGCCCTGACGTGGTCGCTCGTCCGGACCATCGTACGAGCGTGAAGGGTGCCAACCGCGGAGACCTCGTTCGGCGACTGAACTCCATGGTTGACGCAATCGAGTCGAGTCGCCGATGGTGACAAAGGGTTGAGCACCGCCGTGCCTAAACCGCGCTCGAATGTCTTGCTAGAGAACGCAACCGCTGAGCGCGAGCGGCGTGCCCGTTCCTGCCCGCAGAATCCGTGCCCGGTGCGTGCCCGTCCTGGCGGGTATTGGCGGTCACTCGTGGTGAGTGGCGGTAGCTCGAAACGCATTGCGCTCAAGACCTCGATGCGCTGACCTGCGCCGGAGAGCGGGGTGACAGGAAGTTAGGAAACCGATGCTCTATCCCCTGAGCTACGAGGGCGGGGATGCGTTTGTGCTGGTCAGAGGCTACTTGTGGGTCGCGGGGGAGCGTGCTCTTGGTCGGCGTGCCCGTCGCGTGCCCGATCGGCGGGTGAGTGACGGTTCTTTGAACTGTCGCGCGTCGCTCTGAGTGTCCGATCGAGATTGCCGGACCGTCGTGACGTGTTGCCGAAGCGTGGACCTGGTTGCTCGCATGTCATGCCTATGCGCATCGCGCCCGTGGAAACGCGACGCGCACCAAAGAGTCTTTCTCTCGCCGTTCTGGAACGTGTACACGCCGCCGTTTCGCAGTCGCGTGGTGCTCGCTGCTGAGACGTTGTACTGCGCTCCGTCGATGACGCGGAACGTCAGGCCTGCGATCGGCTCTCGGCGTAGGTCAGCCCTGAGAGCATCCCCGAACGGCACCTTGTCGGCAGGTCGAGGTCACAAGCGAGCGGCTTGCCAGACCCACTCGCTGACGCGTGGGTGGCCTTCGAGATCCGTTCTACCGGTCGCCCAAAGCAGGATCTGCGTCGCTCGTCCGGGTGGTGCGTCCGGGAGGAGTCGAGCGACGACCAGCTGAGAGAGCGAGTCAGGAGGAAGCCACGCCACGCCGAGGCCTTGCGTGATGTCGTAGGTGTGCACGAGCGCTTCCGCGATGCCCATCGCCGCGAAACCTGCTGCGTCCGACATCCCCCAGTGCCATGCAACGGGACCAGCTGAGGCGTTGGCGACTGCGTTGCTCAGGAGTCGACCGCATGCTGTAACCACTGTCAGAACCTCCCGAGGCGAAGCTTCTGGCGCCGTGACGAGGTCGAACGGCAGGTACCCGTCGGTGGCGCGCGCCGCGACCTGTCCGGCGTAGGCCAGCAGGTCGTGTGCGACATGAGCAGCAGTAGCCCAGCAGCTCCACTCGAGCGCGCCGGCCCGCGCATGCCAGTCGACTTCCTCGTGAGGTGTGAGCACGGCCACCATCTCTGCTACTGCCTCTTCAACGTCCTGACCACCGACCGAACTCATCGCGACATGCTCGCCGGTCAGGTGGCGACACCTTCGTGGGTGCGCACCGAACGCCGGTTCGGCAGCCCCGGCTGTGACGTTCTGTCTCCGACGAGGTGGCCGACTGGAGGAGTGCCGGGAGCCCGATCGCCAATTCAAGTCGCGCCCGACCTGTCGGGGCGCTCTCGATCGACAGCTTGGTATCGTGCGCAGGTTGCACCGCTTGGAGAGTCTGCCAACGCGCGTGGGAGAGGGACGAGGCGGCGATGCAGGCGTCAGTGGTTCGGTGTGCAGTGGCTGCGGCCATGTCGACCGCCTCAGCGCTTGACCTCGAAGTCGACGACGCGATCGTTCTTCACGACTCGAACAGGCTCGCTCTGCGCCTGCTGCCTTGTGACGTCCTTGCCCGCGTGGCACATGTAGCGCATGCGGTCGCACAGTTCGAAGTCAGGCTTGCTCAACGGCTCGCCGAAACCGAGAGCCCGGTGGCTGCTCTTGAGCCTCGTGTGGAGGCGCGCGTCTACGAGCGTGACGGCTTCGTGGTCACGCTGTGGACCTACTACGAGCCTGTGACACCTCGAGCGGTCTCACCAGCCGACTACGCGAATGCGCTCGAGCGGCTGCATGCCGGCATGCGGACGCTCGATGTCACGACGCCGCACTTCACGGATCGAGTCGCGGAGGCTCAGCTACTCGTTGCGAGCCCCGACCGCACTCCGGTGCTCGCCGACGCGGACCGGGAGCTTCTCAGCAACACGTTGCAAAGCCTGAGACGCGCGATCGGCGACCGCGGCGCCGCCGAGCAGCTGCTGCACGGCGAGCCGCACCCGGGCAACGTGCTCAGCACGAAGAACGGGCTGCTGTTCATAGACCTCGAGACGTGTTGCCGCGGGCCGGTCGAATTCGACCTCGCCCATGCACCCGAAGAGGTCAGCGAGCACTATCCGGCTGCTGATCAAGACCTGCTTCGCGAGTGCCGGATCCTCGTGCTTGCGATGATCACAACCTGGCGTTGGGATCGAGACGACCAACTCCCGAACGGGCGCCAACTGGGCACAGAGTGGCTCAGCCAGATCCGAGCAGCGCTCGATCGCTACGGACTGGATGTCCATCGCTGATCGCGGGACGGAGTCACGTCGTGCGCAGGCTGCGACGGCGCAGGGCGTCGACTTCGAGGTCATCGCCGACTGGCCCTCGCAGACGGCGGGCGCTTCCATGCCGGTCATGTCGTGATCCAATGCGCGAGCCGTGGTCGGTACGCCTCGCTCGGCGTGGCTCAGCCACAGGTCCCTCGGATGGAAGGATCTGTCTGTGGCGGACGACGTGACCCCAGGGGAAGGGCGAGAGCAGCACGATGCCGTGATGCGAGACCGCATCGAGCTCGTGGCGACCGTCCTCCTCGCGCTCGCGACAGTCCTGACGGCATGGTCGGCGTTTGAGAGCACGAAGTGGAGTGGAACCCAGGCCACACACTTTGCCCGCGCCAGTGCGCTGCGGACGGACTCGGCGAAAGAGGCGAGCACCGCGAATGCGCAAGAGGTCGTCGACGTCGACGTCTTTGTGAGCTGGGCGAGCGCGGTTGCGCAGGAGCGTCAGCGAGACCCGAATGCCTCGATCGGCGCTGACGGGATCTACCAGCCGGATCCGGCCGAGCTGTCCGGTTTTCTCTTCGAGCGATTCCGTGACGAGTTCCAGCCGGCCATCAAGGCGTGGCTCGCGATGCACCCGCTCGAGGACCCTGAAGCGGCACCCACTCCGTTCTCTCTGCCGGAGTACCACCTCGCGGCGCGCCAACGCTCGGAGAAGCTTGCGGCCGGCGCGAACGTCGAGGCGGCGCTCGCCCGTCGGGACAACCAGCGCGGTGACAACTACGTGCTGACGACGGTGCTGTTCGCGTCGGTGCTGTTCTTCGCCGGGGTGAGTACCAAGCTCGGGTCCACGCGCAACCGGATGCTCACCGTCGGGCTCGCGGTGCTCGTCCTGATCGCGGGCATGAGCATCCTCTTCACCTTCCCCGTCCAGATCTGATCTCGCGGACGCTGGGCGCGGAGTTCCCGTCCGATACCTAGGACGATTGAAGGTTCGGCGTTCGTTGGGTTCCGGTTCACACCCGATCGTGCAGAACATCGGCCGCAGTCACTACGAACTCGGCACAGACGTGCGCCACCATCGGCGTCTTGAGACCGCGTTTACCGAGTTCGCCCGCAGGATCTGACCGGACTCCCGACGACCGCTCGGTCACGCACAGTCGGATTCAACTCAATGCAACAGAGCCCTTCGGTGACGCGTTTCCCGGCCGCTGGCAAGGGGATATTGGGATTGTGCGTCACGAACGCTGAAGGAGGAGTCAGGTGGGCGCGGCGTCGACAAGGCCCGCTCCGAGGCGCTCGGCGTTGGCCGAGCTGCGCTGCGAGCGAGAAGAGTTGGCGTGAGACAATGCGGCCGTGGTGGGCTCGGAACCGGTGATCAAGAGTGTGCGCTTGCTGGGCGGTGTACACGCGGTCGCGGTCGATGGCTCGGCAAACGACCTGCCCAGTGCGAGCCAGCGGCGGCTGCTGGCGATCCTCGCGCTCCACTCGCCGCGTCGGCTGCGATCGGAGTGGCTCGCCGACATCTTGGGGATCTCGCCCGGCGCGTTGCGGATGTCGGTCTCCAGGCTGCGAACGGCCATCGGCGGAGCCGTCCTGCAAACGGCGAGCACGGGCTACTCGGTGGTGACCGACGTTGACGTGTTGCAGTTTTCGGAGGCGGTCGCCGGCGCCGCCGATTCCGACGATCGGATGCGAGCCCTGGAGCGCGCGCTCGGGCTGTGGACCGGCCCCGCGCTCGAGGAGTTCTCGGGAGAGGAATGGGCTGACGGCGAGATCGCTCGGTTGACCGAGCTGCATGCCGGTACGGTCGATGATTATGCCGAAGAGCTGATCTCGGCGCGCCGGTCGGCCGACGCGGTCGCCGTGCTCGAAGCCCAGGTCGCGCGACACCCGTATCGCGACAGCTCGCGTGGACTCATGATCCGCGCTCTGGCGAGCGCGGGTCGCCAGGGCGACGCGCTCCGCGCGTTCCAGCAGTACCGGTCGCTACTCATCGAGGAGCTCGGGACCGAGCCTTCCCCGGAGGTCGTCCGTATCGAGCGCCGCGTCGCCACGAGCTGGGATGGCATCGATACCGATACCGACCCACCCGCGCCGATCGACGCAGTCACGGTCCCTCTCCCGAGCGCGTTTGCGTACGAGGCTCGCTTCGTCGGCCGCGCGAACGAGTTGGACGCGCTCGCCGAGGAGCTCACGCTGGTGCGAGGTTCGGGATTGCGCTGCGTGGTGCTCAGAGGCGAACCGGGCATCGGCAAGACCACCTTGTTGGCGGCGTTCGCGCAATCGGTGGTGTCCATGGCCGACACGACCGTCGTCTACGGGCGATGCGACGAGACCGGGGTACCGCTCCAACCGTTCCGCAGCGTGCTGGCCGACTGCGTCGAACACGCACCGGTCGGCCTCCTGGCCGAGCATGTCGCGCGGTGCGGTGGCGAGCTCGTGCGGATCTGCCCACAGCTCGCAACGCGAGTAGAGACGTCTCCGGAGCCGACGGTGTCCGACGACGCCACCGAACGATTCCTCGTGTTCGAGGCCGCGACCGATCTCCTACGTCGCATCGCGACGCCGCGGCCTCTCGTGCTGATGTTCGACGACCTCCAGTGGGCAGAGCCGACTGCGTTGATGATGTTGCGTCACATCACGCACGCGCTGGCCGACGCGCCGGTTCTCATTGTTGCCAGCAGCCGCGAATCGGGTGAGCACGCTTCGGAGCAATTGCGAGCCGCGCTTGCCGATCTCGAACGCGGCGAGCATCGTGGTTTGCAGCTCGCCGGTTTCGACGACGACGAGCTGGCCAATCTGGTCGCCATCGCCGCGCCGGTGACCGGCGATGTCGAGGCGCGCTGCGTTGCCGCCGCGTTGGGGGTGGAGACCGCCGGTAACCCGCTCTACGCATCGCAGCTCATCCGGCACTGGGTCGAGTCGGGCCGCTTGGACGATACGGGCGTCACCGCATCTGGCCTGCCGGCCGCGAGTGACGAAGATGTACCGCCGAGCCTGCGCGACGTCGTGTGGAGCCGGGTCAGCGCGCTCGGTGCCGATGCGTCGCGCATCCTGACCGCGGCGTCGGTGCTCGGTATCGAGTTCTCCGAAGATGTGCTCGTCGACATGATCGGGCTTCCGGAGTCGGTCGTGGTCGAAACGCTCGATGCCGCAACGCGCGCCGGGCTCCTGGTCGACGCCGGGTCGGTGCGGCGATCGACCCGGTTCGTGCACGCGCTCGTCGCCAATGCGTTGTACGCCGACCTGGGGCGATCGCTTCGCGTCCGCTTGCACGGACAAGCGGCCCGCTCGCTCGAACAGCGCACCGAGGACATCGGGCCCGACGTCGTGGTCCAGCTCGCGCGGCATTGTGCACGCGCCGGCTGGCCCGACGCGGCACAGCGGTGGTCGACGCTCGCCGGCGACCAGGCTCTCGACCAGCTCGCACCGACTGAGGCGTCACACCATTACCGCATCGCGCTCGACATGGCGATCGCAATGCATCGTCCCGACGCCGAACGCGCCGATCTGCTCGTGCGGCTCGGCGATGCGCAACTCCGGGCCGGCGACCCGCAAGCACACGACACCGTCGCGGAAGGTGCCGACCTCGCCCGCCGGAGCGGCGCGCACGACCCGCTCATCCGGGCTGCGCTCGCGTCGAACCCCGGTTTCATGCGAATCGATGCGCGTGCACCCGAGTATCTCGCGACCGTCGAGGCGGCGGTCGCGGTCGCGGACCAGGCCGATACCGCGACCTACGCCCGACTGCTCGCGCTGTTGGCACAGAGTCTCGTGTTCACGCCCGACGCCGCGCGCCGGGTCGCGTCGGCGCACAAGGCGCTCGAGCTGGCCGACGCGCATCATGATCCGACGTTGCTCGCGCGAATCGCGCCGGGCGTGCTCTTCGGACTGTGGGAGCCCGGGAGTGCCGACGTCCGCTCCCGCGTCGCGGCGAAAGCGGTCGCGGTTGCCGAAGCATCCGGCGACCCGCGACTCGTTTTCGGTGCCCATCTCGCGGCCTTCGACATCGCGATCGAATCCGCCGATCACGTGACGGCAGCTCGCAGCCTCGCGAAGCTCCGGGCAACGGCGCGCACCGTCGGGGAGCCGCGATTGCGCTGGACGGTCGGCCTGCACGAGGCGTTCACGGCGACGATGGCGGGCCGCCTCGTCGAAGCCGAGTCGGCGGCGACGGCGACACTCGAGCTCGGCATGCAGATCGGGGCGCCCGACGCCTTCACGTTCTTCGCCGGCGAGTTCTTCGCGATCGGCACGTTCGCCGGCCGCCATGACGAGCTCTTCCCACTGGTGGAGCAGGCGACGAGGGACGACCCCGCGGGCCTCGCGTTCAAGCTCGCGTACGGCATCATCTGCACCGCCGTCGGGCGCGAGCAAACTGCACGCGAGATCCTCGACGACGGGATGGCGAGCGGCTTCGCGGAGCTCCCCGTCGACAACTTCTGGACCACCTGCATCATTGCGTACGCCATCCTCGCGATCGAGCTCGATCACGCCGACGCCGCGGCACAGCTCCTGCCCCTCCTCGAGCCGCACGCAACCGATGTCGCGTTCAACGGCGTCACGAGTCAGGGGCCGATCGCGGCCTACGTCGGGAAGCTCGAGTCGCTCCTCGGGCGTCATGATGACGCGGAGGAGCACCTGCGTGCCGCGCTCGACATCGCCGAGGCGTTCGGATGGCAGTACCACCGGGCGACCACGCTCTTCGAGCTCGCGCAGGCAAGGCGTCGCCGGCTCGGCACGCTCGACGCCGAAGGACGGGCCTGGCTCGGCGAGGCGTCCGAGCTGTGCCGGACCCTGGGATTCCGGACCTGGATCCCGCGAATCGACGCGCTGGCCGATGCGCAGCCGGACGTCGCGCCGCTGCGCTGACGCCGGCGAGTCCGACCGTCGGGATTTGGGGTCAGGATCGGGGTATCGAGGTCGCCGACACGATCTGGTCGAGGATGGACTGATCCGGCAACGTCGGCGCGTCGAGAGTCGGCAGCTCGCGGATGCGTCCGAACGCCCGCTCGATGAACGGGCCTTCGATCACGGGGCTGTGACAGCTCGCGATCGTCGTGATGTCGAGGTTCTGCACGCGGTCGACGTACTCGCCGTACTTGTCGGTGTCGAGCATCGTCAGCCAAGGGCTCACGGCACCAAGTGCGAACATCCACAAGCCGTGGAACCAGAAGTCCTGGTCGAGGTCCGCAATCGTCATGCTCGGATCGGGGAGTGGTGTCGCGAACGTGTCGACGGCCCAGTACACGCCGGTCGTCGAGTCGTAGAGACCGCGCGTCGTGGGCGAATCGAACACGGGTGGACGCAACGCGTGCAGTGTCCGGTCGCCCACGTCGAACGTCTCGCCGTGCACGACCCATCGGCAGCGCTCGAGCGGGAAGTCGAAGCAGTTCGTGTGCCGTTCCACTATCGCCCAGTTGCACACCAACGTCGCGTTGGGACATGCGGTCATAGCCTCGTCGAGGTTGCCCGCGTGGTCGACGTCGTCGTGCGAAAGGAAGATCCAGCGAACGTCCTCGGGCTCCACGAGTGAGAAGACGTCGTCCAGCCACTGCTTCCGGTTCGCCGGCGTGCCGGTATCGACGATGACCGGCTCCTTGCCCAGGATCACCATCGAATTGATGTACACGAACAGCGGCTGACCGAGGGCGGGCTGCACCTGGTGAATCACGTACGTGTCGTTCGCGATCTTCGTCGGTGCGACGGTGGTGGTCGGTGCAATCGGGGCGAACGTCATGCTTCCTCCAGGCTCGTAGTCCATGTCGACGACGCCGGGATCTACGCGTCGTTTCGCGCATCACCTGCGAACCGTTCGGCGGGGGGCACAGCGCGCGGTGACGACTGGGTGAAGCGTCGCTTCGGCGGGTGCTCTCGATCGCGGCCGGGAGCTGAACGCTGTACCGGCCGCGACCGAAACCATCGGGGACCGCGCCTACCCGCGGTTAGTTCCGAAGCTGCGGCGTGAGGCCGTCGATTTCCATCTCGGAGTACTCGTTGTCGGCGTACGGTCCGACCGCGCCCTCAACGACCTCGCGTACCGCCGCTACTGATTCGCCTTCCCAGACGCAAATGCCGAGTCGGTGATCACGAGTTGCCGCGTGCACTGGCAGCGCGACACTGGCAGGGAGTCCGGCCTCGAGTGCTTTGGCCTCAGCTTCCTGGAACCCTTTGGGGTCATGGATTCGATGAATGACTGTCACGAACATGGGAATCCTCCATCCTTCATCACAATGGTTGTGTGTTCCGTCGCCTGCGGCGACCTTCAAACGGCGCTGGTACATGTACTCATCCGAGGACGACGATGGCAGCCGCAGCGCATCGCTCGCGCATCACCTGTCATCTCCGGACGGCTCTGTTGCATTGGCGGCGGGCATGGGTCCGCGGTGAAGGTCGCAGGATGACATCTCGCCGATCCCGTCCGGTTCCCGCTGGCCTGACCCCGGTGGGGTGGTCCACGCGTTGTGAGAGTCCGATTGCCCATGATGGGCAGAATGGACTTCACGATGAAACGACGACGGCACACTCCCGAGCAGGTGGTCCGGAAACTGCGAACCGCGGATGGTCTCCTC
>JBBSAM010000051.1:0-19654 GCA_038252255.1 Acidimicrobiia bacterium | reverse complement strand
TTCAGCCGCTCTCGGATCAAAGCCGCCATCTGCTCGAGCACGCTGAGCGCGACGGGCTCCGGCACGACGGGCGTGGTCGACGGCGGAGGCGACACGAGAAGGGGCGAGGTGGGGGGCGTGCGCAACATCTCGCGATCGACGCGCGGGCCGAGGACACTCAGAGCCTTCTTCGCGCGTCGCTGGGCGAGCTTGCCCCGCTTGTCCATCGAACGACGCTGCTGGCGGTTCAAGGGAGCGGGACGAACGTCGGCGGGGGGGTGGTCGCTGTACAAGGCGCTCATGGGACGTCGGACGGCGGGCGGTAGCAGCTATTCACGCATCCCGAGCAGCGAGTCAACCACAGCCTGACGGGCGTCGGCAGGGAGGTCCCGCAGGTTCGTGTCGAGCAGCTTCTCGGTCTCGGCGGTGATCTCCAGGGCGAGAAGCTCGGCGAGATCGCGCGCGCGAAACGACACGCCGCAACGTCTGCGTCGCTCACCCTTCCGCTGGCTTCGTGACGACCCCCAGGGACGCGTCCAGCTGCGAGACCGCCTCGGAGAGGCCCGCGAGCGTCGTCGTGTAAGCCTGGTGCCGGGAGACGGGGTCGTACTTCACGACGAGCCCCCCGAGCGCGCCGAGAGCGCGCACGTCCATCGAACCGCCACCGCGAGCGGACGGCGGAGCCGAGATCCCAGCAGAGCCGACGAAGAACTGCACCCGACCCTCGCGGGCGCTGGCGAGAAGCTCTTCGAGGTAGAGGACGAGGTCGCGATTCATGCCCGGAGCGTGCCAGCATTACCCGGCAAAAGCAACTACGCAGACCCCAAACACAGCTGCCGACAAGGCAACACACACAAACACCTACACAAAACGAGGCAGTGTTCACAGCAACACAGCTTGTTCACAGCAGGTCTTTTTTGGTGTGAACACAGAATCCCTCTTTTTTATGGATCGATTCCCCCTCTGTTCACACCAACACACCTCCTATCCTCTAAGTTACTTATAAGCTGTATTGTAGTTACATATGTGTGCATATGTGTGAATAATAGGTGGTACGGTATACCACATATCTTGCATCTATGTCGTCTCCTGATAAGTTGAACACCCCCTTCTAGCTGTGTTCGTTGTTTTCCCCAGGGTTTTTGATGTTTTCCGAAAAGCGACGTGTGAACAAGGCCTGTTTCGTCGAAGATCGAGGTGTGTTTGGCCGCCTGCCGGAACGGCGTTCTCGCGGGTCGGCTCTTTTCAACGCGCCGCGTCATTCTGTTTCGCCTCATCCTTGTTGACGGGCGCTGCTGGGTCTCGTACAAGGGGGCTCGCACCCCCGTACTTCGGGGGTCGAAGAGGCGTCGCCGCCGCTGTCGCTGCTCCGAGGCCTGTGAGGGTGTAGGGGGTGCAACAGCCCGGCGATGGCGATGCCTCTTCGATCCCCGAGGGACGCCCCTCCTCGCCCTCGGAGCGCGTGCATGGCGCTGAACGTCTCGCTGTTCCCCTCCATCACCTCGACCCGGCCGGATCTCCGCTACGGCGTGTCCTGGGTCGAGCTAGACGCTCTCCTCGGGCCCCACAAGCCCTGGCCTGCGAAGGGGGCCGGGGGGCTCTATTCGGCCTGTGAGTGGCAGCCTGGGCACGGGCCGAGCAAGGAGGAAGGCGACCGGTTCGTCGTGGCGCTCCATGTCGGAGTCTTCGACCTCGACAAGGCGACCGAAGATGACGTGGCTGAGATCTGCGCCGCCCTCCCCTGCCGCTGGCTGCTCCTCTCGACGTTCTCGCACGGCCCAAAACAGGCGAAGTACCGCGTCCTCCTCGAGTACTCGCGCCCCGTCCTGAAATCCGAGCACGCGCACGTCTGGGACCGCGTGAACCAGAACTACCTGAAGAGCATAGCGGACACCCACTGCCGGGACATAGGGCACCGCTACTACTTCCCCAGTCACCCCGAAGCGCCGGAGCTTCCGCCGGTGCGTATTCACTCTGGCGACGCCCCTCCTCTCGCGGTCGACGCCCTCCTCGGGGAGCACGTAGCGAGGCTGCACGTCGGCGATGACGACCAGGGCCTGCCGACGGCAACGGGTGCGGGCATCCAGGTCACTCGTGATCAGGTGCGCCGCATCGGGGACGCGCTGGCTCGCTCGAAGAACAAGGCGGACCTGGGCAACGCGATGCGGGCTCTGCTGAAGGGCGACCCCTACGCGGACAAGGGCTTCCGGCACGGGACCACGTTCCGCATCGTCTGTGAGATCTTGGACCGGCATCCGCTCGCCGACCCCCAGTCGATCATCGGCCACTTCACGGCCTCGCTCGCTCTGATGCAGCCGACGCACGTCGACCCCGCCGTGATCCTCACGATGATCCAGGGCAAGCAGGCGATCCCTCGTGGGGAGCAGGCGCAGCTGCTCGAGGAGGCCTTCGCGTCGCACGGTGGAGGCCGCGCCACCACGTACACCGAGGAAGACCTCGACGCGTTCGCCGAGCTCCTCGAGGTGCCGCGGGCGCGTCTGAACCGCCGCTGGATCGTGCAGATGGGGACGAGCCACTACGTCTTCTGCAACGGGAAGTACGAGCACTACACGAACCTCGACGTGGTGAACGGTGCCCATCGCGATCTGGCCCCCGCGATCACCGCCGGCGTCGACCTGATGATGGTCACCCCACGCAGCGCGCGGTCAAAGACGGCCGTCGAGCTCGTGCACGACTACGGCGTCGTCGCCACCTCTGTGGTGATCGACTATCGAGCGCAGTTCGCGCGCTACGACGACACGACGAAGACGATGATCGAAGCTCCGTGCCCGATCCGCGTGAAGCCTGAGTACAACCCGGAGATCGCGAAGTGGCTCCAGATCTTCGCAGGTCCGAAGCACGATCGGCTCCTGCAGTGGCTCGCCGCGACGACGATGCTCGACCAGCCCTGCGCGGCGCTCTATCTCGAAGGCCCTCCAGGTGCGGGCAAGACGATCCTCGCCGTCGGTGTCTCGCACATCTACACCGACGACAGGCCGACCGACCTCGATGAGGCGATGGGCCCTTTCAACGAGCAATTGATGCGCTGTCCGATCGTCTTCGGGGACGAGACCGCACCGGTCGACGCACGGGGGAAGCTGCGCACGCCGGAGATCCGAGAGTTCATCCAGGCGCGCCAGCGTGCGCTCAAGCGAAAGTTCAGGCCCAACGCCACGGTGCGCGGTTGCACCAGGCTCATCCTCGCAGCGAACAACCAGAACCTGCTCGAGACGACCGAACACCTGACCGAGAACGACATCGCTGCGATCGTAGAGAGGTTCTTCTACCTCCCCGTGCAGCGGGAGGCCGTGGCGTACCTGACGACCCTAGGACGTGATGTGGTCTCGACGTGGATCGAGAAAGACGCCGTCGCGAAGCACTGCCTGTGGCTGAGCGAGAACATCGTCGTGCCGAGGAACACGAGGTTTCTCGTGAGCGGTGAGGCCTCGGACCTCACGCGGTCCCTGGCGTCCGGGACCGGGCAGCGCGCGAACATCTGCCAGTGGTTGGTGTTCTATCTGCAGGCTCCGACGCTGTTGAACAGTACGAGACACAGGCACTTCGTGCGTGTGAAGGGCGGCAAGCTCTACGTGAACGTGATGGCGCTGTGGGAGAACTGGAACCTGTACCTGAAGACCACGAAGGATGCGCCATCGACCATGATCATCTCGAAGGCGCTCGCTGGCTTGTCCGTGGGGGCCGCGATGCGAGATCTAGACAACCCCACCCATATCAGGAGGTTCCGCATCGTGGACGTGAGCCTCCTTGTGGAGTGGGCCCTGAACGCGGATGTCGCCAGCGAGGAGGAGATCCTCCAGTACCTTGCCAACATCGATGAGGACAGGCCGAAGGCGCTGCCGCCCGTGCCACCTTCGCTGCCGCCTGTACCAACTTCCGAGGATGTGAACTGATGTCGGACCAGTGGGAACGCGTGAGCGCGTGGGGCCTCGAGCCGCACTGCCACACGACCGCGTACAACGCATTGAAGCCTGCGGACAGCGGCACCGCCGCGCCGAATGAGATCGAAGTGCAGGCCGCTCGGGAGTGGCTACGCGCGTACGCGAAGAAAACGGTGAATATCCGAAAAACGTACACGTCCTACGGCATGAAGCACCTCGTGGAGCGCCGCGCAGCCGTCGAGGGGCGACATCAGTACGTCTCGAACGGCGCGTTCATCGAGGCCGCTCTGGCCGAGGGATACAAGATGGAGCGGGCTGCGCGCGCCAGCGTGAACGCTTTTTTCAACATGGCTCCGTCGTCCAAGCACGCCTGGGACGAGCAGAAGTCGAGGGGGGTCTCGTGACCGATGAGAAGAGCATGCACACGCCGCACACGCCGATCGACGACTCACCGCAGCCGCCGCCCCAGCAGGCACCGAGCCACGACACGCTCACGCGAGACCTGACGAGCGCGCTGGAGCGCATGGCGCTCGCGCTCGTCGACCGCGTCGCTCAGAGACGCGGCATCGGCCGGCGCGCGGCCGCGGCCATCGTGATCGAGCGGCTGCGCGTCCAGGAGCTCGAAGAGTGATGGCTGGCCCCGCAGGCGGTTGGACCGTCTCCCCGTCGCAGCTGGCGACCTACATCGACTGCCCTCGGAAGTGGGGCTGGGAGAAGCTCGAGGGTCTTCGTGGTGCGCAGCACCCTTCCGCTGCGCTCGGCACGCGTGTGCACGAGGTGCTTGAGGCGTGGCTCACGAAGGCGACACCGCCGGATCTCGAGGAGGTCTTCTCCGTCGGCGACAAGGTCCACTATCCAGGTCGCATTGCGCAGGAGGGGCTGCATCATCTGCCGCCGCCGGGCTCGGTGTTCGTCGAGTCCTCGTTCCACTGGGACATCTTCGCTGGGCGCATCGACGCGGCGTGGCAGGGGGCAGAAGGCCCTGCGGTCCTCGACCACAAGACGACGTCGAACCTCGGGTACGCGAAGACGACGGAAGATCTGAAGACGGACCCCCAGGCGATCATCTACGCCAGTGCCGCGCTCGCGGAGGTCGCCGCGCCGCACGTCGACATGTTCTGGATCTACTACAAGACGAGCAAGCCCTACCGGAGCGAGCGCGTCCATCTTCGTGTGACTCGTGAATACGCGGCGGAGGCGCTGCGTCCACTCCGCGAGCTTGGTCAGCAGCTGCTCGAGCTACGTCGTTCTGGTGCGCGCGCTCTCGATCTCCCGCCCGAGCCCAAGTCGTGCGGGAGGTTCGGTGGGTGCGCCTTCGTGTCCAAGTGCAACCTTTCCTCCGCCGAGATCATGAGGTCGATGATGAGCCTGCCGCAGTCCCTGGAAGAGAAGATCGCAGCCCACAAGGCCAGCAAGATGAACGGCCACGTCGTTCCCGCCGTTCCGCCGCCCATCGGCGCGCCGACGCTGCCTGGCGGGCTCCCGCCCGTGCCGATGGCCGCGCTCCCGGTCGTCCCCGCGCTCCCTGCCGTTCCCGCACTCCTCGCGCCCCCGCCCGTGCCGGCCGTCGTGGCGAAGGTGTGGCTCCCGCACCCGACGAACCCCGCCTACGAGTACTGCGGCCAGGACGTCCGCGAGCGCGCCGGCGCTCTGAACCCCCCGGAAGCGCCGACCGTGGACAGGGCCGAGCCTGCCGCCGTCCAGGTGGTGGCCGGGAAGACGGGAGGGGATGAGTCGCTCGCCGGCGACGAGCTCGACACGATGGATCACGCCGCGCTGAAGACCTTCGCGAAGGAGCACGGCATCGAGACGAAGAAGGGCCTGAAGGAGAAGGCGCTCCGCATCGCCGTGCGCGAGGGCTTTCTGCGCGACGGGAGCCGCCCCGCCGCAGTCGAGGAGGTGGGGGGCGCGGCTTCGCGCGCCGCCGTCGACGTCCTCGAAGTCATCGAGCGCGCACAGGAAGTACTCGATCGCGCACCGCACTACGAAGCCCCCGACACGTTCAAGAACTTCGTAGTGCTCGTGGCTTCCGCGCTGCTCACCGCACGCGAGCACCACGACGACGACCTCGCCCTTGCGCGCCGCGCGCGCAGCATCGTTCTGGCGATCGAGAAGGTTTGCGAGGAGTGACCCCTCTCCTCGCCGCGTTCGTGAGTACGCTGCTGCTTCTCCAGTTGAAGCTGCTCACGAACGCGGTGCGGGACCTGCGAGAGGCCATGCGGAAAGACTGATGACCGACCTACTAGACCAGATGCTCGCCGAGAGCGGGATGACGCGCGAGGACTTCGATCTCGCGCGCGAGAAGGCTGCGGCCGAGGGGAAGAACTTCGCTCCGAAGGTCGGCGTGTCGCACTCGGCGGAGCTCGCGCGCATCATCGCGCTGCCGCGGCGCGTCTGGGAGGAGAAGGGCGAGCGTCTCGCAGCCGCTCTCACGGAGTACCTGCGCGCGCCTGGCGGCACGCAGAAGCTCCGGCCCGTGCAGGCTGCGGCACTCCAGGAGGCGCACGACTTCGGCGGGCTCTTCGGCCCCATACGCGTTGGCGCAGGAAAGTGCGTGTGGGAGAACGCGGAGATCTACGACGTCGGCACGGGCCGTCGTCGTACATTGAAAGAGCTCGGACCTGTTGTGGTGTCTTCGATGGGGTCTCAGGGGGAGATCTCAGCGCGCAGCAGTGTGGTCTTTCGCTCAGGGGAGAAGCCCTGCGTGCGGGTCACTCTCGCGGACGGGTCCAGCACCGTGCTCAGTACCGATCATCCGGTGTTCACACACCTCGGCTGGGTGGCAGCGGCGAAGATCCCGCGCGGCACCTTGGTAGCTATCCCGCGTTCCGTCCCGTCACCCCTTGTGTGCACGGAGGCCTCGGACGATGAAGTACTGCTCGCCGCGTACCTACTGAGCGACGGGGGCGTGTCTCAGGAGACGGCAAGTTTCACCAACGGGACTGAAGAGGTGGAGCGCGAGATGCGCGAAGTCGCCACACGCGTCACAGGCAAGACTCCTCGCAATCACGGCCCCCAGTACAACGAGAAACTGAAGCGAGACGCCGCCTGCAACGAGTACAGCGTTCTTGGAGCCACAGCTTTTAGAAACAAGTGGGGCATCCACGGTCTCGCGAAGCACAAGCGTCTACCAGCTGCGTTTTGGGGGCTGCCGCGTCGCCAGGTAGCACTGTTTTTGAACCGTTTCTGGGCCTGTGACGGGTACATTCTGCGCAACGGCTTCGGGACAACGCTCGCGTCGGAGAAACTGATAGACGATCTGCGATTCTTGTTGTTGCGTCTCGGCATTCGCAGCCGCAAGCACTACCGCGTGGCGAAGTGCCGTGGGGAGTGTTTCGACGCTTGGCGTCTCACGGTGAGCGGCTCTGAGGTACTCCCGT
Source organism: Acidimicrobiia bacterium (assembly GCA_038252255.1). GTDB lineage: Bacteria > Actinomycetota > Acidimicrobiia > IMCC26256 > JAENVU01 > Chersky-806. Next base: position 12,396 of record JBBSAM010000051.1, on the reverse strand, counting down.
TCGCGGCAGCTATAGGCCCAGTGCTTGGCAAGGAGGCGGCCTGCGCGCGCTTGCTTGACGCGCATCTGGCAACACCGCGAAACACGAACGTGGATGTCGTACCTGTGGACCGCAAGGCCGCTCAGTTGATCTGCGCCGAGATGGGTTGGCTGGGTCGGGGCGGAGATCAGAAGGCTAAAAGGGCCCGTGGCTTCGTGGGACTGCGGACTGCCTTCTCGACTGCGCTAGGCGCGACGAGCGGGCAGTGGGTGGGGCGGGAACAGTTCGCGCGCGCCTGCGAGAGGTTCGGCTACCGGGGGCAGTACGCCTGGCTTGGCACTAGTGATCTCGCCTGGGAGAAAGCAACGAGTGTCGAGCCTGTTGGCGTGCTTCCCGTCTGTGATCTCACCGTTCCCGAGACAGGCAACTTCGTCTGTGACAACATCGTTGTGCACAACACGCTCATCAGCATGCTTGCCTTCGTTGTGCTCGAGGCGCGGCGTCCTGTGCTGCTCGTCCCGGCGAAGCTCGTGGAGAAGACGCGCCGCGATATGGCGGTGCTCCGTAAGCACTGGTTGATCCCCGCCTGGGTGCAGGTCATCAGCTACGAGATGCTCGGCCGGGAGCAGGCAGCGCAGCGGCTCGAGGAGGCCGCGCCCGATGTCATCGTGATGGACGAGTGCCACCGCGTTCGCAACACGCGCACGGCCGTTTGCAGACGTGTGAAGAGGTATCTTGACGCGCAGCGTGAGAGCGGCGCGCCTGTGCGTATCGTCGCCATGAGCGGCACGATCACGAAGCGGTCCCTGCACGACTACGTGCACATCGCCGCGTGGTGTCTCCCTCAGACGAACCCGACGCCCAGGGACTTCCCGACGCGCATGGAGTGGTCTCTCGTGCTCGACGAGCGCCGCGGCGCGAACGAGAGCACGAAGATCGCACCGGGGGCTCTCATCGATCTGTGCAACGTCGAGGAGCGGGAGATCTACCGCCGCGACCCCGAGCTCGCGGTGCGCCGCGCGTACCGTCGCCGGCTCGTCGACACGCCTGGCGTCGTCGCTACGCAGGAGGGCGCGCTCGGGACGTCTCTCTCGATCGCCTCGAAGATCCTCACCGTGCCGGAGCTTGCGGACCCCATCCGCAACCTGAAGCTCGGGTGGGTCCGCCCCGACGGCGAGCCGATCATGGACGCCCTGGAGCTCTGGCGGCACCTGCGCGCGCTCGCGGCGTGCGGGATGTTCTACCGCTGGAACCCTGCGCCGCCGCCGGAGTGGCTCGCTGCGCGCAAGGTCTGGGCGAAGGCTGTCCGGGAGATCTTGCGCGCGAGCCGCGGCCTCGACTCGGAGTCGCCGATCGCCAGCGCGCTCGACCGCTACGCGGCCCAGAAGGCAGGCCTCGAGCCCGACACCGCCGGCATCATCCTGGAGAACGATGAGGCGCTCGCGGCGCTCACGGCCTGGCGAGAGCACAAAAGCGCGTTCACGCCGACGACCGAAGCCGTGTGGCTCTCGGACGTGCAGCTGAAGGCCGCGGCGAAGTGGATGCACGAGGAGAAGGGCATCTGCTGGGTCGAGCACATTGAGTTCGGCAAGCGTCTCGCAAAGGAGACGGGGGTCTCCTACTACTGGCGCGGCGGCGTCGATGCCAACGGCCGAATGGTCGAAGACCACCCGCCCGGCACGCCGCTCATCGCGAGCATCGCGTCGAACAGCGAAGGTCGGAACCTCCAGGCGTGGAACACGAACTACATCGTGAGCCTGCCGACGACAGGTGCAATGCTCGAGCAGCTGTTCGGCCGCACGCACCGCGACGGCCAGGAGGCTGACGAAGTGTCAGTCACCTGTCCCATCGTCGTCCGTGAGCAGGTGAAGCAGTTCGACGGCGCTCGTGCCGACGCGATGTACATCACGCAGACCACGGGGCAGGAGCAGAAGCTCTGCTACGCGGACATGGACTTCGTGGCATTCGAGGACGCGCCCGAGGGGTACTGATGGGGGCGCGCGTGACCCCTGACGATTCTTCTGAATGAACGCGCCCGAGACGCGTCTCGATAGGTCTGCGACGGGCTCGCCCGCCGCTGATGATACGCAAACGCAAGCAAGCAAGCAAGGAACAGAACGACATGGGTATCTACGGCAACACCAACGAGGCCACCTTCTCCGAGGGCGGCGTCTACTTCAATCCCGGACACCGCTACCTTCTCGAGATGCTCAAGTTCGTGGTCAGGCACAGCCGCAAGGGCTTCCCGATCACGATCACGGACTGGCTCATCCACGAATCCGACGACCCGAAGCTGCGCGCCGGCGCGCAGGCCGGCTGGGTGGCGAACCTGCAGCACGAGCTGTCCCTCGGGCACGTCATGTGCTGCGTCGCCGCCGTGAAGGGCCTCGATCCCTCGGACAAGGACGCGGTCAAGGGCAACATCAGCACGGAAGTCCTCGAGCTTTGCGCCAGTCCGATGCAGCCGCTCAAGGGCAAGATGGTCGAGCTCGTGACCGAGGGCATCATCACGAAGGAGAAGAAGCAGCCGTTCACCGTGCACCGCTGGATGCCGACGAGCCGCGAGCCTGTGGCGGGGATCTCCCGCACGCCGGCCGCCGCGTCGGTCCCGTCGGTCCCGTCGGTCCCGTCGGTCCCGTCGGTCCCGTCGGTCCCGCCCGTGCCGGCCGCCGCCCCGGTGTGGGTCACCCACCCGCAGAACCCGGCCTACGAGTACGTGCCGGGGACCAACCTGCCGGCGCGCCTGCGGCAGTAGACCTTCCGTCAGGCGGCCGCTCATCCGCCTGAAGTTGCCCGACACGTCGCGGAGGGAAGAACGACGTGCGCAGTGCTCGTGAGAGCCTGCGTGGTGCTCTTGTGCGCGGACCTGCATCCGCGTCAGCCTGCAGGGGCTACTTCGCGAGGAGACGATGGCACCACGGAGGTTCTCCCATGAAGCTGAACGACTACCAGCACGAGGCGACGCGGACGCTGCCTCCGAACGAGGGGCGCACGCGCGCCGCGCCCTGAACCTCGGTGCGCTCGGCCTGGGCGGCGAGTCCGGCGAGGTCATCGACCTGATCAAGAAGCACCTCTTCCACGACGCGCCTCTCGACACCGAGGAGCTCAAGAAGGAGCTCGGCGACGTGCTCTGGTACCTCTCGGCCATCGCGACGGGTGTCGGCCTCACGCTCGAGGAGGTTGCGGAGGCGAACGTGGCGAAGCTGCTCGCTCGCTACGGACGGGTTCACGCCGGCGGCGGCGAAGGCGAGGGTAGACGAGGTCTGATGTTCCGAGAGTTCATCTTCGTGGCTGAATCCCTCATCCTCGCGACAGAGCGAGAGGTGTTCGCCCTCCGCACGGCAAGGCTCGAGGCGCTCGCCGGCGAGATGTCGAAGGCGGCGCTGCTGCGCCAGCGCGATGCCTTCCACGCGCGATGGGGCCTCTTCTGGAAGTGCCCCTGCTGCGGTAGTCGTGTGGAGGAGGGGAGTCTCGAGGGCGCGCTCCTGGTGCTTCGCTGCGCCTGCGGCGGCGTCGCGGAGCAGGCGGGCTACTCGCGATGAAGGTCTTCGCCTTCGACTACGAGACCTTCCTCGTCGCTCCGGGTGCGAAGGTGCCTCGCGCTGTCTCGCTCGCGTGGGACTACGGCCAGGGGCCTTCGTTGGTCCACAGCATTCTCGAGCCCCGGCGCTACCGCGATGCGATCGAAGAAGGGCTCTCGGCCGACATCCTGACGGGCGTGAACGTCCCGTTCGATCTCGCGGTCACGGTGCGCGCGTGTCCTGACTTGCTGCTCAAGGTCTGGCAGGCCTTCGATGAGCATCGCGTCTGGGACAGCGGGCACACCGAGAAGCTCTGCGACCTCGCCGAGGGCGACCTGCACTGGCAGTTCGACAAGGACTTCGTCAACAAGAAGACCGGCAAGATCGGAGGGTTCGTGAAGGTCGGCTACTCCCTCGCCGACATCGTGAAGAGGCGCTTCGGCGTCGTGCTCGAGAAGGATCTCTGGCGTCTGCGCTACGGCACGCTCGCCGACGTGCCCTGCAACCGGTGGCCTGACGGCGCGCGGAAGTACGCCCTCGACGACGCCTTCTGGCACTACCAGTGCTGGGACGTGCAGGCCCAGGAGCCGCTGTTGAAGCTCGTCAACTTGACGTGGCAGACGCGCGCGGCGTGGTGGCTGGCACTCATGGAGGCGCGCGGGTTTCAGGTCGATGCGAAGCAGATCGACACCCTCGCCCAGCACATCATCGCTGAGCGGGACATCGTCGCCGCCAGGCTCGCAGACGCCGGGCTCGTGAAGAACGGCAAGAGGGTCCTCGCCGCTGCAGCCGACCGGATGATCTTGGTGTGCGCCTCGAGGGGTGTCGAGGTGCCGCGCACTCCCAAGGGCAAGGTGAAGCTGACGAAGGAGACGACGAGCGACACGGGCGACCCCTTGCTCGAGCAGTACGCGCGCTTCACCAGCCTCACGAACATGTTCAACGGCAGTCTCGTGACGTTGCAGGCAGCCTCGCGGGCGGGGATGCCGATCCAGTCGCGCTTCGAGGTACTCCAGGACACCGGGCGCACCTCGTGCTCGACGGGTGCGAAGCGCAAGAAGGGTGTCGATCCCTTCGAGACCGGCTACGGCCTGCAGCTGCAGAACGTGCGCCGCGGTCTCCTCGACGAGGACGGCGAAGAGATGCCCGGCGTGCGCGAGTGCTTCATCCCGCGGCCAGGGTACGTGCTCTGTTCGATCGACTACGGCCAGTTGGAGCTCTGCACCTGGGCGCAGGCCTGCATCGACCTGAACTGCGGCAGCGCCCTCGCCGACGCCTTGAACGGCGGGCAGGACGTGCACTGCCTTCTCGGCGGCATGCTCATCGGGCGTGCGTACGAAGAGGTTCTGGCCGCGAAGAAGAAGGAGAAGTGGGCGAAGGACGCGCGGCAGATGGCGAAGTGCGGCAACTTCGGGCTACCTGGCGGCCTCGGCGCTGACGGCTTGCGCGCCTTCGCAAAGTCCAGTTATGGCGTGATCCTAGACAAAGAGGCCGCCGTACTGTTGAAGACTAGCTGGCACGAGATGTGGCCAGAGGCGGAGAAGTACTTCCACCACATCCACCGGGTCGTGGGTAACTGTGGAGAGGGTCAGATCCGCCAGTTGCGCTCGTTCCGTCTTCGCGGCGGCTGCTCCTTCACCGAGGCAGCGAACGGGTTCTTTCAAGCACTCGCCGCCGACCTCGCGAAAGATGCCGGCTACGAGGTCTCGCGCGCCTGCTACGCAGAGCCGCGCTCGCCGCTTTTCGGCAGCTACATCGTGAACTTCGTGCACGACGAGCTCCTCCTCGAGCTTCCCGAGGCGCGCGCGTCTGAGGCAGCTTTCGAGGCTGCGCGCATCATGCGCGATGTCGGCGCTCGCTGGTGCCCCGACGTGCCGCCTGGGTGCGAGCCCGCGCTGATGCGGCGCTGGTACAAGGACGCTGAGATGAAGAAAGTGGACGGCCGCCTCGTCCCTTGGGAACGCACATGACGAACGAAGAAGACAGCGACGACGACGACGCGTATCTCATCCGGCGCTTCATGGCGGGCAACACCGATGACATGGACATCCACGAGCACGCTGGCGAGGTGCTGCGCGAGGAGATCCAAAGGCTCCGCAGCGAGGCCGTGACCCCTCAGAAGCACGATGACACCCTGGATTCGGAATTCGAGGACGACGCAGGTCCGTACCGCACGCCAGCGCCCCGCCCCGCGACTTCTGAGGAGCCTGGCAACGAGTACGAGCTCGAGATTCTCGCGCTCGCCTACGATCCGGCGCACACGCAGTGCACCATCGAGTTCAAGGCGCTCGGCGCGCCGGTGTTCTCCTACTCGGCCGTGCGGGACGGGCCCATCCTGCGCGCGACGATCGATCTCGTCGTGTCGATGGGCTTCCGTCTCGGCAGCGGCGGCGGGGCGGCGCTCGCGAAGAGCGCCCCGTCTGCTTTCATCTCTGGGGACTTCGGCAGCGCGCTCGAGGGCCCCTCCGCCGTCGGCGTGCCGCAGCCCCCCTCTGACGAAGTCATCGCCAGGGCGTGCGAGAAGGCACTTCAGCGGCACATCCTCGAGGCGCAGGAGGAGAACGGGCGCGCGCAGTTCCGAGAGGTCCAGGAGGGTCTCGTCGGCCGGAAGCTGAAGGTCCGGGTGTGACTTTCTGCACGATCATCGCAGATCCGCCGTGGTTGGAGCGCGGCGGGGGCAAGATCAAGCGGGGTGCTGACAAGCACTATACGCTCCTCAAGACGCGCGACATCCCTGGCGCTATGATCCAGGCGTTTGCGGAGGCCGGAGCCCCTGCCGACGACAGCCATCTATACCTCTGGACCACGAACAACTTCCTCCCCGACGCGCTCTGGGTGATGGGTGAAGTAGGCTTTCGTTACGTGACGAACATCGCTTGGGTCAAGCAGCGCATCGGCATCGGTCAGTACTTCCGAGGCGCGCATGAGCTCTGTCTCTTCGGGGTGCGCGGAGCAGGCTTGGCTCTGCGACGTGCGCACACCGATCGAAGAGACATCTCGACCCTCCTCGAAGACGGCGGCGTGTTGAAGGCCGCCCGCAGCGAGCACTCCGCCAAGCCCGCCGCCTTCCACGAGCTTGTTGAGGCCGCGAGCCCGGGGCCCTATCTGGAGATCTTCGCACGCGCCGCGCGCCCTGGGTGGACTTCGTGGGGAAACGAGGTGGCAGTAGAGAGGCGGAAGGTCGTGCGCGGTCTGGTGCCTCTGGTATGACCCGCATCCTCACCATCGATCCTGGCATCTCTGCGAAGTCCGGTACGGGCTGGGCCTGCTTCGACGGGGGTACGCTGCCTCTCGCCTCGCGTCTGCTGAAGGCCGGCATCGCAATCGCGTCCCCGGAGCAGACACTCCCTGAGAAGTGTCGCGGAATCATCGAGACCGTCACGAAGGGGCTCCAGGGAGCGGGTGCGATCTGTCCCGACGTGCTGCTCATCGAGCACATGGTCGTCTACCCGATGCCCCGGATGAAGGGCGACCCGAACGATCTGATCGACCTCGCCGTGCTCGAGGGCGCGTTCCTCGCGATGCCGGTGCCGACAGCCGGGACGCGCCTCATCGAGGCGCGCGCCTGGAAGGGGCAGGTGCCGAAGAAGATCCTGCAGAAGCGCATCGAGAGCAAGCTGCGCCCCGAGGAGCTCGCGACCTTTCTTGCGTGCACGAAAGGTGTGAATGCCGATCGGTTGCACAACGTCTGGGATGCCGTGGGCATCGGGCTCCACTGGCTCGGCCGCCTGTAGGGCGAGGTGAAACTCGGGTTCGCAGATCTCTTCATCTTCGGCGTCGACTACCGCGTCTGGCTGGGGATGTCGTACGAGAGCAGGTGCGAGGTGCGCGGATGGCGTTGGGGGGACACGTATCGCGTTCATGGGATCCCGTGGCGCACTTGGGTGCGGATGGACTACGACGAGCGCCACGCGATCGACCCGCTGGGGTGGCCGCTGGCGAAGGAAGACAGAGTGATGACGACACCACAGGGGAAGCTGGAGATCGCGCAGGAGGTCGAGCAGGCCGTCGGTGCCCTTCGCGAGCTCAAGGACTTCCAGGTCGAGACGGCCGAGGACATCGACTTCGCCGGTGAGGCGCTTCTCGACGTGAAGGCGTCGTGGGATCGCCTCGAGGAGCGCCGCAAGGAGATCACCGCGCCTCTGAACGAGGCGTTGAGGTCCGCGAACGATCTCTTCCGTCCTGCGCTGAGCGCACTCCTGGATGCGGAGGTCTTGCTCAAGACGAAGATCGCAGCGGCGCAGACGGCCATCACCCGCCGCAACCGCGAGGCGATGGAGGCGGCGCAGAAGGCCCTCGCCGCTGGCGATGCGCGGGCGGCTGCTGTGGCTGCGGTCGCCATCGCACCTGTGCACGCGCCGACTGGCGTCACGACGCGGGAGGTCTGGGAGTTCCGCGTCGTGGATGCGGCTCTGGTGCCTCGGCAGTACCTCTCGGTGGACGAGAAGCTCGTCCGCGCAGCTGTGGCATCGGGGGTGCGGGAGATCTCCGGCGTGCTCATCACGCAGGGCACCCAGGTGATCGCGAGGGGGCGGTAGTGACATGAGGGTCAAGATTCAGATCGAAGGACAGCGCCTCGACGGCAGCTGGAGCCCTGGCGTGCTCGAGTGCGGCGTCTCGGAGGCGGGCGATGCGTCGGTCTACGATCCTCACATCGTCTTGGACCTGCCCATCAGCGACGAGGCGCTCTCGGTTCGCGTGCGTGCGCTGCGCATCGCGAGGGAACTCGAGGGGCTCGTCGCGGATCTGCGCGTCGTCTGCGACGAGACGATGACCCCCGAGGAGTCGGCGCGTGTGCTCGAGAAGATCGAAGCGCGGGTGAGGCGGTGACGGCCTTCTCCACGACGGGCCCCTACTCGATCGTCTGCCCGCTCTGCCGTGCGCAGGAGGGCGAGCCGTGCAACCTCGGGGCCGGCGTGAAGGGCACGCATGCTGACCGTCGCGACGCTGCGAGGCAGGCCGAGACGTATGCGCGCCTCGCCCAGCCGGTCCCCGTGGGACTGGCACGACTGGAGAGCTCTATGACGAAGGCGGAAACCCTGAAGCACGAGATTGATCAGCAGCCCCCCGCCTCTCCGCGATATCCCAGATGCTCGTGCGGCGCTCCTGCTAAGCGCGATGAGAAGCACGATGCGTACTTCTGCACAGCCTCGTTGGTTTGGTTGGAGTTGTCGTGTGTGTACATCGAGTGCGAGTTCTGCGTCGGCAGGCCGAAGACGGCCGGAGACGGCAAGTAAGTCGGACGATAGCGTGAAACGTTCAGGGAGACGCCAATGAACATAGAGATGGCGAAGGTTCTGTTTCTCGATCTCGAAACCACGGGCTTCCACCCCGAGCGCGACCTCATCCTGGAGGTCGGTGCGATCCTCTACGATCTGAAAGCAGATCGAGAAATCTGCCACCACCACTCGATGCCTTCCGATCCCTTGGGAGACGAGGAGACCCTGCGCTTCCGGCCGATGGACGTCTTCGTCTATAAGATGCACACGGAGAGCGGTCTGTTCGCGCGGCGGTTGCAGACCGCGCCTACGACTCTCGGCGAGACGGAGCGCGAGTTGCTGAACCTCGTCTCCGGTTACTTTTTCCGCGGCGAGTGCATGCTCGCCGGCTTCTCGGTGGGCTTTGACAGGAGCTTCCTGAAGCAGCAGATGCCCGTGCTCGAGGGCTTCCTTTCCCATCGCGTGATCGACGCGTCGGTCCTGAAGTCGCTCTCGAAGGCCTACGGCAAGGAGTGGCCGAAGAAGGAGCCCGCGCACCGTTCGCTGGAGGATTGCCGCGAGGCGATCGAGGTCGTGAAGCTGTTCCGCTCCGCGATCGAGAGCGTGGAGCCGCCTGCGTGATGCCGACCTACGAGTACGAGTGCCCGCAGCACGGTGTCTTCGAGGTCGAGCAGCGCATCACCGACGCGCCGCTGACGACGTGTCCGCAGAGGGTTCATGGGCTCAACTGGCTTCGCGGTGACCGAGCGTACCTGCGGCGGCAGCGTGAAGCGGCTCATCGCGGGGACGTCGAGCTTCGTGCTCAAGGGCTCGGGCTGGGCGAAGGACGGGTACTGATGCCGCACCGCAGCACCGTAGGCCTTGAGCGGCGCATCGTCGCGGCTTCCGTGAAGTGGCGGCGCGTGTGGGACGCAGAGACCTCAGACCGCTTCGAGTGCGGCTACGCAGCACACCGCCTCTTGGCAGAACTGACCGAGAAACTGATCACCACACGCGCCGCGAACCGCGCGTGGGCGCGGAAGCACCCGAGCAAGCACACCTTCAACGTGATGAAGAAGGTGCGGAAGCGCCGCACGCGAGGGTGACGTGGTACGCTGCCGCGTGGCCGGCGTCACGCGACAGGTTCGATTCACCGACGAGCAGTGGGTTCAGGTTCAGCGGAAGGCCCGCGAGGCGAAGCTTCCCGACGCCAGCTTCATGCGTCAGGCGGTGTTGCAGGCTGCGGACTCCTCCTACGAGAGGCGGCGCGTCGCCAACACGCTGAAGAGGCTCGGGCCTGCCGTCACGGAAGAGCCGGCACGCGCACCGTCGCCAGGCGCTGCTCGAGCGCCACGGCGTGACCAGGGTCGGTGATCACGATCTCGCGCGGCTCGTCCGCTCCGGGTCCGCGCCGGCCGACGTTTCCGGGGTGCACGTCCGCGAGGACGATCCCGTGCTCGTGGTAGAACGACAGCGCCTCGCCCACGGTGTCCTGGTGGTCGGTGTTCATCATCTCCGACTCCATCAGCGTGATCAACTGCAGGAGCCCAGCGATGCGCTCGGGGCCCTTGAAGAGCACGATGCGCCCTGCTTCGTTCGTGTCTTCGAAGCGGTCCATCGCCCATTCCTCGAGTGCCTTCGCTTCGGCGAGCAGACGCCAGGGCTCCGCCGGGTTGCGCGATGCTGCGGCGATGAGGATCGAACGCAGGTCCATGCCGAGGTTCTTGTACGTGACCAGGGCATGGCCTAGCTGCGTCAGCAGGCGCTCTTCGTGGGGCTTGTAGAGCGCGTCGTGGCGGATGCGTGCGATGCCGACGGCGGCGACCTCGTCGCGCCAGAGCACGGAGACCGGGCGGCCGCGGTAGGTCACGTTCGGGACGGCGTAGGCGGCGTAGTACTTCACGATGCCCGAGGGCCACGAGCCCATCGCCATGGCGGAGATGGCGAACGCGGCTTCGCTCGGGTCGCTGGTGATCTTCACGAGCACCTTGGGCGAGCTCGTGGGGATCGCACAGCCGTAGAGCCCGCACCCGAACTCCTCGACCTTGAGGCCCTTCTGTCCAGGTAGCAGGCGCGGCACCCACTCAGGGCGCGGTGCCGCGGCGACGATGCGCTCCCAGAACGCGGCGAAGGCGCGATCGACCCACGGGGTCTTCTCAAGGTCCATGAGCGTCATCGGTCAGCCTCCACAATCTGCGTCGGACACCATGCGTGCTGCTTCGGTCGACGACAGCCGTACGCCCAGGGGCCCCAGGTCTCCGTGCTGCCCTCTTCCATCACGTCGGCCACGACGCCGCCCTGGCCGGGTCGAGCTCGTGCGAGCATGCGGTCAGCCCATGCAGCGGGGGAACCGTCGCGCAGACCTACCACGAAGGCACGGCACCTGATCTGAGGCACGCCGTAGTCGTGTGCGTTGATGAGCATCGCACCCACCCGATACTTCGCCGCCCTCAGAGAGCGCGCGAGGTGCTTCCAGTACTCGCCCTTCGCGTGCGTGAAGAGCGCATCGCTCTCTTCGAACACGAAAGCGTCGGGCTGCGCGCGCCCCAAGATCAGAGGGAGTGCGGTGCAGCGGTCGCGAGGGTCGTCAGGCCCGAGTCGCTTGCCGCCCCTTGAGTACGGCTGGCACGGCGGCCCGCCGCTGAGCACCTTGAATCCCCGCAGACGCTCGAAGGGCAGTGTATCAACGCTCTGACACGCGACGCGCCCCGCGAAGTGCTTGTTGAGCACAGCGCACGCCGGCTTCCACAGGTCCACGAGCAGCGACACCTCGAAGCCCGCGCGCTCGGCACCGAGAGCCATTCCGCCGGCCCCCGCGAAGAGCTCCATGACGCGCCCCCGGAGGGGTAGCGACGCGAAGACGGCCTCGGCCACAGGAGGCGGCACCGCGTTGCCCGCGAGCGCCACACGCACGCTCGGGGCGATGCCAGGGACATCGAACCAGCCCTCGGGGAACCCCTGCAGCCGGAACACCTCTGGTGGCGTCAGCTGGCGAATCCCCTCGGCGCTTGTGACGTACCGCTCCTGCGGTGAGCCGCTCCACGACTTCGTCACCGTCGAGCTCGGAAGGCTCGCGCACTGCGGCTTGTGGTTCCGATCTGTCGCAGTCTCTTTGGACCAGGTGGGGAACTTGCCGAGGCTCATCGCCAGAGCCTACCTCGCGGCACGCCCTCGTGATACCCTCGGGCGGAGGTTCACATGGCGAAGGCACGACGGAAGAGCGCGCGGAAGAAGAGCACGGGCGCGCAGGACTGGACCGGCTGCGGCTGTCCAAGCAACGCGACGAAGATCTCAACGAAGAAGCCCGGCAAGAAGACCGTCGGCCGCGGCTGGGTCTGCCAGTCGAAGACACCGAAGCGAGGGACGAACTTCCGTCCGTTCGTCGCGGCGACCTGCCGGTAGCGGCATGTCGAAGGGGAAGGACTGGACGGGCTGCGGTTGCCCTGCCGGCTCGAAGAAGGTCACGACGAGCGGTCGCGGTCGCGGCTGGGCGTGCCAGGGCAAGCGCGTCGGGAAGACCTGGCGGCCGTACGTAGCGGCGGTGTGCGCGGTGCCGAGGCCGAAGAAGTAGGGGGCTCTGTGGATGACTGGCGCTACCGACCCGCTCTGAACGGCCCAGGCATCTGGGAGTCTGCAGATGTGCCGGTCTTCGAGGAGCCGCCGCTGCCGACGCAGATCGGCCGCGCGCAGTACGGTCG
>JBBSAM010000050.1:0-20334 GCA_038252255.1 Acidimicrobiia bacterium | reverse complement strand
TTCGTCAAGCACCTCAACGCGTCGATGGAGCCTATCTTCAAGCGCGTCGTGTAATTCGACGAGCAGTCGAACGACTCCGAGGTCGAGATCGCGATGCAATGGAACACGGGCTACTACGAGGGCCTGCACTCCTTCGCGAACAACATCGCCACCACCGAGGGCGGCATGCACGAGGAGGGCTTCAAGAAGGCCCTCACCAATGCGATCAACAAGTACGGCCGCGCCCGCGGGCTGCTGAAGGAGAAGGAGGACAACCTCCTCGGCGAGGACATCCGGGAGGGGCTCACCGCCATCATCTCGGTGAAGCTGCGCAACCCCCAGTTCGAAGGCCAGACCAAGACCAAGCTCGGCAACGCCGAGATGCGGTCGCTGGTCGAGAAGGCCACGAACGACAAGCTCGGGGACTGGCTCGAGGAGCACCCGAGCGAGGCGAAGCAGATCATGACGAAGGCCACCGCCGCGTCTCGGGCGCGCATGGCCGCGAAGCAGGCCCGGGATCTCACCCGGCGCAAGAACGCGCTCGAGACCGGTGGCCTCCCGGGCAAGCTCGCGGACTGCTCGTCGCGCGACCCGTCGGAGTCCGAGCTGTTCATCGTGGAGGGGAACTCGGCCGGGTCGTCGGCCAAGGACGCGCGCGACCCGCACATCCAGGCGATCCTCCCGATCCGCGGCAAGATCCTCAACGTCGAGCGCGCGCGCATGGACAAGATGCTGAAGAACGCGGAGATCCAGGCGCTGATCACCGCGATCGGCGCGGGGCTCTCCGAGGACTTCGACGCCGACAAGGCGCGCTACCACCGGATCATCATCCTCGCCGACGCCGATGTGGACGGCTCGCACATCCGCACGCTGCTCCTCACGTTCTTCTTCCGTCAGATGCCGCAGCTGTTCGAGCGCGGGTTCATCTACGTCGCGCAGCCGCCGCTGTACTCCGCGGTGCTCGGCAAGACGAAGAGCTACCTCAAGGACGAAGCCGCGCTCACGGTGTTCCTCGCCGAGAACGAGGGCCGCAAGCCGGAGATTGCGCGACTCAAGGGTCTCGGCGAGATGGACTTCGAGGAGCTCTGGGAGACGACGATGGACCCGACCCGCCGAACGCTGTTGCAGGTCTCGGTGGAGCAGGCCGCGATCGCCGACGAGGTGTGCTCGATCCTCATGGGCGACGACGTCGAGTCACGGCGGGGATTCATCCAGCAGAACGCGAAGGACGTCCGCTTCCTCGACATCTAGCGAGCCGCCCTCGGCCGCCAACGGACGGACGTCCACCGTTCGGACGAGGGAGATCCCTTGAAGGAAAGCGAGAGGAGAGGAACGCATGCCCGACGGGCAGCAGACGCTCGGCAACGTTGAACCGATCGAGATCCAGGAGGAGATGGAACGCTCCTTCCTGGACTACGCGATGTCCGTCATCGTGTCGCGCGCCCTCCCGGACGTGCGCGACGGGTTGAAGCCGGTTCACCGCCGGATCCTCTACGGGATGCTCGACGTGGGGCTGCGCCCCGACCGCCAGCACACGAAGTGCTCGCGCGTCGTCGGTCATGTGATGGGCAACTTCCACCCGCACGGCGACTCCGCGATCTACGACGCGCTCGCCCGCATGGTCCAGAACTTCAGCCTTCGCCACCCGTTGGTGGACGGGCACGGCGCGTTCGGCTCACCGGACCCCGAGTCGCAGCCCGCGGCGGCGCGCTACACGGAGTGCAAGCTCGCGCCGATCGCGATGCAGATGCTCGCCGGCATCGACGAGGACACCGTCGAGTTCATCGACAGCTATGACGGCAAGTCGCGTGAGCCGGTCGTGCTCCCGTCGCGCTTCCCGAACCTGCTCGTGAACGGCAGCCAGGGAATCGCGGTCGGTATGGCCACCAACATCCCGCCGCACAACCTCGCCGAGGTGATCGACGCGACGGTGTACCTCATCGATCATCCCGACGCGACTCCGGCGGATCTCATGGAGTTCGTGAAGGGCCCCGACTTCCCGACCGGCGCGTTGATCCTCGGCCGGTCCGGGTCGATGGACGCGTACACCACCGGCCGAGGATCGATCCGCATGCGCGCGGTCGCGGAGATCGAGGAAGGCAAGAACGGCGACCGCATCGTCGTCACCGAGATCCCGTACCAGACGTCGGTCGAGGGCATCGAGCGCAAGATCGCGGACCTCGTGAACAACCGCGAGCTGGACGGGGTGCGCGGGCTGCGCAACGAATCGGCCAAGGGCAACACGAAGCTCGTCATCGAGCTGAAGAAGGATGCGAACCCCCTCGTCACGCTGAACAACCTGTACAAGCACACGCCGATGCAGACCAGCTTCGGTGTGAACATGCTGGCGCTGGTGGACGGCGTGCCCCGCACCCTGAACCTCGCCGACGCGCTGAACGGATACGTCGCGCACCAGATCGACGTGCTCACCCGCCGTTCCGAGTACCGGCTGCGCAAGGCCAAGGAGCGCGACCACATCGTCGAGGGGCTCATCCGGGCGCTCGACGCGATCGACGCGATCATCGCCCTGATCCGGGGCTCGGAGGACACCGACGCAGCCCGCCAGGGTCTCATGGCTGCGCCGTTCGAATTCTCCGAGATCCAGGCCAACCACATCCTGGACATGCCGCTGCGCCGCCTCGCCCAGCTCGAGCAGCAGAAGCTGAAGGACGAGCACGAAGAGCTCCAGGCGACGATCAAGGAGCTCGAGTCGATCCTGCAGAGCGACGAGAAGCTGCGGACCGTCATCAAGGAAGAGCTCGCCGAGGTGCGCGAGGAGTTCGCCGAGCCGCGCCGTTCGAAGATCACGCTCGATGCGGGCGAGCTCGACGACCTCGACTTCATCGAGGACGAGGAAGTCGTCGTGGTGCTCTCGCACAAGGGCTACGTGAAGACGGTCGACGTCGACGCGTTCCGCAAGCAGGGTCGCGGCGGCAAGGGCGTGCGCGGCTCGTCACTCAAGGACGAGGACTACGTCGAGCACCTCCTCACCACAACCGCGCATTCGTATCTCTTGTTCTTCTCGACGCGCGGCAAGGTCTACCGGCTGCGCGCGCACGAGATCCCGATGAAGGAGCGCACGGCGCGAGGTACCGCGTTGGTGAACCTCATCGCGCTCGGCCCGGACGAGAAGATCCAGGCGATCATCGACACGCGCACGTACGAAGACGGCGCGTACCTCTTCTTCGCCACGAAGCACGGCCAGGTGAAGAAGACGCGCATGTCCGAGTACGACTCCTCGTTGCGCACCGGGCTCATCGCCATCAACCTCAAGCCGGACGACGAGCTCGTGCGCGTCATCCAGACCACCGGCGACGACGACATCTTCATGGTGTCGCGCAACGGCATGACGATCCGGTTCTCGGAGACGGACGTGCGCCCGATGGGTCGCTCCACCGCCGGGGTCCGCGGGATGAAGCTGAAGAACGCCGAAGACGCCGTGGTGTCGTGCGACCTGGCCAAGGACGATTCGGTCATGCTCTTCGTGAGCGCGAGCGGGCACGGCAAGCGCACCAAGCTGGACCGCTTCAATCGGCAGGGCCGCGGTGGCCAAGGTGTCCGGGGCATGAAGGTGACCGCGAGCCGGGTCGGGGTCGTGGCCGCGTTCACCGTGCAGCCCGACGACGAGATCCTCGTGTTCTCCTCTGCCGGCAACATCATTCGCACCGGCGTAAAGGACATTTCCTCCCAGGGTCGCGACGCCACGGGAGTCAAGGTGGCAGCATTGCGGACTGGCGAGAGCGTCGTCGCGGTGGCGCTCGTGCTCGAGACCGACGAGGAGGGAGAGTCGTAAGGCATGGAGCCGGCGCCGGTGGTGGCTACCCCGACCCGTAGCAGGCGGCAGCGGAAGCGGGATCAACGCGCCTCCATCGCCCTTGCGGCGGCGCCGCGCTCGGGTCCCCGCCAGTCGCACTGTGAGGTCCGCAAGCTCGACCTCTGGTCCGTGCTGAAGATCTCGCTCTGCTTCTACCTCGCCGCCGTGGTGCTCGTGATCATCGCCGGGGTCGTCCTCTGGGCCATTGCCGATGCCGCGGGCGCGATCACCAACATCGAGAAGTTCATGGGCAAGATCCTGAGCTCGAAGAACTACCACCTCGTGTCGGCCCAGATCCTCGAGGGTTCGGTGCTCGTCGGCCTCGTGCTGGCGGCCCTCATGACGGTCCTGAGCGTCGTCGGTGCGGCGCTCTACAACCTGTTCTCCGAGCTGGTCGGCGGCTTCGAGGTCACGCTCGTCGAGACGGACCCGCGCCCGTAGCGTCCAGCGCTGACGACCCGGCCCCTCGGCGGAACCGCTGGTAACCTGCCCGCTCCCGCGAGGGGCTATAGCTCAGCCGGTTAGAGCGCGTCCCTGATAAGGACGAGGTCCGTGGTTCGATTCCACGTAGCCCCACGACGACGACCGTCCACGAGCGACGACGCCCTCACCGAAAGCCTGGGTCGGGCGAGCGACGCTCGGCCAGAACCGCGCCGCCGATCGCCGCCATGACCATGACGCTCCCAAACGCGATGGTGAGCCAGCGCGGTGACCAACGGTTCACATCGGTGCCGGCGGTAAGGAAGTGCAGCGTCGCGACCAGGAACAACGGGTAGCTCAGGAGGTGGAGTCGGCGCCATCTCTGCCGCGACAAGCGACGGTAGAGCAGCGAGCTCGCCTCGACGATCGCCAGGAGATACATGGCGACCACGCCCCAGGCGACGGGCCCGGGACGCCAGACAGAGGCCAGGGGCAGCAAGACGTCCTTCGGTCCGTAGCCCACGAACCGATCGCCGAGCAACGCGGCGACGTGAGCAGCGACGAAGCAGGCCGAGAGTCCGCCGAGGAAGCGGTGGTATTCCAGCACCCGGGCTGCCGACCGCGCCTTGCGATTGGAAACCACGAAGCCTCCCAGCACGGTCGCGGCCAGGAGGACCCACGCGGTTATCCCGGTCGCCCGGGCGACGTACCACCACGGGTGAACGCTCATGCGATCAACCGAACGAAGTCGCCGACGAGAAGAGGGCGCCCTTGCAGGGGCATCACGTCTCCCTCGGCACCGACAGCTCGGGCCGCCACCTGCTAGCTCGCAGCACTACAGGTGTGGGCGCGCGGTCGTCCGCTGGACAGCTGCGGCGGTATCGCCGCGCGCGATCGGAGCTCGTCCTCGGGGCAGGTGGTCCTGACGACCGATCTGGTCAACGGATCCCATCGGACCACGAGCGCCGGATGAGAAGACGCTCGCTCAGTCCGGGAGATACCGAACGTCAACAAGCCGGTGCCGAGAACACTGACGATCGCGATTGCCAGTCGACGATGCAAGACCCTTCCCGTCACGCTCTCACCGTAGTAAGTCGATCAGGAGGGCGGCGAGGACGGCACCCAGTGGTCGGGGTCAGCCGCGAACCGGCTTGCACACTCGAACGAGCAGAAGTGCCACGGACGACCGGCATACGGGAGCGTCGCAGGAGCGGTGTCGGCGTGCACGCTCATGTTGCACACGGGGTCGATCTCCTCGTCGACCCAATCGCCACCCGCCGGCGAGAAGGCGAACAGCTCCACCCGCTCCGCGATGCCGTGGAGCTGCACGCATCCGATCGCAACCGCTGAGAGGCCGGGGCGATCCGCGGCGTCGCGGATGCCCTGGGTTCCGAGCACTTGGCCTGAGCGGGCGTGGGCCGCGATCCGAGCGGCGAGATTGACCGTTCCTCCGAACCGGTCGCCGTGGCGAACGACGACGGGACCCGCGTGGAGTCCGACCCGAACACCCGGGAAGCGCGGTTCGTTGCGGACGGCGTCTTGGAGCTCCAAGGCAAGATCGAGCACCGGCCCCGGATCGGTTCCGGCGAGCATCACCGCGTCGCCGATCGTCTTGACCAGAACCGCACGAGCCCCGAGCAGCGAGTCGGTGAGCTGGGTGAAACGGGTCGCGACCGCGACGGCCGGTTCGTCGCCATGTGCCTCGGTGAGAGCGGTGAACCCGGCGAGGTCGGCAAAGAGAATCGTTTCGTCCATCGTGGTTCACAGCTGGGTGGGGGGCCGAGATCGGCAACGTTACGCGCCTGCTCGTCGCGGTGCCTCCGGCCGCGGGATGAAGAAAGATCAGCCGTGTTGGTGGTGCCCACCGCCGGTCCCCTCGGGTGAGGCCTTCATCATCTTGAGCATCGGGATCCCACCCGTGCGGACGAAGCGAGTCACGAGCGCGGCCGCCACCAGGAGGAACGCGAGGTTGAGGTACGTGGTGTAGTTCCACGAGAAGTGCGCTTCGATGACCTGGGCGTTGCGCTCGGTCGGCGTCAGCCCCGTCGCGCCGAACAGGATCTCGATGAAGTACCCGGCCGCGACCATCGTTGCGTAGAAGGTCGCGAAGATGAACAGGGTCATCCTGGTGCCGTAGTACTTGCGGTAGATGATCAGCACGGGAATGACGATCAGATCGGCGAAGATGAAGCTGATCACCCCGCCGAAGCTGATTCCACCGTTCCACAGGACGGCCGCGAGGGGCACGTTGCCGATCGAGCAGACGAAGCTGATCATGGCGACGATCGGACCGATGAGCGGTCCCCACAGCTTCGCGAGCAGTGGGTGGTGGACGAGGAACAGGCTCTGCCAGAAGCTGTCGGGTATCCATGCCGCGGCGGCGCCTGCGATGAGGAGGCCTCCGACGATGTCGACCCACACCGACGCCCAGTTCATGACGAAGTACTCGCTGATCGACGTTCGACCGGCCGGGCTGAGCATGCGGTGCCACAGCGAGCCCTCCGCCGGGATGCTCATGTCCATGGCGGCGTGACCTTCCATCTTCCCGGAGAGCCCTCGGTCCGCCTGGGCGCGGGCGCCTTCGAGGATCCGGGTGCGGAGGAACAACCGGAACAGGATCGCCAACAAGATGATCATGACCGGACCGCCGATGAACTCGGCCAGCGTGAACTGCCAACCGAGGAGAAGCGCGAGCAGGACACCCAGCTCGATGACGAGGTTCGTGCTCGCGATCTCGAACGCCATCGCGGCCGTGAAATCCGCGCCCTTCCGGAACAGAGATCGCGCGAGCGCAACCGCGGCGTAGCTGCATGACGAGCTCGCGGCACCGAGCCCGGTTGCGATGGCCAGGCTCTTCGGCCGGTCGGTTCCCATCAAGCGGCCGATCGTTCCCTTCTTGACCACCGACTCGACGATGGCCGACAGGAGGAACCCGAGGATCAACGCCCAGAGAATCTCCCAACCCATCGCCGCCATGATCGACACGGCGTGACCGAGTGCGGCGAGCAGATTCATCGCCACAGGCCTAGCGTTCGCCCCGCCGCGACACAACCCCGGCGTGGCGCGACACCTCGCCTGGTCAGGTGATCGGGAGCACGAAGGTCTTGACCGCCGTCGCCTTGGGCTTGGCCGTGTCCTTCACCTGGATCTTCAGCACCGAGATACCGGTCTTCTTCTTCGGTGTCCCGGAGATGACGCCGGTCTTCGCCGCGAGCCTCAGCCCCTGCGGCAGCTTGCCGAGCCGCTTCCACCGGTATGGCTTCGTGCCACCGGTGGCCACGAGCGTCTTCGAGTACGGGACGCCGAGCCTCCCGGCCGGGAGCCCGCTGGCCGTGGTGATCCCGAGCGGGGCCGAGGCAGGAACCCCGTCGATCACGGCGATGAAGGCGTTGGCGATCTTGAGATGCCCGGTGTTGTTCGCGTGGATGTTGTTGTCCGAGCACACCAGCGTCCAGTTGCACAGGTTGGCGACGTTCTGCGGCACGGTGACGCCGTTGTACGAGCCGGTCATCGCGAGGTTGTCGTTGTCGAAGGCCTTCGAGACGTCGGCGGTCTTGAAGCCCGCGGCGGCGTAGATCTGGACCAGCAGGTCGTTGAACGTCTTGGCCGCGGGCACGGAGTCCCGCGCGACCTGCTGGCCGCTCGTGCCGGTCAGCCAGAACGCGAGCGGCGGGGTGTAGTAGCTCATCCCGATCACCCTGACCCCCGGGTACGCGGCCTTGAGGCGCGAGAGGATCGTGGTCAGGTTGCTCTGGATCTGCACCGCCGCGGTTGCAGCACACGTCTGGTTCACGCCGGCCGAGCTGACGCAGCCACTGGCGTCGTTGCCGCCGATGTCGATCGTGACGAACGGTACCTGGCCCGGGTGTGCGCGCAGGAAGCTCTCGGCTTCGACGATCTGGGTGACGCTCTTGCCACACGCATTGGAGCCGAGCACGGAGCCGGTGGTCGCCCCACCGCACGAGATGTTGTTCAGCACGAGGCCGGGATAGCGCGTGAGCTCGTGTTGGTAGGTGCGGTTCACGTAGCCGTTGGAGCTCGGGCTGGCCCCGACGTTCGCGGCGAGCGAGTCGCCCATCGCGAGGTAGTAGCGGGGCGTCGTCGCGGCGCCGACCGCGGTGGGGCCCGCGATCACGCCGGCGAATGCCCCACTCGCACACGCCACGGTGAGCAACGAGATAAGCAACGCGCGCGGACGGATCGGCATCTCTCCCCCCAGGGTCGTGTCGCATCGTAGCGACATCGACCGCCGGGACGTCTAGACCGCGGGCACGCCCCCCGCGCCGCGGAGCCGGTTCACCGTCGTTCGGATGATCTGCGCGCTGAGCGGGCCCAAGAGATGCGCGTCGCTGTCCTGGAACGAGTAGGTCGTCAGCGTCCGTCCGACCTTCACCCCGATGAGATCGAAGTAGAGGTGGACCGTCCGGGCGGCGTTGATCGTGATGGTGAAGCCGACGCCGTTCGCACCGTCGCCGAAGGCGTCGAACGAAAGTGGCGCGCCCTTGACGTCGACGCCGTTGATCTTGGCCGCGGTAGCGGGGTCCTTCGCGAGACTGGCATCGATCGCGGTCTGCAACGCCTTTTGGAGGCAGGTCACGGTTCCGGGCGCGGGGATGACGGCCATCACGGCATCGAGCTCGGCGGTGGTCGCGAAGATCTCGACGTCGTTGCTGACCTCGACCTCCTCGCCGAACTTGAAGTGCGGGGACTTCGCTTCGCCGGTTCCCTTGCCGTCGGTGAGCGCCTTCAGCTGGGCGCACTCGGGGATCTTCTCGATCGTGGCGTCGAGGCTGTCGTCCTTGGTCGCCCGCTTCGACTTCGCGACGAAGCCGGGCGGCAGGTCGGAGAGCCTCAGCACGCCGTCCTGCACCATCGCCTTCTCGCCGGCTTCCTTCGGCAGGCCGACCGTCGAGGAGGTGGTCGACGGGTCTCCCGCGGTCCTGACCGCTTCGCCACCGGTCCCGCAGGCCGCGAGCCCGGCCGCGAGGACGGCCACGAGCACGAGCCGCTTCACGGTCATACCGCGGTCCGCCAACGAGCCCGGCCACCGCTCTTCGCGTCGTACATCGCGCTGTCGGCCCGGTCGAGCAGCCGGTCCGCGGTCTCGTGGTCGGTGGCCGTCGCGATGCCGATGCTCGCGGTGATCGCACCGCCTTCCGGCCACGGCTCGCTCAGGTGGTCGAGGATCCGGTCGGCGATCCGCACGAGGTCCCGGTCCGGGATCGGGGGCAGGACGACGAGGAACTCGTCGCCGCCGAGGCGGCCGACGGTCCCGGTACGGCCGAGGCTCGTGGCGATTCGGTCCGCAGCCTCCACGAGCACGGCGTCGCCACGCTCGTGGCCGAGCCGGTCGTTGACCTCCTTGAAGCCGTCGAGGTCCACGAACATCACCGACGCCCGCCGGTCGCGCAAGGCGTCTTCGAGCAGGCGGGTGATCGCGGCGCGGTTGGCCAGGCCGGTGAGCGCGTCGGTGGTCGCCTGGCGGCGCAGCTCTTCCTGGGCTTCCTTCGCCGCCTGCGCCGACGCCGCGAACATGCGCAGCACGACCGCGGCGATCACGAAGTTGCCGAAGGCGACCGCGTTCCCGACCCCGATCGGGAGCATCGTCGGGGCGAAGCCGGTCGCGATGAGGATCTGACCGGTGATGACACCGCACAGCGTCCACAGGGTTGCGGGCAGCCAGGCGTCAGAGCCTTCGGCGTGGATCACGTCGGCGATGCCGAGCGCATAGCCGATGACGATCATCGGGCCCCAGCCGGTCGCGTAGATGATCATCGTGGTGGTGACGGCGGCGACCGCGGCCCGCGCCTCGATGCGCACGTCGTGCGACGCCGAGCGCGTGGTGGTGATGGCCAAGAGGTTCGCGACGCCGCATGCCGCCAGCAGAACGACGATCTGCCAGTAGGGCCGCGGCGTGATGAGCTGTTCGCGGTCGAGCCACCAGAAGATCACGAGGGCGGCCGGAGTGGGGATGTACGGCAGCAGCCAGGCGCCGGATAGAGGCTTGGGCACTCTCACCCAGGAGTGATCGGCCGGCTCGGGGGCGGCCTGAACGACTTCTGGTGCCGGCTGCCCGAGGTTCTGGGGAGGAAGGCGGACAGCCGGCACCAAAGCCGCTGTTGGACCGGATCGGTTGGGCCCGGGTACCTCGACTCTGACGGCGTCCAGGCCCCCGCGCAAGAGCTCGGAGCCCGGATTGACGGCGTGTTGTGGCTCCGGCCGAGCCGAAGGACGAACGCTGCTCTACGCCGGGACGAACCGGTAGCCCATGCCCCGCACGGTCTCGATCCAGTCGTGCTCGCGGGCACCGGCGAGCCGCGTCCGCAGCCGGTGGACGTGCTCGGTCACCGTGGCCGCCTGCTGCCAGCCGGCGGTCGAGCCCCAGACGTGCTCGAGCAGCTCCTCGCGGGAGAAGCACCGGCCCGGCGCGGCGGCCAGGAACGCGAGCAGCGCGAACTCCTTCGGTCTCAGCTCGAGTGGCTTCCCGTCGAGGGTGGCCATCGCCGCGCTCGTGTCGATCACGAGCGTGTCGAACTCGAACCGCTCCTGCGGTGGCATCGGCGAGCCGCGCCGCACGAGCGCCTTGAGCCGCGCGCTGATCTCGGGCAGGGAGAACGGCTTCACGACGTAGTCGTCCGCGCCGATCTCGAAGCCGTTCAGCTTGGCCGGCTCGTCGTCGCGGCCACTGAGCACCAGGACCGGCACACCGCTGTCCCGCCGGATCCGGCGCAGGACGTCCAACCCGTCGAGACCCGGGAGGCCGAGGTCCAAGACGATGACGTCGGGGGCACGGCCGGCCACGGCCCGCAGCGCCGCGGGGCCGTCCTCCGCCACCTCGACCTCGAAGCCCTCCTTGGCGAGGAAGCGGCTCAGCAGGATCCGGTTGCCCTCGTCGTCTTCCACCACGAGTGCGCGCAGTGGTGCTCCGCAGCTGCTCATCGTCTCTGCCGACCCCCCGAAGCTGGAACCTCCGCAAGGTACCCGGGTCCCCAATGGCCGAAACTTCCCAGTCGGTCAGCGCCCGTCCAGGGCCAGCTCGAGCGCCGTGAACAGCTCGGAGAGATCGACCGGCTTGGTCAGATAGGCGACCGCGCCGGCGGCGATGAGCTCCTGCCGCCGCTTCGGTGTCGCGTCGGCGGTCAGGACGATGACGGGCGTGTCCCGGGTGGCCGCGTCGTCGTGGAGGCCGACCATGACCTCCTCGCCCGTGCCGTCAGGGAGATGGATGTCCAGCAGGATCGCGTGTGGCAGCGTCTCCCGGGCGCGGTCGATCCCTTCGCGCACCGAGCCGGCTGTCTCGAGATCGAGGCTGCCGTGCAGGGTCGCGATGCGCTCCATCAGCTGCCGGCTGTCGGCGTTGTCCTCGATGTAGAGCACCCGGTGCCGCATCGGATCGGTCCGGGCGAGCACGTCGCTCAGGAGCGCCGCGGTCACCGGCGGCGGGTCGGCCCGGGAGTCGGCGTCGACGGTCCGCAGCACCAGGAAGAACGTGCTGCCCTCGCCGAGCTCGGATGTGACACCGATCGCGCCCCCCATCGCCTCGGTCAGCTGCTTGGCCAGCGCGAGCCCGACGCCGGCGCCGTCGATCCCGCGCCGGACGGCGTCGAGGCGCTCGAACGGCAGGAAGATCTGCTCGACGTCCGCGGCGGCGATGCCCGGACCGGTATCCGACACCCGGATCACGAGCGAGTCGTCGACGACACGGGACGAGACCGTGACGCGCCCGTGCGGCCGGTTGAACTTCACCCCGTTGGTCAGGAGGTTGAGCAGGACCTGGCGGACCCGTTGCTCGTCGGCGAGCACGAGCGTCCCCCCGTCGCGTCCCAGCCGCAGATCGATGGCGATGCCACTGGCGACGGCCAGTGGCTGCACCAGCTCCACCGCCTCCTGCAACGTCGCGGCTACCGCGGTGGGGGCGAGGTTCACCTCGAGATGGCCGTTCTGGATCCGCTCGAGGTCCAGAACCTCGTCGAGCAACCCGAGCAGGTGCCGACCGGCCTTCAAGATCTGGTCGACCGCCTCCTGGTGGTTCGGGGCCAGATCGTCGATGCGCATGAGCTGGGCGAACCCGAGCACCGAGTTGAGCGGGGTGCGCAGCTCGTGGCTCATGCGGGAGAGGAACTCGCTCTTGGCCCGGTCGGTTACCTCGGCCTGCCGCAGCGCCGCCTCGATGCGCAGGCGCTCGGACACGTCCTTGTACGTCGCGGCGACCCAGCGTTGGTCGGGCGAGCGCTGGAGCGGGTGCGCGGCCACCGCGACCCACCGCTCGATCCCGTCACGGCGCAACCCGACCGTGGCGAAGGCCGGGTCGCCGGACGCGAGGGCCATGAGCTCGGGCCGGGCCTCGGGCGGCAGCGGGGCGCCGTCCTCGTCGACCACCTCCCACGGCACGTCGGCGAGATCGACCCCGACCAGCGACGTGCCGAGCGGACCGAGGATCCGCTCGGCGGCAGGGTTCGCCGCGGCGACCCGGCCCCCCGGGTCGATCGAGACGATGCCGTCGTCGAGGCCCGCGACGATGAGCGCGAGACGCTCTTCGGCCCGCACGAGCTCGGTGAGCTCGGCGATGTTGGCGACCAGACGGGACGGGGTGGGATCGTCGTCGGTCGGGAGCGGGCTGAGGACGAGGCCGGCCCACACGATCGTGTCGTCCGGCCGGCGGAAGCGCTTGCGCCCGCAGCCGCGGATGCGCCCTTCGGTCAAGCCCTCGATCTCGAGCTCCGGCGGCCGGTGGTCTTCGGGATGCATCAGCTCGCCGAGGCTCGAACCGACGAGATCACCCGCCTCCCGGCGCAGCATCCGGGCGAGCCGCCGGTTGACCCACTCGATGCGGCCGTGATCGCCGAGCACGGCGATGCCGGTCGGCGCGTGCTCCAGGGCCGCCGTGAGCGTCGAAGAGGATTGCCCTGCCTGCATGGACATGCATTGTGAACCCCACGCAGCCCTACCGCCACGCCGAGGTACCCGGCGATTCCTCAACGGAGGCACAACGACGCGGGTGGGCGCCCGTTGACGAGCTGTTGTGATTGGAAGAGCGCATTCGAACCAACACTCCCGTGGGCACCCCGACCGGGCTGCTCACGAACCCAGGGGGTAAAGAAATGTTTCGAAAGATCGCTCTTGCGGCGACATCAGCCGCACTGGCATTCGGGGGCATCTTCGTGATGGCTTCGCCGGCCGGTGCAGCCAAGCCGACCATCACCGCGACGGGCTCGGTGACGTGCTCGATCACCGGGAAGATCAAGCTCGACCCGCCGCTGCGGAACTCGAACACGGCGCCATCGACCGTGACCGGCAAGCTCAAGGGCGACTGCCACGGCACGACCGAGAACGGCGTGTCTCCGGCCAAGGTGAAGGTCGGCATCGTCTACCACGGCTCCGGCCCCGGCACCTGCAACGGCCTGGCCACGCCGAGCAGCGACCCGTTCGTGCTGTCGCTCTCCTGGAAGGGCAATGGCGGCAAGATCAACTCGACGACCGCGACGCTGAAGGGCTTCGTGCTCACGGGTACTCCGAACTTCGGATTCAACCTGCCGAACCCGAACGCGCCCTCGCCGCAGTCGACCGTCAGCGGTTCGTACGCCGGCACCAACAACGCTTCGGCGCACGCTCACATCGACGTGCCGGACACGAGCAAGTGCAACGACACCACGAAGAACGGGAAGACCAAGCCGGCCAAGGGGATCAAGAAGATCGCGATCCTCCCGGGTTCGTCCTTCACCATCAGCTAGGTCATCCGGTAAGCGTCACTTCCTCTCCCAAGGATGGGGGGCGGGCCTTCGGACCCGCCCCCCTGACGCGTCCGGGCTCCGTTCGAGAACCGTCGGTACACTCCGGCCCATGCGCGCCCTTCGTCGAGGCCTGGTCGTCCTGTTCGTCGCGGTGATCGCGGGAGGGCTCATGAAGCTCCGGGGCAAAGGCGGAGTGCCTCCGACGAGTGGCGGCTGGCGAGAGCTCGAAGGTCCCGAGTTCCGTTGAGCACCGCGGTGATCAGTTGAGTGGGGCGGTGGTCCTGCTCATCGGGGCGGGCGCGGTAGGTGCCCGAGCGGCCCGCCAGCTGACGGAGACCTCCGGCGTCGACCGGCTCCTGGTCGTGGACCGCCGCTCGAACCACGCCGAGGCGGTCGCGGCCGCGATGGGATCGAGCGCGGAGACCTGCGAGTGGTACGGCGACAGCCCGCTGCCCGAGGGAGTGACCGCGGTGGCGTGCGCGCTGCCCGCGGGCTGCGAGCAGCCGATCGCTTCGCGCGCGCTCGAGGCGGGAGTTCCGTTCGCGTCGTCGGGTGACGACGAGAGCGACCTCATGGGCCTGCGCAGCCTGGCGGAGACGGCCCGCCGGTCAGGTGTGGCGATCGTCGCCGGTTGCGGCCTCGCGCCCGGGCTGTCGGACATCCTCGCCCGTCATGCGGCCGACGCGTTCGACGAGGTGGACGAGATCGGTGTCGCCCGATCCGGCACCGCGGGCGACGCGTCGGTCGCCACCGCGAACCGGGCGCTGCGCGAGCGCCCGGCGGAGCTGCGCGACGGGACCTACGAAGAGTCCCGGCGCTGGGGTGGGCACGAGCTCGTCTGGTTCCCGGAGCCGCTCGGTCCCCGCGAATGCGAACGGGTCGCGACCGGGGTGAACCTGCTCAGCGCCGCGGTGCCCGACGCGGAGCGGATCACCGTGCGCCTGGCGCGGCCGGACTCCGGTCCCGGCCAGCGTTGGCTGCGGCGCAAGGATCCGGAAGGCACGTGGGGCGCGATCCGCGTCGAGGTCTGGGGCCGGCGTGGCGCGGCGCGCGAACCGATCGTCTACGGCGCGATCGAACGCACGGCGATCGCGGCCGGCACCGTCCTCGGTGTCACGACCGCGGCCCTCGCGGGCGCGCTGCCCGGGCTGGTGAAGCCGAGCTCGGGGGTCTTCGGCCTCGGCTCGATCGCTGAACCGCGCGCGTTCCTCGCCGAGCTGTCCCGTCGTGGAGTGAAGGCCGCGATCTTCGAGGGCGTGCCCGTCGCGTGAGCGCGCGGCTCAGGCGCGGACGAGCGCCCGCTCGCCTGCATCCGCTCGCGTCTTGGCCCAGCGTTGCTCCAAGGTGTGGAGTAGCCCGTCGACGGTGACACGGTCCTCGGCGGTCGCGGCGCGGCCGGAGAACATCGCGGCGTCGAGGATGTGCGAGAGGGTGCTGAGCTCCGGCTCGACGAGCGGGTCCAGCCGGGTCAACGCGCCGGTGTACTCGGGGGTGGTCTCGCCTGGCGCGCGGGCTCGGCCCCGGCGCGCCCCGATCGCGTCGAGCCGGTCGAGCCGGGTGGCGGCCCACGAGGGCACGACGCGGGCGCGGCGCCGGCGGTTCCGGCCGATGAGGAAGCGGGCGAGGAGCACGAGACCGGCCGCGGCGACCAGGAGAGCGATCGTCGGTGCGGCCCAGGCCGGCACGGAGATCCGCTCGTTCAGGTAGGTGAGCGCACCGGCACCGGCGCCTTGGATCGCCGAGTCCCCGGCGAGTGGCACGTGCGCGGTCGGGTCGAAGCCCTGCCAGCCGACGCCCGGGAAGTACACCTCGGCCCACGCGTGCGCGTCCTTGGCCCGGACCTCGTAGAGGCCGGTGAACGGGTTGCGCTCCCCGGTGGCGTACCCGACGACGAGACGGGCCGGGATGCCCAGCGCGCGGAGCATCACCACCAGGCTCGTGCCGATCTGCTCGCAGAACCCCTTCTTGTCGACGAACAGGAACTGGTCCACCGCGTCGCGGCCACTCGGGAGCGGAGGTATGTCGAGCGTGTACTTCGTGTGCGCGTCCATCCATCGCTCGAGCGCCTGGACCTTGTCGTACGCGGTCGGCGCCGTAGCGGCCACCTGCTCGGCCAGCGTGCGGACTCGGTTGGTGACGACCGGTGGTGACCCGTAGAGCTGCTCGACGTCGACGGGCACGCGGAGCGAATTGGTGGCGCGCAGCAGGTCGGCCGTTGCGAGCCGTCGCTCGCTCACGACGGTGTACACGCTGTCCTTGTCGAGCTGCACGCCGGCACGCAGCGACCCGTCGGGGAGCTGGAACAGGATCCGGTCGGGGAAGTAGACGCGGGTCGGAGTGGACGCGGCGAAGATCGTGTTCGGGCCCGGCTGCTCGAGGTAGTAGGTCTGCACGAGGCTGTCGGTGGGGACGACGCCGAACTGCGGGCCGTCGTCCGCCGCAGTGGGGATCTCGAGCGGGTTGCCGCCGCGGATCGCGGTGGCCCGTGTGCGGGAGGCGGTCCACACGCGGCCGTTCCACGTGTCGAAGGACTGGGCGCGCCAGAAGTCCGGCGCGGACGCGCGCACGCGCATGACGAGGGTGTTGTCCGGCCGGCCCCGGATGCCGGTGTCGAGCTGGTTCGAGAAGCCGACGTAGCCGAACGATGCCCGCCCGCTGCCCGGCTGCCCGGGCCGGGCCGGGTGCGCGGGATCGGATGATCCGAGCGACGGGTTCGAGAGCCCGCCGAGCACCGGTACCCCCTCGGTCCGGGGGAGCTCGGCCGGGAACGTGAGCGCCCGGTCCGTGCCTGCGACGGGGGCGATCATGAACAGCCCGGCCCCGAGCACGACGACCGCGAGGAGCACCGCGCCCACGGCGACCACACCGCTGAGCAGGGAGCGGGCGCGGGCACGCGGTGTCCGGGAGAGCGCGGGGAGCAGCGCGACCTCGGCCCGCTGCCCGAGCACGAGCGCGGTCGTCGCGCACACGGCCCAGACCACGATGAACGGCGCGATCCCCATCGAGATCGAGAGGACCCCGGCGACCGAGAGCAGCACGACGCTCGCGAGCAGGCCGATGAAGAGGCCGCGGCGTCCGGGCGAGTCGACCGCGTGGAGCAGCATCAGCCAGATGAACACCTCGGCGAGCGGCACCTGGAGCGACGCGATCCCGTTGTTCGGCCGCCCCGCGATCGAGGCCAGGAACATCAGCAGCACCACGCCGGCAACGAGCGTGACGACGACGCGCAGGAGGGGCGGACGGTGGTTCCGAGTTCCGTGGGCGATGGCGAAGGCGGCGGGATAGCCGATGAGCACGACCGCCCAGAGGATCGGACCGCCGACGCCCTGCTCGAGCGACGCGCACGCCGCGACGATGAGGGAGGCGAGCACCGCGAGCCGGAATGCCACGGAGTCTTCGGCCGGCTCCTGGTGTCGCGTCACGCCGGGCTCCCCACGCGCACGTAGCGGATCTCGGCCCCGGGAGGAGGCGATGCCGGCGCGGGCGGGCCGGGAACGGCGCGGGCCAGGCGGCGTCCCACCTCGAGGGGCGAACGGACGGATCCGTGACGGGTGCCGCCCGCCTCGACGGTCGCGAGGTCTACGAGAGATCTGTCCGCGAGTGCGGCGATGGCGAGACCGGCGGCGCGGGACGCCGCGACTTCGACGTCCGGCTCTGCGTTCGAGGCGTGGCCGCGCAGGTCGACGACGATCAGGAGCCGCGGCCGCTGCGGTCCCTCGAGCTCGCGGATCATCACGGTCCTGGTGCGCGCGGTGGCGGGCCAGTGCACGAGCCGGATCGGGTCACCGTCGACGTACTCGCGCACGCCGCGAGTGTCCTCGTGACCGGTCGCACTGGAACGCGGGCGCGCTTGTGCCTCCCGGTCCGAGCCCTGCTGGGGCGCGTAACGGACGGGGACCGGCCGCGGCGCGACCTCGAGCGGGCTGGCGAGCGAGACGTGGAGCCGGCGCCGCCAGCTCACGAGGCCGAGCGGGCTGGCGCTGCGAACCTCGACGACGAGGATCGGGAACACACCGCGCTTGAGTGGCACGACGGTGACGGTGCCGCGGCTCGGCGCGTCGGCGCGGTACCACGCGCTCGGCCCGGTCAGGCTGCGCACACGCAGGTAACGCGCGTGGCCGCGCAGCTCGATGGTGACGGGTAACGCGCGGCCGACCATGGCATCCGGTGGGGTCTCGGCGTGCACGCGGAGGGTGCAGAGCACCGCGCCCGGCCAGATCGTTGCAACGACGAGCACCGCGACGATGGCGCAGAGCACCACGATGTCCCACCCGGCGCCGGTCGAACGGGCGATGACGTAGAGGGCGACGGCGACCACCCCGAGGACGACGCCCGGCCCGCTGACGGTGACGGGGACGGGGAGCCGCCTGGTCACGGGTGCGGTACCGCGACGCTCTCGACGAGCGTGGAGAGGAAGGTCTGGGCTTCGCGCAAGGTTGCGGCGTCGCGCAGCAGGAGACGGTGGGCGAGCACGGGGACGCAGAGGTGCTTCACGTCGCCGGGGACGACGTAGCTGCGACCCTCGAGCAGTGCGTGGGCCTGGGCCGCGTGCACCAGCGCGAGGCTGGCGCGCGGGCTCGCTCCGATCGCGACGTCGGGATGCTGGCGGGTCGCGTTGGCGAGCGCGATCACGTAGTCGGCGACGCTCGGCGCGCAGTGGATGCGACGCACGGTCGTGATCGCGTCGGCGAGCGTGACGGGGTCGGATACCGAGGCGAGATCCGCGAGCGCGTCTTCTCCACCTTCACCGAGCAGCAGCTGGCGTTCGGTCGCGGGATCCGGCGGGCCGATGTGGGTGACGACGGAGAACCGGTCGAGCTGGCCCTCGACGAGCGGGAACGTACCGGTCGTCTCGTACGGGTTCTGCGTCGCGACGAGGAAGAAGGGATGCGGCAGCGCGTGCGTCACACCGTCGACGGTGACCTGGCGTTCCTCCATCGCCTCGAGCAGCGCGGACTGCGTGCGTGGGGTCGCGCGGTTCAGCTCGTCCACGAGGACGACGTGCGCGAAGAGCGGACCCGGGCGGAACTCCCACTCGTTGCCGGCGAGATGGAAGACCGAGACGCCGGTGAGCTCGGAGGGGAGGAGGTCGGGGGTGCACTGGACCCGACGGAAGACGCCGCCGACGGAACGGGCGAGGGCTTTGGCGAGGAGCGTCTTGCCGACGCCGGGCACGTCCTCGACGAGAAGGTGACCACCCGAGAGGAGCGCGACGAGCGCCAGCTCGACCGGCTCCGGCTTCCCGCGCAGGACCTGCTGCACCTGGCTGCGAACCAGCGAGGCGAGCCGCGCCGTCGCCTCGAGGCCCGGATCGCGAGCGGGTTCGGTGGCGGTGGCGAGCGGAGAGGTGGGCGTCTGCATGGAAAGGTCTTCGGCCCCGGAAGCGGGCGACCGAAGGGCCGACTGCCCAAAGTCACGAAACCGGTGCTTCCCGCCCTTTCACCCCGCGCCCGGTTGTGCCCTCTGGTTTCTCGGCCCGCTCAACCGCATCAGGGCCGGTTCAACGTGGCGAGAACCGTACGATGGGCTCCCGATCACCTCGGGGACGTAGCTCAGCTGGCTAGAGCACCTGCTTTGCAACTAGTCCGGCCTGAACCCCTGTACATCGGTGCGTTCGCCCTGCTCGTTCGACATCGTCGCGAGCCGAATTAGGCGCTGTATTACTGCGCGCGCGCAGCGTTCCGGGGAAGCCGCGCGCGCGGTCCTTTGTACGGTCGGGTGAGTAGCCACAGCTCACCAGCCACGAGGTTCATCATGCCCGATCCGTCGAACACCGCCGCCGCTCGTCGCACACGAGCTGCACGAATCGCAGCGCATTCGATGCACGCGCAGGGCCGCACAAACACGGAGCCGGCGCGCGCGGCGCTCTCTCGGCGCTTCGAGGATGAGGTCGATCCCGACCGCGTGCTCACGGCCGAGGAACGCGGCCGGCGAGCTGCGCACGCGCGCAAGGCCCACATGCTGAGGATGACGGCAGCGGCCACCGAGGCGCGCCGGCGCCGAGCCGAATCGAACGCGTCATGACGCGAGAAACCCCGGCCGCAGCCGGGGCCTCCCACTGACCGACCTGGAACCGACCCCCAAACGACGGCTGCGGTTTGGCGCTGTTCCCGAAGGAATGGCCGCGTCCGCTGCACAACACGAGAGGATCGTCATGAATCTTACCAACACCCCTCAGCGACTCGCCCCCGGTGTCCTAGAACCGACACCTCAGCAGCTGGCCGCCATGGAGAAGAAGAAGGCCGAGAAAAGGGGCCCTACGCGTTGAACCTGGGATGGGCCCGGTGGTGAGGGTCCACCGATAGAAGGAGGGCCTCCACGAATCTCGTGACTGCTTGAAGGTCCGAGATCGAGGAGGCCCCTGGTGGACGGTAGTAGCGCGATCTGGTT
>JBBSAM010000049.1:0-21059 GCA_038252255.1 Acidimicrobiia bacterium | reverse complement strand
TGCTGCTGTTGTTGATGCTGCTGCGGGCGGCCTGGAGGCCCGCCTGCATATCCCATATTGCCCCCGCCTGGGCCTTGTGCGGGGGAATCACCGCCCCACCCGCGTTCAACCCCCCCCCCAAAACGGGGTGGGGGGAGGGAAAGCCTGGAGTTACAGGGGTGTCGTTCCCCACAGACTGGGGAGAAGTCTGTGGATAACTCCCGGGTCAGCCGTCGCCGCCGATCAGGGTCATGTCCTCCCGGCAGTGCCGGGGCGGGTCCGGGGCCTCGTCGCCGGGGGCCGCCGTCATCGTGACCTCGGCGCCGCAGACGCCGCAGCGGTACCGGTAGTCGACCGGTCGCAGGCTCTCCGGATCGGGCTCGTCCGGTGGCCCCGGCCGCATCATTCCCCGCACCAACCGCACCGCGATCAGGTAGAAGACGACCGCGGCGACCAGCGCGATGAGCACGCGGACCCACAGCGGCACGGGAACGACTCCGGTTGTCGGTGGTTCGGGTAGGGACTAGCCGAGACGCTCGATGATCGTCGCGTTCGCCATGCCGCCACCCTCGCACATGGTCTGGAGCCCGTACCGACCGCCGGTCCGCTCCAGCTCGTTCAGCAACGTGACCATGAGGCGGGCGCCGGAAGCGCCGAGCGGGTGGCCGAGCGCGATCGCGCCGCCGTTCACGTTCACCTTGCTCATGTCCGGGTGGTGCTCCTTCTCCCACGAGAGCACGACGGGCGCGAACGCCTCGTTGATCTCCACCAGGTCCATCTCGTCCAGCTTCATACCCGCGCGCTCGAGCACCTTGGTGGTGGCCGGGATCGGACCGGTGAGCATCATCACCGGGTCCACACCGGCGAGCGCGAAGGCGTGGAAGCGGGCCCGGGGCGTGAGGCCGAGCTCCTTCGCCTTCTCCTCGCTCATGATGAGCAGTGCCGCCGAGCCGTCGGTGATCTGCGACGAGTTCGCCGCGGTCACCACACCATCCTCCTTGAACGCCGGCTTGAGCTTGGCCAGCGTCTCCATCGACGAGTCGGGCCGGATGCCCTCGTCGGTCTTCATGAGCTCCTTGCCGTCCTCGAGGGAGACCTCGATCGGCACGATCTCCCGCTCGAAGCGGCCCTCAGCCGTGGCGGCCGCGGCGCGCTGATGGGACTGGACCGAGAACCGGTCGTTGTCCTCACGTGAGATGTTCCACTTCTCGGCGATGAGCTCGGCCGAGATGCCCTGCGGCACGAGGTTCGGGTACCGCTCCAGCATCATCGGGCCGAACGGCATGCTGCCCTGGATGAACGACGCGCCCATCGGGACGCGGGTCATGTTCTCGACGCCCGCGGCGATCACCACGTCGTAGGCGCCGGCGATCACACCCTGCGCGGCGAAGTGGGCCGCCTGCTGGCTCGATCCGCACTGGCGGTCGACCGAGGTGCCGACGACCGTCTCGGGGAACCCGGAGGCGAGGGCGGCGTTGCGGCCGATGTTGACCGCCTGGTCCCCGACCTGCATGACGCAACCCATGATCACGTCTTCGATGATCGCCGGGTCGATGCCGGTGCGCTCGACGAGGGCCCGAACCGTGTGGGCGGCGAGGTCCACGGAGTGGACGCCCTTCAGCTTGCCGTTGCGCCGCCCGAGGGGGGAGCGGACGGCGTCGACGATGACTGCGGTGGTCATGGGGGCCTCCAGGCGAGAACTAGACCGTGCGGTCAAGTCTACGTCCGGACGGCCAAGTACATTCCAGGCCCGTGCGGGACATGGATCGGTCACTCGGCGACGGCGGCATGGTGCTGCTCGGCCAGCTCGGGGTCAGCTTCACGAGCTACGGCGAAGGGTGGGTCGAGGCCACCTGGGTCCCGACCGAGACGGCCTGCAACCCGCTCGGCCCGGTGCACGGCGGGGTGTACGCGGTCGTGCACGACGCGGCGATGAACTTCGCCACGAACAGCGCGCTCGAGAAGGGCGACCGCTGCGCCACGATCTCGATCACGTACTCGACGCTGCGCGGTGCCGCCGGCGGTGACGAGCTCGCGGTGCGGGGCGAGGTCATCCGCCTCGCCCGCCAGATCGCGTACCTCGAGACCACGGTGACGAATGCGGCCGGCGACCTGGTCTCGAAGGCCAGCGGGCAGTTCATCCTCCGGCGCCGGGAGCCGGCCGAGTCGGGACCTTCGGAGGCGAAGACATGACGCGCACCGTCGTCGTCGGGGGCGGGATCATGGGCGCGGGCATCGCCTACGAGGCCCGCGTCGCCGGGTACCCGGTCACCATCGTCGAAGCCAAGCCCGAATTCCTCGAGGCGGCCGAGCAGCGCGTGTCGCACTACGAGTCCCGGGCCCGGGCCAAGGGGGCCGAGCTCGAGGGCTTCGGCTCACTGGACCTGAGCACCGACCTCGCCGCGGCCGCCGAGCAGGCGGACGTCGTCGTCGAGGCGGTCTCCGAGGACCTGGGCCTGAAGAGCTCCATCTTCGAGACGATCGGTGCCGCTGCGGGTGACGAGACCGTGCTCGCGTCGAACACGAG
Source organism: Acidimicrobiia bacterium (assembly GCA_038252255.1). Taxonomy (GTDB): domain Bacteria; phylum Actinomycetota; class Acidimicrobiia; order IMCC26256; family JAENVU01; genus Chersky-806. The sequence continues at coordinate 18,553 of JBBSAM010000049.1, read as the reverse complement.
TGGGCTGCCGATCGAGGTGCTCGGCGCGGCCAGCGGGCGGCCCGGCCAGGTGGTGGGCACGCACTTCTTCAACCCGGTGCCGGCCATGCGCCTGGTGGAGGTCGTGCGCTCGGTCTCGACGACGGACGCGACGCTGGCCCGCGCGCTCACGTTCTGCCGCGCGCTCGGGAAGGAGACGGTGGAGATCCGTGACCTTCCGGGCTTCATCACCACCCGGCTCGGCACGTTGCTGATGTGCGAAGCGGCGCGCGCGTACGAGCAGGGGGTCGCGTCGGCCGAGGATCTCGATACCGCGATGAAGCTCGGGTACAACCATCCGATGGGCCCGCTCGAGCTGGCCGACCGGGTCGGGCTCGACACGCTGCTCGCCATCCTCGACGACATGCGCGAGGCGTATGGCGACGCGTTCCGCGCGCCGCCGCTGCTCCGCCAGATGGTCGCGGCGGGGAAGCTGGGTCGGAAGAGCGGTCACGGCTTCTACGAATACTCCTGAGCCGGTGAGCACCGAGGCCGGGTCTGCCCGCGCGCTCGAAGCGGGACCTGGTCCGCGAACCAAGCGGATCCGCCACGGCTGGCTCATCGAGGTCGGGGTCGGGATCGCCCTGTACTTCCTGTACGACACGTTCCGCGACCGGGTGTCGGGGGCAACGGCCGACGCGCTCCGCAACGCGAAGCAGGTCGTGGATGTCGAACGGTTCTTCGGCATCTACCAGGAGCACCGGGTCCAGCAGGCGTTCCTGGACTGGCACCCGTTCATCTCGTTCTTCAACATCTACTACGGCACGATCCACTTCGTGATGCCGGTGATCGCGCTCGTCGCGATGTACCACAAGGCTCCGGTGCGCTACGTCCGCTGGCGCAATGCGCTGCTGTTCATGCTCGGGTTCGGCCTCATCGGCTTCTGGCTGTACCCCCTGACCCCACCCCGGATCATGCCCACCCACTACGGGTTCGTGGACACGGCAGCGGAGTACTTCAACTTCGGCCCGCAGCAGCGCATCACGCTCGGGGCTTCCGGCCAACCGACCGCGGCCGCGAAGGCCGCGTTCGGCAACCTCTACGCGGCGATGCCGAGCCTGCACGTGGGCTGGTCCACCTGGTCCGCGCTCGCGCTCCTGCCGCTCGTCCGGCGCCGGTGGCTCAAGATCCTCGTGTGCTGCTACCCGCTCACGACGATCTTCACGATCGTCGTCACCGGCAACCACTGGATCCTGGACGCGGTCGGCGGCTGGGTCGTGCTCGCCGCGGGTTACGGCACTGCCGTGCTCCTCGAACGCGCGGTCAGTCGTCGTTGACGATCGTCACGGTGCCGGTTCCGTCGCCGATCGTCAGGTTGACCGGAGCCGAAAGCGTGACGTTGAAGGTCTCATTGCTCTCCACGAACTGGTCCGCCGTGATGTAGACGAGCACGTACATGACTCGTGTCTTCGGTTTGAACACGATCGTGCCCGTCCGGCCGCTGTAGTCGTACGGCGAGATCGCGGTCCCGCCACCGGTCGTGTAGTGCACGGACGCGGTCGAACCCGCGGGTTGGTTGAGCGAGACGGCCAGGAAGACATACCGCGCGCGACCGCTCTGGCCCTCGCGTACCGACGCGTCACCGATCGACACCGAGGGTCCGTTGACCGCTTCGTCATCGATGATCGTGGCGACCCCGGTGGAGTCGGCCACGAGCGCCCCGACGACCCCACTGATGTACACCGTGAACTGCTCGTTCCCCTCGGTCACGGCATCGGGCTTCACGATGACCTTGACGTACCGGGTCGTCTGCCCCGGCTTGAAGTACAGGCGCCCGGAACGAGCCTTGAAGTCGACGCCCGAGGTCGCCGTCCCACCGGCGGTGGCCCATCTCGTCGTCACGCCACTGCCGGGGGAGATGCGGTCAAGGCTGACCATCAGCCGGATGATGCGCGTGCCCGAATCGCCTTCCGTGATCGACGCGTCACCGACGGAGATGCGCGGCGGTTGCTCGAAGTCGTAGGTCACGTCGTTGCTGTTGACGCCGACGATCAGGCGGTCGACGTTCCCGCTGAAGCTGCTCCAGCCCGAGCCGGCGTTGGGTCCGAGACCGAAGCGCACGATGGCGTTCGGCATCGCAGTGGTGATCTGCGACCAGGTCGCGGTGCACGTGAACGGTGCGCACGCGAGCACGCCGTACGCGGAGAGGTTCGACGTCGCGTACCAGTTCCCGGCGTATGGGTTCCAGCTCTGCCAGGTGTTGTCGAGAACGCCGCCACCGTTCCCGGCGGGCTCCCAGACGAGCTGCGTGTAGTTGCTCCCCGCGGCCGTCGTGCTGTCCGGGTCGATCTCGATGTTGAACGTTGGGACGACCCCGGGCTGGGTCGAGCTGGCGTCGCGGTACGTCGAGTACTGCAGCTTGGTGATGTCGCCGAGATTGGTGCCGGGACCGTCGCATGCCTGGCTCACCGCGCAGGTGCCGTAGATGTAGTTGTAGAACGAACGGTGTTGGGACGTGTCGGCCACGGCCATCGAGAGGCTCCCCGAGCCCGCCGGCGGCGTGGCCGGACCGGCGACGAAGCCCAACGTGCCGGTGTCGCTACCCGCGGGTGATGACCACGAGCCGTTCGGTGAGACGTCACCTGGCCCGACCGCGACCGTCTTGCTGCTCGTGGCAGACGCCGTAGTCGCCGGAATCGCAACGATGCCACCGAGCGCGGTTGCGGTGGCCACGAGGACGGCCAGCCACCTGCGCATCGGTCGTGAGCCATACCGAAGCTGTGCCATGAGAACCCCACCCCCGCCTAGGCCCGACACGGTATCCGCCGTCCGGCGATCCGTCGATGCCGCGGCCTACCGGAGACCCTTCACGAACGATTTCACGCGCCGAGGGAGGTATCTCGACGCGAGCCGGCGCACCCGCCACCCACTCGTGAACCGCAGCTCCTCGAGCCGGGCCAGATCGCGGCAGCGGCCCTTCCGGACCATCGAGTACAGCTCGTAGTCGGCGAGGTTGTTCTCGACGAGCTCCGGGCCGCGGCGGGCGGTCATGAACACCCCGGGCGCACTGGGGTCGCTCTCGACGTTCTCGACGGTGAGGTCCGAGAAGATGGCGCGCATGTCGTCGTTCTCGTAGCGCCAGAAGTCCCACGGGAAGGCGTGATAGGGAAAGCCGATCGAACGGGTGGTGACGAGCAGGACACCGCCCGGCGCGACGAGCCGCTTGAGGTTCGAGACCACCACCCGCCAGTCGCGCACGTGCTCGAGCATCTCGGTGCAGATCACGACGTCGAAGCTCTCCGACCCGAACCGGGTCACGAGCTCCTCGGCGTTGCAGACCTCGTCGACGCCCGGTCCGGACTCGATGTCGACACCGACGTACCGGGCCGGCCCGAGCGCCTCGACGAAACCCCGCAGCGACCCGTTGACGTTGCGCGCCCCGACCTCGATCACCCTCCGATCGCGGATGTCCGCCCCGACGAGGTGGTGCTCGCCGTAGGCCAGGCACGCCTGGTTGCACATCGCAGAGACTCTAGGGCCACCGATCTCCACCACGAATTGTTAGGGAACCACGAGGAGTGGCGTGATCCCTTGTCTCGGCGACGGCGCAACCGTACGTTGGTCGGGTCACTTCCAGGGGGGAACACGATGAAGACCCGGTCTCGATTCATCACGGCGCTGCTGTGCGCCATGTCGGTCACCACGATGCTCGGCGCGGGAGTCGCCCGGGCCGACGATGTCGGCGGCACCCCGACGGACATGAAGCCCCGGTTCGTCACCCGGTGCACGTTCTCGCACCGCCTCTCCGACGACCCGATCGTGCACCCGAACGCGCCGGGGACGAGCCACTCGCACGACTTCTTCGGCAACCGGACGACGAACGCGTTCTCGACGGTCAAGAGCATGAAGAAGGGCACGACGACGTGCAAGAACCAGCTCGACCTCTCCGGGTACTGGACCCCGAGCCTCAAGGTGAACGGCGTGACCGTGAACCCGACCCAGGCGAGCGTCTACTACTCGAGCAACGGGAAGCCGTTCGCCCGGATCAAGACACCCAAGAAGGGGCTGAAGATCGTCGCCGGCAGCGCGATGGCCACCGCTCCCCAGGGCATCAAGATCACGTCCTGGGACTGCGCCGACGACAACACCGTTCCCGCGTCGACCACGGTGCCGACCTGCCCGATGGGGACGCTCGCGCTGCACGTCAACTTCCCGGACTGCTGGGACGGCGTGCATCTCGACTCGCCGGATCACGCCAGCCACATGGCGTACGTCGGCAAGAACAAGGTGTGCCCGCCGACGCACCCGGTGATGCTGCCGCGCATCCGTGTGAACGTCCGCTACCCCACGACGGGGGGAGCGACCGCGGTGCTCGCATCCGGCGGCCAGTTCTCGGGCCACGCCGACTTCTTCAACGTCTGGGTTCCGTCCGAGCTCCGGCGCCTGGTGAAGACCTGCATCAACGCCGGCATCACCTGCAACGCCAAAGCCTGATTCGCTGGGACGCCTGAGGAGAGAACCGCCCTCGGCCGCCCAGCCATCCCGATCAAAGCCATTCGGCCGAGGGAGATCTTCGGATTATTGGTAGCCCTGCATGATGTGGTCGATCCACCATTGGGGGGCCGCGTTCATGAGGGTGCCGAGGTCCCAGTAGTCCCACCAGCGCGCGATCAACCCGTCGCGCAGCTCGAACACGGAGACGAACGGGAGCACGACCTGCTCGCCGGTGTTCCAGTGCCACTCCTCGGAGTGCTCGAGGATCACCGTGTCGCCCTCGGCCACCATGGTCCCCGGCCGCGGGACGTACCGCTCGAGTGGCTCGATCCCGAGCCGCAGACGCGCCTCGATCGCGTCGGGCCCACGCGCGCCGTCCTCGGGCGCGGGCACGTCGGTGTAGTGCGCGTCGTCGGTGAAGTAGGTGCGCACTGCGGCGAAGTCGCGTCGCCCCATGTCCTCCCAGAAGCGCTCGATCAGCTTCCTGTTGGCCGCGAGGTCGCTCACTCCGCCGGCTCCTCGACGTCTGCGGGATCCCACGGGATCCCCTCGGGCCGCTCGAAGCCGAAGTAGTCGATCTCCCAGGCGAACGCCTGGCGGATCGCCGCGTCGGCCTCCTTGCCTACCGACGTGCGCGCCCCCTTGGGCCGCACCGTGCTCTTCGCCCGCGGCAGGTCCATCGGCGTCGTGACCCCGACCGTCTTCATCACCGTGGCGAGGTCCTCGGCGAGTGACTCGTAGCGGCCGAGGAAGTCCACCGCGAGCTTGCCGTCGATCGTGTACACGCGCTTCGCGGTCGGGAGGTTGCCGGGTACGAGCGCCCAGTCGTCGAACGGCGGGCGCGCCGCGAGGTGACGGGTCCGCCAGAAGTACCGCGAGATCGACTTGTCCCACGAGTTGCGGTCGAAGCAGAACCGGTAGAGCGATTCCCAGCGGCGCGCGCCGATCCGTTCCCGCACGAGGCGCGCCGGCATGTGGTTGTAGAAGAGGTTCTGGCGCCTCCGGACCGTGGTCCACGTACGCTGCAGCGCTTCGCGGTCCGAGCGCGCCACCCACAACGCGTTCGCCACGTTGCGAGCCGAGTTCGCCGAGTTGCGCGGCTCGTGCCCGGGCTCCGGTGGCGTGATCCGGGTGACGATCGCGTCGGCGCCGGCGATCCGCTCGAGGTACAGCTCGACGGACGTACCGGCGGTCTTCGGGACCTTGAGGAACGCGAACCGGTGCTCGAACGAGATGATCACGGCAGGTCCCGGGCCACCCGGTCGCCCACCCTTCCCACCCTCCGCGCCGCGCCGGCAACGGCACGCCGCGCCGCGACCCCCGCCGCATACGTCAAGGCGCGCGGTGTGCTCGCGGCCCACTTGCCGTCCTGCTCGTAGCCCAGCTGCTCGAGCAGCGGACCGGCGATCGACCGGAACAGCAGGAGGTCGTCCGTGCTCCAGTCACGCCAACCCCCGACCGTTCCCTGGCCGAAGAAGCCCGCCGGCTCACTGCGCCCAGCCGAGTACTCGGCGAACTCGCCGCCGAGCACGATCGGGTCTTCGGCTCCGCCACGCATCGCGTCGAGGCCGTACTGCTTGTACAGGCGCGCACACTCGTCCACGTCCACGTCGAGCCCGCAGAACGCATGCACCCCGCGCAGCACGTGCGGATCGGAGTCGGCCAGCGCTTCGTAGCGCACCTCGTGGTACACGAAGCCGAGCTTGCGGTACTGCTGCGCGCCCCGAACGTTCTCCACCCACGCACGCGCTGCGTCCTTCAGCGTGCGCGGCGCCCATCCCCGCCCCCAGCCGTCGGCCGCTCCGACGAGCGACGCCGCGACGTCGCGTCCGTCGCGGATCAGATGGATCACCCGCGCCTCTGGCGCGTACGCCGCGACCACTTCGGCGCAGACGCTGTGCGAGGGGCTCTTCTCCAGCAAGACCGACGCACCGGGCTCGAGCCGCGCGATCCCGGCGAGCGCGGCGTCGATGAACCCGCGCACGAGCGCGGTGTACTCCTCGGCCGTCAGCACGGCCGGCAGTCCCTTGTAGCGGCGCTGCCGCCACGCGTCCGGGCCGCCCCGCAGCTGCCAGGACCAGGCGTCGGCGAGCGGGCTGACGTAGCGGCTGAAGAGGTCCGTCTCCTGGGGAGTCGCGACGGAGCGGTGCGCCCCGAGCATCGACTGGAGCCATGTCGTGCCGGATCGTGGCGCGCCGACCAGCAGCACGAGGCGCGGCCCGGGCACGGCTACTGGACCTTGGACCAGCGGGCGGCCACGAAGACCGGCGACAGGCGCACGATCGCCCGCGGCACCGGGTTCAGTCGCAGCCGGCCGGACACGATGAACGGCCCGACGGGCTGCCACGCCGTGAGCTCGTCCTTCGTCTCCTTCTCGTACGCGCCGAACCACAGGAAGTACTGGCGCGGCGGGAGCGGCAGGTGGTCCAGATCGATCTGGAGATCCGTCTTCCCCTCCTGCAGGGTGGCCGCGTGTCGCACGACGAAGATCGGCGTGGCCGCGCCTTCGGAGACCCCGAGGTAGAGCATCGTCGAGCGGTCCTGGTCCGTCTCGACCGACAGCCGGATCGTGCAGTCCTCCGCGACGGTGACGAGCCGGCCGTCGGTGCCCTCCGCGCTCACGCCAGTGACGCGCACGAGACCCTTCACGTCGGCGTTAGCCTCCGCGCGCGCTTCGATCGCGCGGCGGTACGCGCCGAGCGTCTGGTCGATCGGGCCGTCGGCCTGCACCGTGCCGTCGGCGAGCCAGATCCCCCGGGTGGCGGTGGCGCCGACCGTCGCGAGGTCGTGCGAGACGAGCAGCAGCGTGGTACCGCTCTGGATGACGTGGCGCATCCGGTCCAGGCACTTCTGCTGGAACGACGAGTCGCCCACCGCGAGCACTTCGTCAACGATGAGGATCTGCGGCTCGAGGAAGGCGGCCACCGAGAAGCCGAGCCGCACCTTCATGCCGCTCGAGTAGAACTTCACCTGCCGGTCGATCGCGTCCTCGATCTCGGCGAACGCCACGATCTCTTCGAACCGCTCCGCCACCTGCTTGCGACCGAGACCGAGCAGGTTGCCGTAGATGTTGATGTTCTCACGCCCGGTCAACTCCGAGTGGAGCCCGGACATGACCTCGATCAGCGCGCCGACCGAACCTTCGGTGTGGATGCGGCCGGTGTGCGGGAACATGAGTCCGGAGACGATCTTGAGCAGCGTCGACTTGCCGGCACCGTTCGCGCCGACGATCCCGACCGACTCGCCCGGCCCGACCTCGAAGTTGATGTCGCGCAGCACCCAGCGCCAGGGATTGTCCGTCGGCTCGCGCCGCCGAAGCACATGGGCCGCCCGGCTCACGTGGTCGCGCAGCAGGCGCCGGCCGCGGTCGACCCGGAAGCGCTTCCAGATGTGCTCGACGCTGACGGTGCCCTCAGCTGACATCGGCGAAGCCGGTCTCGAGGCGTTTGAAGACCATGAAGGAACCCGCGAGCCAGATGCACGACACGACCGCGGCGATGATCGTGTAGCTCGCCTTCGGTGCCGAGTCGTAGAGGATGCAGCGCCGCATGCCGTCGATGACGGCGCCCAGCGGATTGATCCCGACGTAGAGGTTGCGGTACTGCTGGGGGATCTTGTCGAGCCCGTAGATGATCGGCGAGAGGAACAGCCCGAGCTGGAGCATGAGCGGCAACGCGTGGCGCATGTCGCGCAGGTACACGGTGAGCCCAGCCACGAGGAGGGTCACGCCGGTGGTGAAGACCAGCAGGATGACGATGAGCGGGATCGCCCAGTACGACGTGAGCGACGGCCACGACCCGTCGATGAGGAAGAGCACGCCGAGCGCGATCGTGGCGCACATGACGTTGACGATCGACCCGATGATGTCCGAGATCGGGAAGACCTCACGGGGCGCGTAGACCTTGTTGAGGAGCGCGTTGCCCACGAGGCTCGTGCCGCCGCTCGACACGGAGCTCGAGAAGAACGTCCACGGCAGCAGGCCGACGTAGGCGAAGATCGGGTACCAGACACCACCGGTCGGGATCTTGCCGACCTTGTTCGAGATGAAGGTGAAGACCACCATGAGGGTCAGGGGCGCGAGCAGCGCCCAGGCGATCCCGAGCACCTCCTGGCTGTAGGAGGCGCGGAGATCGCGCAGCGTCAGGCTCCAGATGATCCCGCGGGAGCGCCAGAGCGCCGAGAGCGAGCTCCGGAACCGGAAGGCCCGCCGGTACCGGTACTCGGGCGGCGGCGCGAGGGGGACCGGCGCGGGGACCGAGACGGCCTCCTCGGGCTGGTCGTCCTCGAGCGGGTCGGGCAGGGTCGTGGTCACGGGTGGCGCGAGGCGTCGCGACCGGGGGAACGCATGGCTGAGCCCAGCTGATCGGTCAAGGCCTTGCTCCCCCCTCGCAGCCCCGAGTCGTGCGGAAACGAAACGCACAGGGTAGCGCCGAAAATGCGGGTGCTACACACGGTGACCGTCCCACCGCTCCGGCTCGACCCGGCTCAGCCGGCGGTCCGGCGGCGCATCCGGCCGGCCATCCGCAAGCAGCTCGCGACCTCGTCGGGGTCCATGTTCGAGTCGAAGGCCTTCCACTCGGCCGCGGTGACGATCCGGGCGTCGAGCTCCGGCCCGCGGTGGCGCCGGGCAAAGGCGCGGGCGAGCGCGAGGCGGGCGGGGTGGGCCATGAGCTGCACGGCCCGGGCCGCGGGCATCTTCGGGCAGGTCAGCAGCACGTAGGTGCTCGCGACGTCGGTGAGGCCGTCGCCCGCGGCGGCGTTGGGCCAGTCGATGACGACCGGGCCCCGTGGCGCCATCATCACGTTGAGGGGGTGCAGGTCCAGGTGCACGAGCCGGTCGCCGCCGTCCGGCAGCCGCCGCAGCCACTCCGGCGCCGGGATCTCGTGCAGCGCGTCGTGCAGGTCGGCGAGCATCCGGGCGAAGTACCTCATCGCCCAGGGGCGCCCACCGATGGCGTCCATCATCACCGGCCCGTCGATGCGCTCCATCACGATCTCGGTCCCGCCGGCCCGCAGCTCGTGCACCGCCGGTACCGGGTAGCCGTGCCAGGCCGCGTACTCCATGACCCGCGCCTCGCCCTCGAGGCTGCGCCCATCGAAGGTCTTGCGCAGCACGAGGCCCGGCCCGAACTCGTAGATCGCCCCGTCCCGGCCCTGGGCGATCTGGCGCCCCGCTTCCACAGGCGAGGTCTAGACGATGGGGCGGCTCGATGTCAGTGGCGCCGGTCACGCGGGTGGCGCCGTATCTCACGCTCAGCCGGGTCCCGTCGCCCTGCTGGTTGGTCCGAGACATGCCCGCCGCGGTCACTCCGGTAGCGGCTTCACCGAGATGAGGCAGGGGTTCTCCGGGCCCCAGATGTCGGTGCGCTCCTCGAGTGGCAGGAAGCCGAGCGCGGCGTAGAACGCGCGAGTGCACTCGTACTCCTCCGACTCGCCCGATGGCCCGAACGTCTTCACCTCGACGAGCCGGACGCCCTCCGCCGTGAGGTCTGCAATCATCCGCTCGATCAGGCGCCGGCCGATCCCTTGCCGGTGATGCTCGGGGGACACCGCAAGCACCTCGATCTCTGCGGCGACCGGGTTGTGCCGCCGGCTCAGGCAGACACCGACGACCTCATCGTCGATGCGCGCAGTGACGTTCGGAAGGTGGCTCGCGTCGCGGACGTACTCGAGCACGGGCTCTTCCATGCCGAACCACTCAGGCAGCGCCCGCAGGATCCGCTCGACGTCCTCGGGCCAATGCCCTTCCGAGCTGACGACGATCTCCACGCCGCGCTCAGCAGACGAAGATCGGGAGCAACCGCTGGTCCGGCGACCCCGGGTCCTCCGAGAAGGCGAACCGGGTCGGGCACGGATGATTCGTCCAACGATGGATCCAACCGTGCAGCCGCCGCACGTCGGTGAAGATCGACGGGAACATCTTCGTCGCGCAGCCGGCCCCGCGGCTCGTGACGCCGATCTGGACGAGCTGGCCCTGCGGGTCCTTGGCGTAGATGGGGCCGCCGCTGTCGCCATAACAGACGTTGTGCCCTTCGGACCCGGCGCACAGATCGCTCGCGGGCACGAAGTAGTGAGGGGCAACGTCTCGGAACACAGCGGCACAGGCGGCGTCGCCCACGATGGGGACATCGGAGGCCCGGGCGCGCACGGGGATCCGGGCGTTGACGGCCGGCGGCTCCTCGATGCCGAGCCGCTTGGTGAGCCCCCAGCCCACGATCGTCGCGGTGTTGCCCTCGGCCAGCAGCGGCAGGTCGGCTGCCATCGCGAGGCGCGAGTACGGAACGCTCTCGACGCTCTCCTGCAGGTGGAAGAGCGCGATGTCGTAGCCGACACCGTGCTTCAGCCACACCCGGTGCACGACCCCGCGGTTGACCCGCACGGTGAGCGCGCCGGTAGCGCCGAGCGCCGGGTTGGCGAGCTGCACCTCGAGCGGCGGCCCGAAGAGCAGTCCCTCGGCGCAGTGGCCGGCGGTGAGAACCCACCGGTGGGTGATGAGGGTGCCGGTGCAGAGCAACCGGTCGCGAGCCGGGATCTCGGGGAAGTGAACCATGATCGCGGCGAGCGACGGGAAGTCGTGGTCGCCGACGGGCGTTCCGCCGACCACCGACGCCGAGACGCCTCCCCCGGATGACGCCCCGGCCGTGGCACCCGACGCCGTCACGTTGAGCGCGACGAGCGCGAACGCGAGCACGAAGAACATCCGGACGATCCGAGAGCAGTGGTTCGACGGGGTGACCACGGAACCTCCTGCCAGCTCTCGCGTCCACGTGGTGCGGACCGACTGCAGTGTGGGCCACCGACGGCCGGGTGCGCAAGGACGCGTCGGTGATTCGCGCCCGCCGGAGATGGGTACCACCTGGAGGCTTTCCCGAACGAGGAGGATCTCCGATGGGTGGACGGTTGGAAGGCAAGAGAATCGCTTTTCTCACCGCGAACGAGGGCGTCGAGCAGGCCGAGCTCGAAGAGCCGTGGCAGGCGGTCACCGACGCGGGCGCGACCGCTGTGCTGATCGCGCCCGAGGCGGGCGAGGTTCAGGCGTTTCACCATCTCGACCGGGCCGATCGCTTCCCGGTGGACCGCACGACCGCGGCCGTCTCGGCCGCGGACTACGACGGGTTGATGTTGCCCGGCGGCGTCGCCAACGCCGATGCGCTCCGGACCGACGACCACGCGGTTCGCTTCGTGAAGGACGTGGTCGCCACCGGATTGCCGATCGCGGTGATCTGCCACGGGTCGTGGATCCTGATCGAGGCCGATGCGGTCCGCGGCCGGACAATGACGTCCTGGCCCAGCCTGCAGACCGACCTGCGCAACGCCGGTGCGACCTGGGTGGACGAGGAGGTTCGGGTGGATCGCGGACTCGTCAGCAGCCGAAAGCCCGACGACATCCCCGCGTTCAACGCCCAGCTCCTCGAGGCATTCGCGGAAGGTGCGCGCAAGCCTCCGGTCGAAGCCGGAGCTCCCCTCTCCGTCTGATGTGACGAACGCCGCGGCCCGGTTGGTCGGCGCCGGCACGAAGAGATAGGAAGGAGCACATGGCACTCGAAGGAACGTACGAACCGAGCCCGTGGCCGCCGATCGCCGACCAGGTGAAGCTCTTCGAGGAGTCCGGCGGCGCCGAAGGCAACGAGCTCGAAGGGCAGCCGTGCATCGTCCTCTGGACCCGCGGCCGGCACAGCGGCGCGGTGCGCAAGACCCCGTTGATGCGGGTGAACGACGGCGATCGGTACGCAGTGGTCGCGTCGCTCGGCGGCGCGCCCAAGCACCCGGTCTGGTACCTCAACATCGAGGCCGACCCGCACGTCAGCCTGCAGGACGGCACCGAGGTGAAGGACTACACCGCGCGCATCGTCGAGGGAGACGAGCGGGCCGAGTGGTGGAAGAAGGCGGCCGCGGTCTGGCCCCCGTACGACGGCTACCAGGAGAAGACCGACCGGGTGATCCCCGTGGTGGTGCTCGACCCCGCCTGACCGATCCCCGGGCCGGCATGCGGTCTCAGGCGTCGGCCAGCCCCGAACGCACCGAGTACGCGGCGATCTCGGCCCGGCTCGTCATCTGCAGCTTGGCCAGGATGTTCGACACGTGCACCGACGCCGTCTTCGGTGAGATGAACAGCCGGGTCGCGAGCTCACCGTTCGTCAGCCCTTCGGCCAGCAGGGTGACGACCTCACGCTCGCGCGGCGTGAGCTCGGCCGGACCTTCGACCGTCTCGCCGCCGCCGAGCCGGCGTTGGAGCGCCGCCAGCTCCTCGACCCTGGTGCCGCCCCAGCGTTCGAGCAGGTGTGCCGCTATGGCCGCGTGCTCCTTGGCTTCGTCCAGCCGGTGGAGCGCGACCAGGCTGCGGCCCGCGCCGACGTGCGCGGTCCCGAGCGCCGCGGGGCGGACCTGGTCGCCCGCCCGGGCGATCGCCGCCTCGTAGTCGCGCAGCGCGAGCTCCGCGTCGCCACGTGCTTCGAGCAGCTCGGCGCGCGCCAACATCCGGTACGGGTCGTCCTCCAAGGAGACGTGCCCGAATCCGACCGGGAGCAGATCGAACATCTCGTGCACCTCGTGATGCGGGATCCCACCGATCAGCATCGCCCGCACCAGGTCGTGCACGAGCTGCGGATCGATGCCGTGGCGGCTCGCCGCGGCCTCGACCAGCGCGCCGCCGAAGTGGCGGACGGCCGGGTGGTCCCGGCGTATCGCCGCGATGTGGAGCCCGAGCCCGCACCACCACATCACCTTGCTCCCGAGCGCCGGGTCCACCGTCGCGAAGATCGCCTCGGCGCGGTCCACCTCACCGGCTTCGAGCGCGAGCCCCGCTGCGTGCGCCCGGTACCAGAACGTCGGCTTGCTGCCCGAGGACTGGCGTTGCGCGCGGAGTGCCTCGTCGACGTGCGTCAGCGCGGCGCCGAGATCGCCTTCCCACTCGGCGAGGTCGGCGAGGCCGTCCCAGTAGCTGCCCGCGAACAGGTAGAACCCGGCCCGCTCCGTCGCCTCACGCATCCGCACGAGCAGCGAGCGCGCCTCGTCCGCCTCGGGCCGGTAGTAGTCGCCCCGCGCCAGGTTGTTGAGCCCGCGAGCCACGATGACCCACTGGCTCAGTGCCGCGGCATCTTCGACCGCACGGGCCAGCAGGACCGCGCCCTCGGGATAGAGCTCGGCGTCGTTCATGTAGGCGGAGCCGCGCTCGATCTGGGCGTGGGCGCGTACCTCGGGCAGACCCAGGCGGTCCGCCAGCTCCACCGCACGATCCGCCCACTTCGTGACGCCGGGAAGGTCGTCACGCAGCATGCACATCTCCGCGAGCACCGCGCACGCCCGAGCCTGCTCCTCCTCTTCCTCGAGCCGCTCCACTAGCTCCGCCAGCGCGGCGGTGTTGGTGGTGATCGAGGGCGCGTCACTGAGATCGTGGTCCAGCCGGCACGTGAGCCGTAGGGCCGCCGACTCGGCTTCGAGGTCGCCGGCGCGCCGGGCGCACTCGAGGCTGCGCCCGGTGAAGCTGCGCGCGTCCGTGAGCAGGCCGCTCATCCACGCGGCCCGGCTTGCGAGTCCGAGCAGCTCGGGATCGTCGGGGAACTCCGTCAGCCCGAGCTCGGCGAGCTGGAGCGCCTGGTACGTGGAGCCCGAGTGCAAGGACCGGCGGGCGCCCTCTCGTGCCGCCTCGACCATGTCGTCGAGCTGCCCGGCGCCGTACGCGTGGTCGGCGATGGCGGCGTAGTCGTCGCTCCGCATGTCGCAGAGCGCGTCGAGCGCGGCCTGATGGAGGCGGCGCCGTTCGCGCCCGAGCAGATCGGACTCGATCGCTTCGCGAGCCAACGCATGGCGGAAGGAGAAGGCATCGGCCTCCGCCTCGATGAGCAGCCCGCGCGCGACGAGGTCGCGCAGGATCCGGATGAGCTCGTCCTCGGAGAGGCCGGAGACCGCGGCGAGGACGTCGAAGCTCACTCGCGTGACACCGAGCACCGCGGCGGTCTCGAGCACGCCGCGCTTCTCGCTCGCCAGGTCGTCGAGCTGGGTCCGGACGAGCTCGGCGAGGTTCCAGGGGAGCTCCTGGCGGATGAGCTCGTCGGGATCGTCCTGGCGCGCGGCCGCCAGGAGCTCTTCGAGGAAGAACGGGTTGCCCCCGGTGCGGGCGTGCAGGGCCTCGACCACCCGGTACGACGGTTCCCGCCCGTAGACCGCACCAAGAAATGCGCCGACCTGGGGGAGCGAGAGGCGATCCAGCCGGAGGTGCGTGACCGCGTGCCGGCGCTCGAGCCGGGGAAGCATCTCCGCCGTCGGGTGCCGGCGGTGCAACGCGTCGGGGCGGTAGGTGCCGACGAGGAGCACGGGCCCGCTCCCCTGCTCGGCGAGCCGCTCGAAGAGGGCGACGCTCTCGGAGTCGGCCCAGTGGAGGTCGTCGAACACGACGACGCTCGGGGTGCGGGCCGTCAGGTCGCGCACCACCTCCAGCCCGAGGCGCAGGCGCTCGTCGGCCGGGCGGTCCGGATCGGAGAGGAGGGCGAGACGCTCGTCTTCCTTGGCGTGCCCGGTTGCGAGCGCATCGAAGAGCAGCTCGAAGGGGCGCCCGAGGGAGCCGGGATCGGCCTGGCCGGCGTGCACGACCGTGCCGGGCGGCAACCGGTCGACGAGCTCGCGGACGAGGCGGGTCTTGCCCACCCCCGCCTCGCCGCCGACCAGTGCTACAGCCGGGGACTGGTCGGCGTCGACGAGGCGGGCGAGGCGGTCGAGCTCATCGGCCCGGCCGACCATCTCGGGTGAGAGTCCGGGTCGCCCGACGAGCATCCCCGAAGCGTAAGGCGATGGGATCAACCTCGGGCGAGGGAATGACGCGGGGTGGTGACGGTCCGGTGCGGGCGCACGTAGCGCAGGCGGGGCTGACCCGGCGCCGGCTGGCCGTGCTGCTTGGCCAGCCGGTGCTCCTGAGCATCCGCTTCCCGCTCGGCTCGATGGTCATTGACGAGCTGGATGAGATCAAGGTTCTCCATGCCCATGAGCATGAGCATCTGAGGTACCCGGGCACATCGGGACGATGCCGTATTCGTGGGCGGGATCCGGCCTATCTCATGTCCGGAATCGGCCTAGGCATCGGCCGGCCGCTCGCGACCGTGCGCTCATCGAGGCCGGCGGGGTGACCTGCGTACGCGAAGAGGCGGGGCCCTGGGGGCCCCGCCTCTTGGCGGTTCAGGTGCACCCTCGAACAGCCGTCGAGGGATCGTGCTTTCTTGACGCGTCTAGCCGATGGTGGTCGTGCCCGTGGTGTCGATCGCGGCCAGTCCAGCGGAGCTGACACAAGCGTTGAACTTGGCCAGCAGACCCGGCGAGTGGCTCACCGAGCTCAGCGGCTTGTTCAGGTACGACTTACCGGTGCTGTGGCCACCCGTACCGAGGATGTACAGCTGGTCGCCACCGTTCGTGCCCAGCAGCGAGATCAACGCGGCCTGGGTCGTCGGCAGCGGGATGTCGTCCGCGTGGTTGTTCGGGGTGCCGTTGTCAACGAAGGACGTCGACGAACCGCCGGCCTCCTTGAACTTGCCACCGGAACCACCCGTGAGCGCGGTCTTGGTCTTGCCCGGCGGGACGTTGCCCTGGTTGGTGCACAGCCGCGACGGGTTCTTCGTCTTCGTGTCGGTGGTGCCGCCGGTCGGCGGGATCGCGCCGCTGGTCGGCTCGGATCCGGTGCAATTGCTCAGGACCGTGTGCGTGGTGATCTTGGTCTTGTGGTCCTTGCCCGGCTTGGCCGCATGGAACTTGCCGTTCTTGGTGTACGCCTCTTTCTTGTTGGGGATGGTCAATACCAGCGACGGGCCGAACGTGGTGTGCGACGAGGTGTTGCACGTCAGCGTTCCGCTCAACACGGCCTTCTTGGCGTAAGCGGGACCAGCCGTTACGGCGAGGCCCCCAACCATCAATGCAAGCGCCGAAGCGCTCAGTGCGAATTTGCGAAGCATCTCGTGGTTTCTCCCTTGGGTAACCAGCCTGAAACGTTGTTCCGTTAATGAGAATGGGCTGGCTCTATCGCGTTCATGCGCGGGACGAGCGCGGATCCTGTGACAAGGCGCGGCGACCGCGCCCCGGCTGATCACCGTGCGTGCCTTTGCCCCGCTCCGCGCGTGAACCGGCGCTGAGCGTCAGACATGGCCGAGCCGGTTCGAAGCTGTTCGCACGAATGAAAACGGCGCGTTTCGCCGCCGCAAGCTTCGGGAGTCCTCGTGGCGGCCTTGCGCGCGGCGAGTGACTGCCTCGGCGTCCCATGACCTCGAGCTCGCGGCGCGCGCGAGGCTCACCGTGCCTGGTGGATCCGAAGGCACATCGGCGGCTTGTAGGAGCGATCGTGAGTCCCGAGATTCAGGTGGTGACGACGAGCCCGCGACCGACGGCGGTCGTGGCCCGAGCGACGACGTGGGTCGAGTTCCCCTCCTTGTGGACGCAGCTCCTCGATCAGGTCTATGCGTTCTTGAAGACGAGCGGCATCAGACAAGAAGGCCACAACGTCATGGTGTACAACGACGACGTTCCGAACGTCGAGGTCGGTGTCGAGGTGAGCGGCGCATTCCCACCCGCCGGACCAGTGACCGCTTCGGTCCTCCCGGCCGGGGAGGCTGCGATGCTCGTGCACCGCGGTCCCTACGATCGCCTCGGCTCCGCGCACCAGACGATCCACAGCTGGTGCGATGCGAACGGGCATCTGCTCGCCGGCCCGCGGTGGGAGGTCTACGGCGACTGGCGCGAGGATCCCGAGCAGCTCGAGACCGAGGTGTACTACCTCCTGAAGAAGTAGCGAAGGGCCGACGACTCGAAGAGGTTTCGACTGGTGACCGGCACCGACCCGACCAACGGCAACCCGTCCCTGTCGCGCGTCGCGCCCGAGGAGAAGGCACGGCGCGCGGGGAGCTTCGGCGAGGTGGCCTCGCACTACGAGCGGTACCGGCCCGGGCCACCGGTCAGCGCGGTGGAGTGGATCCTCCCGGAGCGCGCGGGCCGGGTCGTCGACCTCGGCGCCGGGACCGGCGCGTTGACCAGGCTCCTGACCGATCGGGCCGGCGAGGTGATCGCGGTCGAGCCCGACGACCGCATGCGCGCGATCCTCGCCGCAGCGGTGCCGCGCGCCGACGCGGTCACGGGCCGGGGCGAGTCCATACCCCTGCCGGACGGCTCGGTCGACGCGGTGCTCGCCTCCTCGTCGTGGCATTGGATGGACCCGATTCCGACGCTCACGGAGGTGGGCCGCGTCCTGGTGCCGGGTGGGATCCTTGCGGCGCTCTGGTCGGGGCCCGATCCCGAAGGCCCGTTCCTGACCCGGGCCCGAGATCTGCTCGCCGGCCGGTCGCCACGCGATTCGGACCGCGGCGGCGCGCCCGGTGGTGAGCTTGCGAGCCTGATCGCGGGCGACGTGCTCGGCGCGACGTTCGAGCTCGAGATCCCTCCCGGAGTCCCGTTCGGGCAACCGGAGCACGCGGCGTTCACGTGGGATGTTGCCCTCGACGCGGACGAGCTGATCGGACTGCTCGGCACGCTCAGCTGGATCATCACCATGGGCGAAGACCAGCGCGAGCGCGTGATCGCCGAAGCCCGTCGACTCCTGCGCGAGCTGCTGGGGATCGAAGGCGACGTGACCGTCGACGTGGCGTTCCGCTGCGATGCGTGGCGATCCCGCCGGAGCTGACGGGGGCCGGACGCGGCTCGAGCGCTCGTTCCGCGCGTGAGCCACGTCACAGCCGCCGCGCGCTCGCCTGCCCCCCACGCGGACCCGGCTTCCACCTGGGCCTACCGACCTATTTAACCGTTTTAGAACCGTTCAACCTATTTACGAACTGCCCTCGGCTCCCCACACTGGAGGTCACAAAAGCAACAGAGGGATCAAGCGTTGACTGCGAGAACACGGGGCTTTCGGACGTTCGCGGCCGCCCTCGCCGGGGTGCTGCTGGCTGCGGGACTGGTCGGGGTGGCCGAGGTCGGCCCGGCGGGCGCGGTGGTGGTGAACGACCAGCCGTTGAGTGCGGTGGGGTCGCCGATGTGGCAGACCAACAACACGGTCTGGGCGCTCGACGCGGGGAACAACGTGGTCTACGCGGGTGGTGAGTTCACGTCGGTCCGCCCCCCGGGGGCTGCGCTG
>JBBSAM010000048.1:0-22317 GCA_038252255.1 Acidimicrobiia bacterium | reverse complement strand
TCTCTAAGATCCTGGCCGTCGAGGGCATCCCCCGCCCCCTCCCCGGCCCGGTCGTGTGGTGGTAGTCCCCCACCCACCCCCCCACCCACCTTTGGGCGTCGTTTCTTCACCGTTGGGGCGTCGGGGTGAAGAAACGACGCCAGAACACGGGGTTGGGGCGTGGGCGTGCTCCCTCTAGCTGCGGGGACGGCCGGCGCGCTCGGTTCGGCGGGCGTGCCGCTCGATGGCCAGGTCGATGAGCCGCTCGAGCAGGTCGGGGTAGGGCAGGCCGGAGACCTCCCACAGCCGCGGGTACATCGAGATCGGGGTGAAACCGGGGATCGTGTTGATCTCGTTGACGAGGAAGCCACGGCCGGGCTCCTCGAGGAAGAAGTCCACCCGGGCCATCGCTTCGGCGCGACACGCCTCGAACGCACGCACCGCCAGCGCGCGCACCGTCGCGGTCTGCTTCTCGTCGAGTGGCGCGGGCGCGAGCAGCTCGGCGGCATCGTCCTCGTACTTGTCCTCGTACGTGTAGAACTCGGCCGCGGGCACGACCTCACCGGGCAGCGAGGTCGTGGCGGGCGCGTCACCGAGCACCGCGACCTCGATCTCGCGCCCCACGACGGCCTCCTCGGCGACGATCCACTCGTCGAACTCGAGCGCGAGGTCGATCGCGGCCGCGAGCTCCACGCGATCGTGCGCCTTCGACACGCCGACGGACGATCCCATGTTCGCCGGCTTGACGAAGCACGGGAGCTCGAGCTCGGCCTCGACCCGATCGGCAAACGCCTCGCGGTCCTCGCCGTCGCGCAGCGCAAGGTAGGCCCCCTGGGGCAACCCGCACGCGGCGAACGCCCGCTTCATCATCACCTTGTCCAAGCCGACCGCGGAGCCGAGGACACCGGAGCCGACGTACGGGAGGTCGGCGAGCTCGAGGAGCCCCTGGATCGTGCCGTCCTCGCCGTACGGGCCGTGGAGCAGCGGGAAGACGACGTCCACGCCGAGTCCGCCGCTCCCCGGCCGCGCGACCACGCTCCCCAGCTGCTCGAGCTGCGAACCCTCGACGTCGAACGCGGCGGGCAAGGTGGCGGGGTCGTGCGCGATCAGCTCGCGGGCGGCGTCGGCCATCAGCCAGCGCCCTTCGCGCGTGATCGCGACGGGGATCACCTCGTAGCGCTCCGGGTCCAGCGCGCGGGCGACGGCGACCGCGGTCGCACGGGACACGTCGTGCTCCGCGGATCGTCCACCGAACACCACCATCACGCGCGTCCGGCTCACGACGTCACCTGGAGGACCGCGCGGATTCCCAGGCCCATGATGAACAGGCCGCCGAGACCGTAGAGCAGCTCCTGGCGGCCCTTCATCTGGCTGCGGTACTGGTACAGGAGGCCGATCGTGATGAAGACGAGGAAGCCGTAGAACATGTGGAACCGCGGCACGGCCTTGCGGTAGCTCTCGTCACCGGCGACGAGGATCGTGCCGAGGAGCACCTGGATCAGGATCGCGACCTCGGCGACGATGGTCGCGATCCACACCGGGCGCCCACGGAGGGCCTTGAAGCGCCACGCCGCGAGCATGTAGATCCCGGCGGCGGCATTGAGACCGATCGCGTACCAGGCGAACGTCCTGTGGATCTTGAAGAGGGTCTCCACGGCGCTAGAGAGCGGAGTCGTCGCTGCCGCTGGTGGCGAACGCGGACGCGTCGCTCCCCTCCCGCAGCACGCTCTTCAGCACCTTGCCCGCGGGATTGCGCGGGAGGGGCTCGGCCCGCACGTCCACGTACTCGGGCACCTTGAAGGACGCCAGCCGCTGGCCGCAGTACGCCCGGAGGTCCTCCGCCGTGGTCGCGGCGCCCCGCCGCAGCTGCACGACGGCTTTGACCTCTTCGCCGAGCTCGCGGTGCGGTACGCCGACGACCGCCACGTCGAGGACGTCCGGATGCTCGGCCAGCACGTGCTCGATCTCGACGCAGTACACGTTCTCACCGGCGCGGATGATCATGTCCTTCGCGCGGTCCACGAGGTACAGGTACCCGTCCTCGTCCAGGTAGCCGATGTCGCCACTGCGGAACCAGCCGCCGGGGAGTGTCGCGGCATCGGTCGCGTCGGGACGGTTCCAGTAGCCCCGGCTCATGATCGTGGGACCCCGCAGGACGATCTCACCGTTCTCGCCGACGGGCACCGGCGCGTCGTCGAGGTCGACCACCTGAATCTCGACCGTCGGTGCGGCCCGCCCCACCGAGCCGGGATGCGAGAAGTAGCCCGCACCCGCGTTCGACGTCGCGACCGACGCGGTCTCGGTCAGGCCGTACGCGGTCGACAACGTGTCGCGCACCTGCGGGAACGCGACCTTGATGCGCTCGACGAGCTCCGGCGCGGCCGGCGCACCCCCGTACCCGATACGGCTGACCGACGAGAGGTCGTACCGGCCGAACGACTCGGCCTCGACGATGCGCCACATCACGGTCGGCACCCCGCCGATGCTCGTGACCCGCTCCCGCTCGATCACCGCCATGGCCGCGTCGGGATCGAACTTCCCCGGCGGCATGAGGACGAGCTTCGCGCCCCCGGCAAACGCAGGGATCATCGTCGAGAGCGCGCCGGTGACATGGAAGAGCGGGACGACGAGGAGGTACGCGGTCTGGATGTCGGTCCGCGGTGCCGCCGCGCCCTGCGCGGCCGCGATCGCGCCCAGGCACATGAGGTTCTGCAGGTTCGCGATGGCCTGGCGGTGCGTGATCGTGGCACCCTTCGGCTTCCCGGTGGTCCCGGAGGTGTAGAGGATCGCGAGCAGGTCGTCCTCGTCCACGGCAGCATCCGGGAGTGCGCCGGGATCGTCGGCCTCCAGCAGCTCGGCGGCCGGACGGGCGGGCCCGTCCGGCGCATCGAGATCCGTGACGAAGACATGTTCGAGCTCGGCGAGCATCGCTACCACGTCGCGCACGACGGCCCATCGCTTGGGATCGCAGAAGAGCACCCGGGCACCCGAGTCGCGGAGCGCGAACTCGAGCTCCTCCGCTTTCCACCAGGCATTGAGCGGAACGCAGGCGGCGCCGACCACCGCGCAGGCCCAGAACATCACGACCCACTCGATGTTGTTGGCCGAGAGGACCGCGACCCGATCGCCCGGCTGCACGCCGAGCTCCTGTAGTGCGGTGGCGGCGCGGCGCACGAGCGCGGTGTG
The DNA here is from genome assembly GCA_038252255.1 of Acidimicrobiia bacterium. Classification (GTDB taxonomy): domain Bacteria; phylum Actinomycetota; class Acidimicrobiia; order IMCC26256; family JAENVU01; genus Chersky-806. The sequence continues at coordinate 19,152 of JBBSAM010000048.1, read as the reverse complement.
CTCGCCGTAGCTGAGCCGCCGGTCGCCCTGCACGATCCAGTCCAGGTCGCCGCGCCCTTCGGTGCGCGCGACCAGATCGCGCATCGATCCGAGTCGCTCGCGGTACACCTGGAGCGGAACGCCGAGGACATCCTCGACGACGATCTCGAAGGGCCCACCCGGGCCGGTCAGCTTGGTGAGAGCGTCAGTCATCGCTCAGGAGTCCGCCGCAGCCCGTTCGTGCTGGGCGACGTCGAAGCTCCACAGCTCGGCGTGCGTGCTCACCGGACCGTCGCTCGCATGGGCCTTGTGGCCGTGGCCGAACGCGGGGCTGTTCACCCAGGCCTGGAAGTCCTCCTCGGACCGCCACCGGGTGTAGACGAGGAACTGGTTGCGATCGTCGTTGGGGCGCAGCAGCTCGAACGCCTCGAAACCCGCCATGCCACCGACCTCACCGGCCCGGGCCGCGAACCGTTTGACCAGCTCCTCGGCCCGCTCCGGCTCCACCGTGATCGCGTTGATCTTGACGACACTCACCCGTGGTCTCCTTTGCACGTTGGTCTGAATCAGCGCTCGTCGCGCAGGAACCGCTCGATCTCGCGGGCGAGATCCTCACCCGACACCGCTTCTTCCTCGCCGGTCGCGGTCTCGAGCTGGCGCACCATGTCCGCGACATCCGGCCGCTCGCTCAGGCCTTCCTCGACCCGCTCGAGGTACGCGTCGCTCTGCTCGTCCAGCGCGTGCAGGTCCACCGTCAGGCCCGCGACCTCGCGCAGCCGCTCGAGCAGGGCGCGGATCGCCGGGGGTGACGGCGTGGCCGCGACGTAGTGCGGGACCTGGGCCCAGAACCCCACCGTGCGGATGCCGGCCTCGCCGAGCGCGACCTGGAGGACGGTCTGGGCGCCGGTCGGGCCGAGGTAGTCCGCGCGCAACGCGCCGACCTCTTGCGCCATCGAGTGACTGGAGGCGGTGGCGAGCACGGGCACCGGCCGGCGGTGCGAGACGGGCGCCGGCATGCCGCCCAGCGTCACCGCGAGATTCACGTCCAGCCGCTGCGCGACCTGGACGATCTCGGACGTGACGTCCCGCCAGCGGACGGAGGGCTCGGGGCCCGCGACGATGACGACGTCGCAGCCGGCGTGCCCGGCCACGAGATCGATGGACGGCCACTCGATCTGGCGCGTCACGCCGTCCACGAGCTTCACCGACGGCCGGGTCTGCTGCAGGTCGAGCAGGTCCGCGAGATCGATCGACGCGAACTTGCGGGGCGACTCGAGCGCTTCCGCGACCGCGGCCAGCGCGCCGGTACCCGCGAGACCTCCGTCGACCCAACCGGTGAGCGCGATCAGCATCACGGGCTCGCGCAGCGCCGGCCACTGTTCGACTTCGAGCATGGGCCCACTGTAGGGGAGGGCGCGGTCCGCGCTCACTCGGAAGGGCCGGCCGCGCTCGTTTCGATAGGGTCCGGCGCGTGAAGTTCGGCGTGCACACGGGCCTGCAGAACACGAGCATCCGCGAGCTCCAGGATCTGTGGCGGCGCATCGAGGATCTCGGCTTCGACTGGATCTCGATCTGGGACCACTTCTACGCGGCCGACGGCACGGGGAACCCGAATTGCCTGGAGGCGGTTGCGACCCACGCGGCGCTCGCGGCGACCACGTCACGCGTTCGCTGCGGCAGCCTCGTGTACTCGGTCGGCTACCGGCACCCCGCGGTGCTGGCGAACGCGATGGCGACGATCGACCAGCTGTCCGGCGGGCGGGTCACGCTCGGTCTCGGCGGCGGGTGGCTGGCCGAGGAGTACCGAGCGTACGGGATCGACTTCCCGGCCGCGCCGGTCCGCCTGCGCCAGGTCGAAGAGGCGATCCAATGCGTGCGCGGGCTGCTCACCCAGGACGTGACCAACTTCGACGGTGAGCACTTCACGCTCACCGACGCGCGCTGCGAGCCGAAACCGGTGCAGGCGCGGCTCCCGCTGTGGATCGGTGGCGGCGGCGAGAAGGTGACGCTGCGCACCGCGGCCCGTCACGCGGACGGGTGGAACGTGGCCTTCATCGGGCCGGAGGACTACAGACGGAAGGTCGAGATCCTCGCGCGCCACTGTGACGATGCCGGCCGCGACCCGGCGGAGGTCACGCGGACCGTGAACGTCGGGATCGCGTGGCGCGACGGCGACCTCGAAGCCCAGTTCGGGAACATCGCCGAGTTCGTGCGCCCGGGCGTTCTGATGGGGAGCGTCCCGGAGATCGTCGACCGCGTCGGCGCGTACCGCGACGCCGGTGCCGAGTGGCTCATCCTCGCGATGCGCGCGCCGTTCGACGTCGAGGGCCTCGACCGCTTCGCCGCCGAGGTGCTCCCGCAGCTCGCGTGACCGCTCCCGAACCTGGTCTCGGCGAGAACGAGCTGCGCCTCGATCCGCTGACCCGGGAATGGGTGACGATCGTCGCCGCCCGCCAGGATCGTCCGAACCTCGCGCCGGAAGGGACCGGCGCGCCGGCATCATGCCCGTTCTGCGTCGGTGGGCTCGAGGCACCCGAGCCGTACACCGTCCGGGCGTTCACCAACCGGTGGCCGGTCTTCACCCCCGGCGCACCACTCGATGCGGAGGGCGCGCCCGCCGATGCAACCGGCTTCGTGTCACTGCCCGCGCGCGGCGCGGCCGAGGTCGTCCTCTACTCGCCCGACCACGCCGGTTCGTTGGCGACGATCGGCGCCGATGGCGCGCGCCGCGTCGTCGACCTCTGGGCCGAGCGCACCGCCGCGCTGCTGGCCCGCCCCGAGATCGAATACGTCCTCGTGTTCGAGAACCGCGGCGTGCTCGTGGGCGCGACCATCCCGCACCCGCACGGCCAGATCTACGCGTTCCCCTTCGTGCCACCGGTACCGCGACGTGAAGCCGCGGTGGCGGCCGAGCACGGCTGCACGGTCTGCACCTCGACTCGTGACGAGCGGGCCGATGGCGCGCGCGTGGTGCATGACGGCGGTGGCTGGATCACGTACGTACCGTTCGCGTCCGGCTACCCGTACGGCGCGATCGTCGCCCCGCTCGAGCATCATGCGGGGCTCCCTGAGCTCGGTGACACGTCGCGCGACGGTCTCGCCTCGGCACTCGTCGACCTGGTCGGCCGCTACGACCGCCTCTTCGACCGCGAGCTGCCGTATCTCATGTGGGTGCATCACGGCGTGCACGTCCACGTGCACTTCGCGCCACCACTGCGGTCGGCCCACGCGCAGCGTTACGTGGCCTCCGGCGAGACCGGGAGCGGGACGTTCGGGAACCCGGTGGCACCCGAAGCCGCCGCCGAGGCGCTGCGCGACGCCTGACCGACGCGAGCTGCGCTAGTTGCTGGACGGGCCGGCAAACCCGCCGCCGAAGCCGCTGCGGTTGCTCTTGCGGGCACCGAAGGCGTGCTCCATGTCCGTGCTCGCGAATGCCGCCGGCACCTGGCCGTCGACCGCGTAGCGGTAGAGCGCGGTGCGGTAGATGCCACTCAGCGCCGAGATCACCGACGCCGCGATCGCGAGGTAGACGGCGCCGACCGCCACCGCGAGCACCGTCACCGCGCCGATCCCGCTCGAGAAGCCGAGGGCCAGGACGAGGATGCCGGGGAGGAACGCGACCAGCCCGATGATGCCGAGCCCGATCTGCGCCATCAGGTTCTCGCCCCAGGTCTTCTTCAGCAGCGTGCCCGAACGCTTCAGCGCGTTGAGCGGGCCGAGGTCCTCGAAGACGATGATCGGGATGGTGAGGAACGTGACGACGTTCCACGCCGCGCCGATCAGACTGCCGATGATCTGCCCGAGGAACCCGAAGCGCTCCTCGATCGCCTGGATGATCATCGATACGGTGGCCGAGACGATCGCCCACGGGAGCAAGCGGTGCAGGCGCGAGTTCGCCACCGCGAGCGCGCTGCCGATGGTGGTGTCGCGACCCTGCAGGCGGTCGTTCGCACCGGCGCAGAGCGCGGCGAGGAAGTAGGTCTGCGAGAACGCGATGCCGAGGTACATGCAGGCGCCGAGCACCCACGTGGCGACGTTCGTCGAGTACCCGCTCTGTCCGCCGACCCCGGTGTCCTTGCCGACCGTGGCCCAGATCGCGAGCCCGAAGATCCCGGCGACGACCAACGACGCCAGGAACGACAGGACCGGTAGCCAGACCAGGCCCTTCTCGGACTTCAACACTGCCCAGCTGGCCTTGGCCAGCGCCCACGACCTCTGCATACGAGTCATAGCCCCCAGTATCGACCACTCGGCGCCGGACTTGACGTCAGGTCGGGCGGGGCAGCAAAGACCGGCGGACGCAGGAACCGTAGAGTGCCGCCGTGATCGGGGTGCGGGCGCCGGGGCGGGTCAATCTGATCGGCGACCACACCGACTACAACGACGGGTTCTGCCTCCCGCTGGCGATCGACCGGGAGTGCCGGGTGGCGGGCGAGCCCCGGACCGACGGCCGGGTCGTGGTGCGCTCGGGCCAGCTCCCCGGCGTCGTGGACGTGGCGGCCGACGGCAGTGACGACCCGGCGGCGATCGAGCCGCAATGGGGGCGCTTGGTCGCCGGCGCAGTCCGCGCGCTCGCCGAGCTCGGCCGGGCACCGGTGGGCTTCGAGGGCACGGTCACTTCGAGCGTGCCGGTCGGATCCGGGCTGTCGTCCAGCTCGGCGCTGTCCGTCGCCCTCACCCTCACGCTCGCGGAGGCCGGCGCGCTCGCGCTCGCCGACCGTCGTGACGTCGCCCGCGCCGCGCTGCACGCCGAGGTGCTCGCAACCGGAGTGCCGGGTGGGTTGATGGACCAGCTGTGCTCGCTCTTCGGCGTCGCGGATCACGCGGTGCTCCTCGACTGCCGCTCGCTCGCCGTCACGCCCGTACCGCTGCCGAGCCGGTTCGCGGTGCTGGTCGCGCATTCGGGCCTCGCGCGCACCCTCGCGGGGAGCGAGTACACGGATCGGAGGAAAGCCTGCGAAGCGGCCGCCGCTCGCCTCGGGCTCGCGACGCTGCGCGATGCGACCTACGAGCAGGTCGCCGACGACCCCATCGCCCGCCATGTCGTGACCGAGAACCAACGCGTGCTCGACTTCGTTGCCGCGCTCGCCGAAGGGGACATCAACCGGCTCGGCCCGCTGCTCCTCGCGAGTCACGCGAGCCTGCGCGACGACTACGCGGTCTCCACCCCGGAGCTCGACCTGCTCGTCGAGCTCCTGGTCGGGCACGGCGCGATCGGCGCGAGGCTCACCGGGGCCGGCTTCGGGGGCTGCGTCGTGGCACTGGTCCAGCGGAACCACGCCGACCACTGCGCCGCGTTGACCATCGGCGAGTACCGGGAGCGGACGGGCCTCGAGTCCCAGGCGTTCGTCGTCCGCGCGGTGGCGGGCGCCGGGCCCATCGACCCGGTTCCGGCCGTGGACGAGCGATGAAGCTCACCCCGGCCGAACGCCCGCGCCCCGGTCCTGCGCGCGTCGCCGAGACGTCCGACTTCGCCGCGATCGCCCGGGCGCCGAGCCTCGACTGGGCCACCGTGCCGGAAGCCGAGAGCCGGCCGGCCGGAAGCGGCCGCATCGTGATCGAGCTCGGCGGCCGCTGGGAGCGGCGCGCGGGCGACACCGGCGAGTGGCGCAAGGTCGTCGTGCCGGACAACTTCGGCTACGACCAGGAGCTCTCGGACTTCTTCGGGCCGATGTGGTACCGGCGGAAGTTCGCCGATCCGCGCGTCGACGCGCCCGAGGGCAACCCGCAGTTCGCGCGGCTGGGCTTCGCATCGGTGGACTACCTCGCAGACGTCTGGCTGAACGACGAGCTGCTCGGCCATCACGAGGGATGCTTCGCGCCGTTCGGCTTCGACGTGACCGAGCGGCTCGAGAAGAACAACGAAGTCATCGTGCGCGTGCAGGACCCGTTGGAGCCGCTCGACCCGAACGCGTTCTTCTTCAAGCACAAGAAGCGCATCATCAAGGGGACGCTCAAGTACCACGACAGCCGGCCCGGTGGATTGCCCGGGCGCATGGCCCACCCACTGGCCGGTACGGACTCCCCCGTCGTGTGGACCCCGGAGTGGGGCCAGTCGATGACCACCGCCGGCATCGTGGGCCCGGTGACGCTCACCCGCACCGGTCCGCTCGCGATCGACGCGGCGTTCGTGACGCCGCTCGACCACGAGTCCGGTCGAGTGCAGATCGCGGTCGTGCTGGCCAACCGGGCGGACACCCCGCTCGACGCGACCGTCCAGCTGGCCACGGCGGTCGGTGCCGCCACGCTGGCCGTCGCCGTCCCCCCGGGCGCCGGCCGCATCGACGTCGTGGCGGACCTGCCCGAGCTCGAGCGGTGGGAGCCGGTCCACTCGCCATTCGGCCGGCCCGCGGTCCACGAGCTGATCGTCACCGCGGTCGTCGAGGGCCGGGTCTCGGACCGCAGAGCCGTCGCGTTCGGGCTCCGCACCGCGCGGGTCGTCGCCGATGCCGAAGGCCGAGCGCGCCATCTCGAGGTCAACGGCCGGCCCGTCTTCGTGAAAGCCGTCAACTACATCCCGTGGCAGCACTTCGCCGAGGTCGGCCGCTCGTTCTACGACCGCGACATGCAACTCATCGCCGACGCGCACGGAAACTCGATCGGCGTGCACGCGCACGTGCAGTCCCCGCACGCATACGACGCCGCCGATGCCGCGGGTGTCCTGACCTTCCAGGACTTCCCGCTCCAGTGGTTCTACGACAGCGGTACCGAGACCAATCCGGGGTTCGTCGAGGAGGCCCAGCACCAGATCGCCGAGATGGCCTACCTGCTCCACGCGCACCCGAGCGTCGTGTACTACGCGTGCCACAACGAGCCGCTGCGCATGTTCGTCCCGACCGCGCCTGAGGACGACGGTCCGGAACGAGACATCGGCGAACGTCATCTCGACGCCGCGCTGTTCGCGACACTGCAGTCGATCGACGACTCGCGCCACGTGCACGAGGCTTCGGGCATCGGCGACGACGTCCACTCCTACCTCGGTTCGCTGACGGGCCGGAACCTCTACCGCGTCTCGGAGATGCCGGCGTGGTTCGTGAGCGAGTACGGGTTCTGGAGCGTCGGGCCGCAAGCCGCGAAGTACGGCGACGAGGGCTGGCCCCCCACGCCGGAGCAGATGCGCGAGTGGGTGAGCCGCCTGTCCTTCATCGGTTCGACCGTGGGCTTCGCCGGCCTCCCCGATCGCTACCCGTCGCTCGCCACGTGGGGTGACGCCACCGAGCAGTACGGCGCCGCGCTCGCCAAGCACCAGACCGAGTGGTTCCGCATCCATCGCGGTGCGCCGTTCATGGGCTACCGCTGGCACTTCTGGTCGGACTGGTGGGGGTACGCCGGGGGCGGACTCGTGGACATCGATCGGGTGCCGAAGCGGACGTACGCGGCGTTCCGGGACGCGTCGCGGCCGGTTCTCGTGACCGCGCGCTCGGACCGTTCCGTCTACGAACCGGGCGAGGTGCGGCTTCCGGTCTTCGTCGTGAACGACACGCACGACCATTGGTCGGACCCCGTCCAGTGGGAGGTGTGCGACAGCGCCTCTTCGGTCATCACCCCCGACCCGGACGGATTCCGCATCGGCCTGGCCTTCCCGGACGACGGGGTCGCCGTCGCGGTGCCGCGCACCGTGGGCGCCGCGGTCGACGCGGGATCGTTCCGAGTCGACGCGCCGCCGGAGCGCTCGACGGAGATCGGCCAGATCGCGATCACGCTCACACCCGGCACCGCCCGCACCGTCGTCTTCCGGTGGGACGGCGAGACCAACTTCGTGCACCTCCACTGCCCCGCCGAGGGTGCGTCCTACCCGCCGGGGTTGAGCGAGGTGCCGTGACCCGCACGCTCGGGAACGGCTCGGTCGAGCTCGAGCTCGGCACCGGAACGTGGACGGCCCGCTGGCCGGACTGCGGGCTGGCGATCGGTCCCTGTGACGCCCGGGTGGAGCCCGGACAACGCGAGGCTGCGCCCAGGACCGGGGCCTGGCGGGTCGACACCACGCGCGCGGGCGCCCGGGCCCGCTGGACCGAAGGGGACGGGACCAGCTGGATCGAGCTCCGGCTTCCCGCCGACGGCGACGTGCTGGAGGTGCAAGCGGGGCATCAACCGACCGTCGACATCTCGATGGGCGGCTTCGTCGCTCTGTCGGGTCTCGTGAACCCACCGATCGAGCGTCAGCTGGTGAACGGGTACGACTCGTGGTCCTACGCGGGAGTGCGCGCGGAGGCGGGCGCAACCGACTCCTACTGGAGCACCACGGTCACGACCGCCGCCGGCGCGCTCGCGATCCAGGCGCTCACGTGCGCGCGACTCGCGACGCGGATCACCCGGACCGGGGATGCGGTCGTCGTCCGATCCGAGCTCACGCCGAAGCACCACCAGGTGGACGGGAGCTGGGGCCACGAGAACGTCGGGTCGGAGGAGAGCTGGTTGGTCCCAGCGGGAGAAGAGGTCGTGTCGGAACCCGTGGCGATCTGCGCCGGCACCGACGCGCTCGAGGTCACCGAACGGGTCGCGGCGCTCCTGCCCCGGCGCGTCTGGAACGGCCCGCCCGCGCTCGGCTGGGAGTCCTGGTACTACTACGCGACGCGCATCAGCACCGGCCGGCTGCTCGAGAACGCGCAGCTCCTCCGCGAGCGGTTCGGCGGCCGGCCCGGGTTCGATCTCCTCCAGATCGACGACGGCTGGCAGGAGGCGAACGGCGGCTGGTGGCCCCGCGAACGCTTCCCCGCCGATTTCGGTGAGCTGGTCGAGCAGATCCACCAGCTGGGCCTGCGCTGCGGCTTGTGGCTCGCGCCGTTCATGGTCGAGCCCGGCACCGCGGGTCTCGGCACCGAGCACGAGGACTGGTGCATCGGCGACGGCGCGACCGGCGCCACCCTGCTCGACCGCCACCATCGCTGGGCGCTCGACGCGTCGAACCCCGCCGTCGTTGACCACCTACGCGACCTCGGCGCCCAGGTGCGTGCCTGGGGCGTCGACATGGTGAAGCTCGACTTCCTCTATGAGGGCGCGCAAGAGGGCCGGCGCCACGACCCGCGCGTCACCGGCACCGAGGCCCTGCGGCGCGGGCTCGCCGGTTTCGTCGACCAGCTCGGCGAGCACGTGTACGTGCTCGGGTGCGGTGCGCCGATGCTGCCGATGGTAGGTATCTGCCACGCGAACCGCATCGGCCACGACCTCGCCGTGCCGGTCCTCGCCCGCGAGTACGGGCAACCACTGCGCGACGGCTGGACCGGCTGGAAGGGGATCAAGGCGCAGGCCCGTCAGGCCGCGGCGCGCTGGGCGACCCACGGCCGGTGGTTCCACAACGACCCGGAGATCGTCATGGCCTGGGGCAGCGACGGGCGGGGCGGGCCGGACGGGTACTCCCTCGAGGAATCGCACACGCAAGCCGTGGTCGCCGCGCTCGTCGGCGGCCCGTTCCTCCTCGCGGACCAGCTCGCGACCCTGCTCCCGCAGGAACGAGCGGTGCTCGAAGATGCGGCCGTGCTCGACCTGGCGTGGGACGAGCGCGGCTTCCGGCCTCTCGACCTCTTCGAGCACGTCGACACAGGAGCGCATCACGCGTACGCGCAGCCCGATGATCTTCCTTCGGTGTGGGTAGCGGAACGAACCAGTGGAACCGTGGTGGCGCTGTTCAACTGGACCGACGGGGCCGCGTCCCGGACCGCGCCCGACGGTCGGCCAGTCGAGATCCCGCCCCACGGCGCCCGGGTCTTCGGCCTCTAGCGAAGAGGACCGGCCGCGAACGGGCCGGGCGAATCAGGTCCCGATTGGGGTTCCAAGACCGACAGGAGTACGGAAATCTCGCCGACCTGGACATCCGAGTAGACGAACCCGCATTCATCGCAATGATCCATGACGCGATTCCAGCGTGCCCGGACGAATAAGGCCGGCGAGTTTCCGCGCCGCGCTGCCTCGGCTCAGGCGGCGCCGCGAGTGATTCCGGCCGCCTTCAGGTCCTCGGCCGGGACTCCCGCTTCCCGCCAAGCTCCGTACGAGATTCCCTTGCGCTTGGCGTAGGGCTTCGCGTGCTTGACGAAGTTCTTGCGTAGATCCGAAAGGTCGACGGTGACGTCGAAGCCCTCGAGCTCGACCGCCAGGTCGATCCGGCGCTGCGCCAGCTCCAGCTTGCGCAATCCGGTAGCGGGGCCGATCTGTGCTTCCACCTCGGAGAGCTGTCGCTGCACCGTCTCCTTGGTCCGCTTGCGACCGCGCTTGGGCTTGTTGGCCTGCAGCGCCTCGAGATAGGCGCGAACGTGGCGTGATGCTTCGCGTCCTTCGGCCAATGCCTGCTTGTGCGATGCCGTCATCTTCGCGGGACCACGCTTGCCGGCAGTCTTGGTCGGGGCACCCTTGCGCGAGGCGTTCTTCGCGGAAGGCATCAGGGGTTTTCTCCTTCGGTCAGCAGCGGAAATTGATCCTGCCTGGAGAGCAGCCTAGCGACCCTCGAAGGGTCACCATCATTCGCGATCCCATTGCGGTTCATCTCGAGATGATCCACCTCACTACACTCACGCTCCCGTGGCCGTCTTTATCCTGATCGTTCTGGCCGGTGCGCTCGGCACGTTCATCGGGATCTTGACCGTGGTGGCGAAGAACGAGCGCACCACGAACCGCAACCAGCTGCTCTCGAACATCGGCGGTTCGATCGCCCTCGCATCCGTCATGTGCCTCGTGCCGGGGGGCCTGATCTACGTGTTCACCGGCAGCGTCGTCATCACGGGCATCGGGGCTCTGCTCTCAGGCTTTCTCGCCGCGTGGGTGATCGAGGAGCTCGATCACTGAGGCCGGGCGAGGGCCCGATCGATGCGCCGCAGCGCGGCCGGTGTCCTGATCCCCCACCAGAAGAGATCCCGGCCGTCGATCAGGTCGACCCGGGCCCCGGGGCATCCCGCCTGCACCTCGGCCACATGCCGGCCGGCGAACGGGTAGGGCTCGCTCGGGAGCAGCACCAGATCCGGCCGGTGCTCCGCCAGTGCGGCGAGCGCCACCTCGGGATACCGATCGGGTGAGTCGGGCCAGACGTTCTCCCAACCGAGGATCTGGAGCACCGATCCGCCGTACGTGTCGTCGCGCATCGTCATCCACGGCCGGCGCCAGATCAGCACCGCCACCCGACCGCGGCCCGTCTCGTGGGCGGTCTCGCGCTGCCATCCGTCCCACTCCGCCACCGCGAACGGCGACGGCGCCGGGACGTCGATCGCGGCCGCGAGATCGCGGACGGCCGGCCCGACCTCGGCCACCGAGCGGGGCGACATCGAGTGCAGCACCAGCCCGGCGGCGAGCAGCGCGTCGGCGTCCTCGCGTCGGTTCTCCTCGTCGTTGACGACGACGAGGTCCGGCGCGAGCGCGGCGATCTCGGCGAGGTTCGGGTCCTTCGTCCCGCCGACGGTGGCGAGGTCCGGCTGTTCGCAGAAGCGGGTGCAGGCGACGGGCGTGACTCCGAGCGCGCGGAGAGTCTCGGTCGCGGAGGGGACGAGGGAGACGACCCTCACATCCGCTCGAGCAGCTCGGCCTTCTTCGCTTCGAACTCGGCCTCGGTGATGTGGCCCTGGTCGCGCAGGCCGGCGAGCTTCTCGATCTGCTCGGCGATGTCCTGGTCGTGGACCGGTATGGCGGTGGGCGCTCCCATCCCCGCCGCGGCCGCGGCCTGCCCGGACCACGAGGCCTGCCGCCGGGCGTTCGCCTCCATCTGCCGGTAGAGCTCCTGCTGGACCATGTCGGGGTGCCGGACGTTGTCGAAGTGGCTCTGCCCGTCCTTGCCCGCGGACTCGATGTCGAGGTCGCCGGCACCGATCATGCGCAAGAAGATGTTCTGGTGGAAGTCGATGTTGTTGATCCGCTCGAGCGGGATCTCCGTGCCGCGCTTCGAGACGATTCCCGACCGTGAGATGACCCGCCGGTCGGTCAAGACGAAGTGCGTGTACGTCCACACCAGGTACTTCTCGACCACGAACGCAGCCCAGATCAGCAACGCGAGCGCGAGCGGCCAGCCCACCCAGCTCGTCGAGCCGAACGGCCCGATCCAGAGGAAGAAGACGATCAGCAATCCGGTGCCGACCAGGATGTGCTTCCAGAAGAAGAACCAGTGCGGCTTCAGGTCGAGGACGACCGCCTCGCCCTCGTTGATGAGCTTCCTGGGATACGGAGGCATGGCCTCAGCCTACGGCAGGCCCAGCACACGATCGGTGTACGCGCTTCGGAAGCGGCCGTCCGGATCGAGCCGGCGCCGCACGGCGCGAAACCGCTCCCACTCCGGGTAGCGCACGGACAGGGTGCGCTCGTTCTGGAAGTGCATCTTGCCCCAATGCGGACGACCGCCGAACCCGTCCATGATCGCTTCGACCCCGCGGAAGTACGGCTCGAATTCAGTACCCACGGAGAGATGCACCGCGAGGTAGCACGTTTGGCGGCCGGCGCCCATGCTGAGCGGGATGTCGTCGGCGCCAATCCCGCGGATCTCGACCGGGAAGTCGACGAGCAGGCCTTCGCGTTCGATCAGCGCGCGGATCGCGCCGAGCGCCGCGGCCATGTCGGCCCGCGGGATCGCGTACTCCATCTCCACGAAGCGGACGAGGCGAGGGGTGCAGAACACGTTGTAGCTCAGGTCCACACGCTCGGAACGGTGGAACTGGGCCACGAGTCCCCGCGTGAGCTCCGGGATCCGTTCGGGCCGGCGACGACCACGCGCGGCACTGAGGCCATGGCGGATGTTGCCGTAGTAGATCTCGCTCTTCCATTTCTTGTAGCCGCGGCGGGTGCGGATCGGATCGTCGGTGCGGTTGCTCGTCTTCACGGTGCAGGTGTCCGTATGGGGGAACCAGTAGCAGTCGACGTGGTCATTGGCTTCGAGGATGCCGTCCCACGCGGCCAGGAACTCCGTCCACGGCTTGGGCTCCTCGACCGCCCGGAGCTTGAACAGCGGCTCGCACTGGAGCGTCACCTGGGTCACGATCCCGAGCGCTCCCAGTCCGACCCGCGCGCAGGCAAAGATCTCCGGCTCCTCGGTCGCGGAGCAGCGCACGACCTCGCCGCGGCCGTTGACCAGCTCGAGGCCGACGATCGCGGCCGCGATCGATCCGTAACGGAGACCCGTGCCGTGCGTTCCCGTCGACGTCGCGCCGGCGATCGTCTGCCGGTCGATGTCACCCAGGTTGGAGAGCGCGAGGCCGCGACGGCCCAGCTCCTCGTTCAGATGCCAGAGCGGGATGCCACCTTCGACGGTCGCCGTCAACGCGTCACGGTCGATGGCCACGACACGGTCCAACGCGCCGATGCGCACCATCCGGTCGGTGGTGCACGCGACGTCCGAGAAGGAGTGCCCCGAGGCGACCACCTTGACCGTCTGGCCGGTCCGCGCCGCGGCCTCGACCGACTCGACCACCTCGAGCAGGCTCTGCGGCTCGTCCACGGCTACCGGCTCGCAGTGCTGGTTGTGGCCCCAGTTCCGCCAGTGGCCGGCCCGCTTGGCCCCGATCCGTCCGATCATCGGTAGCGGACCCGCGAGAAGACGTCGCCCACCGACGCGACCCGGTCGAGGAAGACCAGCCCGTCCAGATGGTCGAGCTCGTGCAGGATCGCCCGGGCTTCGAACGCGTCGGCTTCGATCACCCGCTCGTCTCCCTCCGGTGTGCGGCCGCGCACCACGATGCCAGTCGCGCGCTCCACGTTGCCGGTGAGATCCGGCACGCTCATGCAGCCTTCACGCCCCGCGGTCGGCGCCCGGGCGACGAGCAGCTCCGCGTCGAACAGCACGAACGGACCGTGACACGAGACCGCCTTCTTGTGTCCCGTCACGTCGATGCAGAACGCGCGCATCGTGGACCCGATCTGGTTCGCGGCGAGCCCGACGCACGCGGGCGAAGCGCGCATGGTCTCGAGCAGGTCCGCACCGAGCGCGGCCGCCGCGTCACCGATGACGCCGACCGGATCGGCGGGTCGCTTCAGCACGGGGTGCGGGAGGCGGAGGACGGGACGGACGGCCAATCGACGCTGCCGCTCAGAGGACGTCGGCGTCGGCCGTCCGCATCGTCGCGTCGACCCCGACCTCGGCCGCGAGTGCCGCGAGCTCCTCCCGCAACGTCTCCATGGCGAGGCCAGCGGGAAGCACGACCTCGAGCACCATCGCGTAGACCGGGTCATCGGGGTCGCCGATGACGCGCGTGGCGAGGTCCGTGATGTTGACGTCTGCGTCGGCGAGCAGCGTCACGAACCGGTGGACGATCCCAGGGTGGTCGGCGCCGTAGACGGAGACCACACCGCGAGACCCGGCCGGCGACGCGGGTACGAGCTCGCCGATGGGCCGCACCGCGAGCCCCAGGTCGAGCGCGGCCGCCGGGTCGGCCAACGCGGCCTCGAGCGTGCTGACCTCCACGTCGTCCGGGAGCTCCACGACGAGGACCATCGCGAACTGGCCCGACAGGATCGTCATGGAACAGTCCTCGAGGTTGCCGCCGAGCTCGAGCAACGGTCCGGTGATCGCCGCGGCGATGCCGGGCCGGTCGGATCCGAGCGCCCACACCACGCAGCGTCTCATGCCCAGCCGAGCTCGTGCAGCCGGGCGTCCGACAGCCCGAAGTAGTGACCGACCTCGTGCAGCACGGTGACGCGCACCCTGCTCGCGAGATCCGCTTCGTCGCGCGCCAACGAGCAGAGCGGACCGCGGAAGATCGTGATGCGGTCCGGCATCACCCCGGCGTAGCCGAGCGGCGACCTTCGGGTGAGGTCGATCCCCTCGTAGAGCCCGAGCAGCGTGCCGCGGCGACCCTCGAGCTGCTGCTCCGTCGGCCAGTCCTGCACGATCACGGCGATGTTCTCGAGCTGCTCGGCCAGCTCCTCCGGGATCGACTCGAGCGCGTCCGCGACCAGGTCCTCGAACTGCTCTTCGGAGATCTCCACCGGTGTCACCAACCCGAAGGTAACCGACACGGGAAACCCCCTTGACGGCTCCGGGACTCGTCCGTACAGTGCAGGTCCGGTCAAAACGAGGTTCGGTACCGGGAGCCGGAAGCAAGGGTGGCCCGCAAGGGTGGCCCGGGCGGAGGGCACCCGGAGGACGAGCCCCGCGAGACCGGTGTGACACGCTCGAATCCGGGCCGGCAGTCGTGCCCTTGGGCCAGACGGTCGATCCGGTGGGCGAAGGTGGAGTCGCCACGGTGGCGGCGGGGTTTCGGCTCCGGCGCTGGTGCGGCGGTGTCGATGCCGGCGCCGACGGTGTGCCGCAGGGCGAAGCCCCGAGGAGATCGGAGCTGCTACGCAGCCGAGACTACTCGGGGCTCGCTCGCGTACCGGGCCCGTTGGGGCCGCTCCCGTTCGCTGTCCCACCCCACCGGTAGGTTGGCAGGGTGCGCGCCGACGAGCTCCTCACGGACCTCGACCCCTCGCAGCGCGCGGCGGTCACCGAGCCCGCCGTCCCGCTCGCGATCCTTGCCCCTGCCGGCTCGGGGAAGACCCGCGCCCTGACTCGGCGGATCGCCTGGCAGAGCGCGGAGGGCAACATCGAACCGAACCACGTCCTCGCGGTCACGTTCACGCGCAAGGCCGCCGGCGAGCTGCGGGGCCGGCTCTCCCGTCTCGGCGTGCGCGGAGCGGTCACCGCCGGAACGTTTCACGCGGTCGCTCTGGCCCAGCTGCGCCGGCGCCACCAGGACCTCGGCACCACGATGCCCGGCCTCCTGGACCGCAAGGCCCGGCTGCTCGGCCCGTTGCTCGGCGGCAAGCGCGGCGCGGACCTGGCCATCGCGATCAACGAGATCGCCTCCGAGGTCGAGTGGGCCAAGGCACGCCGGGTCGCGCCGAGCGCGTACGAGCAGCAGGTTGCGGCCGCGCGCCGCGAGACCCCCCGCCCGCCCGAAGAGGTGGCGCGGATCTACGCGGGCTACGAGCGCGAGAAGCGCAAGCGCGGCCTGCTCGACTTCGACGATCTCATCTGCGCGTGCACCGAGGCGCTCGAGTCGGACGCCGAGTTCGCCGCGGTGCAGCGGTGGCGGTTCCGGCATCTCTTCGTCGACGAGTTCCAAGACGTCACCCGGGCCCAGCTCGATCTGCTGCGCGGGTGGCTCGGCGACCGCTCGGACCTGTGTGTCGTCGGCGACCCCGACCAGGCGATCTATGCGTTCGCCGGCGCCGATGCCGGGCTCCTCACACGGTTCCCGGACGAGTTCGCGGGCGCCACGGTCGTCCGGCTGGGCGCGAACTACCGGTCGACGCCGCAGATCGTCAGTGCGGCCCGGGCGGTGCTGCCCGAGCGCGAGGGCGCCACGGTGCGGGCGGCCGGCGCCGAAGGCGAGCCGGCGGAGATCACCGCCTACAAGGACGGCGACGCGGAAGCGCGTGGCGTCGCCGACGCGCTCTACCGCGCGCACGGGCCGATGCGGCCGTGGTCGAGCATGGCCGTGCTCTACCGGGTGAACGCGCAGTCGGCACCGTTCGAAGAGGCGCTGCGGCGCGCGGGGATCCCCTACCGCGTGCGCGGCGCCGCCGCGTTCCTGGACCGGCCCGAGGTGAAGGCGGTGATGGACGCGCTGCGCAAGAACGCCAAGGCCGCGCCGGGCCGCGCGTTCGCCGAGCACCTCACCGACCTGGTGAGCGACGCGAACGACCTCTCCGAAGATCGGCGCGAGCACGTCGACGCGGTCGCGGCGCTCGGGCGCGAGTACCTCGCGGCGGAGGGGAGCACGGGCTCCGTCACCGGGTTCCAGGAGTACCTGCGCGCGTCGTTGCGGGGCGGGGACGACGGCGGCCTCTCGGACGACGCGGTGGACCTGCTCACCTTCCACCGGGCCAAGGGCCTCGAGTGGGACACCGTGTTCGTCACCGGTCTCGAGCGCGGCCTCGTCCCCATCTCGCACGCAAGTGGCAATCCGGTCGCGACGGACGAGGAACGCCGTCTGCTCTACGTGGCGCTCAGCCGGGCCGGCCGCCATCTCCATCTCAGCTGGGCCAGGGAGCGGGCGCGGGGGACCCGCGTGTCGAACCGCACGAAGAGCCCGTACCTCACCGAGGTCGAGCGCTCCATCAGTGGCGAAGCCGCTCCACCCGCTCCCGACAGCAACAGGCGCGGTGCCGCGCGGGCGCGCGAGCGCCTCGCCGGAGTGGAAGCCGGCGAGCTGGCCGTGACAGACCGTCCGCTCTACGACGCGCTCGTCGCCTGGCGGCTGGAGCTGGCGCGGGCAGCCGCGGTGCCGGCGTACGTGATCCTCGACAACAAGACGCTGCGCAAGGTCGCCAGCGCCCGGCCCCGCTCGTCGGCCGCGCTGCTCGCGCTGCCAGGGATCGGGCCGGTGAAGCTCGAGCGGTACGGGGCGGCCCTGCTCGAGGTGGTCGGAGAGCATTCCGGTTGACGGCGCTCCGATCGGGGCGCACGATGTCGGGACGGGAGGACGGAGCTCGCAGTTTGGAGATGGCATGCGTATGCGATCGACCTTCCCGCTCTTCCCCTCCGACGACGGGTGGCCGTACCCCGACGCTGATGTCGACGACCGGACGCTGATCCGCCGGGGATTCACCGTCGAAGACGAGGTCGACCTCGATGCGCTCCAGCTCGTGGCGAACTCCCACGCGTTCGACGGGCTCACCGCGATCGAGCGCGATGCGCTGGACCGGCGTTTCTGGCAGAACCAGTCGATGAAGGATCTGGCCCACTCGCTCGACTGCACCCACGCCGAAGCGGCCGCGGTGCTCGGCCAGGCCGTCGACAAGGTGCGGAAACGCCTCGCCTCTGACCGCTAGGGAGAACGGGCGCCGCTAGCGTCGAGAGATGCATCGATTCGACGCGGAGACCGAAGAGATCGCGCGGCTGTGCCTCGACTACGCGCTCGATCGCCTGCGGCTGGACCCGGTGCCGCTCGACGAGCCGGAGACGTTCGAAGCGCTCGAGGCGCGCGCGGGCCAGACGATCAGCGCGACGGGGCGGTCGCCGGAAGAGGTCATGGCGCTGTTCGGCGAAGTGCTCGCGCCGGCCTGCATCTCGAGCGACAGCCCGCGGTTCCTCGCGTTCATCCCGGAAGCCCCGACCAAGGCGTCGCAGCTCTTCGATGTGGTGGTGTCCGCATCCGCGATCGTCGGCTCGTCGTGGATGGAGGCGAGCGGCGCGGTCTACGCGGAGAACCAGGCGCTGCGCTGGATCTCCGATCTCGCGGGCTTGCCCACGGGCGCGGGTGGCTGCTTCGTCTCCGGTGGATCCGCGGCAAACCTCTCCGCGCTCGTCGCCGGGCGTGAGGCCGCGGCGGCGCGGCGGGCCGGCCGTCCGGCCCGCTGGCGGGTCGCGCTCGGCGACCAGGCGCACTCGTCGCTCAACAACACGATCCGCATCATGGATGCAGCGCCCCTCGTCGTCCCGTCGGCGGGCGACCGGCTGACCGGCACCGAGCTGCGCGAGGCGCTGGACCGCGACCCGGACCCGGACTCGGTGTTCGCCGTAGTGGGCACCGGTGGGACCACGAACACCGGCCAGATCGACGACCTCCAAGGGATCGCCGAGGTAGCACACGAACGTGGGCTCTGGTTCCACGTCGACGGGGCGTACGGCCTCGCTGCGCTGGCGGCGCCGAGCGTGTGCGAGCAGTTCCGTGGGGTCGAGCACGCCGACTCCCTCGTCGTCGATCCGCACAAGTGGCTCTTCGCCCCGTTCGACTGCGCGGCCCTGCTGTACCGCGATCCGGAGCTGGCCCGGCGCGCGCACTCACAGCACGCGGCCTACCTCGATCCGCTCAAGACCGGCGACGAGTGGAACCCGTCGGACTACGCGTACCACCTGACCCGCCGCGTGCGCGGCCTCCCGTTCTGGTTCTCGCTCGCGGTCCACGGCACCGACGCGTACACGACGGCCATCGAGCAGACCCTGGAGATCGCCCGCCACGCGGCGCGCCAGATCGACGCCGCGCCTCACCTCGAGCTGATCCTCGAGCCGGACCTGACCGTCGTGCTGTGGCGACGGCCGGGCTGGACGGCGACGGAGTACGCGACCTGGTCGCGGCAGCTGCTCGCCGACCAGATCGCGTTCGTCCTGCCGACGACCTGGCACGGCGAGACCGTTGCCCGCGCCGTCTTCCTCCACCCCGACTGCCCACCCGAGGTGATCGACGACGTGATCGCCTCCATGAGCTGAGGCCCGCGCCGCCCCCCGCCCCGCCGCCCCCGC
The DNA here is from genome assembly GCA_038252255.1 of Acidimicrobiia bacterium. Lineage (GTDB taxonomy): Bacteria > Actinomycetota > Acidimicrobiia > IMCC26256 > JAENVU01 > Chersky-806. Next base: position 41 of record JBBSAM010000048.1, on the reverse strand, counting down.
CGCGCGCCGGGGGGGGGGGGGGGTGGGAAGCTCGGGGAGGA
>JBBSAM010000047.1:0-22746 GCA_038252255.1 Acidimicrobiia bacterium | reverse complement strand
CGACGGCCATGGAACGTCAAACGAGCGTTACGGTGAGACACAGAAGACCTCCGGTCTGTTGTGAAGGCGGCAATCTCCACAACACCGGAGGTCTTCGTTCAGATCAACCCCGAGCCGTCACCAACGTCCCGGCCGAGTACATCTAGAGGCCCCGACTCCCCCTGCCCGAGCCGGGGTCTCGACGCGTTTGCTCTATCCCATTGGAGGCTCAGATGACCTCAGTGCCGAACGGCGTCCTTCGCTCCCGCGATGATCCCCCTGAGGGTTCCTTGGGACGCAAGCCCAGCCAGAATTGCTTGACCCCGAGTCATGTGATCAGGGATCAAGCAGAGAAGCCCGGCCAGAGCCGACAGGAGGATCACGAGCCCGACTGTCGCCAGGAAGGCCCATAGGTTCCAGTGGCCCCCGCCAGTCCGTTGGATGTGCACCAGCTCGGGAAGGACGAAGACGGTCAGTGCCGCGGCAAGGCCCCCGATGGAACCCCAAACGAACGCCATGATTTGCCCTGCCGGTTTGGTGCTAACGGCGGAAGAGCGATGCGCCAGCCGAGCCCAGAACCTCTAGGAATCGGTAGAGAGCAGACCCCCGCCGCCGCTTTCGGGGTCGCAGATTCAGCACTACCCGCTCGTCGGTAGGGGTCGCCGTCGTCGTGGGCTTCTGGATCACGGACATAGCGGGGAGTGTAAGCCCGGCAGCCCTAGTTCTACTAGGCAGTCTTTGCCTCTAGCCCTCCAGCAGCTCGCAGAGTTGCGTGAGGGACCAGGGGTAGCGCGCGATCCCGGCTGCCATCGCCGGGGTGACCTTGCCCTGCTCCTTGCCCGAGAGCGTCTGGTGGGGGCGGCAGAAGTTGTAGTGGAAGAAGTGCAGGCTGATCGCGTGGACGTGGTTCTCGATTTTCTTGGAGAACCCGTTGGTCAGCCGAGTGAACCGCCGCATTCCCATCCGCATCGTCAGGTTGTTCCGCTCGACGTAGGACGTGGAGATCTTCGCCGGGTCGGGATCGCCGGAAAGGACGTTTACTTCGACCACCTTGCAAGTGGCGGGTGAGTAGCGGCGACGCTCTTCAGCGGGCGGGTCGGTGTAGTCCTTGATCATCTGCGCGTAGTCGATGCGGTCCTGCCAGAGCGCGTCCACGACCGGTGGGTAGGACTTGAACCCGTCCGTGGTCAACTGAATCCGAGTACCGGGACGTAGACGGGACTTGAGGTCACGGAGGAACGTGTAGCAGTCCTCTGTGGTCCGCTCGCCCACGAGCCACGTCGGGATGAGCTTGGTATCGGCGTCGATCGCAACCCATGTCCAGACGTCGCCATAGCCGGGGGTGCCTTGGAAGTCCTCAGGGACGTTCTTCTGCTTGGAGTAACAGAACGACCAGATCTCGTCGCACTCCACTCGCTTGGTGTCCAGGTTCCGCATGGCAGCGTCCATGTAGTCCACGGCCGCTTGGCCGAGATCGCCCAGGAGCTTGTCGACGGTGTTGCGGGCCACGCCGGTTGCCCGGCTGACGGCCCGGATGCTCATGCCCTCGACCAGCAGTCCGACGACCTGGGCTCGCTGCTCAACACTCAACCTGTTCATACTGAAATTCTACTTGACCGCTTAAGTTAATGCAAGAGTTATCTCCAACGGACGCGACAAAGCCAGACCGATCTGTAGCGCAAGCTGACGCCGCTCAACGCTTGAAACTGTGGCCGCGATGGGCCAAGATGTCGCTAGTGGGTGGTGTCCTGGGGTCAAGCGCAACCGAGTGCTTCCCCCAGGACGCCGCTGTTTTAGGCCGGAACGCCACCTAGATCGGCGTCAGCAGGCGTTCGGCCTGGGCGTTTTCTTCATTCGTCCCCCTCGGGCGTGGCAGCGAACTTGGAGGACTTGAAAATGCCGTCCTCGACTCGGATCGCGTCCCCTACCTTGACCATCGCGTGTACGGCAGTCCTCAGAGCCGCCTTCGGATCCTGTCCCTGGACCGGATCGCCGGCGTCGACGAAGTACTTCAGGATCTGGTCGTAGGTCCACGGACCTTCCATCCGGTCCATGAGCATCTGCGCCTTCCAACGCACCGATCCCTTCGTCGGCAGGCGCTTCTTGCGTTCCTTCGTCGGAGGACTTGCCGCAGGAGGCTCGCCGGTGAGCGCCTCGATCGCGGCATTGACCCGGGCCAGCTTCCGACCCAACTCAGATTCAGCGATCGCATCCATAACGCCCTGCCGGACGCGGTAAAGATCCCTGACGGGCCCGTCGAAGTCATCCACGGCGAGTCACACTAGAGGCATTTAGGAACACCCGTCAAGGGGACTGGCAAAATTTCCTTGACGGCCCTATTCGCTATCGGCCCAGCGAGCCTTCCCACCCTTTCGGGCGATCTCCGACCGCTCCTCCGGGCTGAGCTTCTCCGCCCGGGCTTTCCCGCCCTTCAACCCACCCTTGCGACCGAGCGCCACAGCGGCCGGGTCCTTGCCCTCATCCGGGTCCGGCGGCTGCTCGTCCGACGTGGCCAGGTCCAGGATCGCCTTGGCCCGCTGGTTCACGTCGGTCGGCATCTTCTGCTTCTTCGCCATCAGAAGCCCGAATCGAGAATCTTGCCGGCGTAGAGGAAGAGCAAGGCGAACATGGCGAGAACGGCCCCAATCGCCACGGCGTTGAGCACCAGGACCCAGATGGCCATCCGTCGGCCCTGCTCGCGAGTGATCGCCACGACGATCAGAGTAGAGGCCGGTCACCCCGGGTCAAGTTCAAACTGAGCCACTACCGGATTGCCCTCCGAGGCGATACGGATGTATCCTCCCGGGTCGCCCCGTAGTACCTCGGCGTGCCTTGCGCGCGCCCTCAGCCCCGGTGGTGCCCCGTAGCTAAGCCCAAAGACGACACGATTCTCGTAGAAGGCACGGTGGTCGAGCCGTTGCCGAACGCGATGTTCCGGGTCGAGCTCGAAAACGGACACAAGGTTCTCGCTCATATCTCCGGGAAGATGCGGATGCACTACATCCGGATCCTCCCGGGCGACCGGGTCCAGGTCGAGCTCACGCCGTACGACCTGAGCCGCGGTCGCATCACCTATCGCTACAAGTAGTCAGAGGACCCCCGTGAAGGTTCGTCCGTCGGTCAAGAAGATGTGTGAGAAGTGCAAGGTGATCCGTCGCCATGGCGCGGTCCGAGTGATCTGTGTGAACCCGCGCCACAAGCAGCGCCAGGGTTGAGGGAGAGCATCTGATGGCGCGCATCGCCGGAGTCGACATTCCCCGCGAGAAGCGGTTGGAGATCTCGCTGACGTACATCTTCGGCATCGGCCGGAGCACGTCGCAGGTCATCTGCCAGCAGACCGGCCTCTCGCCCGACACGCGGGTCCGCGATCTCACCGAGGACGAGGTGGCGCAGCTCCGTAGCTTCATCGACGCGAACCTCAAGATCGAGGGTGACCTGCGGCGCGAGATCTCGGGCCACATCAAGCGCAAGATCGAGATCGGCACCTATCAGGGGATCCGGCACCGCCGGGGCCTCCCCGTGCACGGCCAGCGCACGCGTACGAACGCCCGGACGCGCAAGGGTCCGAAGAAGACCGTCGCCGGCCGCAAGAAGGCCCGCAAGTAGTCAGCGAGCAACCGGGCTGCGTCGGCACCCCGAGGGACATCTCACCAGGTAGAGAGCGAGCGAAGCAGGATGGCAAAGCCAGCACCGGGCGGACGACGCCCGCGCCGCCGAGAGCGCAAGAACATCACTCACGGCATCGCGCACATCAAGTCGTCGTTCAACAACACGATCGTGACGATCTCGGATCAGCAGGGAAACGTGCTGGCGTGGGCGTCGGCCGGCAACGTCGGGTTCAAGGGCTCCCGCAAGAGCACGCCGTTCGCGGCGCAGCTCGCGGCCGAGACCGCGGCCCGGCGGGCGATGGAGCACGGGGTCCGGCGGGTCGACGTGGTGGTCAAGGGTCCGGGATCCGGCCGTGAGACCGCGATCCGCTCGATCCAGAACACGGGCATCGAGGTGCTCGGCATCAAGGACGTGACGCCGATCCCCCACAACGGCTGCCGGCCCCCGAAGCGCAGGAGGGTCTGATGGCGCGTTACACCGGTCCCGTGTGTCGGCTCTGCCGTCGCGAGCGCATGAAGCTCTTCTTGAAGGGCGCCAAGTGCGACACGATGAAGTGCCCGATCGAGAAGCGCCCGTACCCGCCCGGCATCCACGGGCGAGGCCGCATCCGTGAGAGCGAGTACATGCTCCAGCTGCGCGAGAAGCAGAAGGCGCGCCGCATCTACGGTCTGCTCGAGAAGCAGTTCCGCAACCTCTACGCCCAGGCGGCCGGACAATCCGGGATCACCGGCGAGAACCTGCTCCGGATGCTCGAGCAGCGCATCGACAACGTGGTGTTCCGCGCCGGGTTCGCGGCGAGCCGCAACCAGTCCCGCCAGTGGGTCCGCCACGGCCACGTGCTGGTGAACGGCAAGCGGGTCACGATCCCGTCGTTCCAGGTGCGGAAGGGCGACATCGTGGAGCTGAGCCAAAAGGGCCAGAACATGATCATCGTGCGCCACAACCTCGACACCATCGACCGCCTCGTCCCCCTGTGGCTCGAGGTCGAGGGCGGCACCAAGGTGACGGTGCGAGACCTGCCGCTGCGCGACCAGATCGACGTGCCCGTGCGCGAGCAGCTCATCGTCGAGCTCTACTCCAAGTAACCCCCCCTACAACCTCCGGGCGCAACCGTGCGCCCGTCCGCGAGGAGACTTCATGCTCATCATCCAGCGTCCCGAGATCGAGGCCGAAGAGGCGGAAGGCAACACGCAGCGGTTCACCATCTCGCCGCTCGAGCCCGGCTTCGGTCACACGCTCGGCAACAGCCTGCGCCGCACGCTGTTGTCGTCGATCCCCGGCGCGGCCGTCACCCGGGTGCGCCTGGACGACGCGCTGCACGAGTTCGGCACGATCAAGGGTGTGAAGGAGGATGTCACCGACATCATCCTCAACCTGAAGGACCTCGTCCTCACCTGCACCTCGGACGAGGACGTGCCGCTCCGCCTGGACGTGCGCGGCCCGAAGGAGGTGACCGCGCGGGACATCCAGACCACCTCGGACGTCGAGATCCTGAACCCGGACCTCCCGATCGCGAGCGTGAACGCCACCGGGCGCCTGGCGCTCGACCTGACGGTGGAGCAGGGTCGCGGCTACGCCTCGGCCGACAAGACGAAGCGGGCCGGCGCGCCGATCGGTGAGATCCCCGTCGACGCGATCTTCTCGCCCGTCCGCCGGGTCGCGTTCGAGATCGAGCCCACCCGGGTCGAGCAGGCCACGAACTACGACAAGCTCACCCTCGAGATCGAGACCGACGGTTCGATCTCGCCCCGCGAGGCCCTCGCCTCGGCCGGGGCGACGCTGCGCAACCTGGTGGCGCTCGTCGGTGACCTCTCGGCGGAGCAGGAAGGCCTGGAGCTGGGCGAGGTCTCCCCGGTGACCGCCACCTCGCCCGACCTCGAGCTCCCGATCGAGGAGCTGGACCTCTCGGAGCGCCCCCGCAACTGCCTCAAGCGGGCCCGGGTGGACTCGATCGGCCAGCTGGTGCAGAAGACCGAGGATGACCTCCTCGCGATCACCAACTTCGGCCAGAAGTCCCTCGACGAGGTCATCCAGAAGCTCGACGAGCGTGGCCTCTCGCTGCGCATGAAGGACTGACCGAAGATGCCTGCTCCGAAGAAGGGTCCGCGCATCGGCGGCAGCCCGGCGCACCAGCGCCACATGATGGCGAACCTCGCCGCGAGCCTCTTCGAGGCCGAGGGCATCACCACCACGGTCTCGCGGGCGAAGGCGCTGCGGCCGTACGCCGAGAAGCTCATCACCAAGGCGAAGAAGGGCGGCGTGCACCGCCAGCGCCAGGTGGTCTCGACGATCCACGACACCGACGCGACGCACAAGCTGTTCGCGGAGATCGCGCCGCGCTACGCCGACCGTAACGGTGGCTACCTGCGGATCCTGAAGCTCGGCCCGCGCCCCGGCGACAACGCGCCGATGGCCCGCATCGAGCTCGTCTAGAACCGCCCGGCTTCCCCGTGACGCTCTTCGGGGAGGAGCCGACCGGCCCGGCGGTGTGCCGGCTGCTGGTGGGCTACGACGGAACCGGGTTCCGTGGCTTCGCCGCGCAACCCGATCACCGGACGGTCGAAGGCACCCTGGCGAAGGCGCTGGGCAAGGTCCTGCGCCAGGACGTCGCGCTGACGTGCGCGGGGCGCACCGACGCGGGGGTCCACGCTTGGGGCCAGGTCGTGTCGTTCGACGCCCCTCCGGGGATCGAGCCCGAGCGGGTGCAGGCGTCGCTCAACGGGATGCTCGGTCCCGAGATCGTCGTGCGGGCGGCGGAGCTCGTCGCGCCCGGCTTCGACGCCCGGCGCTCGGCCCGCTGGCGCTCCTACCGCTACACGATCGTGAACCGGCCGGTGCCCGATCCGTTCCTCACCCGCTACGCCTGGTGGATCGAGCAGCCGCTCGAGCTCCCCGCGTTGCGACTCGCCGCCGATCCGTTCGTCGGCGAGCACGACTTCAGCTCCTTCTGCCGCCGCTCGAGGGGGGAGGTCAGCCTGGCCCGGCGCGTCTTCGAGTCGCGCTGGCTCGAGCTGGGCGACGGCATCCTCCGCTACGACGTGCGGGCCAACGCGTTCTGCTGGCAGATGGTGCGCTCACTGGTCGGCACGATGGTGGAGGTCGGGGTGGGGAAGCGGCGCCCCGGGGACGTGATGGGGATCTTGCGCGCGGGCGACCGCGCGGCCGCGGTTTCCCCCGCTCCTCCCCACGGCCTGTGCCTGTGGGAGGTCGGCTACTAGCTGCTCGCTCCCAACAAGATCTCCGGAGTCCGAATCGTCGAGCCGCGGTCGCCTTGGCGGCCTCCGGCGGTCCCTAGTTGCCGTTGAGCGGGATCGTCGTGGTGGTGGTCTGAGAGTTCGGGTCGTTGGGGTCGATCGTCGCGTTGGTGGTCCCGTTGTCGAGCACGTGGAGCTCGTTCAGATTGTCGCTCAACGTCCCGTGCGTGGTGACCTGCAACGACAACGAGGGCTGCTCCAGCAGCGATCCCTTGCCGGCTACGACCGAGAGGTCCCAGCGCGGGCTCGTGGCGTCGAACGTGGTGAACCCGCCGTCGCTTCCCCCGCTCGAGCTGTAGTTGTGGATCTTGAAGCCGGCCTTCTCGAGCGACCGGCGGTACTCGGAGCCGACGGCGCGGCCGTTCTTGCCCTTCAGCGAGTACGTGAACGAGTAGAACTGGTTCGGCTTGTCCCTTCCGCTGACCACCGCTTGCAGGGTGCCGGCCTGGGGCAACGGCACCTGGGTGATCGGGAAGTCCTTCGGCACCTTGGGGTGGTTCATGTCGACGTGGCCGGTGGTCTCGCCGTTCTGGACCGTCTGCGTGAACCCGTCCGACTTCCCGCCCCCGCCGTTGTGGCAGGCGCCGAACACCACGAGCGCCACGACCACGAGGGCCGCGCCCGCCAACCAGGAACCGGGCCGGTTCACGGCGACTCTCCGAGGTACAGGAAGGAGTAGGCCTCGTCCCGGAACGTGAGGCCGGCCTCACGCAGGTTCACGTCCCAGTCGCCGCGCACCGAGGGGTCGTTCTCCTCCATGCCGTGATCCGCCACGAGCACGAACGCGGTGTCGTCGAACGCACCGGCCTGCTCGATCGCCGCCAGCACCTCGCCGAGGCGCGCGTCCGAGTCGCGGATCGACGCGGCGGCCATCTCCGAGTGCGGACCGCCCTCGTGCATAGCGGAGTCCGTCAGCGTGAAGTTCACCCACATGAACCGCGGTCGCGGGTAGTCCACGTCGCGGTAGTGGCCGCCCCAGATCCCGCAGGCCTGCTCGGTCCCCATGTGGTCCACGATGGAGGACCACTGGTAGTCCTTCGAGGGGCGGACGAAGCGCTCGGTGGTGTGCGGGAGCCCGAAGGGGCCGTCCGGGATCGGGGGGACGTCGCCCCGGCGGAAGAAGTCGAAGGTCGAGTAGCCGGCGCCGATGTCGCACGGCTCGTTCACCGAAGCCGTGAAATCCCCGGCCCACGTGCGCGCCACCGCGAGGTGGATCGACTCGGTGCCGGGCGTGATGGTCTGCATCGCCTGCGGCCACGTGGCGTTGGAGTTCGTGATGATCTGGTCGCCCGTTGCCCGGTCGTACCACGCGTTGTTCAGGATGCCGTGGTGGCCGGGGAGGCGGCCGGTGATGATCGAGGTGTGGTTCGCGAGCGTGACGGTGGGGAGGCCGGCCATCGCGCCGTGCTCGAACGCCGTACCCATCTCCATGAGCCGGGCGACGTTCGGTGCTTCGCCGCGGGCGGCCATCGCGTAGAGGACGTTCGGGTTCGTGCCGTCGAACAGGAAGCCGACGACGTGCTGCGGCCGGCCGGCGTCCGCGTCGATCACGTCGAGACGGACCTCGCCGTCCTGGCCTGCGAGGTAGGTGCCGCGGTCGTCGTGGGGTGCGCAGCCGAGCAGGTGCGCGACGGTCGGCGCGACATCGACGAGCCGTGCGGCACGCGGGACGAGCCCGTCGGCACGGACACCCTTGCCCGCGATCACGAACGGGGCGCGGGCCTGCACCACGCCCGGCGAGCCGTGCTCGCCGAGGTGGCCGCCCTGGTCCTCCCAGTTGTGGGCCGCGGAGTGGATGACGCAGAGGTCCGGGGCGGCCGGGTGGTCGAAGAGCTGGGCGATCGTGTCGTACGCGAACGGGTAGGCGTTGGCGGAGCGGTGGGGGAACTTGTGGGCCAGCTCGTCGTGGAGCGGGGAGAACTTGTCCGTGGACTGGTCCGCGAGCGGGTCCGAGCCGGTGCTGGCCACGAGCTCGTAGCCGTCGGGGCCGGGCCCGGTGCGCTTGAAGACGGTGCTGCCGTCGTGGCTCAGGGCCTCGTACGCCCCGTCCCGGCTGAGCAGGACCATGTCCACGATGGGCTCGAGCGAGCTGTCCAGGAGGACCGTCAGAGCCCGGTCAGCGTCGGCTTCGAGGTGTTCGGGCAGCCGGTGGGCGGCTTCGGTGGAGGTCACCGCGTCAGGGTAGCCCCCGATTGCTGGTCCAGTACCCGCGCGAGTAGCATTTCCGCCTGCGTTGCGCGCCGGTCCACTGGCCGCGATCGCGAGGCCGAACTTCCCCGGGCGACGTCCCTGGCCGAACTGCGGTAGCCGGCCGGCGCCGTCCCTTCATCGAGTGAGTAGGACCTGTGCGGACCTTCACCCCCAAGCCGTCCGACATCCAGCGCGCCTGGCATGTGATCGATGCCGAGGGCAAGGTCCTCGGACGGGTCGCGACCGAGGCTGCGAACCTGCTCCACGGCAAGCACAAGCCGATCTGGGCCCCCAACGTGGACGTCGGCGATCACGTGGTGATCATCAACGCGTCGAAGCTCGACATCTCGCTGCGCAAGGGTGCGGACAAGCTCTACTACCGCCACTCCGGCTACCCGGGCGGCATCAAGTCCGAGTCGCTCGAGCGGCTCATCGAGCGTGCGCCCGAGCGGGTCGTGAAGCTCGCGGTGAAGGGCATGCTCCCGAAGAGCCGCCTCGGCCGCTCCATGATCAAGAAGCTCCGGGTCTACGGCGGCCCGACGCATCCGCACCATGCCCAGAGCCCGCAAGCGCACCCGCTCCCGTCGCGGGTCTCGTCTTAGCCCGAGAGGAACGACTCCGTTGTCCAAGCCCCTCATCCAGACCACCGGTCGCCGGAAGAACGCGGTCGCCCGCGTCCGCCTGCGCCCCGGCACGGGCAAGCTCGTGGTGAACGGCAAGGAGATCGAGCAGTACTTCCGGATCGCCACGCACCGCATGGCCGCGACGGAGTCGCTCCGCATCACCCAGACCGCCGACGTGTACGACGTGGACGCCACGATCCATGGCGGTGGGATCAGCGGCCAGGCCGGTGCCCTCGGGCTCGGCATCGCCCGGGCGCTCGTCACCCTGGACCCGGAGGCGCGGCCCGCGCTCAAGAAGTCCGGGCTCCTCACGCGAGACGCGCGGGAGAAGGAACGGCGCAAGTACGGCCTGAAGAAGGCCCGCAAGGCCCCGCAGTACTCGAAGCGCTAGACCACTCGTCGGTCGGGCCTTCCCGCCGTTGCCATGACGCTCAAGTTCGGGACCGACGGTGTGCGGGGTGTCGCCGGCGTCGATCTCACGCCCGAGCTCGTCGTCGCGCTGGGCCGCGCCGCGGTGCGCGCGCTCGTCGCTGACGCCCCCTTCCTGATCGCACGCGACACGCGGCGGTCGGGCCCGATGCTCGAGGCCGCGCTCGTGGCCGGGATCTGTGCAGAAGGCGGGTCGGCCGAGCTGCTCGGTGTGCTGCCCACGCCCGGCCTGGCCGGCGCGTGCGCGGAAGCCGCCGCCCCCGGGGCGATGATCTCGGCGAGCCACAACCCGTACCCGGACAACGGGATCAAGTTCTTCGAGGCGGGCGGGCGCAAGCTGCGCGACGACACCGAAGCGCGGATCGAGCTCGAGATCAACGCGATCCTCGCGGACGGCTCACCGCCCCGCGCCGGCGTCGAGGTCGGAACCGCCGCCGCGCGCCCGGGCGCGCTCGACGCGTACGTGGCGCGGTTGGTCGCGGCGGTCGATCCCGACACGCTCCGCGGGCAGACGATCGTCCTCGACTGCGGGCACGGGGCCGCGTTCGCCGCGGCCCCGGCCGCATTCGCGCAGCTCGGGGCCGAGGTGCTCGTCCGCAACGCCGAGCCCGACGGTGTCAACATCAACGACCGCTGCGGGTCGACTGACCCGAGCGGGCTCATCACCGCGGTCCGGAACGCGGGCGCCGACGCGGGCCTCGCGTTCGACGGCGACGCGGACCGGGTCGTCGCGGTGGACGAGCGAGGCGGGATCGTCGACGGCGATCACATCCTCGCGATCGCGGCCATCGACATGAAGGCGCGAGGCCGGCTCCGCGGCGACGCGATCGCAACCACGGTGATGGCCAACCTCGGACTGCGAAGGGCGCTCGACCGGCACAGCATCACCGTGTTCGAGACCCCGGTCGGCGACCGGCACGTGCTCGCAGCGATGGAGGAGCACGATCTCGTGCTGGGCGGCGAGCAGTCCGGGCACGTGATCTTCGGTGCCCACGCGGTCACCGGCGACGGCCCCCTCGCCGGGATCCTGCTGCTCGAGGCCATGACGCGGGCCGGCGCGCCGCTCTCCGAGATGGCTGCGGTCGTGACCAAGTACCCGCAGGTCCTGCGCAACGTGCGCGTGCGCGAACGTGCCGGCCTCGAAGGGGCAGATGCGTTCTGGAGCGAGGTTCGCGACGTTGAAGCGGCGCTCGGGGACGAGGGCCGCGTGCTCGTGCGGCCGTCGGGCACGGAGCCCGTCGTGCGCGTCATGGTCGAGGCGAGCGACGAGGCGGTGGCGAACGCCGCCGTCGACCGGCTCACCGCCGCGCTGGAAGCCTCATTGGGATCCGCACCGTGAGTGGCGCGACGGAGTGTGTGCTCGCCATCGACCTCGGGACATCCGGCCCGAAGGTGGCGCTCGTGAACACGAGCGGAGCGGTGGTCGACACCGAGTACGAGCCGACCGAGCTGATCCTCACCCCCGACGGTGGCGTCGAGCAGGATCCCGACGACTGGTGGCGCGCGATCACCACCGCGACCCGGCGGATGCTGGCCCGCGGCGCGGTGGCACCGGAGCAGGTCATCGGTGTGTGCTGCACCGCGCAGTGGCTGGGCACCGTCGCCGTCGGCGGCGACGGCCACCACCTGATGAACGCGCTGATCTGGATGGACGCCCGGGGCGCGGAGTACATGCCGGAGGTGACGGGTGGCGCGGTGACCGTGCAGGGCTACGAGCCGCGCAAGATCACCCGGTGGATCCGCGTCTCCGGTGGCGCGCCGGGGCACTCCGGCAAGGACCCCACCGCGCACATCCTCTGGATCAAGCACCACCGCTCGGACGTGTATCGGGCGACGCGCACCTTCCTCGAGCCCAAGGACTACCTGAACCTGCGCCTCACCGGTCGTGCCGTCGCCTCGGTGGACTCGATCGCCGGCCACTTCGTCACCGACAACCGCGATCTCGACCACGTCGTGTACGACGAGCAGCTCGTCCACTTCTCGGAGCTGGACCGCGAGACGTTGCCCGAGCTGGTGCGCGCGGTGGACGTGATCGGCGGCCTGCGGCCCGACGCCGCCGGCGAGCTGGGCCTGCCCGCCGGCATCGACGTGGTGGCCGGTACGCCCGACGTGCAGTCGGCCACCCTCGGGTCGGGTGCGCTCGCGGACTTCTCTGCGCACCTCTATCTCGGGACGTCGTCGTGGATCACCTGCCATGTCCCGTTCAAGAAGACGGACCTCTTCTCCAACATGGCGTCGCTGCCCGCCGCGATCCCGAACCGCTACTTCGTCGGCAACGACCAGGAGACCGCGGGCGCGTGCCTCGGCTGGTTGCGCGACAACGTGCTCTGGCCGGACGACGCGCTCGGGACCGGGCCCGCGCCGAGCGACGCGTTCGCGCGCATCGACGCGCTCGCCGCGAGCGCGCCCGTCGGCAGCGGCTCGGTGATCTTCACGCCGTGGCTCAACGGCGAGCGGACGCCGGTGGACGACCACACGATTCGCGCCTCGTGGGTCAACCAGTCGCTCTCCACGACGCGCGCCGATCAGGTGCGTGCCGTGCTCGAAGGCGTGGCGTACAACACGAAGTGGCTGCTGAGCGCGGTCGAGAAGTTCGTCGACCGGAAGCTCGATCCGCTGCGGGTCATCGGCGGCGGCGCCCGGTCCGAGCTCTGGTGCCAGATCCACGCCGACGTGCTCGGACGCGAGATCCAGCAGGTCGCGGACCCGCAGGCCGCGAACGTGCGGGGGGCGGGGTTCCTCGGCCTGGTGGGGCTGGGTCGCGCGACGTTCGCCGATCTCGCGGCCGGCGTGGCGATCGGCCGCGTCTACCGGCCGGACCCGGCGGCGGCCGCGACCTACGCCCCGCTGGCCAAGGAATTCCGCATCCTCTACCGGCGCACGAAGTCCATCCACGCCCGTCTCAACGGGTGACCCGGGCCGGTAGGCTTTCAAGTTCCTATGTGCGGCATCGTCGCGGTCGTCCGGCGTCCCTCCGACCGGACACCTCCCTCCCTGGGTGAGCTGGCCGGCGAGCTTCGACGCGCCACGGGCCACCTCGAGGGCGCGACCGACTCCGGTGCGCTCACGGGGGCGCTCTCCCAGGCCGCGGCTCATGTGGAGGCGGTCGACGCAGCACTGCGCGGGGTGCCGGGCGTGCGCGCGCTCATCGACGACCCGGGCGGGGCCGGTGAGCTCGGCATCGAGCTCGAGACCCAGCAGGAGCTGCTGGCCCGGATCGAGGCCCGCCTCGATGTGGACGGCGACATCGACCCGGACGAGCTGGAGGCGGTCAACGCCGCGCTCGTACGCGCCAAGGACGCCGTCTGGGCGGTCAGCCGCGACCGGCTCCGGGCCGGCCGCGAGGTCGAGGCCCTGGCCAACGGAACCTCGGCCCCGGCGGCCATCGAGGCATTCGCCTCCGTGCAGGTTGCCCTCTCGGCGATCGACCGGCTGGAGGTGCGGGGCCGGGACTCGGCCGGCCTCCATCTGTTCGTGCACAACCACGGGCTCGACCTCGAGAGCGCCGAGGTCGAGGAGCTGGTGCGCGAGCGTGCCGCGGACGGGCTCTTCCGGTCGGGCGCGGTGCGGACTCCCGGCGGGGAGCTGAGCTTCGTCTACAAGGCCGCGGCCGAGATCGGTGAGCTCGGGGACAATGTCGCCGCGCTCCGCCGCGCGATCACGAACGACGCGCTGCTCCACCGCGCGCTCGACAATTCGTCGGCACACGTGATGGTGCTCGGCCATACGCGCTGGGCGAGCGTGGGAATCATCTCCGAAGCCAACGCGCACCCGCTGAACCAGGAAGAGTCCGCGAGCGTGGCGGTCGCGGCCGGCGATGCGTATGTCACGGCGGCGCTCAACGGCGACGTCGACAACTTCGCCGACCTCGTCGCACTGCACGAGCTCACGATCCAACCGGAGATCACCACCGACGCGAAGGTGATCCCGGCGCTGGTCGCGCGCCGGGTGGACGCAGGCGAGACCGTGCTCGAATCGTTCCGCGCGACGGTTGCCGCGTTCGAGGGGTCCGTCGCGATCGGCGCGCACGCCGCGGCCGAGCCGGGCCACCTGCTCCTCGCACTGCGGGGCAGCGGCCAGGCCCTCTACGTGGGCCTGGCCGAGGACTGCTTCGTCGTCGCCAGCGAGCCGTACGGGCTGGTCGAGGAGACCGCCTCGTACCTGCGACTCGACGGCGAGACGCCCGGGAACCCGGAGAACCCGGGGGCGAGCCGGGGCCAGATCGTGGTCCTCGACGTCGACCACGCCGGAACGATCGATGGCATCCAACGGGTCTCCTACGACGGGTCGCCGCTGCCCGTGCAGGCCGGCGAGCTCGCCGCGGCCCAGATCACCACGCGCGACATCGACCGGGGCGAGTTCCCCCACTACCTCCTGAAGGAGATCTCGGAGGCACCGGCGTCGTTCCGCAAGACGTTGCGGGCCAAGATCATCGAGCGCGACGGCGGGCCGGTCGTCGAGCTCGGGCACGAGACGCTCTCGGACGCGCTGCGCGGGAGGCTCCGGGCCGGCGAGCTGCAGCGCGTGCTGGTGATCGGGCAAGGGACCGCGGCCGTCGCGGGGCAGAGCCTGGCGGTCGCGCTGCAGCACGCGCTCGGCCCGGCGACCTCCGTCTCGGTCGAGGCGATGCTCGCCACCGAGCTGTCGGGGTTCCGCCTCGCGCCGGTCATGGCGGACACGCTCGTGATCGCGATCAGCCAGAGCGGTACGACCACGGATACCAACCGGACCGTCGACCTGGCGCGGGCCCGGGGCGCGACCGTGCTCGCCATCGTGAACCGGCGGAACAGCGATCTCGTGGACCGCAGCGACGGCGTGCTCTACACGTCCGACGGGCGCGACGTGGAGATGAGCGTCGCGTCGACGAAGGCGTTCTACGCGCAGGTGGCGGCCGGTTTCCTGCTCGCGTTCGCGCTCGCCGACGAGCTCACCCTCGGGCAGTCCGAGGATCGCGTCACGATGCTGCACGCGTTGCGAGACCTGCCGGCCGCGATGGAGCAGATGCTGGCGCGACGGGCGTCGATCGGAGTCGTGGCGCAGCGGCTCGCGCCCGGGCGTCGGTACTGGGCCGTGGTGGGCAACGGTGCGAACCGCATCGCCGCGCACGAGGTGCGGATCAAGCTCTCGGAGCTCTGCTACAAGTCGATCGCCTGCGACGGGACCGAGGACAAGAAGCACATCGATCTCTCGGCGGAGCCGCTCATCCTCGTGTGCGGCGCCGGGCTCACCGGGTCCAACGCGGACGACGTTGCCAAGGAGCTCGCGATCTACCGAGCGCACAAGGCGGCGGCGATCGCGATCATCGACGAGGGCGACGACCGCTTCAGTGCCGCGCTCGACGTCATCGAGGTCCCGGCGGTCCATCCCGCGCTCGGCTTCGTGATGTCGGCGATGGCCGGCCACCTGTTCGGCTACGAGGCTGCGCTGGCCATCGACGCGTCCGCCCGGTCGCTGCGCGAAGCCCGCGCGGCGATCGAGGCCGTGGTCACCGCCCCGCGGGCCCCGACCCGGATCGTGCTCGACCGGCTCGGCTCGGAGCTCGAGGCGCCGGCGAGCCGCTTCTTCGAGTCGCTCCGCGACGGCGTCTACGACGGCTCGATGGAGGCGGCGACCGCAGTGCGGCTCGCTTCGTTGTTCCGGTACGCCACACGCGTGCTGCCGCTGGACGCGTTCCAGGTGGAATACGGGAAGGTCGGCACGCCGGGCACGGTGGTGGAGGACCTCACCGCGGCGCTGACGAAGGCGATCGAGGAGCTGACGCGGCCGGTCGACGCGATCAAGCACCAGGCCAAGACCGTGACGGTCGGGATCTCGCGTTCGGACGAGACGTTGCTGCAGGTGCCGCTCGTGCAGCAGGTGCTGGCAGCCGGTGCCGCGCGCGACAACCTCAGCTACCGGGTCCTGCGCACGCTCGTGGATCTCGACGCCGCGGTGGACGAGGTCACCGGGTTCACCCGCTACAAGATCGACGGCGATCCCGCGAGCGACGACGCGACGATCAGCGTCCTCGACCAGGGCGGGATCTCGATGCAGCTCCGGTCCCGGACCGCAGAGAACCCGATCCTGCGCGGCACCAAGCAGGTCGCGGCGGCGGAGCGTGAGGTGACGGTCATCCGGGGGCGCAGCGACGGGCGCACGCTCGTGATCGTTCCGGAGGTGAAGGGGGTGCAGACGGTCGGGTTGACGCTGCTGCACCTCGACTTCAAGGACCGGCTGCCGGCCGACGTCGCGCATGCCGTGCTCTCGGGCTATCGCAACCGCTACGCCGCGTTGCGGGGCGCGTTCACGGAGACCGAGCTCACCTTCGACGACCAACGACTCGCCGATACGCCGCTCGTGGATCTGCTCACAATTCCGGTCAACGTCCTCGCCGACCGCTGGCGCGCCGACGGGTGACTCCCACGCCCCCGTCCGGGCAACCGTCGGGGATCATGCTGGGAATCGGCACCGACCTGGTCGAGTGCGAGCGTTTCCGGCTGGCCCTCACGCGGCGGCCCCGGATCGCGGAGCGCTTGTTCAGCGAGAGCGAGCGGGAGTACGCATTCCGTCATCGGGAGCCGGTGCCGCCGCTCGCGGCGCGGTTCGCGGCGAAGGAAGCGGTGATGAAGGCGCTCGGAGTCGGTCTGTGGAAGTTCGCGATGCGTGACGTCGAGGTGATGCGGTTGCCGAGTGGCCAGCCCGAGATCTCCTTGCACCGGAGAGCGGCGGAGCTCGCGGCCGAGCGCGGCGTCGGGACGTGGTTTCTCACCCTGACCCACACCGACAGCATGGCGATGGCGGTCGCGGTGGCACTGGCATGAAGCCGCTCCTCACCCCCGCGGAGATGGGAGAGGCGGATCGGCGCACGATCGAAGCCGGGACGCCGGTCGAGGTGCTGATGGACCGGGCCGGTCATGCGGTCGCGTGGGGAGTGCGCGAGATTGCGGGGGGCGTGTACGGCCGCCGAGCCGTGGTGGTGTGCGGCAAGGGCAACAACGGTGGCGATGGGATCGTCGCCGCGCGCGTCCTGCGCGGCTGGGGCGTCCGCGTCGACACGTTCAAGCTGGAGGACGGGATCGACGCGCCGCGTTTCGAGCGTGCGCTCGCACGTGCGGACGTCTTCGTCGACGCGATGTACGGCACCGGTCTCAACGGCGCGTTGCAGGGCGACGCGGCCTGGGTGGCCACGACCGTCGCCGCGCGTCCCGTGCTCGTCGTAGCCGTGGACATCCCGTCGGGGGTCAACGGCCTCACCGGTGCGGTCGACGGCGTGGCCGTGCGGGCGGACCGGACCGTCACGTTCGCGTCTCGCAAGCCCGGCCATCTCTTCCAGCCGGGACGCGCGCACGCCGGTGTGGTGATGGTGGCGGACATCGGCATCGATGTCGGCATGCCGGCCGCGGGAATGACCGAGGCGGCCGACGTCGCGGCCTGGATCCCCCGGCGCGCGCCGGACACGCACAAGTGGGCCGTCGGGGGCGTGATGGTGGTGGGCGGGACGTTGGGCATGACGGGCGCGCCCATGCTCGTGAGCCGCGCGGTGATGCGCGCCGGCGCGGGGATCGTGTGGTGCGGGGTGCCCGGTGAGGACGCGGCCGCCGCAGCCTCCGGCACCGAGGTGATCACGGTCGCGCTGCCCGCGACCGCAGAAGGCGCACTCGACGCGAGAGCGGCGAGCACGGTGCTCCGGGACCTCGATCGCTTCGGCTCCCTGGTGCTCGGCCCGGGGCTCGGGCGGGACGAGCGCACGCAGTCCGCGGTGATCCAGCTCGTGGCCGACGCCCCGGTCCCGCTGGTGCTGGATGCCGACGGGCTGAACGCGTTGCGCGGCGATCTCGCCCCCTTGCGGGTCCGGCACACGATGCTCGAAGCCCCGGCGGTCCTGACCCCGCACGACGGCGAGTACACGCGGCTTGTGGGCGAACCGCCCGGAAATGACCGAATTGCCGCGGCTCGACGGCTGGCGGACGCCACGGACGCCGTCGTCCTGTTGAAGGGGCCGGCCACGGTCATCGCCGAGCCCGGTGCCGGCCGGATCGCCGTCAACCCGACCGGTGGGCCCTGGCTGGCCTCGGCCGGCACGGGCGACGTGCTCTCCGGGATCATCGGCGCATTGCTCGCCCGCGGTTGCGACGCGTTCGGCGCGGCGGCGGCCGGAGCCTGGATCCATGGCCGTGCCGCGGACCGAGCCGGGCATACTGGGATGATTGCGGGGGACCTGATCGAGGCGATCCCGGCCGCGATCCCGGATGCCCCGGGCTGACCCGGCCCACCCGGACCCCGCCACCCCGACTCAGGAGGCCTGATGGCGAGCAGCATCCCCGTGACCCAGGTGATGACGACGGATGTCGTCACCTTGCGTCCCGACCAGTCGCTCGCCGATGCGGCCGATGTCCTCGCGGAGCACGGGATCGGCGCGGCGCCGGTCGTGGACGAGGGCGGCAGGATCGTGGGGCTCCTGCGCGACGAGGACCTTCTCGTCACCGAGGCCCGGCTCCACCTCCCGACGACGATCCAGATCCTTCCCGGGGTGGAGTTCACGCTGCCGAACCAGATCCGGCGCTACGACGAGGAGCTGAAGAAGGCCGCGTCGTCCACGCTCTCCCAGGTGATGGAGCGGGAGTTCAAGAAGGTCGGGCTCGACGCGACGCTCGAGGATGTGGCCACGATGATGCACGAGCACGACGTGACCCACGTGCCCGTGGTCTCGGACGACGGCAAGGTTCTCGGCATCGTCGCCCGGGGCGACATCGTGCGGTTCTTGGCGGCCACTACGTGAGCCCGCAGTTCCGGGCCGCCTGGGTCGAGATCGATCTCGGCGCAGTGCGGGAGAACGTCGCCGAGCTCACGAGGCTCGCCGCACCGGCCGAGCTGCTCGCGGTCGTGAAAGCCGACGCGTACGGCCATGGCGCGGTTCCGATCGCGCACGCCGCACTCGCCGCGGGCGCCACCTGGCTCGGTGTCGCGCTGGTCGAGGAAGGAGTCGCGTTGCGCGAGGCCGGGATCGAGGCGCCCGTGCTCGTGCTGTCCGAGCCCGCACCGGACGCCGCGCCCGCGATCGTCGCCCACGCGCTCACCCCCGTCGTCTACACGACCGATGGGATCGACACGCTGGCCAAGGCGGTGGTCGAGCGGGGCACGGACGAACCGCTCTCGGTGCACCTGAAGATCGACACCGGGATGCACCGGGTCGGTGCGGCGCCGGAGGAAGCGGTCGCGCTGGCCCGCCGGGTCGAGCAGCGAACGCAGCTGCATCTCGGTGGTGTCTGCACCCACCTCGCCGTCGCCGACGAGATCGACGACCCGTACACGGGTGAGCAGCTGGGCCGCTTCGACGCGGTGTTGCAGGCCCTCGAAGGGGCGGGTCTGCGCCCCGCGCTCGTCCATGCCGCGAACTCCGCCGGGCTGCTGGCGTTCCCCGAGTCCCGCTTCGACCTCGTGCGGGTGGGCATCGCGATCTACGGCATCGCGCCGGCCCCGGAGCTGGCCGACCGGGTCCGGCTGCGGCCCGCGCTCTCCCTCAAGGCGAGGGTGTCCCACACGAAGACCGTGGCCGCCGGCCAGCGGTTGTCCTACGGCCTGCGGTACCGGATGCCCAAGTCCGGGACGGTCGCGACCGTGCCGATCGGCTACGCGGACGGGGTTCCGCGGAATCTCGCCGCGGTCGGCGGCGAAGTGATCGTCCGCGGCCGGCGCTACCCGATCGCCGGCACCGTCACGATGGACCAGCTGATGGTGGACCTCGGCGATGACCCGGTCGAGATCGGCGACGAGGTCGTGCTGATCGGTCGGCAGGGTCCGGCCGAGGTGACGGCCGCGGAGTGGGCGCAGCGGTTGGGGACGATCCCCTACGAGATCGTCTGCGGCATCGGGCCGCGAGCGCCGCGGAGCTACGTCTGATGGCCAGCGCGTTCAAGATGTTGGGAGTCGCGGCGGGCGCCGCCGTGACCCTCGCCGGTGCCGCGTTCGCGACCGAGCGCGTGGCAGCCGGGCGTCTCCGTCGCCACGCCGACGCGGATGCAGAGGCGGATCTCGTACCGAGCTTCGACGAGATCCGGAGCCTGGCGAGCGACGACGGCGGTTCGATCAGCGTCATCAGCCGGGGCCAGGGCCCTCCGATCGTGCTGTCGCATGGCGTCACGCTCTCGGTGCGGACGTGGGTCAAGCAGATGGAGTCCCTGCCCGAGGCCGGGTTCCGGGCGATCGCGTACGACCACCGAGGGCACGGCGCCTCGACCATCGGCTCGGGCGGCCACACCCTCGACACCCTCGCCGACGACATGCGCTGCGTCGTCGAAGGCCTGGACCTCTACGACTCCGTGATCGTGGGTCACTCGATGGGCGGGGTGGCGGCGCAGCTCTTCTGCCTGCGGTATCCCGAGGTGGCGGCGCAGCGGGTCGCCGGGATCGTTCTCCTCTCGACCTTGTCCCGCACCGCGCTCAGCGGGAACCGCCACCTGCTCCACGCGCTCGAGCGGGTGGCCGGCGCGGTCCCCGACGCCGGCGGCGTCCTGAAGCTCACCGACCTCGGCCTGCTCATCGCGCGGATCGGCTTCGGCAAGAACCCGCAGCCGAGCCACGTCGAGCTCACGCGTCAGATGATCCTGGCCTGCGACCCCGTGACGCGGAAGGCGGCACCCAGCGCGCTGCTCGGCCTGGACCTGTCGAAGGAGCTGAGCCGGATCACGATCCCGACCCTCGTGATCTGCGGTACGAACGACGTGATCACTCCCCCCGGCGAGGCGCGTCGCATGGCCCGGCGCATCCCGCAGGCCCGTCTCGAGCTGATCGACGGCGCCGGGCACATGCTCATGCTCGAGCGCGCAGACGCGATCGACACGCTGATCACCGACTTCGCCCGTGACGTGCAGGAGCACAGCGCGGTCCGGCAGGCGCGTCGCGCGTAGCGATGTCGCGACCGGGCGAGCCCGACCCCACCCGGCGCGGATCGATCACCGACGTCGCGGGTGTGCGCGTCGGGAACGTGACGCTCTCGGGGACTGGTGTCACCGTCGTCCTGTTGCCGGAGGGCACGACGGGTTCGTGTGAGGTGCGCGGGGGCGCGCCGGCGTCACGCGAGACGGCGCTGCTCGAACCGACGAAGCTCCTCGAACACGTCGATGCGATCGTTCTCACCGGTGGTTCGGCGTTCGGGCTCGCGACCGCGGACGGTGTGATGACGTACCTCGCGGCGCGTGGCCGTGGCTTTCGTTCGAGCGCCGGACCGGTACCGATCGTGCCGACCGCAGCCATCTTCGATCTCGTCGTGTCGGGCGGTGCGCACCCGAGCGCGACGGACGGCGCGACCGCGGCCGCGATGGCCGAGTCGGACGGCGCGCTGACCACGGGCCGGGTCGGCGCGGGGACGGGTGCGACGGTCGGAAAGTGGCGCGGCGCTCACCACGGTGTTCCCGGTGGTCTGGGCAGCGCGTCATCGGCGGTCGGCGATGCGACCGTCGGCGCGCTCGCGGTCGTCAATGCGGTGGGTGACGTGGTGGGCGACGACGGAGTCGTCATTGCCGGCTCGTCCGCGGGACCGGATGTCGGGAGCTTTCCCGACCCGCCGCTCGGGCCCGGTGAGCAGACGACGCTGCTGGTCGTCGCGACCGACGCGCGTTGCTCGAAGGTGGAGTGCCGGCTGCTGGCCCAGAGCGCGCACGACGGCCTGGTTCGAGCGCTGCGCCCGGCGGCGACGCGTTTCGACGGCGACATCGCGTTCGCCGTTGCCACGGGGGCCGTCGGCGCCCACCTGGACCGGCTCCGCCTGGCGGTGGTCGAGGTCGTTGCCGCGGCGGTCCGGGCGGCTGTGGCCTGAGCGGGCGCCGCCTACCTAGCTCGACCTTTGTGCCCGTTTTGTGACGATTATGACGGTTGTGCGACATTCTGCTCACAACCTGGACGAGCCTCGACGCCCGATGTTACAAACGCCCCCGTTCAAGACGGGGCGATATGGGCGATAGGGGCGGTATGAGCATTTCGATGAAGTCACGGCGGGTCGCGGGGGTGGCGATCCTCGGGGGCCTCGCACTGGGTTTGGCGCCGCTGGCGCTGGCGCCGCCCGCCAGCGTCGGCGCCGCCACCACCACACTGGTGCCGGCCGGTTCGACGTGGCGCTACCTCGACAACGGCTCCAACCAGGGGACCGCGTGGCGTGCGTCCGGCTTCGACGACAGCGCGTGGGCGCAGGGGCCGGCGCAGCTCGGCTACGGCGATGGCGACGAGGCGACGGTGGTCTCCTTCGGTCCGAACGCGAGTCAGAAGCATCGGACCACGTACTTCCGCCACCAGTTCGCCGCGAGCACGGCCTCGCTCGGCGCCGTCACGTTGCAGCTCAAGCGTGATGACGGCGCGGTCGTGTACCTGAACGGGTCGGAGATCGTGCGCAGCAACATGCCGAGCGGGACGATCAACTCCACGACGTTCGCCTCGACCGCGATCACCGGCGCGGCGGAGAGCCAATTCTCGTCGTTCACCATCCCGACCGCGGCATTCGTCGACGGCACCAACACACTCGCGGTCGAGATCCACCAAGACTCGAACGCCGACCCGGACATCAGCTTCGACCTCGCGCTCACGTCTGATGACGGTGGTGGCGGCGGCGGTGGTGGCGGTGCGACAGGTGCAACCGGCCCGACAGGTCCGACAGGTCCGGCTGGTCCCGCGGGACCGACCGGTCCCCAGGG
>JBBSAM010000046.1:0-25322 GCA_038252255.1 Acidimicrobiia bacterium | reverse complement strand
GTCCCAGCACCCACGCGGCGCAGTGATTCACACCTCAGAAGTCGGTCGCAGAACGGAGAGAGCCGGCCCAGACGGACCGGCTCTGACCTGCGCAAATGGTGGCGGGGGTAGGATTTGAACCTACGACCTTCGGGTTATGAGCCCGACGAGCTACCAGACTGCTCCACCCCGCGGCGTGAGAGCCATCCTAGGCGACGTGCCTCTTCCCCGTCGACGCGTGGCTCGGGCATGATGGGCGGCATGTCCGAGAATTTGGCGCTTCTGGGCGCATACAGCGACGCAATGTTCCGGGGCGACGAGCAGGCGGTCTTCGACTACTGGTCGCCGGACTTCGTGAGTCACGTGACCCGACGGGTCAATCCCGATGCGGTGGGCACCGACGTGCGGAGCGAAGAGCTCAAGTGGTGGACCCAGGTCCGCAGCGCGTTCCCCGACATGGTGTTCACCGTGGACCTGCTCATCGAGAAGGATGACCTCATCGTCTCGAACTGGACCGTGCGGGGCACCCACACGGGCAAGGCGTTCTACGACGTGGCGCCGTCGGGCCAGCCGGTGGAGATCAACGGCACCGCCATCCTGCGCATGAAGGACGGCAAGGTCGTGGAGCACTGGGGCGGCCCGCACTGCCAAGACGGCCTCGGCCTGACCCACTAAAGGTCAGCTCCTTTCCTCCCGAGAACATCTGGCATAGACTGTGCCAGAACTTTCACGTGAAGGGAGAGACCGCTGCAACGCTTCGACGAGTTTCACGGCGAGATCGGCACCACCCACCTCGACTCGACCCCGTGGTTTCCCGACCGCGCCCACCCCGGCGACGACGCGCCGAACGTCGTGGTGATCCTGCTCGACGACACCGGGTTCGCCCACTTCGGTTGCTACGGCTCGAGCATCGACACTGCGCACATCGACCGGCTCGCGGCGAACGGCCTGCAGTACACGAACTTCCACGTGACACCGTTGTGCTCACCGACCCGCGCCGCGCTGCTCACCGGACGGAACCACCACAGCGTCGGGATGCGGTGCATCTCGAACTTCAACACCGGCTTCCCCAACATGCGCGGCCACATCTCGAACCACGCGGCGACGGTCGCCGAGGTGTTGCGCGAAGAGGGCTACACGACGTTCGCGGTCGGGAAGTGGCACCTGTGCCAGATGGCGGACGCGTCGCCGGCCGGTCCGTACGACCAGTGGCCACTCCAGCGCGGCTTCGACCGTTACTACGGGTTCCTGGACGGCGAGACCGACCAGTTCAACCCGGACCTCACCTACGACAACCACCGCGTCGACCCGCCCGCCCGACCGTTCGACGGGTATCACCTCAGCGAGGACCTCGTCGACCACGCGCTCGAGTTCATCCACGACGCGAAGTCCGTCCGGCCTGATCGGCCGTTCTTCTGCTACCTGGCCTTCGGCGCGACCCACGCGCCGCACCAGGCGCCCCCTGAGTACGTCGCGAAGTACCGGGGACGCTTCGACACCGGGTGGGACGTCGCCCGGGAGCAGTGGTTCGCCCGCCAGGTGAAGCTCGGCCTCGTCCCCGAGGGCACCGAGCTGGCTCCCCGCAATCCCGGGGTCGAGGCGTGGGCCGAGCTGTCCGAGAACCAGCGCAAGCTCGCGGCGCGGCTCCAGGAGGCGTTCGCCGCGTTCCTCGATCACACCGACGACCAGATCGGTCGGTTCGTCGACTCGCTCGCCGAGCTGGGCCAGCTCGACAACACCATTCTCATGGTGCTCTCCGACAACGGCGCGAGCCAGGAGGGCGGACCGTTCGGCGTCCTGCACGAGATGAAGTTCTTCAACGGCATCCTCGAGACGCCGGACGAGGCGATCGCGCAGATCGACGAGATCGGCGGGCCGCACAGCCACTCGAACTATCCGTGGGGTTGGGCGCAGGCCGGCAACACCCCGTTCAAGTGGTACAAGCAGAACACCCACGAAGGTGGTGTCCACGTCCCGCTGATCGTGCACTGGCCGAACGGGATCGCGGAGCGAGGCGGGCTCCGGCGCCAGTTCCACCACGTGAACGACCTCGCGCCGTCCATCTACGAAGCCGTCGGGATCGAGCCGCCGACCGTGTACCGCGGTCTCGAGCAGATGCCGGTGACCGGTACGTCGCTGCGCTACACGTTCGACGCGCCGGACGAGCCCACCCACAAGACCGTGCAGTACTTCGAGATGGGTGGCCATCGCGGCCTGTACGCGGACGGTTGGAAGGCCGTGACCCGTCACACCGCCGGCACGCCGTACGAGGACGAGGTCTGGGAGCTGTACCACGTCGACGAGGACTTCTCGGAGTGCCACGACCTCGCGGCGGAGATGCCGGAGAAGGTCGCCGAGCTGGTCGCGCGCTGGTGGGAAGAAGCAGAGGCGAACGACGTGCTCCCGCTCGACGACCGGCTCATCGAGCTGTTCGGCGCGCGCTTCAAGGACCGCACCGTGCACCCGACCAACCGCCGCTACACCTACCGCCCCCCGATGGCGCCGTTGCCCGCGCAGGCCGGTGCCGCGCTCGGGGGACGCAGCTTCGACATGACCGCTTCGATCGACCGTCAAGTCACCGACGAAGGCGTGCTCTACGCCAGCGGCACCGAGAATTCGGGGTTCAGCTTCTTCATCGAGAAGTCGCGCCTCGTCTTCGACTACAACGCATTCGGTGCCCACGAGATCGTCGAGTCGGATCGCGAGGTTCCCGCCGGCAAGTCCCGGGTGGAGGTGCGGGTGCGCCGGACCGGCCGCAAGACCGGGACCGTCGAGCTGCGGATCGACGGCGAGCCGTGCGGGAGCACGGAGCTCCCGCTGCTGATGCTCGTCATGTCCAGCGTCGGCTCCAGCGTCGGCCATGACCATGGCTCCGCGGTCAGCGACCGCTACCGGTCGCCGTTCCCGTTCTCCGGGAAGCTCGAGCGCGTCGACATCGATGCCGATCCCGAAGGCAACCACCAGGCACCGGCGGACGTCGCCGAGGCCGAGCAACGCGTCGAGTCGTCCCGCCAGTGACGATGGAAGCGCAAGCAGAGGAGAGCTCGGTCGACGGCCGCACCGCGCGGCGCGATCGGAACCGGGAGCTCGTCCTCGATGCCGTGCTCGAGCTTTTCGCGGACAACCAGTTCGCACCCAATGCCGCCGACGTCGCGGCCCGCTCGGGCGTGTCGCTGCGTTCGGTGTACCGCTACTACGAGGACTTCGACGAGCTCGTGCGGGCTGCGATCGCTCGTCACGCCGAGCGCGTCGCGCCGCTCATCGAGATAGCTGACCCGGGGAAGGGCCCGCTCTCCGAGCGGGTCACCCGTTTCATCGCGCACCGCACCCGCTTGTACGAAGCGTCCGCACCATTGGCGCGCGCGACCCTGGTGCGCGCACCGGCCAACCCGTTGGTGCGCGAGCAGGCCGACCTCGTGCGGCGGCGGCTCACCAAGCAGACCCACGAGATGTTCGCACCCGAGCTGAACGCGCTCCCGAGCGCGCAACGCCGGGCCATCGCCGCCGCGGCGGACACACTGACGCAGTTCGAGAGCGCCGAGCACCTGCGGGTACGCCTGGGCTACACGACCGCGCAGGCCGCCGACATCCTGCGCCGCAGCCTCACCGCGCTGCTCACGAGCTCCTGAGCCCTACGACACCGTCGCCGGGTCGACACCCGTCCCGCCGGCTTCGCTGCTCGCGTAGACCGCGAGCGCGAACCGCAGCACGTCGACCGCGTCCTCGCCGCTCCACCACAACGGCCCGTCACCGGTGTGCAACCAGCGCAGCCAGTGCCGGCCGGAGTCGCGGAAGCTGCTCGCCCAGTCGTCGTCGAGAGCGTGGTGACTGCGCATCTCGCCGCCGGAGTAGACCTCGAGGCTGGGCTGTTGGATGCCCCGGCCGGTGCAGCGGTTCACGCGTGCGAACCCCCGCCGACCGGTGACCTCCCAGCGCTCGTCGTTCGTGTAGTAGTCCGAGCGCAGGTAGAGCTCCGGTGCGAGCGTGATGTCCCACACCCCGCGAATCCCGTTGGCGTGCTGCCACGCGATCATCGTCGGCGCATCGATCTCCACGCCCGGGACCACCTCGGTGCCGCCGACCCACGCGCGCACCTCGGTG
Source organism: Acidimicrobiia bacterium (assembly GCA_038252255.1). Taxonomy (GTDB): domain Bacteria; phylum Actinomycetota; class Acidimicrobiia; order IMCC26256; family JAENVU01; genus Chersky-806. Next base: position 21,242 of record JBBSAM010000046.1, on the reverse strand, counting down.
ATCGGGCCGAAGAGCCAGAGCGCGGTGGCGAGCTTGTGCCAGCCGTCGTCGAACACGAGGATGCCGCGCCCTCGCTTCATCTGTTGGAACTGCCACTCGTAGCTGCTCATCGGCACGTCCCAGCCGCCGGTCCCGCTCGCCACCATCTTGAGGTGGTAGCCGACGACATCGCCGAGCTCACCCGACTCCACCGTCTCCTTGAGCTTCCGGAGCGGTTCGTAGAACAGGTAGTTCTCCATCACCCGGAGCACGCGGTCGTTGGCACGCGCCGCATCCAGCATTCGCTGCGCGTCGTCGATCGTGTTGCACATCGGCTTCTGAAGGTTGACGTGCCAACCAGCGTCGAGCAGCTCGATCACTCCGTCCACGTGCAGCGGGATGGGAAGGAGCGCCTCCACCGCGTCGACCGCGAGCCCGCTGGCCACGAGCTCCGCGGTCGAGCCGAACGTCTGGGCGTCCGGCCAGTCGCGCTGGCGTTCCGCGCGCCGTTCCTCGCTCGGATCCACGAGCGCCACGACCTCCACATCCGGATTGTCGACGTACGCGCGCATGTTCAGGTCGTAGATGCGGCCGAGGCCGACGAACGCCGCCCGGACCGGGCGGTCGAACGGGACGAAGCTCATGCGACCGGCGCCGGTTCGAGCTGCTCCATGAACTCCAGCCGGATCCCACCGGGCGCCTCGACGAACGCGATCCGCCGCTTCCCGAACGCACCCTCGACCACCTCGGGGCCCCAGACGACTGTGTGCCCGACCAGCTCGGCGTCGAGGTCGTCGGTGAAGAGCGCCGGGTGGAGGAAGCCCTCGGCGGGGAGGTCCACGTCGTCCTCGTAGATGGCCCGGGTGAAGAGCGTGATCATCACCGGGCCGAGGTACACGTCGGCCCGCTCGCCGTTCCCCCAGTGCATCCGGTCGCGCACCTCGGCCCCGGCGCCCGTGTAGAAGCGGCACGCGGCGTCGAGGTCGGCCACCTTCACCGCCAGGTTCGCCATTCCCGTCACCGCCACCGCGCCTCCCGATCCCGGACGTTCGCAGCCCGGACAGTAGCGGCCGGCGCCTGGAACGGGCCTAGGCCCAGCCGCCCGCGTAGCCGACGAACTGCCCGGTCGTGAACCGGCTCGTCCCATCGACGAAGACTGCGCACATCGCGGCGCACTCTTCGACGGTGCCGAGACGGCGCATCGGCACCGCGGCTTCGAGCTTGGCTCGGATCGCCGGGTCCGTCCCGCCGGTGGCACGGAGGAACTCGGGGAAGTCCATGAAGTTGGTGCCGACCGCGTTCACCTGCACACCGTTGCGGGCCACCTCGTCCGCCACGTTGCGCACGAGATGGTTCGCCCCTGCCCGCGCCGACGAGTACAAGGGCGCGCCCGGCGTGGCCCGCGCACCGGACGCGCTCGTCACGACCAGCACCTGGCCCTCGCCACGTTCGACCATCGGGGGCACCACCGCCTTCAGGAAGTGGTACGGCGCTTCGAGGCATCCGGAGACGACCGAACGCAGATCCTCGATGCTGGACTGCAGGAACCGTCCCGTGACCACGCGACCGGAGAACGCGGCCGCGGAGTCCAGGTGGCCGAAGCGCTGCAGCGCCGCGGCGACGAGGCGCTCGGAGGCCGACGGGTCGCTCAGGTCCTTCACGTCGGTGACGACCTCGACCGCCGCGCCGAGCCCCTCGAGCTCGTCGACCAGGCCCGGCTGCGGGTCGCCGACCACGAGATCGTGACCCCGCTCGGCCAGCAGGCGCGCCAGTGGCGGCCCGATGTAGAAGTCGGTGTTGGCGACGAGCGCGACCCGTCGCGCTCCGCCCGCAGGTTCCGGCATTGACTCCCCCTCGGGTCCGGCGATGATCCGGCACGGTAACACTTGTGGCGCAACAATTGCCACAACTTTCCCGGCGTGGCTAGGGTGACGACATGGACATCCCGAAGGTTCGGTACGGGCAGATCGATCCCGCGTACTTCGAGCGCCTCGCCTCCACCGCCCCCCAAGACGACGGCCCGGTGTGGATGGTCAACCTGATGAAGTACCGGGACGTCGCCGACTACACCGACGGTCGCGAGAGCACGATCAGCGGCCGCGAGGCCGACGACATCTACGCGCCGTTCGGGCCGCTGGCCGCGGTAGGGGCCGAGATCGTGTTCGTCGCCGACGTCGAGACCCAGCTCCTCGGTGACGCGCCCATCTGGGACCGCGTGGCCGTCGTCAAGTACCCGACGCGCCGCTCCTTCATCGAGATGCAGTCGGATCCGAGCTTCCTCGACCTGCACGTGCACAAGGAAGCCGGGATGGAGCAGACGATCGTCCTCGGCGGACGTCCGATGGTGACACCCACCATTCCGGACCCGCCGGACTGGGCCGACGTACCCCACCCGCCCACCGCCGAGGACGGGCCCGTCGTCGTGCTCCACGTGATCCGCTTCGTCGACGGCGGGATCGACGACATGACGAGCTACCAGAACAGCGCCGGCACCGTGGCGGTGCCCCACGGCGTGCGACTGGCGGGATGGTTCGAGGTCGAAGGCACGATCATCGGCGACGGTCGCGCGTGGGACCAGGCACGCTTCAACGCGTTCCCGAGCCGCGAGGCGTTCATGGCCGTCGTCCTCGATCCGGACCGGCTCGCCGCGCAGCACGGCCACCGGGAACCGGCGATGGCCGACACGTACACGATGATCCTCCGGCCGATCATCGACCGACTGGAGCAGAGCCGATGAAGATCACCTTGCTCGGCACGGGTAGCCCCATCCCGGACCCGAATCGGGCCGGTCCCTCGACGTTGGTCACGACCCAGGACGCGACGCTGCTCGTCGACTGCGGGCGTGGCTTGCTCCTGCGGCTCACCGCTGCCGGTGTGCTCCCACCGATGCTCACCGCGGTGCTCGTCACCCACTTGCACAGCGATCATCTCACCGATCTGAACGACGTGATCACCACGCACTGGGTCATGGGCACGTCGACGGTGCCCCTGCGCATCTACGGCCCGCCCCGTATGCAGGAGGTCGTCGACGCGACGCTCGCGGCGCTGGGTCCGGACATCGAATACCGCATGGCCCACCACGACGACCTGACGGAGGCTCCGATCGTCGACGTGATCGAGGTGAAGCCGGGAGACACCTTCGAGCTCGGCTCCACGGTCGTGCGGGTGGGAGCAACCGACCATCGCCCCGTCGAGCCCACCGTCGCGTACCGGATCGAGAACAACGGCAAGTCGGTGGTGCTCGGCGGTGACGGCGTTCCCTGCACCGGGCTCGACGAGCTCTGCCAGGGAGCGGACGCGTACGTGCAGACCGTGTTGCGCGAGGACTTCGTGCGCCTCGTCCCGAACCCGCGGTTCCAGGAGATCCTCGATTACCACTCGAGCGTCCAAGACGCGGCCCGCACCGCGGCGCGTGCCGGGGTCGGCACGCTGGTGCTGACCCACTACATCCCCGGGATGGGCCCCGGCCAGGAGCCCGAGTGGCGCGCGCTCGCGGCCGAGCACTTCTCGGGCACCATCGCCCTCGGTGACGACCTCACCGTCGTCGACCTGTAAGTCCGCGCGCGAGCCCGGCCCGGGGCGTAGCGTCGGACCGTGGTCGAGCCGCGTCGAGAGCGTCCGGAACGACGGCGGATCTCGCCGAAGGTCGTCCTCGGCCTGATCGTCGCCGTGCTCGGCGTGATCTTGATCCTCCAGAACACCAAGGACACCAAGGTCCATCTCCTGTTCTGGGACGTCACCGCCGGGCTCTGGATCCTGCTGATCGGCGCCGTCCTGCTCGGCATGCTCCTCGGGTGGTTGCTCCCGAAGCTCCGGCGGGGCCGGCTCGACGAGCCCACCGACGAGGACTGAGCCCGCCACAACCGCTGGATCTCCCGGCCATCGGCCGTGGACGCCGGCCGGCTGCGCACTGGTCGAGGAAGCCGCATGAGCAGCGCGTCAGCGCTCCTTCGGCCGGCTCCCGTAGTCGCCGAACGGGTCGTCGCGCTCACGCACGGCCTGGCGGAATCCGACGTCCTGGGCCCGGGCGACGAAGTCCAGCCCCTCCTGGGTGTGGCGGGCCACGCCGTCGAACAGCGTCCCGAGCAGACGCGAGGTCTCCGGCCGGTACATCTGCGCGCCCACGTCGTTGCAGACGAGCTTCAGCATCTGCAGCTGGTTGAGCGGGAGCAGTGCCATCCGCTGCGCGAGCTCACTCGCCCGGTCCGCGAGCTCGGCGTCGGGCACGCACTCCAGCACCATCCCGAGGCGGGCGGCGTCCTCGGCGCTGATCTCGTCGCCGGTGAGGAGGTAGCGCTTCGCTTGTTCCAGCCCGAGACGAGCGACCCAGAGCCACGGTGCTTCCGGGATGCCCCACACGCGTGCCGGTGGGTAGCCGAAGCGCGCCGACTCACCGGCGATGATCAAGTCGGCGTTCAGCACGAGATCGGTACCACCGGCGATGCACCATCCGTGCACCGCGGCCACGGTGGGCTTGCTGATCGTGTGCAGGCGGGCGAAGGACTCCGCGAAGCGGCCGATCATCCGCAGGTCCGCCATCGAGTCCCAGACGCGCTCGCGTCCTTCCTCGGTGGCCTGCGCGGCCGTGGACCAGTCGAGCCCGTAGCCGCTACAGAACGCGGGCCCCTCGGCGCGCAACAGCACGACGCGCACCTGCTGGTCGTCGTCCGCGGCCGTAAGCGTCGCGGTGAGCTCGTCGCGGAGCTCCAGCGTGATCGTGTTGTACTCATCCGGCCGGCACAGCACGAGATGCCGCACTGCGCCGTCGTCTTCCACCCTGATCGCAGTCACGGCGAGACAGTACGCCGACCGCTAGCCGCGTTCGTCGAGCTCACGCACCAACGTCTTCGGCGCGATCCGCCGGTAGGACTCCTCGACCCAGTCCTGGAGCACCCCCATCGACGGCGACCGGCCTTTGAGTGGGACGTTGACCCAGCCGGCCTTCCCGAGCCCGTACCCGCTGGGTTCCGCTCCGTCGACGGCGAGCGCCTGGTCCAGCGACTCGTCCAGCTTCACCGCGAACTTCGCCGGTTCGTTGCCGTTCTCGCCGAGGAACACGAAGATCTTCTTGCCCACCTTGACCACGGTCTCGCCCCACGGATGATCTTCGTGGGCGTCCGGGAGCGTCAACGAGAACTCGAGTAGAGACTCCCGCCGGGTCTGCCGCGCGGCCATGCACCGAAACGCTAGCGCTCCATCCGTTGCAGCATCCCTGACGGTCGTCAACGATGTGACGATGGAAACGGTCTGCATCACGCTCGACTGCGCGGATCCGGCGGCGGTGGCCGAGTTCTGGAACGAGGCGCTGCACTGGGGCGGTGTCGAGGTCACCGACGGCGGTGCCAGCGCAACCTGCCGTCCCGTGGCGGGTGGCCCCTACCTCGAGTTCGTTCGAGTCCCGGAGCCCAAGGTCACGAAGAACCGCATGCACCTGGGTTGCTCGGTTGCGGGCCTCGACCTGCTCGACCAGGAGATCGCCCGGCTCGAATCGTTGGGGGCGGTCGTCGCCTGGGAAGAAGAGTTCGCGCCCGAGCTCGCCGCGACCTATCGCAACGTCGTGCTCCGGGACATCGAAGGCAACGAGTTCTGCCTCGGCGCCGCGGCTCCCTGACCTCTGCGCAGCTGAGCCGCTACTGGGGGCCTTCGTTCCAACGGGTCACGGCGCGGGCGTCGTGCTCCGTGCCGATGACGCAGATCGTCGCCGGATCGAGGGCGAAGTGCGCGCCGGCCCGTGGGCCGAGCGACAACGCGACTCCGGTGAGCACCCGGAGGATGTGCCCGTGGGCGAACAGCAGCACCCGTCCGTCTGCTGCCGCACAACGGTCGAGCACCCGCTGCGCCCGCGCACCCACCTGCTCGGCCGTCTCGCCGTTCGGGACGTCGCCGGTGAAGATCGTCCAGCCGGGGTCGCGTTCTCGGATCTGCTCGCTGGTCAGCCCTTCGTAGTCGCCGTAGTCCCACTCGACGAGGTCGTCATCGATCTCCGCGTTCACGAAGCCGGCGAGCCGCGCCGTCTCCCGGGCGCGGGTGCGCGGGCTGCACAGGACGAGCGCGAACCGCTGCCGGTCGAGCCGGCGGAACAGCGCGGCGGCCTCCTGCCGGCCGACGTCGGTGAGCGGGATGTCGGTACGACCCGTATGACGCCCGTCCGCGCTCCACTCGGTAGCGCCGTGGCGGACGAGCCAGATGTCGGGCAGATCGGTCACAGCGCGGTCACGGCGCGGTGCGGTGCTCCACCCCATCGGCCCCCGCGACCACGAGGTCGGTCGCGAGCCCGATGAACAGGCCGTGGTCCACGATCCCGGCCCGACGCCCGAGCTGGTCCGAGAGGCGCTGTAGATCCCGGATCGGCGCGAACGTGCAGTCCATGATCCAGTTGCCCTCGTCGGTGACGAACACGTCGTTGTCCGAGCCGCGGCGCACGTTCACGTCAGCACCGAGGTCCGCGAGGTACTCCTCTTCCGGACGCCACGCGAACTGCACGATCTCGACCGGGAGCGCGCGCGAGCTCCCGAGCATCGGGGACAGCTTCGACTCGTCCACCACGATCACTTCGCGCAGGCTGGCCTGGGCGACGATCTTCTCGTGCAGGAGCGCGCCGCCGCCCCCCTTGATCAGGTTGAGTTCGGGGTCCACCTCGTCCGCGCCGTCGATGGTCAGATCGACCACCGGATGCTCGCCGAGCGTCGTGAGCGGAATGCCGAGCTCGCGAGCGAGGGTCTCGCTCGCTTTCGAAGTCGGGATGCCGAGCACACCGGTCAGCTCCCCCGACTGGATGAGCGCGCCGATGCGCCGGATGGCGTGGATCGCGGTGCTGCCGGTGCCGAGGCCGACGACCATGCCGGACTCGACCCAGTCGACGGCACGCTCCCCGGCGGCTTGCTTCAGCTCGTCACGCTCCGTCATGCCTTGACCATGACCGGCTCGTGCCAGCCACCAAACGACGCGATCATCCGGTCTGCCTCCTTCGGCCCCCAGGTTCCACGGGCATAGGGGTGAGCAACGTGGTGGTGGGTGAGGATCTTGTCCACCACCCGCCAGGCCTGCTCGACGCCATCCTGGCGGGCGAACAGCAGGCCCTCACCGTTCAGCGCGTCGCCGAGCAGACGCTCGTACGGGCTCATCTCGTCCGGGAACTCGTTGGAGAGGTAGAGCTCGCGCTGCTCGCCGATCATCGCTTCACCCGGGATCTTCGCGCGCGCGCCGAGGCCGATCTCGATCATCGGGTTGAAGCGGAAGCGGATGCTGTTCGTCTGGCCGACCTCCGGTTCCGAGTCCACGAACACCCTCTGTGGCGGCGCCTTGAGCTCGACGAGCACCTCGGTGACGTGCGCGGGCAGCTCCTTGCCCGCCCGCACGAACCAGGGGACGCCGGCCCAACGCCAGGAGTCGATGTGCAGCCGGACCGCGGCGAAGGTCTCGACGTCCGAGTCGGGCGCGACGCCGGGCTCGTTGCGGTAGCCCTCGAACTGGCCGCGCACGATGTCCGACGGGGTCAGGGTTTCGACCGCGGTGAACACCCGCTCCTTACCGTCTCGCAGCGGACCGTCACCCATCCCGAGTGGCGGCTCCATCGCCAGCAGCGCCACGACCTGGAAGAGATGGTTCTGCACGACGTCCCGGAGGCAGCCGACCTCCTCGTAGAACGCACCCCGACCTTGCACGCCGAAGTCCTCGGCCATCGTGATCTGCACGCTCTCGATGTAGTTGCGGTTCCAGATGGGCTCGAGGAACGAGTTGGCGAAGCGGAAGTAGAGGATGTTCTGTACCTCCTCCTTCCCGAGGAAGTGGTCGATGCGGTAGATCGAGGACTCGGGGAACACCGAGTGCACGATGCGATTGAGCTCCTCGGCACTCGCCAGGTCGCGGCCGAAGGGCTTCTCGACGATCACCCTCGCGTCGTCGGCCGAGCCCGACGAGCCGAGGGACTCGATCACCTTGCCGAACAGGCTCGGGGGAATCGCGAGGTAGTGCGCGGGCTTCGTCGATCCCACCGAGTCCAGCTGGCCGCGCAGCTCCTTGAACGTCGCGGGATCCGCATAGTTGCCATCGACGTAGTGGAGAGCACTCATCAGGTGGTCCCACGCCTTGGCGTCGGTGATCCCCCCGCCGAACTTCTCGATGCTGTCGCGGGCCCGGTCCTTCAGGTCGTCCAGCGTCCAGTTCGAGTACGCGATGCCGATCACCGGCACGCGGAGATGCCCGCGCCGCGCCATCGCGTACAGCGCGGGGAACGTCATCTTGTGGCCGAGATCCCCGCTGCATCCGAACCAGCACAGCGCGTCCGCGCGATTCGCCTTGGGCACGTCAGCTCGCCTTCTCGTCGTGGCCACCGAATTCCTTGCGCATCGCCGACAGGATCTTGTCGGCGAAGTCCGATGCCCCGCGAGACTCGAACCGGTCGAAGAGCGCCGCGCTCAGCACGTGCGTCGGAACTCCTTCGTCGATCGCCGCGAGTGCGGTCCAGCGCCCTTCCCCCGAGTCGGAGACGCGGCCGGCGAAGCCTTCCAGGTCCGGGGACTCCGAGAATGCGTGGGCGGCCAGGTCGAGGAGCCACGACGCGATCACGCTCCCGCGCCGCCAGACCTCGGCGACGGCCGGGATGTCGAGGTCGTACTGGTAGTACTGCGGATCGCGCAGCGGGGTGGTCTCGGCGTCCTCATCGCGCGTGCGCTTCCCGGCGTTCGCGTTCTTCAACACGTTCAGGCCCTCGGCGTACGCGGCCATCATCCCGTACTCGATGCCGTTGTGCACCATCTTCACGAAGTGACCCGCACCGTTCGGGCCGCAGTGCAGGTACCCGTTCTCCGCGGTCGACGGCTCACCGGTGAGGCCCGGGGTGCGCGGCGCGCTGTCCACGCCCGGCGCAATCGTCTTGAAGATGGGGTCGAGGTGCTGGACGATGTCGTCCTCGCCGCCGATCATCAGGCAGAAGCCCCGCTCAAGACCGAACACCCCGCCGCTCGTGCCGCAGTCCACGTAGTGGATCTGCATCTCGGCCAACGCCTTCGCCCGGTCCACGTCGTCGCGGTAATACGAATTGCCACCGTCGATGATGATGTCGCCCGGCTCCATCTTCTTCGCCAGCTCCATCACGGTCTCACCGGTGAACGCGGCCGGGACCATTACCCACGCGACCCGCGGCTTGTCCAGCTTCGAGAGGAACTCGTCGACGGTCGTCCCACCGGTCGCGCCCTCGCCCTCGAGCTCGGTGATCGCAGCCGCGTTCACGTCGTAGACGACACATTCGTGGCCGTCGCGCATGAGCCGGCGCACGAGGTTCGCGCCCATCCGACCGAGTCCCACCATGCCGAGCTGCATCTTCGTGCTCCTTTTCGGGCTAGCGGTCGGGTGGTGAGCTCGACCGCAGGCGCCGGTAGCGGCGAATCAGGTTGTTGGTCGACGAGTCGCGCGCGAGCGGGGGCTCCTGGGCCGCGCTCAGCTCCGGGACGATGTTCTGGGCCAGCTTCTTCCCGAGCTCTACGCCCCACTGGTCGAACGAGTTGATGTTCCAGATCGCCCCCTGAGTGAACACCTTGTGCTCGTAGAGGGCGATGAGCTGGCCGAGCACGTGCGGGGTGAGCTTGGTGGCCATGATCGTGCTCGTCGGGTGGTTGCCCTCGAACACGCGGTGCGGGACCTGGTACTCGGGCACTCCCTCCGCCTCGACCTGTTCACGAGTCTTGCCGAAGGCGAGGGCCTCGGGTTGCGCGAGGAGGTTCGCGGTGAGCAGGTCCTGATGATCGCCCACGACCTCGTTCGGCCGGGCGAAGCCGATGAAGTCGGCCGGGATGAGCTTCGTCCCCTGGTGAATGAGCTGGTAGTACGCGTGCTGGCCGTTCGTGCCCGGCTGACCCCAGACGATCGCGCCGGTCTGCCATTCGACTCGTTCTCCGGACCGGTCGACCGACTTTCCGTTGCTCTCCATCTCGAGCTGCTGGAAGTACGCAGGGAGATGGACGAGGTACTGGCTGTACGGAAGGATCGCCACCGTCTCGGCGCCGAAGAAGTTGCCGTACCAGATGCCGATGAGCCCGAGGATCATGGGGAGGTTCTGCTCGACGGGCGCCGTCTTGAAGTGCACGTCCATCTGGTGGAACCCGGCGAGCATCTCGCCGAAGGCGTCGGGGCCGATCGCGACCATGAGCGAGAGCCCGATGGCGGAGTCGTAGGAGTAGCGGCCGCCCACCCAGTCCCAGAACTCGAACATGTTCGCGGTGTCGATCCCGAACTTCGCGACTTCCCCGGCGTTGGTCGAGACGGCGACGAAGTGCTTCGCCACCGCCGCGTCGTCGCCGAGCGCCGCCAAGGTCCATTCGCGCGCCGTGCGAGCGTTGGTCATCGTCTCCAGCGTCGTGAACGTCTTCGACGCGATGACGAAGAGCGTCTCCTCCGGGTCCAGGTCCCGCGTCGACTCGTAGAAGTCCGTGCCGTCGACGTTCGAGACGAACCGGAAGGTCATCGCGCGGTCACTGAAGTCCGCGAGCGCGGTGGTGGCCATCCGCGGCCCGAGGTCGCTGCCGCCGATGCCGACATTCACCACGTTGCGGATCCGCTTCCCCGTGTGCCCGGTCCACGCGCCGGACCGGATCCGGTTCGCGAAGTCCGCCATCCGGTCGAGCACTTGGTGGACCTCCGGAACGACGTCCACCCCGTCGACGAGGATGTGCTCGCCCTTCGGTGCGCGCAGCGCCACGTGCAGCACCGCGCGCCGCTCGGTGATGTTGATCTTCTCCCCGGCGAACATCGCGTCGCGCAGCTGCTCGACACCGGCCCGGCGCGCGAGTGCCACCAGCAGCGCGATGGTCTCGTGGGTGACCCGGTTCTTGGAGTAGTCAAGGAACAGGTCCCCCGCCTCGAGGGTCATCGTCTCGCCGCGGTCGGGATCGTCCGCAAAGAGCCGGCGGAGGTGCACGTCGCGCAGGCTGTCGAAGTGCGCGTGCAGCGCGCGCCACTCCGGGGTGTCGACGATCCGAACGGGGTCGTTCACGCGGGCTCCATCGCTCAGCGGGCGCCCGATTCTGCCAGGTTCTCCGCCGGCCGAGCTGCTAACCGAGCTCCACGAGGCTGCTGAGGCCGAGCGAGTCGAGGAAGTTGGTGAGCTGGGCGCTCAGCCACCACAGCCGATCGAACATCAGCAGCAACCCGAACACCGCGAGGAGCCCGGCCGACGTGAGCGTGATGGTACGGAGGTGGCGCTTCACGAACGAGAGTGGCGTGGCCCACCGCCCGAACGCGAGGCCGACCGCCAGAAAGGAGACACCCATCCCGAGCGAGTAGGCCACGAGCAAGGCGACGGAGCGCAACCCGGACTGCGTCGCGGCAACACCGAACACCGCGGCGATGACCGGCCCGAGACATGGCGACCAACCGAACGCGAATGCCGCGCCTGCGATCGGGGCCGTGAACATCCCGAACCGGTCGCTCATCGCGAACCGCATCTCGGGATAGAGCCGCGGAGTCGTGAGGAGCTGAGAGCCGGCGAGGTAGAGCGCCATCACGAACACGATGAATCCCGAGACCCTGGTGAGCGTCTCCTGATTCCGGAACGTGGCCTGACCGAGGGCCGTTGCGGCCAGCCCGAGCAACGTGAAGACCGCCGTGAAGCCCAGCGCGAACAGGCCCGTCATCATGGCGATCCGGACCAGGTGGCGGTGCTCGCCGCCCTGCAGCTCCGTGACCGACAGGCCGGTGACCAGGCTCAGGTAGCCCGGGACCATAGGGAGGACACAGGGAGAGAGGATCGACACGATCCCGCCCCCGAACGCGACGAGGACGGAGATGTTCGACGAGGTGATCTCACCGACGATCACCGCGCGAGGTTACGGCCCGGCCGCTTCTCAGCTTCCGTCGGGTCCGGAGGTGGGGACCCGTAGGATCGGGTTCGGCGTTCGTGTCCCACCCAAGGGTTACGGTGCGAACAGACGTTTGATCCTCGAGGCCAGGGAGCTCGGCGCGGTGGCGCAACGACGGAAGCCAACCTCCACCTCGAACTTTGGTGTCGGCAAGCGCGAGAACCATGACTCGAGCGACTTCTACGCCCGATTCTCTCCCCCGAAGCTCTCGAAGGCCGAGAAGCCCGTTCGCGCCACGGTCCTCGATCAGATCTTCTGCAAGAGCGCGACCTCGATGCTCGAGGAGGAGGTCGCCGCGAGCTCCGTGGCGCTCGTCGTGACATCGCCGCCGTACTTCGCGGGAAAAGAGTACGAAGAGGCGCTTGGTACCGGCCACGTCCCGGCGACGTACTTCGACTACTTGAACATGCTCAGGGCCGTGTTCGGGGAATGCGAACGCGTGCTCGAGCCGGGCGGGCGGATCGCCGTCAACGTCGCGAACCTCGGCCGGCGACCGTACCGCTCGCTCTCGGCGGACGTGATCCGCATCCTGCAGGACGACCTTCATCTGCTGCTCCGGGGCGAGATCATCTGGCAGAAGGCGCACGGTGCGGGAGGTTCGTGCGCGTGGGGTTCGTTTCAAAGCGCGGCGAACCCGGTGCTGCGGGATCTCACCGAGCGCGTCATCGTCGCGAGCAAGGGTCGGTTCGATCGGGCGATCAGCCGCCGCGAGCGGGAGACCGAGGACCGCCCGTCCCGGGTCTCGATCTACAAGGACGAGTTCATGGAGGCCACGACAGACCTCTGGGACATCCCTCCCGAGCAGGCGAACCGCGTCGGGCACCCAGCCCCCTTTCCCGTCGAGCTGCCCCAGCGGCTGATCGACCTCTACACCTATGAGGACGATCTCGTCCTCGATCCGTTCATGGGCTCGGGTACCACTGCCGTCGCTGCGGTACGGACGGATCGCCACTACGTCGGCTACGACACCGACCAGGGCTACGTGGATCTCGCCAAGGCCCGGATCACGGCTGAGGGTGAGCGCCTCAAGCGCTCCAACCCGTTGGGGGAACCCCGCCGGCCGTCGCTTCCGGCCGTGCGTTCCCTGCCCGATCCGGACTCCGAGCTCGGGTTCCAGGCGCGCGCGGTGAAGGACGGGAAGAAGGCACAAGACCTGGCGCGGGAAGTCCTCGAGGCCGCGGGCTTCGTCGATGTCGCCGACCGCATGCCGGCCCGCAACGGGGTCGCGCTGAACTTCACCGCGGTCGACCAGACCGGGCTGCGCTGGTACTTCGATGTCTCCGGTGCTTTCACGAGCGCCCGTGCCGGTCTCCGTCGGACTGACACGCTCTGGAAGGCACTCGGCCGCGCCGCGGTACTGAACGCCGACCCTGATCACGCGCTCCCGATCATCTTCTTGACCACCGATCTGCCACTTCGCGGCAGCGCTGGACATCTGGCTCTGCGCGCCGGGCGCGGGCACCTGTTCGTCGACGCCGTTGAGATGCAATCAGCGGAGCACTTCGACCGCCTGGCCGAGTACGCGACCGGCGAATCGCGCGGCCGCTCGATCGGCGACGATCTGCTGCCGCCGCACGATCCCGATGCCTGACGGCGCGCCGGGGCAGCTCATCGCGTACGCCGTCGTTCACCGCGATCCGCCGGAGGTCTTCTTCGCGGAGGACGAGCACGTGCTCTCCCGGCTGCTCGCGTTCCAGCTCGTCGCGCAGCTACCCGCGGCCGAGGTCTCCTCGCCCGAACGGCTCCGGGCGATGCGCGAAGCCCTGCTCGACGAGAGGTGGGGGGACGCGCTGGTGGAGTGGATGAACGAGACGGACACGGTCGTCGACGCGTATCCGAGCGAGGCGGTCTGGGGTAGCGAGCGGCTCGATCTGGACCGGGCGACCCTCGAGATCCGGGTGTCTCCGCTCTTCACCGACTGATCCGTGCCGTCCGAACGCACCGAGATCACCGAGATCGCCACCGGGCTCGGAACGCTGGGCATCTCCACCGTTCAAGAGGCCGTGGCCGCTCGGCCCGCGACCCTGACCAACGTTCGCGAGGACCAGTGGGATCGCCTCGAGCGCCTGCTGGCCGCGCCCGCCCACCAGTCGACCTTTGCCACGGCCTTCGCGAACGGGCAGGCCTTTGCGACTGCACGGGACGGGCTCAGGGGCCGACGACCGATCGTGGTCGAGTGGAAGGGACCACACGGTTCGGTGGGTGACCAGGTGGCACCCGTCGACCTGCGCGTCGATCACGTCTACCTCATCAGCTGCAAGTACCTCTCCCGCATCCTCTTGAATGTCGCTCCCGCGAGCCTCTTCGACCACGGGTTGCTCGGGTCCCAGTCGCGCTCCCGGCTGGACTGGTACCAGGAGGTTGCGCCGCTCCAGTACCAAGCGCTCTATCGAGCGGTCTGCGACGCGCTTGATCTCTCGGCCGAGCTCCCGGGCTCCGTCGATCAGCTGTCGGTCGAGCACCGGCGGGCATTGAAGCCACTCCTCAAGAACGGTTGGCCCGGCGATTCGCGCGCCGCGTACTCCGAGCTGACGTTCGAGGTGAGCGCCGCCTCGGCCGCTCGATGGCGGCATTGGCTGCGCACTCGTAGAGACCAGGCCGCGATGCTCTGGCGTCTCTTGCGAATCGGTAGCGCGCCCTATTTCGTGCTCGGAGCCAGCGCGAAGTCGTCACTGCGCCTACGAATCGCGACTCCTTGGGATTGGCAACAGGACTTCGAGCTCCGGGCGTTCGACGTCCGGGCAGATCCTGCGGGCCAACCCGTCATCCGCTGGAAGGCCAGGGTGCTGAGCCGGGCTACGAACGTCGAGGTCGAGGTCAACGGCCACGTCGAGATCCGTTGGAGTCACGGCCGGTTCGCGCAGCCGCCGGAAGCCAAGGTCTATCTCGACACACCGCACCAGAACGTCCCTGGGTACATCCCGCTGGTCTAGGTCGGTCGGACGGCCGACCGGCGCCGGACCCGGCGGGCGACGAGGATCGCGACAACGATCACTGCCAGCAGCACCGCGAACCAGATGAGCGACGAAGCCGAGTTGCCTGCGTCGCTCTTGGAGCTCGCGAGGGCCGTTTCCGCGGTCCCTCGGTGCTTGGACGCCCGATGGTCACCGGTGGTGCCCGACGCTCCCGTCGCGCGGGTGGCACCGGAAACGGCCTCCGAGCCCGTGGCCGACGGCGTCGATCCCGTCGCGCCCGCGACCGGAAGCGTCGACACGCTCGTGGCCGCGTCCGCCAGACCCTGACTGCCGCGGGCGGCCGAGCCGCCGACCGGGGTCGATCCGCCCGCCGCGCCCGGACCCGACGGTGTCACCGGTGCCTGCGCCGGCAGACTCGTCGCGGGTGGATCCTGCGCGGCGACGAGCGACGACAGCGGCACGAACTGCGGCGCCGCGCCGGTCGCGAACTTCCAACCCTCGACATCCCCGTCATGCACCCTCGCCGCTCCCGCGCCGATCGACGAGTAGGTGAACGACGACGCGCCTGCGGGAGCCCGGAAGTACGCCCAGTAGCGGGCATCACCGTCTTGGCCGCCCAGGCAGCTCGATCCCGCGTCCCGGCCCACGCCGAAGAGGCGGCACACCGCGCCTCCCTGCCCGTTGAAGGAGTAGATGACGGGATCAGCATGCGCGCGCTGGAGCGCGTCGATGCCGGTGATGGAGTCCTCGGTGAACGTGATGACGACCTTGTGCACGGTCGTACCGGTGTCGACGATGACCGCGGCCCGGTGCTGCGCCACCGGGCCCGCGCCGGCGTGACCCGCTGGCCCGACGACCAGCCCGGCACACACCAGTGCTGCGACCGCGGCGGAGAGCGCCCGTCGGCTCACCATCTTCCTCACGGCACTAGAGCGCGAGGCCGCGGGCGACGTCTTGACCGGGCCAGTACGGCGCGTCGGGTGGGCGCGGCGGCGCGTGGTTCCCGCGCAGCCCGAAGGGATGCATGCCGCCAAACCCGTCCATGACGAGCCCGCCCTTCCCGTCGGCCGCGATCGCGATCTTGCGGGCGATGTCCCACCCGGGCCACGACGCGCCGCCCGCGGTCGGGAGCGCCGGCGGCGCGTGACCTTCGAGCCCGAACGGGTGGAGGCCGCCGAAGCCGTCCAGGATGTAGCCGCCATCGCCGTTCGGGAGGATCGCCAGGCCGCGGGCGATGTCCCACCCGGGCCAGTACGCGCCACCGGCGGTCGGGCGTGCCGGTGCCGAGTGACCGTGCAGGCCGAAGGGATGCAGCCCGCCGTAGCCGTCGAGGATGAAGCCGCCGGTACGGTCCCGCAGGAGCACGACGTCGCGGGCGATGTCCTGGTCGGGCCACGACGCACCGCCGGACGTGATGGGTGCGGGGGTGGCGTTGCCGTCGATCCCGAACGGGCGCAGGTTGCCGTGCTCGTCGAGCTCGAACCCACCGCGCCGGTCCGAGAAGACCGCGAGGCCGCGCACGATGTCGCTCGAGGTGGTCGTGGCGTCTCCGGGGGCCGCGGGTGGCGGCGCGCTCTTGAAGCTGAACGGGTGCGCGGCGCCGAACCCGTCGGTCACGTACCCGCCGCAGGCGAACGCGCGCTTGCCGGTGCGCGTCGGGAGCGGGGGTCGCAGGAGACCCTGCACGGCCTGCGACGTGGCGAAGGTGTTCACCCCGAAGCTGTCGTTCGGGCTCTTGATGTGGCCGTTCGTCCCCTGCTGCGCGCGCAACCACAGGTCGGGGTTCGTGTACGGCATGCCGGTCGACGACGGAAGGACCGTGTCGCGCCACACGCTCGTGGTGACGTCGTAGCCCGAAGCGGCCACCGCGACGATCGCCATCGCGGTGGAGTTCGGGTCGCCCGCGCCGAACGCCTGCCAGCTTCCGTCGGCCTGTTGCTGCCCGGCGAGGAACGCGAGACCGGCCGCGACATCGGGATCGGCGGCCGTCGCGCCACTCGCGAGCAGGGCGCGAATCGCGACGGCGGTCGTGTCGATGTCCAGCTCCGAGTCTGCGGGGCTGCCGGTGTAGCTCCAACCGCCATTCGCCTGCTGTGCCGCCCGGATCACACCGGTTGTGGCCGCCGGCACCGCCCCCGTGATGAGCTTCAGCGCCAGCGCCGCGTACAGCGTGTCGTTCAACGCGCCATAGCTGCCGGACGTCTCTCCGAGCTTGATGCGGTGGAGAAGGTTGCGGCCCGAGCCGCCGTCGCACTCCGGGTCGAAGCGGGTCGGGTCCAGACCGAGCGGACCGAGGACCAGGACGACGAGCTTGGCGGCCGATCCGGCCGTGGCTTGCGCGTCGGCCAGATCGTCGAGCGCGTTCAGCGCATTGTTGCCGCCGTGCTTGACCGCGCGCACCGCCTTCAGCGCCGCGGCCGCGTCCCAGCTCGAGCCGGTCTGGGCAGCTTCCGCGATCGCGAGCACGACGTCACGGGTCTCGAACCCGGGGAAGTCGGCGACTTCGAAGCCACCGTCGGCCTGTTGGCGTGTCTTGAGCCAATTCACGGCGGCGGTTGCGGTCTCCGGCGTGGTGGGCGCCGCACCGGCGACCCCGCTGCTCATCGCGGGCGTTACCAGCCCGAGCGCGAGCGCGACCACGAGAACGAGCGACTTGCGACCTGGGAACATAGCGGGCCTCCGCCGGCTCCTCTCCACGAGAGCCGAATGTCGACCGCCCGAAGGCGGTGCGTACCCAAGCACCGGCGTACCGGTGGACCGCGGCGGTGGTCCTGGCTCACGGTCCGCCCGGGCCGAAGCGCCGGTCGAGCCGTTCACAGTTGCGGGTCAGCGCCGGTCTTGCACCGGCTTCCCCCGCCCCGGCCACCGGGATCCGCCCGGGACCGGGACCGCACGCACCATCCGGGGTTGCGCGCGACCGCTGTCAACCGGGCACCCTAGGGGAATGCGAACTCCGGCAGCAACCGCGCGGCCATGGCATTCGGTGGCCTGGCTCGTATGGGCGGTCGCCGCCGCCGGCTCCGTGCAGCTCGCCCCGAGCCCGGTCTACGTGGCGTTCGTGATCGGGATCGCCTGGCTCATCGTGGAGGTCCAGGCGCCCGACGGTCCGTACCGGCGCGCGTTCCCGGCTCTGCTCGCGGTCGGAGTCGTGTTCGCGCTCATCCGCGTCGTGCTCTCGGCGCTCACCGCGCACAACGGCGTTGACGTGCTCGTCACCCTCCCGAACGTCACGATGCCGCGCCTGCTCGGCGGCTTCACCGTCGGTGGATCGGTCGAGGCACCGGTCGTGCTGCAGTCGCTCTCCCAGGGCTTCGCGATCGTCGGGACGATGGCGGTCTTCGGTGCGTTCAACGCGATCGCGTCGCACTACGAGCTCGTGCAGTCCTCACCACGCGCGTTCCACGAGCTCGGTGTGGTGACGACAGTGGCGCTCGCGTTCGTGCCATCCACAATCGAGTCCATCGGCGCAGTGCGCGAGGCGGATCGGGCGCGTGCAGGAAACCGGTCGGTGAAGCGCGGACGGTTGTTGCGGCTGATCGTGCCGGTGTTGGAGCGCGGCCTGGAGCGCGCCGTCGCGCTGTCCGAATCCATGGATGCGCGCGGCTTCGGCTACGGCGGGAGCACAGGCAGCGACCAGGCTGCAGGTTGGTGTGGGCTGGGCGCGTTACTCGCGTTGGCCGGCGCGTTCGTCGCGTTGGTGGGTCGAGCGCGCCCGGCCGCGATCGGGCTCGGCCTGCTCGGGATCGCTCTGCTCGTAATCGCCGCGATGCTCGCCTCGGGCCACACCCGCGACCGGCGGCGGTACCGGCATCGCCGGATGCGGGCACCCGACTGGCTCATGGTGGCGATCGCGCTCTGCTCGCCGCTGCTCCTCGGCGTGATGGGACTGCGTGGGGAAGGATCACTCGTCTGGTCCACGAGCCCGTTGCACTGGCCCACGTTCGAGCCGCTCGTCGCGCTCGCGTTCGTCCCGCTGCTGGTACCGCTCGTCCGCATCCCGTCACCCGCGCCGCGCGTGGCCGACGATTTCGCCGTGGAGCCGGGCGCGCCCGAACCCGAACCGGCAACGGTGTGAGCGCGATCTCGTACTCGGGAGTGTCGTTCGGGTATCCGGACGGTCCCCTCGCGGTCGATCAGGTCGATCTCGAGGTGCTCGCGGGAGAGATCCTCCTCGTCGTCGGCTCGTCGGGCTCGGGCAAGAGCACGCTGCTCCGGGCCGCCAACGGGCTCGTCCCTCATTCGACGGGCGGCCGGTTCTCGGGTGACGTCGTGGCATTCGGCCGGTCGACCCGTAGCCATCGCCCGCGCGAGCTCGCAGATGTCGTGGGTTTCGTGCACCAGGACCCGGAGGCGCAGTTCGTCGTCGACCGGGTGGAGGCCGATGTCGCGTTCGTGCTGGAGAACCTCGGGCTGCCGCAAGACGCGATGCGCCGGCGGGTCGAGGAGGTGCTCGACGCGCTCGGCATCGCGCATCTGCGTGATCGCAATCCCACCACGCTCTCCGGCGGCGAGCGCCAACGCTGCGCGATCGCGGGTGCACTGGCCGCCGCGCCGAGTGCGCTGGTGCTCGACGAGCCCACGTCACAGCTCGATCCCCAGGGCGCGGAAGACGTCTTCGCGGCCGTCGGACGCTTGAACGCGGATCTCGGCACGACGGTGCTCCTCGCCGAGCATCGGCTCGAGCGCGCCGCACCGCTGGCGGATCGTGCGGTGGTCATCACCGGCGGCCGCATCGCCGATGCACCCGGCCCGACCGGCGCCGTGCTCGCCGACTACCCGGGCGCGCCGAGCGTCACCCGCCTCGGCCGGCTCCTCGGCTGGACGCCCCCGCCGCTCACCGTCCGCGACGCGCGCGGCTTCGCGGTGGCGATGGACCCGCGGCCGGTGCCCGTCGAGCGCGCCGCGGACTCCGTCCCCGCCTCCGGAGAGCTGCTCGTACACGCCGAGGGCATCGCGGTCGCGCTCGGGCGCCGGCCGGTGCTCCACGGCATCGACATCGAGATCCACCGCGGTGACGTCATCGCGCTGCTCGGCCGTAACGGCGCGGGCAAGAGCACGCTGCTCCGGGTGCTCGGAGGCCTGCTGAACGCGGACGCCGGACGGATCGCGCCACACACGGATGCGGCGTACGTACCGCAAGATCCCAACTCGTTGCTCTTCGCGTCGACCGTGCGGGCCGAAGTCGCCGAGACGCTCCGCCTGCTCGGGCGATCCGACAACGGCCTCGTGGACCGGTGGCTCGCCGCGCTGGGGATCGAAGACCTCGCCGAGCATCACCCGCGCAGCCTCTCGGGCGGGCAGCGGCAACGGGTCGCGATCGCGGCGGTCGCGGTCGGCGGCGCCGATCTCCTCCTGCTCGACGAACCCACGCGCGGCATGGACGCGGCATCGCGCCACGCACTCGAACGCGCGGTGGCCGAGCACGCGCGCGGTGGCGGCGCGGTAGTGCTGGCCACCCACGACGTCGAGCTGGCGGCGCGTTGCGCGACCCGGGCCGTCGTGCTGGGAGACGGTGAGGTGGTCGCCGCCGGGCCCGCCCGTGACGTGCTCGCCGGCTCGCTGTTCGCACCCCAGGTGGTCCGCGTCCTCCCGCCGTTCCTGACCGTCGAGGAAGTTGCCAGCGCGATGGAGCGGGCGTGACGGCGCTCCAGCTCGCGTCGGTGGCGGCCCGACGGACCCGTCCCGTGCTCGTGTACGTGCTGGTCGTGGTGGTCGGCGCGGGTGCGTTCCTCTACCCGTTCTGGCTGCCGAGTGCATCACTGCCCAACACCGCACACTCGGGCGACGCGCCCCTGGTCGCTGCGGTGGTCGGTGGGCTCGTCGTCGCCGCGATGGCGCTCGAGGTCCGGCGCGGCACGATGACCGGCGCGACCGTTGCGATCCTCGGGGTGCTCGCGGCGAGCGCGGGTCTGTTGCGACTGCTGGCGCTGCCCGGTGGCGGCAACGGGATCTTCTTCCTCATCGTGCTGGCCGGCGCGGCGTTCGGGCCCCGCTTCGGCCTGCTGCTCGGACTCTGCGCGATGGCCGTCTCCGCGGTCGTGACCGGCGGCATCGGTCCGTGGCTCCCGTTCCAGATGCTCGCGCTCGCGTGGATGGGCGGGCTGGCCGGAGCGATCGGATTGGCGACGGCGCGGCTGGCTCCACGGATCGAGGTCCTCGTGCTCGCCGCATACGGATGGACGTGGGGATTCCTCTTCGGCGCGATCATGAACCTCTGGTTCTGGCCGTTCACGCGTGACGGCGGACAGTTGTCCTGGTCCCCCGCGCTCGGGCTCACCGAGACGCTGAACCACTACTGGTCGTTCTACGTCGCCTCGTCACTCGCCTGGGACGCCGCGGCCGCGCTCACCAACGCGGTGCTCATCCTGCTGACCGGCGCGGTGCTGATGCGGACCCTGCGCCGGTTCGCCCACCGCCTCGACCCCGTCGTCGAGCTCCACCCCCACCACTAACCGGTTTTGGCGTCAGTAGGGACCCGCAGAGGTGCCCTACT
>JBBSAM010000045.1:0-27387 GCA_038252255.1 Acidimicrobiia bacterium | reverse complement strand
CTGGCGCATCGACTACAACACCCGACGGCCGCACTCCAGCCTCGGCATGTTCACCCCAGCCGCGTACGCTGCGCGCTGGACCAATCTCCAACCCGAACCAGCACTCTCATAGCGAGCGGACCACCAATCGGGGTCAGGCCAGGTAGGCGAGGATCGCGAGCCGTTCGGCTTCGTCGTCCTCCGGCGTGAAGGTCATCGGCTACGAGGAGAGCGCCGGGTCGAAGAGAACCGACTCGTCGAGATCGAGCGCGCTAGCGACCGCGGCGCGGAACTTCGCGCACGCGGGATAGCGACCGTTAACGATCTTGTTCACATGGGGAGCGTCGTAGCCGATCGCTACCGCAAGGTCGCGTTGCTCGATTCCGCGCTGGACGAGGATCCACTTCACGGGATGGATCGGGTGCTGCTTCTGCTTACCCACGCTCAACTCCTCGACGCCGTGCGGACTAGATCTCTGTCTCACTCGTTGTCGAGGAGGAGCCGAAGCGTCTCCCTAGTTACTAAGCATAGATCATTTTGGGCAGTTTGTCGAACGAGCGTTCGCCTACCTTGGGAGTTGCGGCTCTATGAGGCCGAAGCGAATCGCCTCGGCAACCGCGTCGCCTCTGCTATTCACGCCGAGCTTCCGAAAGATCGAGATTGCCATCGTCTTGACCGTGTTGCGCGAGACGAAGAGATCCTCGGCCATCGCCTGATAGCTCTTGTGCGTCGGCAAGTACGCAAGTACGCGCAACTCGGCCGCGGTCAGGTTGGGAACCAACTCCGTGCTTGACGACTTCGGGCGGTCGCGCGCCACTCGCATGGCACCCACAGCCGTCGGATCATCGAGCCCAAGCACCAGCACGATGCTGTCGACTCCTTCGTCCCAACCGAGATGAAGATCGACCGCTTGAATGTCAGCCAGAACCTCGGTCGCACTTATGCGTCGGTCGGGGATCGCGCAATCGTCAAATCGGATGGGAATGAACCAGACACGGTCAGTCGGGCGCTTCCGGATCCCCTCGACGATCTGCGTTAGCTCCTCATTCATGTAGGTCTGCTCTCGGGCCGCGTACTTCGAAGAGAAGCACGCGAGCACGGCGTCGCCCTCGTCGATTGCGCGCTTGATCTCATCCTTCCAGCGCCGACCGGGCCGAAGGTGCGTTCGATCCAGCCAAACGTCGGCGCCTCGGCGCCTTAGCTCAGCAACTAGGCGATCGACGCTCTCATAGTCCTCACGAAGGTAAGACACGAAGACGCGCTGTAGGGCGGCGGAACTCAAGGCAGGGATGGTATCTCCGAACCTAGATCGCGAATCAGATCGGGATCGGCTCGCCATGATCGGGAACGTCCGTGTAGTCGGCCCACTTCATAAGCGCCGGGTAGCGCCACGCGACGCGCACGCGGTCACGGTCGAAGCCCTTCCGGCTCGGAACCTGCGAGCGCCTCACGATGATCTGAGAGACGTACGAGCGAAGCCACCTCTGACGCTCGGTTACGTCGGCATCGTTCCAGCGCCGGAGGATCTCCTCCGAGTCCGGCCGTGCGAGCGCCTCGTCTTCGACGACCGCGGCGAGCGCAGCGCGCGCTACCTCGGCGCGCTCCTTCGCGGCTGCGCTAGCCGGTCGGAACTCTTCGAGCGTGAGACGACCCGCGCCGTACTCCGTCGCGATCTCCGCGACGCGCTCCTCTGCGATGCGAAGCTCGTCGGCGAGCGGAGCCGAGTCCGGCGACTGCGGGACGTCCATCCCGGCGACGATCTCCGGAGAGGCGACGACGGCGAGGAACTGCCTCTCGACCTCCTCCTCGGCATAGTGAGTACGGACGGAGACGCCGCCGCAACCTCCGCCGCCCTTCGAGCACGAGTAGTAGCCGTCGGTCCGCGCCGAGAGATTCCCTTTGCAGAGCGCGCACACGGCGAGACCGGCGAGGAGGTACGGATTCCGAGCCTTGCGCTTGCCCTTCTTCCTGGAGTCCGAGAACGAACGGATCCGCTCGTGATCTTCGACCGTGAGGATCGGAGTCCACGACGCCGGACCGACCACGACTCCGCGATGCACGCGCAACGCTGCGAGCCGTGGAGCGCGCAGAACGGCGAGGACGCGCGTCGACGTCCAGGACGCTCGACCGCCGACCTTGCGAGCGTTCCAGTCCGCTCCTATGTCCGTCTGCGTCATCTTCCCGGAGAGGAGCGCCTTAGCGGCGGCGCGGATCTCCTTCGCCTCTGAGCGGTCGATCACGAGGGAGCGGTTCTTCCGTCGGTAGCCGAACGGGCGCGGACCTCCGCCGTCGTCGCCGAGGTCGGCTAGCTCCTGCTTCTTCCGCTGGATGCGTTCGGACTTCACAGAGCTTTCGTAGTTAGCGAACGCGACCATCTGCCGGAGCATGAGGATTCCGGCCGAGCCCGTGAAGCCCGGCTCCGTCACGGAGGCGAGGGTCGCGCCGTGCGGCTCCGCCGTATCGAGGAAGCGTTCGAGGTCTCTCGGTTGCCTAGCGAGGCGATCCGACTTCCACACGATGACGACGTCGATCTCGTCCGCCTCCACGGCGGCGAGGAGCCGCTCGAACTGTGGACGGCGCTTCCTCCCGAAGGCGCTTACGTCGTGATCCGTGAAGGTCTCGACGACGGTCCAGTCGCTCCGCTCGGCGACCGCCCGAGCGTCCGCTTCCTGCCGGGCGCAGGCGGTCGACGTGCCGTCCGGGTCCGAGGAGAGGCGTGTGTAAATCGCGGCTTTCATCCCTACTAGGATAGCATCTCTAAACCCAAACTCGTACACGTGATGAGCAGCGTGGCGAGGGCGGCCGCCCCCAGGATCACGAGCGCGTATTCGGCCGTGGTCTGGCCGAGCTCGCTCGCGCCCGAGCGGACGGCGGGGACGACGCGGCGGAGTGCCGCGAGGAGACGACGGAGCGTGGGGTCCTCCTTGGAGTAGCTCCGGAATGGGGAGGGGGAAGGCCGGGGGAACCGGGAGAGCCGAAGCCGCGATCAGGTATGCGAGAGCGCGGTGAGCAGGGCGGGAACGACGGTGAGGAGCCCGAACGCGGGCAGCACGAGGAACACGAGCGGAAAGAGGAGCTTGACCGGCAGCGTGCGGGAGCGAGCCTCGGCCCGGCGGCGCAGGTCGGCGCGCACCTCGTGCGCGAGCCGGGTGAGGGCGGGCCCGGCGGGCGCGCCCAGCCGGTCGCTCGCCACCAACACCTCGGTGACCGGCGCAAGCGCCGGCGCGCCGAGGGCCGTGGTCTCGAGCGCGGCCGACAGCGAGCTGCCCACACGGGTCGCGCCGAGGGCCGCGCCGAGCACCGACCCGCCCGCCGGTGGTCCCCACTGCACGGCGAGCTCCAACGCCCGGTACGGCGTGGCCCCGGCGCTGACCGCGACCTGGAGGAGGTCCAGGATCAACGGCAGCTCGCGAGTGAGCTCGTCCGCGTGGCGGCGACGGTTCCGGCGTGTGCCGAATCGCTCGAGAACGGACCGGACCGGGGTCGGGAGCCGCGTAACCAGCCGACCGGGCGACCGCGCCGTCCTCGCGGGCACGCCGAGGTGACGGGCCCGCGTCGTCGCCGCCGACCGCCGGGCCGAGCGAGCGAGCGGAAACGCGACGGCGAGACCCCACGCCGGGCCGAGCAGCCAGGGGATCGGGAACGACTCGGGCCCGCTCATGCGGTCCGGCGCAGGAGCGCGCGCATCCAGAGCGCGGCGAGCGCTTCGAGCACGAGACCGCTCACGAGGCACGCGCGTCCGGCGTTGGTCCCGGCGAGTGCATCGAGCGAGCCGGGGTCCGCGACGCTCGCGAACACGAGGTAGCCGAGCGGCGCGCCGCCGACGACGAACGCGGACAGTCGGGCCTGGGCCGACAGCGCTTGCGCTTCGCGGATCGTCGCGTCTCGCGCCCGTAGCGACTCGCCCAGACCTTCGAGGGCGCCGGCGCACGCACCCCCGACGCTCACGCCGAGCGCGAGCGCCCCCGCGACGGCCCGCACCCCCGGCAGCGGGCGTTCGAGGGACCACTGCGCGAGTGCGTCGACGAGCCCGACTCCCAGCTGGTTTCGAGCCTCGATCCGGCGCAGGTCCGGGGCGAGGGGACCGGTCCCGGCGGCGAGGCCACCGAGACCCTCCCCGACCGTCGTGCCCGCACGGAGCCCGGCCGCGACCCGGTCGAGCGCGCCCGGGAGCGCGGCCGCGACGCGACCGTCGCCGCGGCCGCGCGCCCAGAACAAGCCGGTCGGCCCGGCGGCGAGCACCGCGAGGGCGACCGGCACCGCCGCGGCCGGGCTGAGTGCCGCGGCCATCCCCGCGCCGACGAGCGCGGCGAGGAGCCAGAGCCGGACCGCGTCGTCGGCGGTGAGGTCGATGTAGCCGCGGCTCAGCGCGCTCGCGAGCCGGACCTCCACGGACGCGGGAAGCCGCAACCGGCTGCGGGGCCGGAGCCGGTGGACCCGGTCGAGCGAAGGCGCGCGCCGCGCGGCACGAGCCAACGCGACGCTGAGGAACACGCCGAAGGCAACGAGCACGCCCGCGATCATCCGAACCACCGTGCGTCCGGTTCAGCCGCGTCGCGACGTCGAGCCGCTCGGGTCGCGGCGCGGCACGGACGGAGACGATCCCCGTCCGCCATGAACAACGGCTCGATCTCGATGACCTCGATCCCCGGGCGCAGCTCGGCGATCGCGACGATCCGCCGGTCGCCACTGCGACCCCGCTCGACCTGCACCACGCCGTCGACCGCGGCCGCCACCTGCTCGCAGACCGACGCGAACGGCAGCGCGACACCGCTGAACAGCGCGAGGGTCGCGATACGGCGCAATGCGTCGATCGGGCTGTTCGCGTGCACCGTCGAGAGCGCGCCGTCGTGTCCGGTGTTCAACGCCTGCAGCAGATCCAGGGCTTCGGCACCCCGCACCTCCCCGACAACGATCCGGTCGGGTCGCATGCGCAGCGCGGTGCGCACGAGGTCCCGGACCGAGACGGCTCCCGCGCCCTCGGCATTGGCCGGCCGGGCTTCGAGGCGCACGACATGAGGTTGGGCGAGGCGGAGCTCGGCCGTCTCCTCGATCGTGATCACCCGCTCGACCGGGTCGATCGCGCCCGACAGCGCGTTGAGCAGGGTGGTCTTTCCGGAGCTGGTACCACCCGAGACGATGAAGTTCCAACCCGCGTCGACCGCCCAGCGCAGGAACGCCGAGCCGGCATCTCCCGCGCCGAACTCCTCCAACGCGATCGGCCGCGCACCGAAGCGCCGGATCGTCACGTACGGACCGTCGATCGCGAGCGGTGGGATCACCGCGTGCAATCGGGATCCGTCGGCCAGGCGGGCATCCACCATCGGCGACGACCGGTCCAGGCGCAATGCGAGCGGAGCCAGGATCCGCTCGACGATGCGCAGGATTCCGGCCTCGTCGAGGCTCAGCGGAACCGGTTCGAGCCGGCCGCCGCGCTCCACGAAGCAGCTACCGGTCCCGTTCACCATGACCTCGGTGATGGACGGGTCGGCGAGGAGCGGCTCCAGTGGGCCGAGACCCGCGACCGCATGGGTGAGCTCGCCGACCAGGCGCTCGTGGCGGTCGTTGCCGAGCAGCGGGTCGACTTCGTGCAGCAACGCGCCGAGGCGCCGGCGGAGCTCCGGCTCCGAGACGCCGATCAGCTGCTCGACCGCGTCGGAACCGATGAATTGCTCGTGCACGCGGCGGCGGAGATCACCATCGGCGTCGGGGAGCGTGCCGCGCTGCCGGCTCACGCCGCGGCACCTCGCCGGTCGAAGAGCAGCCCGACCGCTCGCAGTGCCTCGGCCGCGGGGCGGGCCAGCACATCGGGCAGCCGGTGGGCGAGCACTCCCGCGTCGACGGCACGCGCCACCGCTTCGCGGGCCGCGACCCGGGCGATCACGGGACGCCCGAGGACGTCGGCAATCTCTCGGGCCCCGATCGCCCGGCCCGGCTCCTCGACGACGACGAGGCCGGAAGCCCGTCCGAGCGCGGGATGCCGGACCGAGCGGCGCAGCGTGAGATAGCAGCCTCGAACCACCACGAGGGTCACGTCGGACACCTCGAGCAACGCTCGCGCCGCGGGCGTCTCGGCGGTGCCGGCATCCACGAGCGTGGGTACGGGGCCGTCGCGCAGGGCCACCGCGAGCGCGGCGCCGGCCTCGGCTGCGGGTCGGGGTGAAAGCGTGGCCGGCGGGTCGCCGGCCGGGATCAACGCGACGCCCGGCGCGGCCTCGATCGCGAGCCGGTCCAGCGCGTCTCCCGGAGCACCGGGGCCGGCTTCGAGCCAGTCCGCGACGCCGGTCCCCGGTTCGGTGCCGAGGCCGAAGATCGCGGGTTGGTCGCCGCCGAGATCGACGAGCCGGGCACCCATGGTACGGGCCAGAACGAGTGAGCAGGCGGCCGCAAACACGGATGTGCCGGAGCCACCCTTGGGCGACCAGAGCGTGAGGAGGGGCACTCCCTCTCCCTTCGGACGCGCCACGCAGAAGCGGGCGAGAGATCCGGGGAGTGGAGAAGGGGAGGAGCCGACAGAGTGTCGGACCGATGCCGCGCTGTCAAGAGAAACCACTGACCCGAACGTCGTAGTCTCGAAACTGTGCCCATCGAAGCGGCGTTCTTCGATCTCGACAAGACCATCATCGCGAAGAGCTCGGTGCTCGCGTTCGGCAAGCCCTTCTACCGCGAGGGCCTGCTCTCCAAGCGCGCGGTGGTCAGGAGCATCTACGCGCAGATCGTCTTCATGCTCGTCGGTGCGGACGAAGCGAAGATGGAGAAGCTGCGCGAAGCGATGCTGTCGCTCACGCAGGGATGGAACCAGCAACACATCGCCGACATCGTGCGCGAGACCCTGGACCAGGTGATCTCGCCGATCGTGTTCGCCGAGGCGCTCGAGCTCTTCGACCAGCACCATGCCGCGGGTCGTCGAGTCGTGATCGTCTCGTCGGCTCCGCTCGAGGTGGTAGGGCCGCTCGGTGAGTTCCTCGGCGCCGACGAGGTGATCGCCACCCGGGCCAAGATCGACGACGACGGCAACTACACCGGTGAGGTCGCGTTCTACGCGTACGGCCCGTTCAAGGCCGACGCGATCCGCGAGATCGCCGAGCGCGAGAGCATCGACCTCTCCGCCTCGTACGCGTACAGCGACTCGATCACCGACCTCCCCATGCTCGAGGCCGTCGGGCACCCCGTCGCGGTGAACCCCGACCGTGAGCTCGCGAAGGTGGCGAGAGAGCGCGAGTGGGAGCTGCGGTTCTTCCAGCGGCCCGTGCGCCTGCGCGACCGGGTGCCGGTGCCGCCGAAGGGTCCCACGATCGCGGTGGGATCGGCTCTCCTCACCGCGGGTGCCGGCGCGGCGGCGTACGTGATCTGGCGGCGGGCGGCCCGCGCGCACACGTGAGCCCCCGGCCGCGGCTCGCGAACCTTCCCACCCCGTTGGAGCACATGCGTCGGCTCGCGGAGGTGCTCGAGCGACCGGCCGAGCTGCTGCTGGTGAAGCGCGACGACCTGACCGGCCTCGCGCTCGGCGGCAACAAGGCCCGCAAGCTGGAGTACCTCTGCGCCGAGGCGCTCGAACGCGACTGCGACACGCTCGTGACCGGCGGCGGCCCGCAGAGCAACCACGCGCGCATGACCGCGGCCGCGGCCAACCAGATCGGCCTGGACTGCCACCTCGCGCTGGCCGGCCGGGAGCCGACGCATCACGACGGGAACCTGCTGCTCGACGACCTGCTCGGCGTGACCGTGGAGTTCACCGGCGCCCGGGACTACTACGAGATCGAGACGTCGATCGAGACCGTCACGGCCCAGCTGGAAGCCGCAGGCCGGCGCCCGTTCGCGATCCCGGTCGGTGGCGCGTCGGTGACGGGCGTCGTCGCGTACGCGCTCGCGATCGACGAGCTGCGCACGCAGCTGGAGACGGACCCGGATTGGATCTTCGTCGCCGACGGCTCGGGCGGAACCCACGCCGGGCTCCTCGCGGGGCTCGGCGCGAGCAGCCCGACGCGCGTCGTCGGTGTGGACGTCGGCACGCGTCCGGATCTCGAGGAGATCGTTCCGAAGCTCGCCGCCGACGCGGCGCTCGCAATCGGTCGCCGCGAAGAGCCGTCACGACACGTCATCGTCGATCACGACCACTTCGGCGAGGGCTACGGCGTGATCAACCCCGCGACGGTCGACGCGATCCGGCTGGTGGCGCGCGCCGAAGGGTTCTTCCTGGACCCGGTGTACTCGGGGAAGGCGATGGTCGCGCTGCTCGCGTGGCTGCGCGAAGGGCGAATCGCCGAGAGCGAGACGGTGCTGTTCTGGCACACCGGTGGCGCGCCGGCACTGTTCGTCGGCGGCTACGAGGACGCGTTCACACACGAGTCCTGACGCGAGATCGGACCCGCACCGCGGGCCCGACTCGAGGTGTTGCTCTCAGATGTGGCCTCGGATCAGGCCTCGCGCACCTTGTACGCCACGGCTGCGCCGATGGCGAGGACGAGCAGGAGCAAGAGGAGCTTCTTCACGGGGGTGCCCTTTCGATCGCCTCGGAGTGAGTCACCCGATGCTACCTGGGCCACCTAGCCCCGCGACGGGTCGCCGCCCGGCCCCCACCATGGCGCCCAGCTCGCCGCGGTGACGCTGCCCGCGATCTGGGTCGGCGCCTCGTCGCCCACGCTCCAGCGGTAGAGGGGACCGATGGCGGGCGACGCCTGGAACGTCCGGGTGTAATGGAGGGCCGGATCCGCCAGCACCAGAAAATGGCGGCCGGTCGGGTCTGGGACGATCGAGGTGATCGGGCCGTCTACCGCGAACATCCCGTCCCCGGTGACGAGGAGCTCCCGCTTGTCCCACTTGATGCCGCTCTCGAACTTGGCCTGGACCTGCGACGTGATCGGCATCTCGTACACGGCGGTGCGGGCTCCCGTCACGATCGCCATTGCCACCGTGTGATCGTCGACGAACGCCGCGGTGCTGACGTTCGAACCGCTCGCAAGCTCGACGACCTTGGTCTCGGACTGACGGACCATCGGCCAGAGTCGACCCACGTAGTAGTGGGGGGACGAGTCGCCTTTGAGCGTCAGGCGGTACAGCAGGCGCTTCGAGTCCGGTGACCAGCCGAGCACTTCGACGCTCTCGATGTTCGCCGACGTGTCGCTCTTCGTACCTGCGAGGGGATCGGTGCGGTAGTTCGCGCCGGTGACGAGGTTGGTCAGGCCGAGCGTGTGCCCGTCGCAGGTGATGCCGTACGCGACGAACCGTCCGTCCGGGCTCACGACCGGGGTGATCGAACCTCCCACGATTGGCGTGGCGGTGTTCGTCTTGAGACTGAAGCGGTCGACCTCGGGCCCAGGCCCACTCGGACACGCGCTGTTCGGAGCGTTGTACGCGAAGAGGATCTCCTTCCCATCGGGCGTCACACTGACCGAGGAGATGCCGGGGATCGTCGCGTACGACGTCTGCTCCGAACCGTTCGAGCTCGCGAGGAAGACGAGCCGGTTGCCGCCGACCGCCGCCAACAACGCATTCGGCGCGTTCTTCGATGCGGGCGGCGGAGGTGCCGGCGTCGAACCCGGCATCAGTGCCGCGGCCGTCACCCGGCCCGGAAGGTGGAAGTACGCCAGGTTGTTGCCGGTCTGTTCGTAGGCTCGCCCGTCATCGGTCGTGCCGAGCAGTCGGAGAGGCTCGGTCCCGATCGCGAGACCTCCTGCCGGTACGGAGAACGCGCTCACGATGTGACCTGCTCGGTCGATGAGATCGATCCTCGTCTTCCCGTCCTGCTCGCGCATGACCTGGAGGAATGCGTTCGCGGTGTCACGCGAGAAGGCGGCGACGGTAACGGACCCGGTTCCCGGCACTGTCGTCACCGATCCGGACGGCACGTCGATGATCGAGAGCGCCGCACCCGACGGCCGCACGACGCGGACCAACAGCGCTCGGCCGTCGGGTGAAGCGTCGAGGATGCCCAGCTCGGTCGTGTCAGCCGGGAACCGCACCTCGGTTGGGTTGCGCAATCCCCGGCCCGGGTCGCTCAGGGTGCCGAACCGGATGACCTGACCGGCGTCCGAGCAGTCCATCGAGCCGGTGTACGCAAGCAGCGGTCCACCCGAGGCCGCGACTTCGCGCACAGACGTCACCCCGGTCAGGACCTTGTGGGCCGTGCCGCCGTCGAGCGGCACCCGGAACGTCTCCGGCCCACCTCGGCACGGCCCGGGCTCGTTCGTGATCGCGTAGACCGACTTCCCGTCGACCGCCGGCGTCACCGATGTGATCCCTTCGTGGAAGAACAGCTCTCGCGCCACCGAGCCACTCTTCCCGTCCACCAGCACGACCCGATTCCCACCGAGGACCGCGACGGACTTGCCCGCCGGGACCGCAGCCGGCGGGTCGGGGATCCAGGCCGCGTCGATGACGCCGTCCGCGACCTTGGTCGCGCTGGCCTCACCCTCGCTCCAGCGGTACAGCGAGTGGTCGACGACGGCAAGGATGTGACGCCCCGAGCGGTCCGACACGACCTGCGCCGGCACGCTCGGGACCGTGAACAGGTCCCCCGCGCTGAACAAGGACGAGCCCTGCGGGGAACGGCTCACCTCGGTGAGATGCAACACGTTCGGAGGCGTTCCCTTGACGCCCAGGTACTCACCGGTCGTGCCTCGGACTCCGACCCAGCCCTGCCCACTGGCCGCAATGCCGAGCTCGCGTCCGGGAGCAGACTCACCTGAGACGATGTCGATCTCAAGCATCGGCGCGTACACGACCTTGTAGTCGAGGAGTGCGACGAGGATGTGATTCGAGTCTGCAGCGAACTCGAGGTGGTAGCCGAAGGACATGCCCGCGGGCGCCTTCGTCACCCGCTCCTGCCCGCTAGTGAGGTCGCGCAGCACGATCTCGTTGGCGTTGTCGCCGGGGAGGCAATGGAGATACGCGAGGTACCGGCCGTCGGGGCTCACCGTCGGCTCCGTCGCGTCGGTCGCGATCTGGTCGCCGCCCCGCGCCCCCGCACCCACCGGCAACCGCAGGATCGAGTAGTCGGCGCATCCTTCCTTGCCGTTGCCCTGGACCACGTAGGCGTCCTGGCCGTCGGGGGTCACGGCGATCTGCGTGCCTTCGGCCACGGTGGGCACCTCGTAGATCCCACCCTGCTGATCGCCGGTCGCCGAATCAAGAATCGTCGCGTGACCGTCCGCGTTGACCGCGAGGATGCGCGACGGCATCCCGCCGGCCGGTCCAGTCGAGACCCGAGTGCCGGGGCCGGAGTCCTCGCGCACCGCGAGTACCGCGACCAGCGCGACCACCAGTGCGAGCGCGACACCGGCGAATACCAAACCACCGCGCGCGGGACGGCGGGGTACGGGCTCCTCGTCGAATCGTGCGGCGATACGAGACCACGAACCGGGCTCGGGCTCGATGGCGTCCGCGTACTCGTGCATCGCGTCGTGCAGTCGCTCCTCGATCTTCATGTCCGTCCCTCCAACCGCGCCGCGAGTGCCTTCAGGCCGCGATGCGAATGCGACTTCACCGATCCGTTCGAGATGCCGAGCGTCGATGCGATCTCGGCCTCGGAGAGCTCGAGGTAGTACCGGAGCACCAGGCACTCGCGCTGGCGACGAGGCAACGCGCGCACCGCGTCGAGCACCTCCTGCTGATCGGACAGCAGGACGACGTGCTCCTCGGCCGACATCGCCGGGCGCACCACGGGCTCGACCCGTCGCCGGGCCACGAGCCGTCGCCGCATCCGGGACCGGGAGAGGTTCAGCACCGTCGCCCGGAGGTAGGTCAGGGGCTCGTCCACCCGGGCCCAGGCGTCGTGGACCCGCACGAAGGCGTCCTGCACCACCTCCTCACCTGCACCCCGCTCGTCCAGCAGCAGGCAGGCGAGGCGGACCAGGCTGCGGTAGTGCTCCCGGTGCAGGGCGCCGAGCGTCAGGTCGCGCTCCGCGGCCGAGAGCCCCGCCCGGCTGTCCCCTGCCGCCATGTCCGCCATCATCATCCGTACCGACGCTCACCGGGCCGGCGAGGTTGTCGCGACCCGAAAACGGGAAGGATGCGGCCGTCCGGGATCGAGCCGACCCTCAGGGAGCCGGAGGGACTGGTTAACCTCTGCGCGTCCACGAGTCGCCCGGATCGTCGCGCCGCGTACAGGAGTCCACACCAACATGGCAGAGGTGCACGGAGGCGTGAGCCGGGCCCGCCAGATGGTGGCCATCTTCCTCGTCAGCCTGGCCGGGCTGCTCCTCGAGGTGGGCTACACCCGGATCGTCTCCTACAAGCTCTGGTACTACTACACGTACCTCGTCATCGGCCTGGCCCTGTTGGGCATCGGCTCGGGCGGGATCCTCGTGGTGCTGTCCAAGCGGCTGCGGGCGACGGCGACCCAACGCATCATTGCGCTCTGCTCCATCTTCGGCGCGATCAGCATCGTCATCGGCTACCTGGTGATCTCGCGGATCCCGGTGAACACCGTCTCGATCTGGGACTACGGAACCTCCGACTCGTTCGCGAACCTCGGGATCGTCGCCGTCATCTGCTTCGCGATCTTCGCGTCGTTCATCGCGCTGGGGATCATCGTCGCGACCATCCTCGGTCGTGCTCCGGACGGCATCGGGCGCTTGTACTTCGCGGACCTCATCGGCGCGGGCCTCGGTTGCCTCGCCGCCATCCCACTGATCTCGAGCCTCGGGCCACCCGACGTGATCATGGTGTCGGCGCTCATCTTCACGGGCGTCGGCCTGCTCGCGCTCATCCCCCACCGGCCCGGCCTGCTCATGGGCCTGGGCGGGGTCGTCGCGGTGGCCCTGGTCCTCATCGTGGCGGGCGTGATCACACTGCCCGACGTCCGCACCGAGGACACGAAGGCCGGCCCGGCCAACGCCGCGTTCTCGGAGTGGGGACCTGTCTTCCGCATCGACGTGTTGTTCGTGCCGGGCAACGCCGCGTTGCTGCTCCATGACGGCACGTTCGGCTCCGCGATGCACAAGTACAACGACAACCCCAAGTCGCTCACGAGCTACGACAAGGATCCGCGGGCGCTGCCGTTCAAGGTGCTCGGCCAGCCGCCCAAGAAGGAGCTCATCATCGGCTCGGCGGCCGGGAACGAGATCCTGGCGTCGCTGCACTTCAAGTCGAAGAAGATCGAGGGTGTCGAGCTGAACCCGGTCACGCTCTCGCTGCTGACGGATCACTACAAGAAGTACAGCGGCGACCTCGGCCACCAGCCGGGGGTGAGCCTCCACCAGGCCGACGGGCGCACGTACATCGCCCGGAGCAAGGAGAAGTACAACCTGGTCTGGTACGTCGCGCCGGACAGCTACGCGGCGAACAACGCCGCGTCATCGGGCGCGTTCGTCCTCTCCGAGAGCTACCTCTATACGAAACAGATGATCGAGGACAGCCTGCGTCATCTCTCCGACGACGGCATCATGGTCGTGCAGTTCGGTGAGCTCGACTTCCAGGGCAGCCCGAACCGAACGGCGCGCTACATCATGACCGCGCGCGCCGCGATGAAGAACCTCGGCATCAAAGACCCCAAGAACCACATGATCGTTTCGGCGTTCATCACCAACAAGACCGGTGACCTGTCGACGATCATGCTGAAGCGGACGGCGTTCACCCCCGCCGAGGTGGCGCGCTACACCGCCGCGGTGCCGACATTGCCGCTGGTGCACACCGCGTGGGCACCGGGCGAGAAGCCGAGTACGCACATCGTGTCCCAGCTCGCATCCGGCACCGACGCCCAGGCGAACAGAATCGCCGCTGCGTACCCGCGGGACATCAGCCCGATCGGCGACGACAGCCCGTTCTTCTGGCACTTCGTGCCGTTCGACTCGGTGATCCGCAACATCTTCCACCCGCTCAGCGCGCAGAATCCCGAGGACTCGATCGGCGAGCGCGTGCTGCTGCTCCTGCTCGGCGTGTCGGTCCTCTACGCAGCCCTGTTCCTCCTCGCGCCGTTCCTGTTCGTACGCAAGGAATGGCGATCGCTCCCGGCCAAGGGCATCTCGGCGGTCTACTTCGCCGCGCTCGGTCTCGGGTTCATGTTCTTCGAGATCACGATGATCCAGCGGCTGGTGCGGTTCCTCGGGTATCCCACCTATTCGCTCACCGTCACGCTCGCGTCGATCCTCGTCTTCACCGGGATCGGCGCGCTGATCAGCAAACGGTTCGCCGACCGGCGCTGGCTGATGCCGCTGATCCTCGGGGTCCTCCTCGTCATCACGATCTTCTACGAGATGGGCCTCGACAGCCTCACCGACTCGCTGCTCGATCAGAGCCTCGCGATACGCGTCATCGTCTCGTTGACCGTTCTCGCGCCCCTCGGGCTGTGCCTCGGCATGTTCATGCCGCTCGGCCTCAGCCTCGTCGGCAAGATGAGCGCCCACGCGGACGAGTACATCGCGTGGTCCTGGGCCGTCAACGGGTTCTTCTCGGTGATCGGCTCGGTGCTCACGACGATCCTGTCGATGTCGTACGGGTTCAGCACCGTCCAGTACTTCGCGCTGGTGGTCTACGCGATCGCCGCGCTGGCGTACACGCGCCTCGTCGCGATCGCCCGGCGCACGCCGGAACCCGTGCTGATTCCGGTGCCGCCGGTGGTCGCGCCGTCGGCTGCAACTGCTCCGATCTAGTCACACCGCCACGCAGTCACGCAGGGAGAGACCCATGGAACAGCGCCGTTTCGGCCGCACCGGCATCCGCGTGTCCGAGCTCTGCCTGGGCACGATGACCTTCGGCAACGAGGCCGACGAGGCGACGAGCAAGTCGATCGTCGACCGCTTCCTGGACGCCGGCGGCAACTTCGTCGACACCGCGAACGTGTACTCGCAAGGCGTCTCGGAGGAGATCACCGGCCGCGCGCTCGGGTCACGACGCGACGACGTCGTCCTGGCGACCAAGGTGCGCTTCCCGATGGGTGACGGCCCGAACGACGTCGGGCTCTCGCGCCGCAACATCCGCAAGCAGGTCGAAGCGTCGCTGCGCCGTCTCGGCACCGAGTGGATCGACCTCTACCAGGTGCACTGCTGGGACCCGCGCACGCCACTCGAGGAGACACTGTCCACGCTCGACGACCTCGTCCACGAGGGCAAGGTCCGCTACATCGGCGCGAGCAACTTCGCCGGCTGGCACCTGGCCAAGGCCCTCGGTCTCTCGGCGCTCCACGAGTGGGAGCCGTTCGTGAGCCTCCAGCCCGAGTACTCGCTCATCACCCGCGACATCGAGCGCGAGCTGCTCCCGCAGTGCCTGGAGGAAGGGCTCGCCGTGCTGCCGTGGAGCCCGCTCGCCGGCGGGGTGCTGAGCGGGAAGTACAAGAAGGACGCCGAGTTCCCGGCCGGCACCCGTGGCGCCGACACCGAGAACCCGATCACCTTCACCTACCGGCTCGACGACCGGGCCTGGAACATCGTCGACGCGGTCGGCAAGGTCGCCGCCGAGCTGGGCAAGACTCCGGCCCAGGTCGCGCTCAACTGGGTCGTGAACAAGCCGGGCATCACCGCACCGATCATCGGGGCCCGCAACCTGACCCAGCTCGACGACAACCTCGGCGCAATCGGCTGGCAGCTCGAGAAGCAGCGCGACGCTCTCGCCTGGGCCAGCGCGTTCCGGCTGGGCTACCCCTACGAGTTCATCCAGTTCGCGGAGCACTAGGAGCCGGTTCCCGGGGAGGCGAGCGTGGAGGCGAGTGTGGAGGCGTCACGGGTCACCGGCTTGTTCCGCTACCCGGTGAAGTCCATGCAGGGCGAGGCGCTCGCCGCGGCGGACATCGGTCCGGCGGGGATCGCCGGTGACCGCCAGTGGGCGCTCGTGGACATGGACACCGGGCTCGCGCTCACGGCCCGGCGTCAACCCGAGCTGCTGTACGCGGCGGCCGCGCTCGACGGCGACGGCGTCATCATCACCCTGCCCGACGGGACGACCACCTCCGATGATGCGGCGCTCTCGGCCTGGCTGGGGCACGCGGTCGCGCTCACCCGCGCCGATGCGACCGACCATGGAACCTACGAGATCGCGCTCGACTTCGAGCACGAGGACACGGCCGAGTGGGTGCGTTGGGAGGGACCGACGTGGAGCTTCCACGACTCGAAGCGCACCCAGGTGTCGATCATCGGCGCTGACACCCTCGGCACCTGGGACGTCCGCCGCTTCCGGCCGAACGTGCTGGTCGAGGGTTCGCCCGAGGACGCCTGGATCGGCGCGGCCGTGGAGGCCGGCGGCGCGACCCTCGACATCGTGAAGCCGATCGACCGCTGTGTCATCACCACCCGGCCGCAACCGGGCGGGATCGAGCGGGACCTCGAAGTGCTCCGGACCGTCAACCGCGACCGGGCCGGCAACCTCGGCGTCGGCGCGCTGGTGACGGCGCCGGGCCGGGTCGCCGTCGGCGACGCCATCACGCCCACCTGAACGACAAACTCGGCACGCTCAAACCGCGTGGAGCGGCTTCAGCGTGCCGAGAATGAAGTTGGAAGAGTCTTAGACGGCGAGCAGGTCGCGGGCGCCGGTGTCGGCCGACGGGTGCCGCAGCTTGCTCATCGCACGCGCCTCGATCTGGCGGATGCGCTCCCGGGTGAGGTTGAAGTACTCGCCCACCTCTTCGAGCGTGCGCGGCTCACCCCGGTCGAGACCGAACCGCAGCGCCAGGATCTGGCGCTCGCGCTCGTCGAGCGGTGCGAGCAGCTTCTCGATCTCCGCGGGGAGCAGTGCCGTCGCCGCCACCTCGAAGGGTGACTCGGCGGAGCGGTCCTCCACGATGTCACCGAGCTCGGCGTCACCGTCTTCCCGCAGCGGCTCGGAGAGCGAGAGGGGCTCGGCCGCGAAGCGCAGGGCTTCGGTGACCTTGTCCTCGGGCATCTCGACCTCGGCGGAGAGCTCCGCGAGCGTCGCCGGCCGACCGAGCTTGAGCTCCAGGCGCGAGCGCGCCTTCTGCAACCGCGCGAGCGTGTCGCCCGCGTGGACCGGGAGCCGGATCGTGCGGCCCGTGTTGGCGATGCCGCGGGTGATCGCCTGGCGGATCCACCAGGTCGCGTACGTCGAGAACTTGAAGCCCTTGCGCCAGTCGAACTTCTCGACCGCGTGCATGAGGCCGAGGTTGCCTTCCTGGATCAGGTCCAGGAGCGGCAGGCCCGAGGCCTGGTACTTCTTGGCAATCGAGACGACCAGCCGCAGGTTCGATTGCACGAACGTCCGCTGGGCGTCATCGCCCTCGCGGGCCGTCCGGCGCAGCTCGCGCTTCTTGGCCGGGGTGAGACCCTTGCCACCGGCCTCCATGTCGGTGCGCGCCTCGTTGCCCCGCTCGATCTGCTGAGCCAGCCGTACCTCATCGTCCTTGGTCAGGAGCGGGTACTGGCCGATATCGGTCAAATAGAGCCGGACCAGATCTTCTTCGTCGCGTTCAACGCGCTCCTTCGCCACGCAGGAAACACCCTCTCAGCAGGAAAAACACTTGTGTAGAACCATTCAACGGGTGCCCGGTAGCAATTTCTTCCCAGCGCCCCGCCCCATCCCCGTGCCTGTACGATACCGACCCCGTCAAGGAGCCTTATCCACAGGGCTGTGGATGCGGCGAGTCGGACCTTCCGGGCACCCGGAGGGGTGCCCAGGATACACGGAGGAACACGTGTCCGAAGACGTGGAGATCTGGGTGGTCGCCGGTCACCTTCAGGCCCGCAGCGGCCGGGAGGCCGAGCTCGCCGCGATCCTCGCCAACTACGTCGTCCTCACGCGGGGAGTCGCTGGCTGCCGCAACGTCGATCTCGTCGCGTCGGCCGGCACCCCGGGCAAGTACCTCGTCATCGAGAAGTGGGACGACCCCGATGCCCAGCGGGCCCATCTCGACGCGCAGATCATGGTCGACATGGCGACGGCCGCCACCCCGTTGCTGGCCGCCGCGCCGGACCTCGATCTGTACGAGGCGATCTCCGCCCACGACCTCGAATAGGTCGGCCGGCGGGCCGGTCAGGACTGGCGGAGGGATTCCTGGCGGATCGACTTCTTCGCCGCCGGCCTCAAATCGGCCGCGGCGAGCCGGTCCTCGATCTGGCCGAGCTCGGCCCACGACAGGGACCCGGCCCTCCAGAGCTGCTCGTACTCGGCGTCGGCCACGTCGTTGAACCCGCACCGCAGCCGGTAGCTGTAGCGCCGGCGGGGCTCGTTCATCAGGAAGCCGCCGAGCCGGGCCAGGCGGCCATCCGTGTAGACGTCCCAGATGGCCCGCTGGCGCTCCGAGATCTCGCCGTCCGGGGGCGCGTCCTCGAACCCGCCGTCGAGCCGGTCCCGGCCGCGCAGGAACGCGGCGCCGAGCTCCGTCTTCGAGATGTCCGGCTCGAGCACGGCCTGGTACTTCGGCGACTCGAAGCACCCGCCCGAGAACCAGGCGGAGATCTGGCCGTCGCCGGAGTCCACCGCCGACGCGATCAGCGGCAGCGGCAGCGCCTCGTCCACCTCGATCGAGATCGCGACGTCATCGGGGAGCCCGACGTCGGTCGCGGCCACCTCGGCGATGGCGAGGAGCTCGCCCGCGTCGAACTTGACCATCGTGAAGGCTTCGGGTGTGAGCGCGATCTTGTGGCTCACGAGGCGGCGGCGCCACTGGCCATCGCCCGCGCGTCTTCCTGTGCCTGCACCGAGATCTCCGAGATCTCGTCGATCTCGTCGGTGGAGAAGCCGGCCATCGCCCGGAGCTTGCGGGCGAGCTGGATCGGGTTCTCGTCCGTCTCGCCGCGGAACCCACCGAGGCTGAAGAGCTTGTCCACACCCCGCTGGAACTCGAGCGCCCGCTCGCGCCGCTCGGGGTCGTTCTCGGTGAGCCGGCGCAGCCAGTCGGAGCCCATCTTCACGTGGGTCACCTCGTCCGCGAGCATCCAGTCCTCGCAGAACTCGAGCACCGGGTCGCCCGAGACGTCGCCGAACTCGCGCATCGTGTTGAAGACGTCGATCGCGAGCCCCTCGAGCGCGCGGTTCACGCCGCAGAGGCGAAGGATCGGGTCCGTGGCGCACGCGGCCTCGTAGAGGAACGTCGCCTCGTTGAACTCACCGATCTCGGTGCCCATCCACTCGCCGAGCTTGACCGAGATCTCGACGTGGCGGCTCTCGTCCCAGCACTGGCGGGCCATGTCGAGCTTCAGCGCGAACGGCGCTTCGTCGTCGTCGAAGTCGAAGGTGGTGCGACCCGCGCCCTCGAGCGCCTGGATCTCACCGGTGAAGATGCCGTGCATCAGGTTGCGGGCCCGGTCGGCCGCCGCGGGACGGTCCGGCTGCAGCTTCGCGGAGCCCAGGTTGCGCTCGGCGAGCGCCTGGTTCCGGGGGTCCATGATCGCGTCCATGATCGTGGCCCGGACGAACCGTGAGTCCCGAGCCAGCTCGCTCGGAGGCAGGTTCTTCTTCATCGCGTGTTCCCCCTGATACCTGACTTGACGGAGCTCATACGGTGGCTCCTTCCACCCCGGCTCCCAGACGTTCGGGAACCTCACCCAGCGTACCCGGGCCGGTGATCCCGCCCGCCCTCAGCACGATCTTCTCGAGCTCGACCTGGCGCCGAGCAGCCCGGTCCACCTCGTCTTCGGTCTCGATCAGCGACTGGAGCAGCATCTCGCCCTCGGTCCAGTCGGCGTGCTCGTCCTGGAGGATGAAGCCGAGCGACCGCTGCGTCGGGGAGTCGGTGATCCGGCTCGTTGCGTTCAGGTGGTACGTGTACGCCGCGATCTTGCGCGGGATCAGCACGCGGTAGACGCCCACCAGCTTCTCGATCGTGAGCTCCGGAGCCTCGGGCTCGCGAATCGACTCCATGAACTCGGCCATCGCCTCGTTCGCGGGGACGGTGAGACGGGTGGTGTTCATCTCGCGCAGCTCGGGAAGCCGCTTGTCCCACAGCTCGGCGTGCCACGCGTGGTGGTAGCAGTGCCGGCCCAGGATCAGCTTGACGTCCAGCTCGGGAACTGTGGCGACCCACCCGCCGAGCGTCTCGAAGAGCCGCATCTCGATCCACTTGTAGATGCCGACCCGCCGGGCCGACTCCTCGACGTCGAACAGGCCGGGGATCTCGCGGCGGTCCCACGGGGCGAACGCGGGTCGGGGCTTGAGCGGGTCTGCCATCTCAGATAATTCCCGGTTCCTCGAGGGTTACTGGGGGGTCACTTGCTTCGACGCATTCTTCGCCTCACTTGACCGGTCGGTCAAGCGAGTGTGTCCGGCTTCACATCAGGCTGGGTCTGCGGGCTCCCGTCCTACCGAAGATCTCCGCCGGCCGAACGGTCGACCTCGGCCGACTGACGGCCGGCGGCGTGCGTGCCCCGCTCGGCCACGAAGATGCCGGCGAGGATCAGCGCCGCCCCGACGTAGCCGGTCACCCCGAGCCGTTCGCCGACCGCGTATCCGACCACGCCGGCCACCACCGGCTCGAGCAGGTTGAGGATGCTCGCCCGCGACGCGTCGATCGTGCGTTGGGCCCACGCGGACAGCGCGAACGCCACCGCCGAGCAGCCGATCCCGGTGAAGACCACCGTGAGGATGACGCCCATGTCGACGCTGCCGAAGCCGTCGATCATCACGAAGGGGATGCAGACCAGCGCGACCACGGTGAGCTGGACGGCCGTCAGCCCGAAGATGTCGAAGCGGTTCGCGAGCATGCCGGTGCGGACGTACCAGCAGCCGAAGAGGGCGGCGGTCAGGAGGGTCACCGCGTCGCCGTAGCTCATCGAGAGCTCGGCGCCGGTCAGCAGGAAGAGGCCGGCGATCGAGATCGCGACCGCCAAGATGATGCCGCGGCGAGGGAACCGCCGGTAGACGATCGCCTCGACGATCGGGGTGAAGACGGCGAAGAGGCCGGTGATGAAGGCGGAGTTCGACGTGGACGTGTGCTGGAGGCCGACGTTCTGGAAGAGGTAGGCGAAGGCCGCGATGACGCCGAGTGAGGCCCCGCCGAGCAGGAAGGTCTGCATCGAGTCGGACGGCCGCCTGCCGGGGCCCGCCCAGGGGCGCCGCAGCGCGAACGGCGCGAGCACCAACGCGCCGATCGCGAAGCGCATGAGGTTGAAGCCCATCGGCGTCGTGTGATCGAGCGCGTCCTGGACGATCGAGAACGTGACGCCGTACAGGAACGACGCCGCCGCGATCGCGAGCTCCGGCAGGTACCCGCGCACACCCGGCGCGGATCTCGCCCTTTGGCTCACCCGATGCTCCGTCCGCTCAGGGAGCGGCCCGGGCGTCGCGACCGGACACGGGACGCCATCGGCACGGAGCTGAACCTGAGCAGATCCGCGTCGAAGCCGTTCAGCCCGACCAGCGGTTGGTGATCGGGAGCCGCCGGTCCTTGCCGAACGCCTTGGCCGAGACCCGGACCCCGGGCGGGGCCTGGCGCCGCTTGTACTCGCTTCGG
This sequence comes from Acidimicrobiia bacterium, assembly GCA_038252255.1. GTDB lineage: Bacteria > Actinomycetota > Acidimicrobiia > IMCC26256 > JAENVU01 > Chersky-806. Next base: position 6,074 of record JBBSAM010000045.1, on the reverse strand, counting down.
TCGACGAGCGCGATGACCCGGTCGACCGTGTCGCGCTCGAACCCGGCCGCCTCGATCTCTGCCGCGGAGAGGTCCCGCTCGACGTAGTCCTCCAAGACCTCGTCGAGCACGGAGTACGGCGGGAGGGAGTCTTCGTCCTTCTGGTCCGGGCGGAGCTCGGCGCTCGGCGGCTTCTCCAGCACCGTGTCCGGGACGAGCGCGCGACCTGCACGCAGGTTGCGATCGACACAGAGCGCGTACACGAGCATCTTCGGAACGTCCTTGATCACCGCGAACCCGCCCGCCATGTCCCCGTAGAGGGTGCTGTAACCCGTGGCGAACTCGCTCTTGTTGCCTGTGGTCAGGACGAGCGCGCCGAACTTGTTCGAGAGGGCCATCAGGATCGTGCCCCGGATCCGAGCCTGGAGGTTCTCCTCGGCCAAGCCCGGCGGCGTTCCCGCGAACGCCGGTTCGAGCAGGTGGGTGAACGCCTGATGGGCTTCCTCGATCGGCACCGTGATCGTCTTGATCCCGAGGTTCGCCGCCAGCTCCTCGGCGTCCGTGATGCTTCCCCGGCTCGAGTAGCGCGACGGCATGAGCACCCCGGTGACCCGGTCGGCGCCGAGCGCGTCGGTGGCGATCGCGGCCACGAGCGACGAGTCGATGCCTCCCGAGAGGCCGATGAGCACCCCGTCGAATCTGTTCTTCGTTACGTAGTCCCGGGTACCGAGGGTGAGCGCCTCGTACACCTCCTGCACGGGCGCGAGCAGCGGCTCGATGCGAGCCGGATCATGTGGGGCGTCGATCTGCGCGTCGCTGATCGGCGTCTCGGGCAGCGGCGGCGCGCTGACCCGGCCACGCGGATCGAGCAGCCGGCGCCGGAACCCGGCGCGCACGTCGAGGTCCACGATCAGCAGATCCTCGGCGAACTGGTTGGCTCGGGCGATGAGGCGACCGGTCTCGTCGAAGACCATCGACGCGCCGTCGAAGACGAGCTCGTCCTGCCCGCCGACGAGGTTCACGTAGGCCACGGGAACCTGGGCGTCGGCGGCGCGGGTGGCGAGCATCGTCTCGCGCTCACGGATGCGACCCGCGTAGTACGGCGACGCGTTCACGTTGACGATGAGCTCGGCGCCGCCCGCGGCCTGGGTGATGACGGGGCCGGTCGGGCTCCATGCGTCCTCACAGATCGTGACGCCGACGCGCACCCCGCCGATCACGAAGAGCGGCCCGTCCACCGTGGAAGGACTGAAGTAGCGCTGCTCGTCGAAGACCGCGTAGTTCGGCAACAGGTGCTTGCGGTAGATCCCCTGCACCTTGCCGTGGGCACATACCGCGGCGGCGTTGGCGAGGTCACGCCCGGCCTCGGGGAATCCGATGACCGCGGCGAGTCGCCCGGTGCGCGCCGCGAGCTTCTCCAGCGTCTCGGCCACCTGCGCGACGAACGCCGGCTTCAGCAGCAGGTCCTCCGGTGGATACCCGGTGAGCGCGAGCTCGGGGAATGCAATCAGGTCGCAGCCCGCGGCGTCTGCTTGCTCGTACGCGTCGAAGATGAGCTCCGCGTTGCCCGCGAGATCACCGACGACGAGATCGAGCTGGGCCGCTGCGAGGCGTAACCGGGGCATGACCACAAGGATACGAGGCTCCTGTCCCCGCGCGACACTGCGGGCATGACGCGCCCGGATGCCGTTCTCGACGCGCCCGGTTCCGCCCGAGCCCTGGCGCTCTCTGCCGATCCGGTCGGCGCTCGGGTGGTGCTGACCCGCATCCTCGAGGATCAACCGCAGCTCGCGGACGAGCTGCGTCACGACGACCTCGTCCGGAACGCGCTGATCGCGATCGCCTGCGCCTCGCGCTCGCTCTCCGCCGCGCTGGGCCAGGACCCGACGCTGGTCGAACCGCTGCGCGACCGAGCGGGCTTCGCGGCGGAGCGCTCCCTCGCCGAGTACAGGACGTCGCTGGAGGCCGCGTCGATCGAGGATCCGGACGCCCTGCGGGAGTGGAAGCGACGGGAGTACCTCCGCATCGCGGCCCGGGACCTGCTCGGCGTCGCGGACCTGCCGGCCGTCGGGCGGGAGCTCGCCGCCCTGGCCGAGGTCTGTCTCGGGCGGGCGCTCGTGCTCGCCGAACCGGAGACCCGGCTCGCGGTGATCGGCATGGGCAAGCTCGGCGGCCACGAGCTCAACTACGCGAGCGACGTCGACGTGCTGTTCGTCCACGAGGGCGACCCGACCGAGGCGGACCACGCGGCCCGGCGCTTCCTTTCCGTCATGGCCGAGCCGTCCCCCGCCGGCATCGTCTTTCGCACCGACCCGGACCTGCGACCCGAAGGTCGCGCCGGCCCCCTCACCCGCAGCCTCGAGTCCTATGCGGCCTGGTACGAGCGGTGGGCCCAGACCTGGGAGTTCCAGGCGCTGATCAAGGCTCGACCGCTGGCGGGCGACGCCGAGCTCGGTGCCGGGTTCGCCGAGCTGATCGAGCCGTACGTGTGGCCGGAGGTGCTCGGGCCCGACGCGGTGCGCGCGGTACGGGCGATGAAGGCACGCGCCGAGGGTGAGACCCACCGGCAGGGGCTCGACGACCGCGAGTTGAAGCGCGGGCGGGGCGGGATCCGCGACATCGAGTTCGCGGTCCAGCTCCTCCAGCTCGTGCACGGCCGGCACGACCCGACGATCCGATCGTCCAACACCCTGGTCGCGCTCGCCCAGCTCGTGACCGCCGGCTACGTCGATCCGCGCGACGCGGGGCCGTTCGACGACGCGTACCGGTTCCTTCGTACGGTGGAGCACCGGCTCCAGCTCTGGGACGAGCAGCAGACGCACACGTTGCCGCTGGATCTCGCGTCCCGGACCCGGCTCGCACGCGTGCTCGGGTACCGGGACCGGGGTTCCTTGTCCGCCGCGGAGCAGCTCGACGCGGAGCACCGGGCTCACCAGGGCCGGGTGCGATCGACCCACGAGAAGCTCTTCTTCGGTCCCCTGCTCGAGTCGCTCGCGGGCCGGCCCGGCCCGCTCACCTCCGATGCCGCGGCGGAACGGCTCGCCGCGTTCGGCTTCCTCGACCTCGCGGCGACGCGCGCCGCACTCGAGGAGCTCACCCGGGGGTTCAGCCGAACGTCGCGCCTCCTCGAGCAGCTCCTGCCGCTGCTGCTGGAATGGTGCTCGTCGTCCCCGGACCCGGATCTCGCGTTGCTCCAGCTCCGCCGGCTCGCCGAAGGCCCGGCCCGCGCCGCGAACCTCGCCACGGTGTTCCGCGACTCGCCCGCCGCGGCGCAACGGACCTGCCGCCTTCTCGGATCGAGCCGCATGCTCGGCGACGCCCTCCGCCACCAACCCGAGTTCGTCAGAACCTTGGGGGAGGACGACGAGCTCAAGATGCCGAAGCGGCGAGCGAGGTCGGTCGACGAGGCGATCGCGACGGTCAAGTGGCGCGCCGGGGACGCGAACGCGCGCCGCGGCGGCTTGCGGCGGTACAAGCGCCGGGAGCTGTTGCGCATCGCGTCACGCGATCTCCTCGGCTTCGCCGGTCTGGTCGAGACGGGCCGCGACCTCGCGACGCTGGCCGACGCGTGCCTCGAAGCTGCACTCGCGGCGCTCGCACCCAAGGTTCCGTTCGCGGTGATCGGCATGGGGCGGTATGGCGGGCGCGACCTCTCCTACGCGTCGGATCTCGATGTGCTCTTCGCCTACGAGGGTGACGGCCCGTCCGACTACCACGAGGCAGAGCGGGTGGCGGAGCAGCTGCTCACCGAGATCGGGGAGCGGACGCCGGACGGGCGCATCTTCGCGATCGATGCCGCGCTCCGACCCGAGGGCAAGCAGGGGTCGCTGACCCGGTCCCTGGCCGGGTACCGCAACTACTGGGAGCGCTGGGGCCTCACCTGGGAGTTCCAGTCACTCATCAAGGCCCGCCCTGCCGCGGGTGACCTCGAGCTCGGGCGGCGGTTCTGCGACCTGGCCCGGCCGTTCGTCTACCGGGATCCGTTCCCGGATGACTCGGTGCAGGAGGTGCGGCGGATGAAGGTGCGGATCGAGCAGGAGCGGATCCCGCCCGGCGAAGACCCGCAGTTCCACCTGAAGCTCGGGCGCGGCTCGCTCTCGGACATCGAGTTCACCGTGCAGCTGCTCCAGCTGCTGCACGGCGCGCACCACGAGTCGTTGCGCACCCCCGAGACGATGATCGCCCTCGACGTGCTGGACGCGATCGGACTGCTCGAGCCGGCCGACGCCGACGCGTTGCGCGAGTCGTTCGCGCTCTGCTCGGCGGCCCGTAATGCCCGCTTCCTCGTGACGGACTCCGAACGGGAGTCGCTGCCGAGCGACGTCGGAGAGGCCGAGCGTGTCGCGCGGTTGCTCGGCTACGTCGACCGGCCGCAGGCGACGCTCCGGGACGACTACCGGCGGCTCACCCGTCACGCCCGCCTGGTGGTCGAGCGGGTGTTCTACGGACGCGAATAGTCGCGAAGTCCGTCCACGCTCTACCCTTCGGCCTGCTCCGGAGGCGTGTGGCCCTGGAAGCATCAGGAGGATCTCATGGGTCGCAGGGTGTTCGTCGTCGGCGTGGGCATGACCAAGTTCGAGAAGCCGGGTGGGCGGGAGTGGGACTACCCAGACATGGCGCGCGAGGCCGGCACGATGGCCCTCGCGGACGCGGGAATCTCCTATGACCTCGTCGAGCAGGCCGCGGTCGGGTACTGCTACGGCGACTCCACCGCCGGGCAGCGGGCCCTGTACGAGATCGGTGTCACCGGCATCCCCGTGGTGAACGTCAACAACAACTGCGCGACCGGATCGTCCGCGCTGTACCTGGCGAAGCGCTTCGTCGAGGGTGGCCTCGCGGACTGCGCGCTGGCGCTCGGCTTCGAGAAGATGGAGAAAGGCTCGCTCGGCATCAAGTACATGGACCGGGCGATGCCGATGCAGTGGACGTTCGAGAAGATGAACGAGAAGCGCGGCTTCACCCAGGCACCGCCCGCGCCGCAGATGTTCGGCAACGCGGGACGCGAGTACATGGAGCGCTACGGCGTAAAGGCCGAGTCGTTCGCACGCATTGCCGAGAAGAACCACCGGCACTCCGCGAACAACCCCAACTCGCAGTTCCGCGACATCTACTCACTCGACGACATCCTCAACGCACCGATGGTGCACGAGCCGCTCACGAAGCTGCAGTGCTGCCCGACGTCGGACGGTGGTGCGGCCGCCATCGTCGTGAGCGAGGACTTCGTCCGCGAGCACGGACTCGAGGACCAGGCGGTCGAGATCATCGGCATGTCGATGCACACGGACTTCCCGTCGAGCTTCGAGTCGAACAGCGACATGAGCTTCGTCGGCTTCGACATGAGCAAGGCCACCGCGACCGACGTGTACGAGCAGTCCGGTCACGGTCCCGAAGAGGTGGACGTGATCGAGCTGCACGACTGCTTCTCGGCCAACGAGATGATCACCTACGAGGCGATCGGCCTGTGCGACGAGGGCGGCGCGGGTGAGCTGATCGACTCCGGCGCGGTGACCTACGGCGGCGACTGGGTCGTGAACCCGTCCGGCGGCCTGATCTCCAAGGGCCACCCGCTCGGTGCGACGGGGCTCGCGCAGTGCGCCGAGCTCAACTGGCAGCTCCGGGACATGGCCGCCGCCCGCCAGGTCGCCGACGCCAAGCTCGCGCTCCAGCACAACCTCGGCCTCGGCGGCGCGTGCGTCGTCGCCATGTACGAGAAGGCCTCCCTCTAGACCCGTTCTCTCGAACCCGTTTCGGGGTGAGGTCAGCCGATGGTGGCGATGCCGCCGTCGACCGGGAGGATCACGCCCGTGACGTACGCGGATCCGCGCGACGCGAGGTAGAGCGCGGCCGCGGCCATGTCCTCGGGCCGGCCGATGCGGCGCATGGGCGCGCTGGCCTCGATCGAGTCGCGGAAGCTCTCCAGCGTCGCCTTCATCATCTTGGACTCGAACGGACCCGGCGCGATCGCGTTGACCCGCACCTTCGGCGCGAGGCGCTTGGCGAGGTGCCGGGTGAGCTGGTGCACCGCGGCCTTGGCCGACGAGTACGCGTACGTCTCCATCAGCGGGACCTGGATGCCGTCGATCGAACCGATGTTG
>JBBSAM010000044.1:0-27519 GCA_038252255.1 Acidimicrobiia bacterium | reverse complement strand
GGCGCATCGACTACAACACCCGACGGCCGCACTCCAGCCTCGGCATGTTCACCCCAGCCGCGTACGCTGCGCGCTGGACCAATCTCCAACCCGAACCAGCACTCTCATAGCGAGCGGACCACCAATCGGGGTCAGGCCAAGGTTTTCGAGCCGCTCGATCGATGCGTTCTGTCGGCGATGAACCTTGTCACGACTATTCGTCACCTTCTCATCGGCCGTCTCCGATGGTTGCTCGCTACCGGCGACGAACGCGACGCGGAGATCCTCGCCCTTCGCCATCAGATCCTCGTGCTGCAACGCCAGATCAACCGGTCGCGCTTCACCGACACAGACCGGACGATCCTCGCGATTATCTCCACCGCGTTCGAACGGTCACGGCTCCCCCAAATCATGCTGATCGGGCCATCGGATCGCCGCGTCGACGGTCTGGACGATCCTGTGGGCAGCTGGGATCGACCCTGCTCCCGGGCGGACGGGACCGACGTGGGCGCAGTTCATCCGCACGCAAGCCAACGGCATCATCGTGACGGACTTCGCGTGCGTGGACACCGCGCTCCTCTGCCGGTTCCATGTGCTGTTCTTCATCGAAATCGGCCTGCGGAGGGTGCATCTCGGTGGGATCACCACCAATCCGACCGGACCATGGACGACCCAAGCAGCCCGGAACTTCACGATGAACCTCGATCGTCAATTCCGATTCGTCATCCATGACGGTGCCGGCCAATACGCCCGATCGTTCGACGCCGTGTTCGAAGCCGATGGCATCACCGCGATCACGACACCGCCACGCGCGCCGATGGCCAACGCGTATGCCGAACGATGGGTCCGAACCTTGCGGCACGAGCTCTTGGACCGCACGATCGTCTGGAACGAACGCCAACTCCGCTCGCTCCTGGTCGAACGGTACTGGTCAGCCGGGCGGTGCCACCCCATGCGGAGACGGTGCCGAGATCAAGCTCTGGCAGCCCGATGCGTGCACCTTCACTGGCCGCGAGACGGAAGTGACACGCGAGCGGGAGCTCGAGTCCTCCACCAAGGCAGTACCCGAACATCGTGGTGATCACGGGCTTGTCGAGCTGCTCGATCAATGAGAGCACGCGCAGACGTTGATCGAGCACCGCCTCGAATCCGCCGCGATCCTGCACACCCGACATCAGCTGCTTGAGGTCCATCCCGACGCTGAAGTGTTCGTTGCCGGCCGCGGTGATCACGACCGCCCGGACGTCGCGATCGTCCCGCAGCGCGATCACCGCTTGTTCGAGCTCATCCATGTACTCGAACGTCATTCGGTTGCGGGGCGGATCTTGGTTCTCCAGGATCACGACTCGGCCCCGACGTTCGATTCCCAACGCGGTGTTCGTCATCGAGCCTTCCTCCTCGACCAATGCAGGCAGCGGGTCATGTCGTCCGCTCCGTCGGAGGTGACTCCCTCCTGCTGCCAGACATCGACGTCGGCTGGTGTGGTCGCCCATCGGGCCGCGATGTGTTGATCCGGGCGGACGAGGAGTGCGCCACCGTCGGGCATGCCGAGGATGGTGGACCACCATCGATCGAGGTCCTCGAAATCGATGCCCACGCGCAGGTCGGCATCGGTATCACAGGTGGGCCCGGCGATGAGCACGGGCCGGTCGAGTGGGATCAGGTCCAGCGTCGAACACACCGCGCCCTCGCGCCGGATCCATCCGTGTGGGAGGCGCGCGCCGGGGCGGCTCGATGGCACATATGTGCGTACGGCATGGTCAGTGTCGAGCTCGTCGGCGACGGTTTCTTGGGCACATCCGTAGGAGTAGCCGAGCTGCAGTCCGAGCATGTCGAAGTGGGTGGCCTGGTTCGCGATCGCGGCCACGACCCGGGCCCGTCCGTTGGCATCAGCGAGAGTGGCTTCCATGTTGGTCGCAAAGACTGCGGGGTCGGGGTCGGCGCCGAGTGCGATGGGCACTTCGATGAGCTTCAACGCGTTGGCGAGGCTGACCTCGGCGTTGCGTTGCGCGACGGGTCGACGTTCACGCTCGTACGAGTCGAGCAGAGCGGCCCCGGCATGACCGTGCTCGACCGCGGCGAGCTTCCACGCAAGATTGTGGGCGTCCTGCACGCCGGTGTTGAGCCCCATTCCTCCAGTGGGCGGGAACCGGTGCGCCGCGTCGCCGACCAGGAAGACCGGTCCATCACGAAATCGCGGTGCCACCTGAGCGGTCATCGTCCACGTCGCGATCGTGACGATGTCGAGGTCCACGCCTGGGTCTTCGAGCGCGGCACGCACGAGCTGCTCGCACCGTTCTGCCGTGTACGAAGCCGCGTCCTCGATATCCGGGTCGTAGGTATGCATGTACACCCATTCGCGGTCGATGTCGTGCGCCACGAACGTGCCGCCCGCCGCCGGATCGCAGATCCAGAACAACACGCCCCGCTGCTCGCCAACGAGGTCTCGCAGGTTGGCCGCGAGATGCACCATGACGAAGCTCTGGATGCGATGCGGGCCCTCGGGCACGATGCCGAGCATGCGTCGCACGGGACTCGACGCGCCATCGCACGCGAGCAGCCACCGGCTCGAGATTTTGAGCGGGCCGTCCGGTCCGGTCATCGTCGAGATCACACCCCCCTCGCGGACGGTCGCCGACTCCCAACGATGTTCATAGCGCACGGATAGGCCGACCTGGCCGAGTGCGTCGACGAGCAACGGCTCGAGGTGATGCTGGGAGAGGTTGCGCAGCGGCGTGGGCGTCACTGCGAGCTGTTCGTCGCCTTGGCGTTCATACGGCAGGCTCCCGAGGACCGTACCGCCCAGCTTCGTTACCCAGTGCACGGCACCGGCGTCGGCGGGGTCCTGCGCATGCGAACGGATGGAGTCGACGTCGAGGCCGATTTGGCGCCAGATCTCGAAGGTGCGCGCGTTGATGGCGTGGGCGGCGGGTGCGCGCTGGGGTCCGTCGCGGCGTTCCACGATCGCAACCGAACAGCCCAGCTGTTCAAGCAGCAGCGCCGCGGTGAGCCCGACGGGACCTGCGCCGACGACCAAGACATCGACGTCTTGCATCAGAACAGTCCTGGGTACGAGCCGCCGTCGAGGTGGAGGTTCTGGCCCGAGATGTAGCCGGCCTGCGCGCTACATAGGAAAGCGCACGCGTCGCCCACTTCGTCGGGCCGGCCGAGCCGTCCCGCGGCAATCGTGGCGGCGATCTCCGCGTACGCCTCCTCGAGCGTGACCCCCTTCATCGCGACCGTAAGCTCGGCCATCTGGCGCTGGCGTCCGGTATCGATCCGTTCCGGCAGCAGATTGTTGAGGGTGACGTTCGCCGACGCGACCTCGCGCGACAGGCCCTTCGACGCGGACGTGAGCCCCGTGCGAGCGGCCGACGACAGCCCCATCGCGGCATGGGGAGCCGTCACCATGGCCGAGGTGATGTTGACGATACGGCCGAATTGCCGTGCCACCATGCCATCGATCACGTCACGGATGAGCAACAACGGTGCGAGCATGTTCGCGTCCACTGCGGCGATCCATTCGTCGCGACCCCACTGCTGGAACTGACCCGGAGGCGGGCCTCCATTGTTCGTCACGAGAATGTCCGGCTCGCTGCATGCGGCGACGAGCGCGGCGCGCGTGGCGGGGTCGGCGATGTCACCCGCAACCGTCTGAACCGTGACCGTCGACTGCGCTTGCAGCACGGTTGCAGCTGCCTCGAGACGTTGCCGGTCACGCCCGTTGATCACGACATGGACGCCTTCGCGCACCAGGGACCGCGCGCACGCGAAGCCGAGACCCGCGCTCGACGCGGCCACGATCGCACGGCGACCGGCGATCCCGAGGTCCATCAGAAGTCGAGGTCCGCCGGGGGTGCCGGTCCCCACTGGTTGATCGGCTCGAGCAGGCCGTACGTACCGGCCGGCGTGTCGGCCGTGAGCAGGTCCGAGTCGGTCCAGTGCTCAACGGTGAAGCCCAGCGGGTCCTTCCAGTAGTCGAAGACCTGCCCACCGAGCACATGACGTCCGACACCCCAGTAGTGCCGGCGCTGCGCCGAGAGAAGATGATCGTGGCCGGCCATGAGATCGTCGAAGTCCGCGACCTCCCACGCACAATGACCGAGGCGCACCTCACCCGTTTCGACGATCAGCAACGTGTGATGATCGGCAGGTTGGTCTCCACGATCGCAGCGCATGAAGCGACCGATCGGCTCTTCTGGCGCACTGAGGTAGATGTCGTCCGAAGCGAGCAGCCCGAGTGTCTCGGAGTACCAGCCGGCGAGGGTGGCGAGCGAAGTCGTCTTCAGTGCCGCGTGCCCGAACCGCTTCACCTGTGACGCGCCCGTGGCGACGCGCTGAAGCTCACCGATCCGGACGCGCGCGACGCCGACATTGAGCGGCGCGTGGCCACGCACCTCGATCGGCGCCGAGCGCTCAATCCCTGTCACGACATCGACGACGCGACCGTCCGGATCGGTGAGGTGCACGACGAGTCCGCCCCCCGGTTCGTCGAGCTTCTCGACCACAGTTCCAGTCTGCGCGGCGAGCCGGTCGAGATCCGGACGGGTCGCCTCGAACGCCAAGCCGACGAACTCCGGCTCGCCGAGATGAGTCACATGGACGTGATGATCCGTGTCGGTGCCGCGCATGTACAGCGAGTCCTCGGTGCGCGACGCGGTGTGCATCCCAAACGCGTGGAGGAAGGTCTCCATCTCGTCGAGATCAGGCGCTCGAAAGCGCGGGAACGCGACGTCGCGGGCACGAATGATCGGACCAGACATGCCAAGATAGTACGACGTCGAAGTTTCGCTGTCAAAAGATTCTGTATCGAAGTATCCTGTCGCCGGTGACGATGCGCGAGATCCTCGACGACACGATGGCGAGTTGGAGACGCGAGCGGCCCGACCTCGACCTCGACGCGATGGGCACGACCCTGCGCATCAATCAGCTCATGAACACCGCACTGCGATCGGCCGAGGCCCTGTTCGAGCCGCACGGCATCACCGTCGGTGAGTTCGACGTACTCGCCGCGCTGCGACGCGGTGGCGCCGGCGCCGTCCTGACCCCGACAACCCTTGCGCGGGTCGCGATGATCTCCCCGGCCGGGATGACCAACCGCCTCAACCGCCTCGAAGCCGCCGGGCTCATCGTACGACGGCCGGACCCCGACGACCGCCGCGGGTCCCTCGTCGAGCTCACCCCGAGCGGACACGCCATCGCCGACCGGGCCATCGAGGACCTCGTGACCGCTGAGAACGAGTTCTTCCGTGAGCTGAGCGCGTCGGAACGACAGCGCCTCGACAGTCTCCTCGACAAGCTCATCCAACGCCTCGAGCAATCAACGAGCTGAGGACGCGCGAGTCCGTCGTCTTTCCTGAAACGCGACGACAGCGCGGACGCTACGGGGTACCGCCGAGCGTCACCGTGAACAGATCCTCGCCCACGGAGACCCGACCGGTGTAGCCGCCATCGCGGACGTCGGCCGCGAACGCCTCCACCTCGGCGTCGCCGTTCGGCGGCGGGATCAGGTGGGTGAGCACGAGGTGCGGGACACCGGCGCGCTCGGCCATCGCGCCCAGCGGCACCGTGTCCGCGTGGTAGCTGAAGATCGCCTCGAAGGAGCTCCCCGCGATCGCCTCGCGCATCGCGGTGGTTCGACACGCCTCGTGAACGAGCACGTCTGCCCCCTGGCTCAGCTTCTCCACCTCGTCGCAGACGCGCGTGTCGCCCGAGATCACGACCACACCGGTCGGCGTCGTCACCCGGAACGCGACGGCACCGTCGACCGGCTCGTGGTGGACCGCGACGGCGTCGACGACGACTACGCCGTCGTCCGACGCCCACACCGTCGCCGGTTGGGCGCCGGCATCGAAGACCCGCAGGTCCATCGACGGGGGATCCGGCTGCACGTGCTCGATGCGCAGCGCGATGTCGTCGTCGAAGGTCTCGAGCATCCGACGCACGAAGCGCGCGGTACTGCCTTCGGGCGCGATCACCGGCAGCGGTGTCGACGGCGCGATCTGGGTGAAGAGCCACCTTGTCAGGACGACGTCGGTCAGATCCACCACGTGGTCGCTGTGCACATGGGACACGAACAGCGCGGTGAGCGCGTGCGGTGGACACCCGGCCTCGGTGAGCCGCAGTACCGTCGCCCGGCCCGCGTCGAACTGCAGGGCGATGTCCCCATGCTGCACGAGCGTCCCCGGCCCGGCGCGGCCGGGCACGGGTAGGGGAACGCCGGTGCCGGTGAGCGTGACGATGGTGGGCGGCATGCTCATCCGTGCTTCCCGAGCGTCCAGCCCTGGGGTGCGAGCACCTCGTCGGCGATCGCGTGCGGTACCGCTTCCAACTTCGTCGCCATCGTGTCGTTCCACCGGTTCAGGTAGCCGAACAACGCGCAGACTGCCACGATCGCGGTGATCTGCTCGTCGGACCAGTAGCGCCGGCACTCGCCGAAGTCCTCGTCGGTCACCGCGTTCGGCGACTGACCCGAGTGCAAGGCCAGCCGCAGTGCGACGCGCTCAGGGTCATCGAATCGATCGCTCGTCTCGAACGACCACAGGTCGGCGAGCTTGTCGGCCTCGACCCCGAGGTGAGATGCGTGCGCGGCGGTGTGGGCCTGGCAGTAGCGGCATCCGGCCCCTGCGCTGGCCATGAACCCGATCAACTGTTTGAGATCCACCGGAAGGAGCTCGTTCAGGAACACGACGCTGGAGAGCCCGGTCATCCCGTCGAGCAGCCCGGGAACGCGTGCCATCACGCGCAATGAGCTGGGCACGAACCCCATGAAGCCCTCGATGAGCGCGAAGCCATCGGTGTACTCGGCCAGGTCTTCGTTCGAGAGCGGGGCGATCCTGCTCATGCGTGCACCCCGATGGACCAGCCTTGCGGCGCGAGAATCTGGTCGGCGACGTCACGCGCTCGGGGCTCGAGGGTCGTGGCCATCGTGTCGTTCCACCGGTTGAGGAGCCCGAACAGTGCGCAGACGGCGACGATCGCGGTGATCTGGTCGTCGGTGTAGAAGCGACGACACTCGGCAAAGTCGTCGTCGGTCGCGGCATTCGGCGACTGTCCGGCGTGTAACGCGAGCCGGAGCGCGGCCTGCTCCGCATCCGAGAACCGGTCGCTTGTCTCGAACGACCACAACTCGGAAAGCTTGTCCGGGTCCACGCCCAGGTGGTCGGCATGTGCGGCAGTGTGCGCCTGGCAGTACCGACAGCCCGCCGCCGCGCTGGCGATGTTGCCCACCATCTGCGCCAGCTCCTCGGAGATGAGCCCGTTCATCGCCGCGGCGTGGGCTAGGCCGACGTAACCCTCCAGCAGACCGGGAACCCGAGCCATCGTGAAGACCGTGTTGGGGACGAGTCCCATGATCTGCTCGTAGGCCCCGAAGATCGGTTCGTGGACCTGCAGGTCCGCTCTCGCCAATGGTGCGATCCGGCTCATGGCTTTCCCTTTCGCTTGTCGTCCGACCAACCACGGGTTGAATCCTATTTCCCTTGTCAAGTGACCAGTTAGACTCCGAGGTATGAGCCGAGCCGAGCAACGCGACGCCACCCGCCAACGCATCGTCGATGCCGCCGTCGAGACGTTCGCCGAGCACGGCTTCGGCGCGTCGAGCACCCGCGACATCGCGACCCGCGCCGGCGTGACTCAGGGGCTGTTGACGTATCACTTCGCGTCGAAGGACGACCTGTGGCGGGCGGCGGCCGACCAGGTCTTCGGCGGTCTCGTCGCCGCGCTCCCCGTTCGCGAACCACACCCGCGCAGTGAGGAGGGCCGTACCGCCGTCCGCGCCGCGATCCGCAGCTACGTGCGCTTCGCGGCGGACCACCCGGAGCTCTTCCACTTCATGGTCGATGCCGGCCGCCACGATGACAACCGGATGCGATGGCTCGTCGATACGCACCTCGCGCCGTTCTTCGCCGGACTCCAGGCCCTCGGCGGTCCGACGCGCGGCGGTGCCGGGAAGCTCGCGCCGCACGCGTACTACGCGCTCGCCGGCGCGGCGTCGCTGATCTTCGCGGTCGCGCCCGAATGCGCAGCGCTCACCGGCACCAACCCCCAGTCGTCGGCCAGCGTCAAGCGCCATGCGGATCTGATCGCCGACCTGTTCGCTCCTGAATAACTTCACCGGTCACTTGACAAGCTGAATCCGACGGCGGATACTTCGCTGGTCGTCCGACCAGCGAAGGAGGGGTCGTCGTGGAGCGGATCGCGAAGGACGTGCTCATCGTGGGCGCCGGGCCGGCAGGGCTCACCGCGGCGTCACTCCTCGCCCGCGCCGGTGTCGACGCCCTCACCGTCACCAAGTACGCGACCGCGAACTCGCCCCGGGCCCACATCACCAACCAGCGGACGGTCGAGATCCTGCGTGACCTCGGCCTTGAGGATCGCGTCCGCGAGCGGGCGCTCCCACACCACCTCATGGGCAAGCAGGTGTTCGCCACCGCGTTCGCCGGGCGCGAGATCTCACGCATGGCGACGTGGGGAACGGGCGACGACCGGATCGGCGAGTACCGCGCCGCGAGCCCGTGCGAGGTGTGCAACATCCCCCAACACATCCTCGAGCCGATCATGCTTCACCACGCCTGCGACCTCGGCGCCGAGATCCGCCTCCACCACGAGGTGGTCGCGCTCCACGAGGAGGCGGACGTGGTGATTGCGCGCATCCTTCCGCGCGATGGGAGCCGGGAGTTCGAGGTCGCGGCGCGGTACGTCATCGGATGCGACGGCGCCCGCACGATCGTCGGCGAGGAGGGCGGGTTCGAGTTCGAGGGACAAGGCGGCCTCGGCAATGCCATCACCGTCTGGATCGACGCCGACCTCTCCCGGTACACCCGGCACCGGTCCGGCGCGCTGTTCGTCGTGTGCAATCCCGGCAGCGACGACATCGTCAGCATCTGGACCTGTATCGAGCCCTGGAACGAGTGGAGCACCATCTTCGTGCGCCACGGTCAGAAGCCGAACGAGCTCACCGAGGAAGCGGTGATGCCGCGGGTCCGGGCCGCGATCGGCGACCCGGACGTCGACGTGAGGATCCGTCACATCAGCCAGTGGGAGTTCAACCACGTCGTCGCCGCGCACTACCGCCGCGGCCGCATGTTCCTGGCCGGCGACGCCGCCCACCGCCACCCACCCGCGAACGGGCTCGGCAGCAACACGTCGATACAGGACGCCTACAACCTCGCCTGGAAGCTCGCACTCGTTCTGCAGGGCCGGGCCGGAGCCGGCCTGCTCGACACCTACGACGCGGAGCGCCAACCGGTCGGCCGACAGATTGTGGACCGGGCCAACCAGAGCGTCGGCGAGATGTTGCCGTGGCTGAGCGCGGCAGGCGTGCTCGACGGCCTCGACCAGGACGCGGCGACCAAGCAGCTGGACGAGATCTTCGGGCCCGACGGCGAGGACGCGCGCTCGGCCATGTTCAGCGGCCTCGAGCTGATGAACGCACAGTTCAACGCGCTGGGCGTCGAGCTCGGGCAGCGTTACACGTCCGCCGCGGTGGTCGGTGACGGCACCGAGTTCCCTGCGTACACGCGCGACCCGGAGCTGCATTACCACCCGACCACGCATCCTGGTGCGGCGCTCCCCCACGCGTGGCTCGGGCGCGGCACGCACGACGTCTCCACGCTGGACCTCGGCGCGTACGACCGATTCACGCTCATCACCGGCGCGGACGGGACGGCATGGGAGACGGCCGCGGCGGCCGTCTCGGCCAAGCTCGGCGTGGAGATCCGGCCGTTCCGCGTCGCGCTCGGCCAGGACCACAACGACGTCCTCGGCACCTGGACCCGAGCGCGCGAGGTGGCCGACGACGGCTGCGTGCTGGTCCGTCCCGACCGATTCGTGGCGTGGCGCAGCGCAGGCGCCGTCGACCACGCGACGCTCGCGCTCGGCGCCGTGATGCACACGATCCTCGACCGCTGAGACGCGAGGCTTCCGATGGCGATCCACCGATTCCTGGACATCACCCTCGCAGTGCCCGAGCCCGACGAGCTCGGCGCATTCTGGGAACGCCGAGGGATGCGGCGCGCCGGCGCGGTCCTCGGAACCGACGACCGTTCCCGGCAGATCACGCTCGCGAAGGGCCCCTACCGCCATCTCGCCGAACTACACCTCGGCTGTGAGGACGAAGCCGACCTCGTGGCGATTGCTACTCGGCTCGACGCCCTCGGCATCGCGGCAACCGTCGCCGACAAGACGCTGACGTGCGCCGATCCGGTGTTCGACCACCGGGTGGTCGTCGACGTCGTCGGTGACGCGCCACTCACCGACGGCAAGGTCAGGGCGACGAACCGTCCGGGTTGCGCCGAGCGGACCACCACGCGCGCCGACGTCGTCGAGGAGACCGTGCCCCGCCCGCCGCGCCGCGTCGGGCACGTCGTGCTCGGCACGCCACACGTCGCCGAGGCCTGCGCGTTCTACCTCGACGGGCTCGGGTTCCGCGTCTCGGACCGGATGCTCGACGGCGTCCTGACCTTCGCCCGGGTCGAGTCCGACCACCACAACCTGCTCATCCAACCTGCGCCCGTCTCCTATCTCAACCACTACGCGCTCGAGATGGACGATCTCGACGCGATCGGCGTCACCGGTTCCGCGGTGCTCGCCGAGCGGGCCGACGCCCACGTGGTCGGCGTCGGTCGGCACCGCCTCGGTTCCAACCTGTTCTGGTATCTCTCCGACCCGGCGGGCACGATGTTCGAGCTCTTCGCCGACATGGACCACATCACCGACGACGACGCGTGGGACCATGACCACCGACGCGACGACTGGACTCCCGACGAAGCCGGCCTGTCGGTCTGGGGCCCGGCCGAGCCGCCCGAGGCGTTCTTCACCCCGCCCGACCTCGCCGCCATCGGCGCGGCGCGTGAAGCGCTCGGGAGGCGGTGACCGTGGATCTCGGCATCCGGGGCCGCGCCGCGATCGTGATGGCGTCGAGCCGGGGACTCGGCCGTGCGTGCGCGGAGTCGTTGGCGCGAGAGGGCGCCGCGGTGACGATCAACGGGCGCGACGAGGCGACGCTCACCCCGGCGGCGCGGGAGATGCAGGATCGTCACGGGGTCGCGGTGACGCCGGTCGTCGGCGATGTGACCGAGGCGGCTACCCGGACCGCACTGCTCGACGCGTGTCCCGCGCCCGACATCCTCGTCACGAACAACGCCGGCCCGTCGCCCGCGCCCTATCGATCCTGGGACCGCGACACCTGGCTCGCCGCACTTGACGCCAACCTGCTTGCGCCGGTGTTGATGGTGCAGGTGGTGCTCGACGGCATGATCGACCGACGGTTCGGACGGATCGTGAACATCACCTCCGCCATGGTCAAGGCACCCATCGGCGCGATGGGACTGTCATCGGGTGCCCGTGCCGCACTCACCGCGGCGGTGAAGGGCATCTCGCGCGACGTCGCACGCGCCAACGTCACCATCAACAATCTCTGCCCGGAGCGTTTTGACACCGACCGCCAGCGCCAGATGGCCGAGCTCGCCAGCACGGTCAAGGGCATCACCATCGATGACGCGTACGACGAGATCCGCGCCACCATCGCGGCCGGGCGACTCGGCATCCCATCCGAGCTCGGCGACGCATGCGCGTTCCTCTGCGGCGCACAGGCGGGATACCTCTCCGGCCAGAGCATCAGCCTCGACGGTGGCTCGTACCCCGGACTGTTCTGACCACCGACACCCGAACCCAGGAGCGAACGATGACCTACCCATGGGACGCCGACCACCGAAAGTTCCTCGATGACCACCTCTGGGCGGTCCTCGCCACCGGACGGGCCGATGGCTCACCGCAGCAGTCGATGATCGGCTACGCCGTCGACCACGACGGGCGTCTTCTGATCTCGGCCAAGTCGTACACCGCCAAGTGGAAGAACGCGCGACACCAGCCTCGGGTGTCGGTCACCGTGCCCGACGGCCGGGCGCACCTCGTCATCTACGGGGAGGCGGAACTGATCGACGCGGACCCACTCCGGGCGGAGCTCACCGCCCAGATCTTCGCCGTGATGTCCGGCACCGAGCCCGCCGACCCTGCCACGCTCGTCGACGCTCTGAACGAGCAGCAGCGCACCGTCGTGCGAATCACGCCGGCGAAAACGATGTACATGGGCTGACCGGCGTATGGGCGGGCAGGGCACTGGCGCGTGTGCCCGGGCTGCTCGAGGGCTGCGTCGGGCTCGCCCACGCCGCGGCCATGAACTGGCTCATCAGCGAGGAGCACGACGCGTGCCGCCGCCACTACACCGACGACCAGATCACCGCAATCGTCGCCGTCTGCGCTCTTTTCGGCTTCCTAAACCCCTGGAACGACACCATGACCACCGCGCTCGAACCCACACCACGAGATGTCGCCGACCGCGTCCTCGCCCCTCAGGGCTGGACCCCGGGTAAGCACACATGACCACCGTCGAGCGGCGTGCGTTCCTCCGGCGGCGGACGACGTACCTCGTCGGAGTCCCGCTGCTGCTCGGACTGGGCGCGCTGCTCCTCGTGGTCGTCGCGCCGTACGTGTACATCCACTACATCGAAGGCCCCGCACCTGCGAAGCTCGCGTTCGAGCCCGCGGCCGCCGGCTCGAGATCCGCGGCGCCAATCCGCCTCGACGGCACCTGGCGCGTCGCGCCCGGCTCTCAGGCCGGCTACCGGGTCGCCGAGACCCTGTTCGGCCAAGGAACGACCGCGGTCGGCCGCACCAAGGCCATCCGGGGCCGGTTCGTGCTCGACGGGACGACGGTGCGGTCCGGTGCATTCACGGTCGACCTGCGCGACGTGTCGAGCGACCGGGAGGCCCGTGACCAGCAATTCCACGACCGGATCATGAACACCGCCAGCTTTCCGACTGCGACCTTCCGGCTGGCCCAACCGGTGACCCTCCGCCGGCTCCCGGCCGACCTGACGACCGTCCGCGTGCCGGCGTGCGGCCGCCTGACCCTGCACGGGAAGACGCGACGGGTGACCGTCACGCTCGCCGCCCGTCGCAACGGTACGCACATCGAGGTCCAGGGATCGATCCCGGTCGCCTTCGCCGACTACGGCATCCCCAACCCGAGCTTCGGCCCAGCCCGGACCGACGACCGCGGCGCGATCGAGCTCCTCCTGGTGTTCGCCCACGTCGGCTGAGCGCACGCTCTCCGCGACGCGGCTTCGGCTTCGGTGAACGCGGAGCTCTGCAGCGCTGCCAGCAGCTCGGCGAGGTCGGGGACGTCGGCCAGGATCCGACCCCCTGCGACTTCGTCACATCGACGAACGTACGCAGGATGGCACTGTTGCATCAGCGCATGGTCGCGACCAGTGGTGACTGGAGTTGACCTGCTCGCGTCACCACCATCGGAGACGCGAGAGAGGTCGAGCTGCTGGTGGGAGTGCGTTTCGAGTTACCGCCAATGACCACGAGTGACCGCCAGTAGCCGTGATGACGGGCACGCAACGGGCACGGGTTCCAAGGGCACGAACGGACACGCCTCGCGCGCAGCGCGCTCGTACTGACGGGTGACCAGTCCGACGGCTCTCACGTCGGACCCACAATTGACGAGGAGGTGGGCTCACACCTTGGGCGATCAGGCGGCGAACCCTTCACGATCGGCTGCACCGCGCGTCTGTCCTCGGCTGTCGCATCGAGACCGGCGCGCTGGGCGGTCGTCGAGCTCTCTTCGGTCTGGCGATCTGGTCGGAGCATTCCGCCCCATGCGCGAGGTCGCACCCTCCTTCAGCTGCGGGGGCGCGGGGCGTCGCGGAGGTGTCGCGTCGGGGCTTGACGGCGTGGCTGAGACTCCGAGAACGGGCTCGCGAGCCCGAACTCGAAGTCATCGAGAAGGTCGAAGAGCGGCTCGCACACCCACTCCCGGCCGCGCCGGCGGCCCACGCGGGTGGGAGTGAGCACACCGCGCAGCTGTAGCTCGTTGAGAGCGCGACGCGCCGAGTTGGCGGCAGTCCCATATGCGGCGGCGACCGTGTCCGCGCTCAGAACGGGATACTGCGGCAGCCCGTCGATGATCTGTCGCGCTGCCGATCCCCGGCGCGGTTTACCCGCCGTCGTGAGCAGCGTCTCGCGGAGGTCGTCGACACGGCCAGCCAATTCCTCCGCCGCAGTGGCGGAAGTACGCACTGCCTGAGCGAACACTCCACACCAGTCGGAGAGTCGACCGTCCCGAAAGTCGGTGAGACCCCCGATGTACGCCTTGGCGTTGGTCGCGAGAACGACGCTCACGGGCGGCACGAAAGAGGGTGCGAGGTTGCGGCGTCGCAGCACGACGTGGATGAGGCACCGGCCGGCTCGCCCGTTGCCGTCGGCAAAGGGGTGGATGGTCTCGAACTGTGCGTGAGCGATCCCGGCCTGCACGACGGCGGGAAGGTCGTCTCGATTGCAGAACTGCACGAGGTCAGCAAGCAAGCGCTCCACCTCCGTCTCGGGTGGCGGGATGAAGTCGGCTTCCCACGGGCTCGTGGGACGACCGCCGATCCAGTTCTGTTCATCGCGGACGCGCCCCCCGTACCGCGCTTCAGTGGTGCCAGCGAGCAAGGTTCCGTGGATGACGAGGAGGTCATCGGTGGTCAGAGCGCGACCGGTCGCGCCAATGGCGACCGCCTGCTCCATCGCCTTCACGTTGCCGATGATGGCAGTGGCGGTCGCGTCGCCAGACTCCGGCTCGTAGGCAGCTATGGCTAGGCGCTTGTTTGAGACGCGCAGGCCCTCGATGTGGGATGACCCCAGCGCCTCAGCACGAAGGAGAGGACCTGCCAGGGCCTCAAGCTCGACGCCGCCCGCGTCTGCGTTCAGGCGAGCCACCTCAGCGGTTGCCTGAGCCACAATCTCGGTGGTTGCGCCGGGCAACTCTGGGTCGAATTCCGCGATCGGGTCAGGGACGTAGGCGTTGTAGCGGAATGGGGTCCGGTCGCGGCGGGGCCCGTAGCCGCCGCCTTCCCAGAGCCGTTCGACCAGCGTGGGCACGAGAACCACCTATCTGAGCGTTGGACCTTCCTTACGCTCAGATACTACCGTAAGTGAGCGTTACGTGGCGTGAGCGCTCAGTTCGGCGCTGTCGTACTGGCGGGCCCCGTGTGCCGGCTCTGTTGCATTGGCGGAGGGTCGCGCCGGTCAGTGAGGGTGGCGGGATGATTCGTCGCCGGTCCCGTCCGACACCCGCGGTCCCGAACTCTGCATTCGCCGGGTTTCGGTTCCCGCCTGAGATCATCGTTCTCGCCGTGCGCTCGTATCTGCGATTCGGGCTCTCGTACCGCGACGTCCAAGAGCTGCTCGGCGAACGAGGGATCGAGGTCGACCACGTCACCGTCTACCGGTGGGTGCACCGCTTCACACCGCTGCTCGGGAATGCAGCCCTGCCCTGTCGGCGTGCGGTCGGCAATCGTTGGTTCGTGGACCAGACCTCTGTGAAGGTCGCCGGCCGGTGGCGCTACGTGTACCGGGCGATCGACCAGCACGGCCAGATCATCGACGTCTACGTCTCGGCCCAGCGCGACACCCGGGCGGCGAGTCGGTTCTTCGGTACGGCGCTCCGAGCGCATGGTGAGCCCGCCGAGGTCGTCACCGACCGGGCCCCAACGCTACGGGCTGCGATCGAAGAGCTGATGCCGGCCGCGTTTCACAACACCGAGCAGTACGCAAACAATCGCGTCGAATGCGACCACGGCCGACTCAAAGCCCGGCTCCGCCCGATGCGTCGGCCTCAAACGCGAAGGCACCGCGCGAGTGATCATGCGCGGCCATGCGCTGATGCAGAACATCCGCCGAGACCACTACGAACTCGGCATCGAAGCGCGCGCCCACCGGCGCATCGCGCACGCGTTCACTGAGCTCGCTCGGACGATCTGAACGGGAACCGGACGACAACTCGATCCCGCCCAACCAGATCCAAGCCAACGCAACAGCCCCCTCGGATAATGGCCGCCTCGAGCTCACTTGGATTCGATCCGGCCGAGTGGGGTGGCTCCGGCAGCCAGCGCGTCACACGCCTCCGTCCAAGCGGAGTCTCCGGGATGGAGCTCGGTGCGGAGGTAGGCCCAGGTGAGCCGCTGGACCGCAGCCACTCGCTCGAGGTCTTCGTCCGTGGTCTCGGCGGCGTCGTATCCAGAGACCCCGCCGAGGCCGTGCTCTGCGCCAAAGAGGGTGAGCAGGGACTTGGGGCCAGGGGCGAGCACGTACGGATCCGCGTGCCAGCCCGCGCCCGCGACCGTCAGGTGGTGGGTCTCGTCATCGTCGTTGTCGCCGGCGATCACAAGGGCGGGTGCCGTCATCTGGGAGAAGTCCGTGGTCTTCAAGCAGGGGTAGTTCTCGGCCGCCGACTCGCTGATGGCGTCGCCGCCTCTGCCGACTGCGGCGAGCAGCACACCCGCTTTGATCCGTGGCTCGGCGAGGTCCACTTCTGTTCCGTCGTCGGGATCGGTGAGTCGCGCGCCGAGCAGCAGGCTCGCGGTGTGTCCACCCATCGAGTGCCCGACCACGGCGACCTTGCTCCGGTCCAGCCGGCCGAGGAGCTGAGGGCAAGAGGCCTCGATGCGGTCGAGCTGGTCCAGGATGCGGGTCATGTCCACCGCCCGGGATCGCCAGCACAGAGGCGCCTCAGAATCCTCGGAGTCACGCAGGCCGAGCGTTGCGGAATCCAGGTGGGTGGGCTGGATCACGACGAAGCCGTGCGCCGCCCAGAAGTTGGCGAGCGGGCCATAACCGTTCAACGAGGAGAGGTGGTTCGACGGGCCGTGGCCGTGCGAGAGAAGGATGATCGGCACTGTTGCGTCGACTGAATCGGCCCGTGTGAACGCCGGTCGAATCCGGTGGCGCGCGCCGGTCCTGGGGACTGTGACGCACGGCGCAAGCAACCGTTGCTCACGCGTAGAACGGGCACGCGGCGGGCTGGAATCGGACACCGTCCTCGACCCCGAAACGCTGGAAGTACCCTCTGACCTGCACCAACGAATCCCAAGCCCTCGGCCCTCGTAGCTCAGGGGATAGAGCATCGGTTTCCTAACTTCGTCACCCGATGCGACGGTGCTGGTCACGGCATCGATCCGCAGGTCGGAGTGCGTTTCGGTTGACCGCCAGAGACCACGAGTGACCACGACGACCGCTCATGACGGGCACGCAATGGGCACACGTTCCAAGGGCACGCACGGTCTACGGCGTCAGCCGATCGACACGATTCGCCACGGGATCGCGTCGGCGTCGAGCACTGCCGGCAACACGCCTTCTGCTCCGCAGGCGGACAGCAACACGCGCGCTTCGAGCAGCGCCGCGGCGGCCGCGGCTTCCACGTTCATCACGTTCAGCTGCGGGTGACGTTGATGCAGTGCGACCATCGTGGGAACCAGCTCCCGCGGGTCCGGGAGCGCAACATCGTCCGGCAGGCTGAGCATCGTTCGGATCGCGGCGCCTTGCTCCGAGGCACTGAGGCGTCCGAATGGGCCCGACAGCTGACCGGCGCCTCCGACGATCGCCGCTCGACACGCGCGGTAGTACCAGTAGGTCGTGGTTACCAGGCCGACACGAGGAAGGCGGACCCTCTCACCGACCAGGCGAGCAACGAGCAGCCGATCGTCGATCAGCGATCTACTGGTCGGCAAGGTCCGGATCGTTCAACGCTGCGACACCGGCCTCATACCGCCCGCCGCGGACGAGCTTGTCGCGAAGCTCGGCCCGCGCTCTCGCAATTCCTCCCGGGAGCACGAGCGCCGCGTCGCCCAGGTCGACGAACGCGACCTCTCCACCATCCTCGATGCCCCAGCGATGCCGCAGACTCGCCGGCAGGCTCGCCTGCCCTCGATGCGACACCCGCGCCGTCGTGATCAGTTCCGTCATGCATGCATTGTAGCAAGTTAGCCATTACAAGGCGCACAGGTACCCCACCCCACCGACCGGCATCCGAGATCGCGGGTCGGCGACGCGCACGGACAGGATCGAGTGTCCAACAAGGCGGGTCAACTCCAAACAATCGTGTCGAGTGTGATCACGGCCGGCTCAAAGCCCGACTTCGTCCGATGCGCGGGCTCAAACGCGATCACACCGCGCGGGTGATCATGCGCGGCCATACGCTCATGCAGAACATCCGCCGCGGTCACTACGCACTCGGCGTCGATGCGCGCCAACACCGCAGGATCGAAACAGCGTTCACCGAACTCGCCCAGACGATCTGAGGGGGGAGACGACGCAGCACCTCGATCCACACGGCCCGATCCAACTCAACGCAACAGCGCCCTTGAGACTGCGTTCACCGACCTCGCCCGCAGGATCTGACCGGACACCCGACGACGGCTCGGTCACGCACAGTCGGATTCAGCTCAACGCAACAGAGCTGGTCGGAGAGTCCGGGCTGACAGTGCGAGGGCGGGGTTGCTGTTGAGTGTCGCGTATTGAGTGGCGAGTTTTTGGAGTTCGGGGTGTGCGCCAAGCTTGATGAGCAGTTCGGTATCCGAGTGAGTCACGCCGAGGCGGGCATCGAGTTGGGCTTTGAGCCGATCGCGCCTCTCGCGCTGTCGTGTGCCGAGGGAGTCGACCTTCGCCACCACGCGCCACCCATGTCCCGTCGGAGGATTGGCGGCGTGCGTAATCCGCAGTTCGAGTACGGCTCGGGACGGCTCGGCGCGGAACGCGCCGTACCGGTTCCACAGATCGTGGTCGACCACGACGTCGACTCCGGCGCGGTCAAGCTCCAACGCCAGCAGCTGGGGTCCGACGCCGCCGAGCAGCCCGGGCTGGCCTGGGTCGGTTGATCGGATCAGCACGGGGCCGTGTGCGGCTCGGGCGATCTGTACTCCTTGATCGGCGAGTTGCTGGGCGACCTGGTCTTGGCGGGACGGGGCCGGCGGACCGTGAGCTGCTTGAACCATGTTGGCGACACCGAAGCCGAGCACGGCGACCGTGAGTGCCGGCAACGCGACTTGGGCGACGCGACGTCGCACCGTGCCGCGCAAGGGCGAGTACGCGCACCAGCCAGCCGCGAGAACCGGCGCAAATCCACACACCCAGCCTGGTTGAATGAGCTCGACGAACACGTCCCCCATCAGGCGCGACAGCGCACCAATCTCGGCCAGGATCGCCACGATCGCGCTCACCGCAAACGCAAGCGAGCGGTTGCGACGGAGTGCCGCGAAGACGGTCGCAGCGAGAAGGAGCACCACGATGATGGGCACCGCGGGCGCCGCCGCCGGGTTCACGACGGGTACGAGCGGTATCAACGGGAGCGGGGCGCCAGCCCAGGGGGGCCGTATCCCCAATTGCAGCGACGTCACCCGGTACGCATCGGAGAAGCCGAGCACCTTGTGTGACTGGCTGAAGAAGCGCGCCATCAGTGTGAAGTTGCCCGGATTTGAACGCAACTCCTGGACGAACGGGGGTGTCCAGATGACCAGCAGCGCGCCCCCCGCGATGAGAGCCGGCCGACGCCAGCGCTCACGGGGGGCCCGATCGCTACCTCCGTCTTCGCAAGCCGCATACCAGCCGAACGCGAATGCCACCAGTGCCCACGCGAAGAGCGCCATCGCTATGGGGGCTGTGGTCGCCCATCCCTGCACGAGAAGTGTTGTGATCACCGCAGCGACGGGAATCGACCAAGCGCGTCCGAGCGCGACATCGCTAACCACAAAGAATAGGAGGATGAGCGCGAGGACGCTGACGTCCGGTTCCCACGGACTCGCCAGCATCGCCGGCCCCATCGCGTGCATCACCACGGCCACCAACACGGCGGTCCACAAGTAGAGGGCGAAACCGCCACGCTTGTAGCCGATCAGCAGCACTCCGCCAATTGCGAGCGCGTTCGCGATCAGCGCGCCGACTCGCAGCGCTGCGAAGTCAGACCCGAAGAGCCGATACGCGATCGCTAGTAAGTAGAGGTAGGCGGGTCCTGGCTGATTCCAACCAAAACGCTGGTACGACCCGACCAGAGGCGTGTGCGACGAACCCACATCACTCACCCGCAACTGGAGCAGCGCCTGATCGCCCCCGGGTGCCGCGTCCGTGTACACGAGCACGTGTACGACGAGCAAGACGAGCGGCACGAACAGCGCCACAGAAACACCGACGACCACCCAGTCTCGGCGCCCCATCAAACTGATTCGCCTCATCGGGTGAGCCACCCAGACCTCGCGCAGCCAAGTCGCCGTCGCATCACCGACTGAGCACGACGGCCACGCGAGGGGCCGGCACGGTCGATGAGAACGTCCTGTAGGTCCCGAGAATCCATCGCCGGTGGTCGTAGGGCTGCGTTGATCGACGGTTTGTAGTCTCAGTCAGTTACCACCAGTCCGGGGCGCGCCGAAAGCACCAGGGCGATTCGGGTGGATCGCGCGGTTCCGGAGATTCATTGCGCCGTGACCCCTCTTCGCGCGAAGTCGCAGGTCACAGGTCAGCGTCAGGTGTCCGCAGGCCTGCGGCACGGTGCAGGCGTTCAGGCCTCCACCTCTAGGTTCGCCCCGCCCGTGGGTGCCGAAAATCCATCGCCGCTGGTCGGACCGTCGCGCTGATCGACGATTCGTCGGCGTCAGCGGACTGTGCGAGGGCCTGGCGGCGTCACCACCAAGACGATTCGGGTAGATCGCGCAGTTTCGGAGATCCATCGCGTCGTGACCGCCGCTCGGTGAAACCGCAGGTCAACGGGCCAGACGAGTTTTCGGCACCCACAGGCTGAACAACGGCCATCAACCGTGCGCCGAAGCACCTCGACGCGTCCACTCCACGACCGGCTCCGAACGCCGCCTTCCTCGCGGCCTCGCTGCAGCGACCAACGCGAATCAGGCAGGCACCCGCACTGCCGGCAATGTGGTGAAAGCCCCTCGGATGACTTTCCGGCAGGCACACGATCCTCAGATGCTGGCGGTTGTCGGGCTGTTGTCACGGGTGGCACCCTGGAGCCGGTGACGTACGAGCAGTTCATTTCGGATGTCGTCAAGGTCGTCGAAGCGACGGGTGCGGCGATCATGATCGTCGGCGGCTTGTGGGCCCTCGTCTACTTCGCCATTTCGACGGCGCGCCGGACCCGCGGGATCGACGCGTATCAGCAGCTTCGTCAGCGCCTCGGTCGGGCGATCCTGCTCGGGCTCGAGGTCCTCATCGTGGGCGACATCGTGCGCACGATCATCGTGGATCCCACGCTCGAAAGCGTGGCCGTCCTCGGAGTGATCGTGATCATCCGAATCGTCCTCAGCTTCTCGCTCGAAGTCGAGATCGACGGCGTGTGGCCCTGGAGCCGATGGCGTCTCGAGATGCCGGCTGGCGAGGCGGACTCAACCGCCGGCTCGTGAGCCGAGAGGGGAACCGACCGCTCCGATGCTCTGAGCTGAATGGCGGTTTGCACGCCTAGTCAGCCCCGTTCGGAACTCCGATTCGTGTCCGTTTTGCGCTAACGCAACTGTGCCCCCGCCCGACCAGTTACACCGTGAGCCGGACAGTCCCGGGCCCGCGACTGTGGGTGAGACGGTCTACGCTCGACGTGAAGCTTTTTCGCTTGGAGCGACGTTCGTCTTTGCCGGCCAGGACCCTGCTCTACGAACACGGTGACTCCCCTCCCGAATGAGAAGGCGCCGAATGGCCTCGGATTGCCAGGACCTTCAGTGCCTTCGTGGCGACATGCGACGGGGGATGTCGTGAAGCTCCGACTCGGTGTCGTGCTGTGGCTGGCTTCGTGGGTCCCGTACGGGATCATCTTGGGCCTGAGCGGCGCGTGGCTCACCGTGTCGTGGACGTTCGAGGTTCTTCTCGGCATCACGGGGCTTGCACTGGCAGGCACCGAGTTCGCGCAGGCGGTCAAGGAGACAGGTTGGAAGCGGGCCCCTGCGGTCGCGTGGCACGCGCTCGTGCATGGCCAAGATGTCGAACCGGCAGCGTGAGGTCTACCTGGGTAGTCCCCGAGTGACGCCTCAGCCTGTAGGTGCCGGAACTCATCTGCACACGGCTGACCGATCGCCGACCGGCGCTCGGTCGGCGACACCTTGGAGCCCGCCGGCACGTGCGGTTCACGGTAGGCGGTCCGGTAGCTGTTCACATCAGTGCTGACGAACCCGGCGCCGAAGCGCGCACGCACGGACGCGTCGCCATGTTCGGCGGCGTCGTCCAAGCAGAGCGGCGTCCCGAGATCGAACAGCTGGCGGCCGAACATCGACTCGACCAACCCTCGCGAATGGCGGCGGCGGGTTTTCGGGGGTCGTCCGCGCCGCGGTTGAGCTGCCAACGCACGATCTCCAGCCGTACCAGCTCGACGTCGTCGAGCAACCCGTCAGCATCAGGGGCGAGCAGCCCAGCGACACATAGCCGACGAAGCCGGGCCCGTCAGTCCGCGTTCTCCGGCGGGATCGGTGCGGTGCACGCTGCACCGCCACAGACGTCGCTGATCGGCCCGGCCGGATGCCAGAACTGATCTTTGAGGCTCCGTACGCCCGGGATGTTCGGCGTGTCGTCGTGGGGGTCGTGCCCGGCGCGTGGCGGCGTGTTGTTCACCGGCGAGGACGGCGAGCCCGTGTCCCACAGGAAGTACGCGGACCCGCCCCAGTGGTAGGACGGCACAGGTCGCAGGAAGGCCCCGAGGTCGTCGGCGATCCGTCCAGGCTGCGCGAGCGGGACATGGGCTGGGACGCGCATCGTTGCGGCCTCGACGCGCAACGCGTACTCGCTGACCTGGTGGTCACCGACCGCGCCGAGCAACAGGACGTCGTGGCGCGGTGTACCGGGGAGAGGGTCGCGCGTCACGTGGTTCGCGTAGCCGTTGGTCTCGCCCCGATCCCAGAGGAGCTGGGCGACCGCGAGTCCGATGAGCCGGTCGTATCGACTCGGGTACCACGGCTTGAGGATCAAGAGGTAGTCGTCGAAGTCCACGCTGCGATCGAGGAGGAGCGAGTAGTTCATGCCCGCTTCGGCCAGAGTCGAGCGGGTGAAGCCCTGGGCGACGGCGGTGAGCGCGCCGCCGAGGATCGCACCTTGGCTGTTGCCGTCGAAGTAGAGCTGGCTCGTGTCGAGGGCGGTGTGCCCGTCGAGCTGGAACGCGGGGTTGGCTGCGAGTCCGTTCGGGTCGCGCATGAGGTGGCCGAGGAAGAGGAACGCGAGGATCCCCTGCTGCAGCCGGTCGGCGATCTTGGGCATGTTCGAGAGGTCCTGGAGGACCGTGATGGCGCTCCCGAGGTCTTCCTCGGCCATGCCGTACCAGTTGGTGGCGCAATAGGCGATGTCGTGCTGCTCGGCCATGGTTCGGGTGAGGCGGCCGTTGACCTCGGTGAGATCGCCGAAGAGGCCGTGCCCGTAGAGCGCCATCCTCGCCGGCGTCGCCGCTGCGGCCGCGGGGAGGTTGCACACGAACTGCGCGGTGAACGTGCCCGGTTGACGGCGCGGCAGCCCGTCGGGGCCGAGCACGAAGCGGCCTCCCGGCGCACCGCCGTTGGTGAGGTAGAGGGGGAGCGCAAGGGTGCCCTCGATCCGCCGGCGCGTCTGCGGGTTCGGGTCCTCGACGACGTTGGTCACTGTGTACGCGGGCGTGCCGCTCCCCAACGCGCCGAACGCGTCGTCGCGGATCGTGAGCATCCGGCCCGTCAGGCTCCAGGTGCTGGCGACGGTGAAGTCCCAAGCGAGCTGGAGGTCGTGACGGCGGACTCCCGCGAACGCGAGATCCAAGAAGATCCGATCCATCGCGAGGCGGCGCGACTCGAAGATGGCGTCAGTGGTGCGCTGACCGTCGCGGTACGCGGCGAACGCCTTCGTAGGTGCCAGGCGATGGTGGGATGCATCGACCAGGCGTCGCATGCCGACGACGATGCGATGGCCGTCCTCGAGGTTGGACACGGGACGGATGAAGAGAACCGGTGGCTGGCCGGTATCTGCGTTCGCGTCGAGCTCGGCCCAGAACGGCAGACGCGTGTGGGTGGTCGCGTCGAGGACGACGATGGGCGAGGTGGGCGCGATCGAGCGCGGGGCGTCGGCGAGTCCGGGCACGCCCGATGCGGTGACGTCGAGCCCAGGAAGCTGCACCATGATCTGGGAGCCCGGGCTCCACCCGTCGGCGCGGTTCTGGTCGGTGACGTCAATCGGCGCGCCGGAGGCGTTGGTGGGGAGCGACGCGGAGGAGAGTGCAAGCCGGCGACCCGTCGGTGTGCTCCGATCGCGAACGGTGAAGTGGTCGTTCGGGAACGGGAGCATGCACTGCGGCGCGATCGGGTCGCAGCGCGTCTGGGTCGCGGTGTCCACGCCGAGCTGCGCGACAGGGACCGGGTGAGCCGACCATCGCGGCCCCCGCAACCATCCGCACCCGCTCGCCACCAACGCGACCAGCACCGCGATCGCTGCGTACCCGCGCAGTCGTGCCCTGCCTGCTCGCAACATGTCCGCCCCCCGACTCGACGAACGGATGCTAATCCCTCGCCAGTTCGCGTGACTGCTGCGCCCGGGTCGGTCGGAAGGCCCGAGGCGGCATCAGTGAGCCGGCGCGCAGTCGCACGCGATAAACCCGGCGACTTCGGTGGTCATCCCCGCAATGATGGCCGACGTGGAGGAGTCGAGGTTGTCGTCGCCCATAACGAGCGCGCGACCCCGCGCGTCGGCGACGTTCGGTCCGGCCAACCGATCCGACGACACCGCCGCTGCCACGGACTCAGCAACGAGTACCACGCGGCAGCCTGACCCACCCCGACAACGGCCACCACGAGAGCACCGGCGCCTGCCGCGACGCGTCCTCCTCGCGCACCGCGAGTCGGGTGCCAGGTCGTCGCGGCATCGTGCCAGCGACGAACGCGTTACCGGCAGGCACAGGGCGGCGCAGTCGAATGGAGCCCTCAACACCGAAGGCCGCGCCGCCCGAGACCTGCCTCTGCTCCTTCCCGAAGAGGTGGGTCTCGGTGCGTGGATGGGTCTGACGCACCCGGCGACGACCGAAGGGTCAGCGGGCGATTCGCACTTCGCCCGAGTGGATGTGGTGGAGTCGCACGACGAAGCTCCGTCGGCCGATCGACTCGACGGTGTAGCTGTCGCCGTGGCCGGTGGCGCGCCTGGGGAAGGCGTGTCCGCCCGCGGTGACCGATCGCGGGCGGAACGTCAGCCTGAGGACTTCTGTCGCGTCTCGATCGAATGTGCGATAGGAGATGCCGCGATGGTCGTAGGTGACGCGCTGGACCACCGAGGTTGAGCCCAAGAGGTGACTCTGGCCATCGGGCGCGAGACCGGGGAGTGCCGCCATCGCCCAGTTGAAGCTGCGCAGGTAGTCCGCGTAGCCGTCACTGAACCAGTACTGGATGCCCCCGAAGGCCTCCCCGCAACATGAGACACGGCCATCGGATGCGGCGAAGTAGGTCGCGTAGTTGAGCGACCGGAACGCGTCCTCTTCCGCCGGTTGGTCGCCGGTCTTCGCGTGGTAGATCGCGTTCACCGCGGCCCATCGGGACGTGTCGCTGCCGAGACCGGAGGCCGAACAGCACAGGTACCTCCCACTGTCGGCCAGGCCTTGCTCGTTGATCCCCAACGCACCGGCGTACGGGCCTGCGCCGAAGCGTTGCGCGACCCAGCCGATCAGGTGGCTGACCTGTGTCCGCCATTCGCGATCGAATGCGGACCGGTCAGGCCGGTTGAGGAGGTAGAGGGCGGTGTAGGTCGGCGCCGCCTGATTGACGTTGTTGACGTCCTTGGCGACGTCCTCGAAGTAGCCACTCCACTTGTCGTACGTGGGGCTGCGGGGATTCAGCGGATGGGAGGCCAGCCAGCGCCACGCGGTTCGGCGCGCGCGGACGTACGCCCGGCGGTCACCCTTACCGATCCGGATGAGCTCGTCGAAGAGGCGCAGGGGCGAGACCACGACTCCCCCGTACTCCTCGCCGTCAAGCGTGGCACCTGTTCTCGCGTCGACGCGGAACGCCCACGGCGTGTGCGCATCGTCTCCCGTTCGCACGTGGGCGGCGAGCGCATCGGCGGAGTGGATCGCGGCGGAGAGATAGCGCCGGTTGCCCGTCATCTCGTAGAAGAGTGCGTACCCGATCCCCAGCTCGCCGATCTTGTCCGGCTCGATCCCCCCGTAGAAGTCGTGCGGCATGTCGGAGAGGCAACGGCCGTAGTCGGCTTGATTCCCGCACCCGGTGGCGAACGGCACGCTCGGCCAGTTCCAGGACGCGGGTGTGGTCCCGTGCGCGAGCTGGTAGTCGAGCATCGTCGCGACCGTCCGGATGGCTTGGTGGTCGCCCGAGTACGGATACCAGGCCAATGCGGAGTCGACGAATGCTCCGAAGGTCATCGCCGGGTTGTTCTGCCAATACACGCCCTGGAGCGTGTTGCCGTCGAAGACCGAGTTGACGAGATACGCCTTGAGCCCGATGCCCCGTTGATCCGGCACCATGTGCTCGATGAAGTTCCAACCGAGTCGTAGCACTTGGTCGTAGCCGAGATGCTGTTGGGGCTTGTACCAAGCGAGCAGCTTTCCGTGCGCATCCTTGACCGCCGAGTGCCACGGAAGCTCCGACGTGACGGGGCCGGCGGGTGCCGCGGGGACGGCCTCAGCCGCGCCTGGGCTCACACCCATGAACACCTGGGCGCCGATCCCGACCAATGCCACGAGAGCAATCACTCGAAGGCGTCGCATCGGCCGAACCTACCCCGAGACAGTACGCAGTGACCGGGACGTGGGTTGCGTCGATGACCATCGACCGACCGCCGGCAAGCCGGATCTTCACCTTCGGAAACAGTGGACTGGCGAGGACAAGGAAGCCGTTGAGCGCGACAAGGTTCGGCGCGACCGCGGCGACGACTAGTCCGAGGATCGCGGCGAGGTCGGCAGTGAGCTGCCGGTAGCGGTTCGGGTCCACGAAGACCCACCAGCAGCGGTACGCCGGCATCCCGCCGTTCCTTGTCGCCGTGCTGCGCCAGCACCTCGAGGAGCAAGTCGGTACCACTCATGATGCATTGGTGTTCACCGCACCTGATGACACGCCGCTCCGCTACGGGAACTTCTCCCGACGCTTCTGGAAGCGCGCGCTCGCCGATGCCGGCATCCCGGCGACCGGTCTCCACGCCCTGCGCCACACCTGCGCGACGCTGCTCATCTCCCACGGTGCGCCCATCAAGGCCGTCCAGGCCCAACTGGGCCACCAGAGCGCCGAGC
Organism: Acidimicrobiia bacterium; assembly: GCA_038252255.1. Taxonomy (GTDB): domain Bacteria; phylum Actinomycetota; class Acidimicrobiia; order IMCC26256; family JAENVU01; genus Chersky-806. The sequence continues at coordinate 491 of JBBSAM010000044.1, read as the reverse complement.
TCACGCTCGATCGGTACGGCCACCTCTATCCCGACCAGATGGATGTACTCGCGGCCCGCCTCGAGGACGCGTCCGCTCAGACCCAAGTAGCGCGCCCGTGAGGAGCGGAAGGACGACACGAAGGGCGCCGGTAGGATCGATCGGGCCCATCAGCGCGCCACGGGGAGCGTTCGATGCACGAGGTGACACACGGTTCAAGAAGTGGCATGTCACCGTGCGCACGGGCACGGCACGGGCTGGAATCGGACATTGCACCGCCGGGCCCGAGACAGGAAGGAACCCAGGCGAGCGTCTGACCAGCACAAACACCATCCCCGCCCTCGTGGCTCAGGGGATAGAGCATCGGTTTCCTGAGGTGTGAATCACTGCGCCGCGTGGGTGCTGGGACGCGCGGGGGTGTGGGGGCGGCAGCCCCCGTTCGGGGCGGAGCTCCGATGGTCGGTGATCGTCGGTTTGTCAGGCGGCGACGGGTTCGAGTGTGACTTTGTGGC
>JBBSAM010000043.1:0-33029 GCA_038252255.1 Acidimicrobiia bacterium | reverse complement strand
GCTAAGGGGTCGCGCGGATAGGTGACCATCCACCGGTCGTCGGGTCGGCCCGGGTTTGATCCCGGGTGCTGATCCAACACGACGACCAAGTGGAGGTCCCTGACATCATGCGCGCGCTTGGGCGAGCGGGTGCTCCGTGACGTCGACGAACTTCGGGCTGAGTCGCGAATCGGCATCGACGTCGATGACGGGTCGCCGGTTGGTAATTCACGGTCGCGAACCCGCTCAGCGCGAACCGGTCGAAGTGTTCACCGACCGGCGGCGTCGCCGCGGTCGCGATCGAGGGATAGTTGGCCCCCGCTCGAGACCGGAAGAGGGAACCGTCGTGATCCGGCAGCAGGGTGGCGACGCGAACGAGCAGGGTGGAGGCGAGTGGCCCGATCCGAATCAGGGCCCCGACGATGTCGGGACTGGCTCGCGATGGTGGACGTCCTTCCAGGCGTCACCCACCGCTCGCACGGTAGCCGACCCAACTCGCGCCCGGTTCGTTCACGGCCGGCCTGCGGCGTGCCGAACTTGGTCACAGTGAGGCATGGGAGATCCGATACGTCGGAGGCTCGATGGACAATGGCCCTGGTGGGGATCAGAACCCGAGTGACCTTGTGGACGAGCCGGACGTCGTCGTCCCGACGCAGACCGTGTACCTCGATCTCGACGGCAACGGTGCACCAGGCGCCGTGCAGGCGACCCGCACTGTCGGGTTCGATGTCGCGGACGACGTGTCGTCGACGTCGTTGAAGTCACCGAGGAGCTCGCGACGGGGATCAGCGCGGACGAGCCCTGTCTGCCATGCGGTTGACCGCCACGTTCGAGCCCGACTTCGCACACGACGGAAAGGTCGACCGGTGCGAGTCGGTGACCGTCGAGATCGATCCGGACGACGGCGACGGCTGAACCGCCGCCGGCCCGCATGGTCCGGGTCGGAGTTGAACTGAACCAGCGTCTGACCGGGAGCCCGCGACGGCGGGCCCTGGTGCTCTTGGCGATCTGCTCGGCGTGCGTCGTCCTCGTTGCGGTCCTGTACCTCGGCGCGGTGCGGACCCGGACCGGTCAACGCGCCGATGAAGCGGGGATGGTCGGCCGCACCACCAATGCGCGTGTGCAAACAGCTGCGGCGGATGTGCTCGACACGATCAGCGTCGGCTCCTTCGTGGTGGTCGGGAGCACACTCGGAATTCTTGCTCTCGCACGCCGACGCCCGCGCCTGGCGGTCGGGATCGGGATCATGATCCTCGCGGCGAATGTGAGCACGCAGCTTTTGAAGTCGACGTTCCTCAGCCGTCCCGACCTGCTCCACCGGTCAGAAGTCGCTGCGTCAAGTCCGAGCTTCCCGAGCGGTCACGCCACCGTTGCGATGTCTCTCGGTCTCGCGTTCCTGCTCGTGGTACCCCCACGCTTGCGTCGCCTCGCCGGAGTGACGGGGGTTGCGTACGCCGTGGTCATCGGGGCCGGGACCCTCACACGGCAGTGGCATCGCCCCAGCGACGTCATCGGAGGCTTTCTCGTCGCGGCCGCATGGGCGGCAGCGCTGGCCGCGTGGCTCGTCGCATTCCGCGGAACGGGGGACCCCGAGGCGGCACTGCGCCCCGCGATGCTCTCGGAGCTTCTCTCGGGGAAGCGCCTGGTTGGGGGCGGCGTCATCCTCGTGCTGAGCGCATCGCTCATCAGTGCGCTCGTGCTGCTCGTGTTCGACGGCCGCGCGTTGAGCACCGTCGAGCTCGGACCCTCGTACTTTGCTGCCGTCGCCGCGATCATCGGAACGGGATGCGTCATCCTCGGAGCCGTCCTCTCCGCGCTACGAGGCGCCCTCCTCGATCCACCCGACCACGACATGGGTGGCGACCACCGCCAACGCGAGTTCTCTTGAAGCCGAGTGTTCACGATCAATAGCCCACGTTCGGGCAGTCGCTCGATCGCGTGAAGAGTGCCGAGACCGGGCACCATGTCGCCCGCGGCCAACGGGCCCAGCTGCCAGAGCGCCTATCCGCTGGTGATTGCGCTCACCTACGGAGTAGATGTTCGGTGGAGCTCGTTTCCGGGCAGGATTGCGCTATTGGAGCCGCCGACACGCGCGTCTCGCCATAGAGAGGTGTTCGCTTGGCTCGTAACCAGGACGGGCAGGACTTCATCGTCCTCTATGAGCCCTTCGCTTCGGTGGCGCTCGACTCGCCGAGCGCGATCGACGACGCGACCGACCAGCTCATGCTGCGTTGGCGCAACGCTCGTCGAGATCTCGAGCACACGGAGTTCCCGCCCGGAGAGCTCGATCGGATGGACGAAACGGTCGCCGGATTGAACCACCGGGAGGGCGCGGCGTTGGTTGCGGACCGACGCGACCATTGTCGTCGTGCCGCGACCCGCGGTGCTCGACGGGCCAGTCGCCGCGCTGCTGCGCTGGTGACCCGATCCAACGCGGTTCTCTCTACCATCCACGGCCACGCCGGCATAACCCCGCCCGCGGCCTACGGGCGACCGTCACCGGCCGAAACACCGGTGCTCACCTCGACAGGAGAACCCGACCATGACCGCAACCGACGATGCCGGCGACAAGATCTACGTGCTGCCTGATCTCCGCTATGACTACTCCGCGCTCGAACCGCACATCTCGGCTCGCATCATGGAGCTGCATCACTCCAAGCACCACGCCGCCTACGTCGCCGGCGCCAATCGGGCAATCGAGCGCCTGCAGGAGGCCCGGACCGGCAGCGACTTCACCCAGCTGTCGATGCTGGAGAAGAACCTTGCGTTCAACCTTTCCGGCCACGTGCTCCACAGCCTGTTCTGGGAATGCCTCTCCCCGGGCGGCGGCGGCGAGCCGACGGGCTGGATCGCCGAGCAGCTCGACGCCAACTTCGGCGGGTTCGCGCCGTTCAAGGGCCACATGATCGAAGCGGCGAGCACCATTCAGGGATCGGGGTGGGCGCTGGCGTCGTGGGAACCGACTGGCCGGCGCGTCGTCATTGAGCAGACCTACGACCACCAGGGCAACCACGGCCAGGGGACCGTGCCGATCCTGGCCATCGACGCGTGGGAGCACGCCTACTACCTGCAGTACGAGAACGACAAGCGATCGTTCTTCGACGCCATCTGGGCCATCGTCGACTGGCCCGGCGTCGCCGCTCGGCTTGACCAGGCGAGCCTCGACCCACAAACGTCATCCAGCCGGCCGTGACCACCAGCGCCCACGGATCGGAACCGGTGGTGGCCGCCTCGAGCGGCTATCTGGTGTCGCCCGTCGGGTGCGGCGTGGCGCCGCTGACGACGAGGACGGGACGGTAGGTGCCGCGCACCACCCCTGCGGCGACCGACGGGTCGAGCAACCTCGAGAGCACGCCGCGATCATGGGAGCCGACGACCACGACATCGACCTCGTGCTCCTCCGCCGCAGCACAGATGCGTGTGACCGGGTCGCCGACGTCGGTGAGCACCTCGGCGTCCTCGATGCCCGCCCGCGCCGCGGTGGCCGCGACCTCGGACTCCGACGGCTCAGTGAGCTGCTGCAGCTCGAGCGGCGGCATCGCGACGACGCCACCAAACGCGGCCGGGTGGATCCACGAGGTCGGGATGCGCGCGATGTTGATCACGAGAAACTCCGCGTCGGGCGCATGGAAGAGCCGGACCGCCTCGCGGGCCGCGTGCAGAGACACCGGCGATTCGTCGAGCGCGACCAGGACCTTCACGCCAGCCACCCTAGGCCTGTATCCGCGACCGTGGCGCCGCGCCGGTGCCGCGGCAAGTCCCGAGGGATGTTGATGGCGTCGAGGATCGAGGACTACGCGTTGCTGTCGGACATGGCGTCGGCCGCGCTGGTGGGCCCGGACGGGTCGATCGACTGGTTGAGCTTCCCGCGCTTCGACTCCGACGCTTGCTTCGCCAGCCTGGTCGGCGAACCGCGCAACGGACGGTGGCTGATCGCGCCGGCCGGGCCGCTGCGCAGCGTGCGCCGCTCCTACCGGGGCGACTCGCTTGTTCTCGAGACGGTCTTCGCGTGCGACGACGGCGAGGTGGCGGTCATCGACTGCATGCCGTTGCGCGGCGATCAGCTGGATCTGGTCCGTTTGGTCGAGGGTCGCGCCGGTCGGGTCGCGATTCGTGTCGAGTTGGTCGTGCGGTTCGGTTACGGCAAGGTGGTGCCCTGGGTGCACTCGGTGGACGGCGATTGGGTCGCGGTCGCCGGACCCGACGCGCTGCGGCTCGTCACGCCGATCGGCCTGCGCGGTGACGGTGAGGGCGACGACCGCCGCTCTGTCGCCGAGTTCACCGTCGCCGCGGGGGAGCGGGTGCCGTTCGTGCTCACCTGGCATCGCTCGCATGAGCCTTGCCACGAGCCCGTCGATGCCGCCGACGCGATCGACGCGACCGAGCGGTGGTGGAACGACTGGTCGTCGCAGTGCACCTATGAGGGCCGTTGGGCTGGCGAGGTCCGGTCGTCGCTCACGGTGCTCAAAGGGCTCACCTCGACGGCGACCGGTGGCCTGTGCGCGGCGGCGACCACGTCGCTGCCCGAATCCCTCGGCGGGGTCCGCAACTGGGACTACCGGTACTGCTGGCTGCGCGACGCCACCTTCACACTCATGGCGCTGCTCGAGGCCGGTCACACGAGCGAGGCGCAGGCGTGGCGGGACTGGTTGCTGCGGGCGGTGGCGGGCGATCCCGCCGACCTGCAGATCATGTATGGGCTGGCCGGCGAACGCTGGCTCGACGAACGCGAGCTGCCGTGGCTGTCGGGCTACGCGGGGTCGACGCCGGTGCGGGTCGGGAACGCCGCGGCGGGGCAGTTCCAGCTCGACGTGTACGGCGAGGTCATCGACGCCCTCCACGAAGGCGCCAGTCAGGGGCTCGCGTTTGACGACGACGCCTGGCAGCTCCAGAAGGTGCTGCTCGACTACCTCGAAGGCGCTTGGAGGGAACCCGACGAGGGGATCTGGGAGGTGCGGGGCCCGCGCCGCCAGTTCACGCACTCCAAGGTGATGGCTTGGGTGGCGGCCGACCGGATCGTGCGCACCGCCGAGCGGTTCGAGCTCGACGGGCCGATCGATCGCTGGCGCGGCCTGCGCGACGACATACACGATGACGTTCTCGAACACGGTGTCGACGACCGGGGCGTGTTCGTGCAGACCTACGGGGCTGCCGACCTGGACGCCAGCCTCTTGCTCGTCCCCCTCGTCGGGTTTCTGCCCGCGTCCGACCAACGCGTCGCGAACACGGTCGATGCCATCCAGCGCGAGCTCAACGTCGACGGTTTCGTGCGCCGCTACGGTACCGATCCGAAGGTGGACGGCCTCCCGGGTGGCGAGGGCGCGTTCCTGCTGTGCAGCTTCTGGCTCGCCGACGCCCTTGCGCTCATGGGCCGCACCGACGACGCCCTCGCGATCTTCGAACGCCTGCTTGCGCTCCGCAACGACGTCGGCCTGCTCGCCGAAGAATACGACCCCGCGAGCGGGCGGCTGCTCGGCAACTTCCCCCAAGCGTTTTCCCACACCGCCATCGTCAACACCGCTGCCACCCTCGACCGCCATGCCGGCCCCACCCAACGGCGCGCCCGCCCCGCATGACGACTTCGCTGCCGCGGATCGGCGACGGCACGACCGTGAGAGGGTGCACGTCGTGCAGGCATTGACCGTGCGACCCGGCCACGCCGGCTCGGCCGCCGTCACCGACATCGCCGAACCACCCGACGCCGACGGATCGATGCTCGTCGAGACCCTGGCGGTCGGGATCTGCGGCACCGACCGCGAGATCTGCGACGGCGCGTATGGATCGGCTCCCGCCGGCGAGGACCGGCTGGTGCTTGGTCACGAATCACTCGGCCGAGTCCTCCAGGCCCCCGATGGAGCCGGCTTCGTAGTCGGTGACCTGGTCGTCGGCATCGTGCGTCGGCCCGACCCGGTGCCCTGCCCCAGCTGCGCCATCGGCGAGTGGGACATGTGCCGCAACGGTCGCTACACCGAACGGGGAATCAAGGACCGCCACGGCTACGCCTCCGAGCGCTACCGCATCGATCCCCAGTTCGCGGTGCCGCTCGACCCCACGCTCGGAGACCTCGGGGTGCTCGTCGAACCGGCCAGCGTCGTCGCCAAGGCATGGGATCACATCGAACGCATCGGTGCCCGATCCGCGGCATGGACTCCCCGGCGTGTGCTCGTCACCGGAGCCGGCCCGATCGGGCTGCTCGCCGCGCTCCTCGGCACCCAGAATGGCTACGACGTGCACGTCGCAGACCGAGTCACCGACGGCCCGAAGCCCGGACTGGTGGTCGATCTCGACGCCCAGTACCACACCGAAGTGGTCGAGTCACTCGCCGCGAGCGCCGACATCGTGATCGAGTGCACCGGCGCCGCCCAAGTCGTCATCGACACGCTCACCAACACCGCCGCCGACTCGATCGTCTGCCTCACCGGCGTTTCCTCAGGGGGCCGAGCGCTGCCATTCCACGCCGCCGACGTCAACCGGGAGATGGTGCTCGGGAATGCGGTGGTGTTCGGCTCAGTCAACGCCAACCGGCGCCACTACGACGCCGCGACTCAAGCGCTCATGTCCGCCGATCCAAGCTGGTTGGCCCGGCTCATCACCCGGCGGGTTCCACTCGCCTCCTTCGCCGACGCGCTCGAGGTCCGGGCCGGCGATGTGAAGACGGTGATCACCGTTACGGGCTGAGCGTGCCGCGGGTCAGTCAAGCGTGATGTCGTCCCACAGTCGGATGCCGCCCAGCAGCCCTCCCCGGTTGCCGACCAGGCGTACCTTCGAGGCCAGCTCCGGGAGCTTGCTGGCCAGCTTCGACTCGTCGACCCGCTTCGCGTTACCGCCTCCGACGAGGATCAGGTCGGGCACGACGAGCGCGTCGAGGGCGACCAGCGCCTTGCGGACGCGGCGGTTCCAATGCTTCGCGCCGAGCTTCTTGCGAGCCCGGTTACCGAGGTAGTCGTTGTAGCTGCCCCGCTTGATCGCCGGATGGTGCGCCAGCTCGAGGTGCAAGGCCAGTTTCCCGTCTCGGAACGTCGCCGACCCGAGGCCGGTGCCGAGCGTCAACACCAGCTCGAGGCCGTCACCGGTGATCACCCCGGCGCCCTGGACGTCGGCGTCGTTCGCAACGCGCACCGGCGCGTCGAAGCGCGCCGCGAGCGCGGCGGCGAGGTCGAAGCGGGCCCACCGCTTCGCCAGGTCGCGGTCGACCTTTGTGCCCGGCCCGTGCTTGGTGACGAAGTGGGGGGCGGTCATCACGCGGCCACCTCTGACGACGCCTGGGAAGCCCACCGAGACCCGCTCGTAGGCCGGAAGCGGCTCGACGAGCCCGACGAGATCGGCGACCAGCTTGTCGGGCGGGCAGGGATAGGCCGTGTCGACACGCACTCGCTCGTGCAACGGCTCACCAGCCGCGTCGAGCACCGTGGCCTTGAGACCCGACCCGCCCACGTCGATCACCAACGTGCACAACGACATCTCAGTCACCAACTCGGGCATCGACGGTCACCGTAGCCCCCAGCCGAATACATCTACGTTCAAGATCGAGATCGCTCCTGACGGCGTCGCCGTCTAACAAGAACACTTGAGTCGGAGTGTCCTGCGCGCGCGAGGTTCGACGTCGTGTCGCCATGCTCAGGCGCGCGGTGCAGCTGCGCATGAAGGGTCAGAGCCGATGATGCGCGCATGGATGTGAGCGAAGCTCGTCACGGTCACCTCGTCGCCGCCAGACGCGGTGTTTCGGGGACTGTTGACCATTACCCGCGACTGCTCTCCGCGCGGACCGTGCCCGTTCGTGCCCTTGGAACCCGTGCCCGTTGCGTGCCCGTCATGAGCGGTACTGGTGGTCGCTCGTGGTCACTGCCGGTCAATCGAAACGCACCCTGACCTGTGACTCGACACTGTGACCTGCAGCGGAAGGAGGAGTGACAGGAAGTGAGGAAACCGATGCTCTATCCCCTGAGCTACGAGGGCGGGGGAGTGTTTGTGCAGGTCAGACCCTACTTTCTCGGCCCGGCGCGCTTGTGCCCTTCGGTTTCGTGCCCGCTGCGTGCCCGTTCGATGCGCGAGCAACGGTTTTCTGAACTTCTGTTCGCGTTCGTGTTCGCGACGCCGAGCTACTAATCGCGGTTGTAGCGAGGCCGACCGCTACGAGGTTCACATGCCGTGCATAGGGTCGATGGCGCGCGGCGCGCAGGGTTCGTTTTCGTCCTGCTGCGCGCGTCGTGACTCCGAATACGTGAGGGCCGAGACCGCCGACGAGGGGGCGGTGTAACGCGCGCTCGCCGTTGGAGGAGTGCGTCGCGCTGGTTCGGACACTGGCGGACGCGAGGAACGTGAACCGCAGAGCGCCTGCGTTCGCGTACGCGCGTCCGTGACCAAGTGTGTGCGCGGCGCTCGCTGCTCGGTCACTTGAGGGGAATGATCACCTTCCCATGCGCGTGCAGGAGTCGCGACGGATCGGGATGCGTCCAGAGCCAGGACCGTCCGCGTCGAGCAGACCGAGCGCCCTCGCCTGGCGGCTCGCGATCACCGAGTGCGCCAGGGAAGTGCTCGCGCCGCCGCGTACGCGGCCTCGACGACGCGCAAGGCAGTGAGCCCGACTTCGGCCGAGGCGGCCGGGAGCGGGGATCCCGGTCCTTGTTCGCGCGCGGCGCGACAACAGCGAGCGAAGTCGGCGAGCTGTGCGGCGTACATGGGCACCGAGCAATGGTCATAGCCCGGTGCGGAAGGCAGACCGTCGGGCCAGATCTGGGCGAAACCCGACGTGCCTCGGACCTCGGTCTCGGCTTCCAACCCACCCAAGTGAGGCTGCCACCAGCCGAACTCGATCAGCGAACGGGCCCCATCGTCCCAGTCGACGATGACGAGCCCGTCATCGTCGATCCGATCTTCGTGGAACACCCCGAAGCCGATGCTGGCCTGCACCCGCTCAGGTTGCGGATCACCGAGCAGGAACCGCGCCGTGTCGATGGCGTGAATCCCCATGTCGATCAGCGCGCCGCCACCGGCGAGGGCCGGGTCGACGAACCAACCGGACGGACCCCATCCCGCGTGTACGCCGTAGCCGTGGGTGCGCACGACTCGACCCAGCTCGCCTGCCGCGATCCGTTCGCGCAGCGCCACGACCTCGTCTCGGTACCGCCACATGTGGCCCACGGCCAAGACCTTGCCGGCGGTCACCGCCGCGACCATCATCTCCTCACCCTGGGTCACCGTGACCGCCATCGGCTTCTCGACCAGCACGTGCTTGTCGAACGCCAGCGCGACGAGCGTCTGCCGATGATGCAGCGCATTGGGTGTACCGATCACCACAGCATCGACGTCGTCCGATGCCACGAGCGTGGCCCAATCGTCGGTGGCTCTCGCGATGCCGTACCGCTCGGCGAACGCCGCGGCGCGGTCGCCATGGTGGCCGGCGACTCCGACCAGCTCGATCACCTCGGGTCCGAGCGTCATCGCCGCTTGCGCGTGGCGATCGATAATCCATCCGTACCCGAGCAATGCGACGCGCAACTTCATCTGAGCTCGTCGTCCCGGGGGAGCGAGCAAGCGAAGGCCCAGGCGTCGTCGACCGTGGCCGGAGTCGGCGGCCGCAGGTCGACAACGCTCACGTCGAGGCCATCGGCGCGCGCGTAGCTGCTCAGTCCCGAGAGCGCCACGGCGAATTCGGTCAACGAGATCCCAAGATCGGCGGGATGGGCCCGCACTCCGCCTCGCCTGATGATCGATCGCACCCACTCCGGCCGGTTGCCCTGGACAACACTCATCGTCGCTACTCCGCATGCCACCAGTTCGCCGTGCACCTGGTGAACCCCGGTCGCATGTTCGTACGCGTAGGCCCAGAAGTGCTCCGAACCCTCTTCGAACCGGCTGTGCCCAGCCGCCGCGGCGGCCGCACCGATCCGCCGGTAGGCGTGGGCGAGGAATCGGACACCGTCGACGGACACAGCTCTCACGTCGTCGACTGCGTGATCCAGCTCTTCGAGCAGCGTTTCGCCCAGGTCCGCGAGCGCCTCATTCCAGATGGGTCCCTCGCCGGCCGACGATGCCAGCCGCCAGTCGAACAGGCCCGTGTGGCACGAGAGGACATCGCCGATGCCGGCCCGGTTGAGCCGTGCCGGGGCCGAACGGATCAGGTCGACATCGAGGACCACGAGATCGGGCACGGCCGTACCCACGTAGCGGACGCGACCGTCGACGCGAACCCCGATCGCATCGGTGAAGGCGGCATCGACCGAGGTGATCGTCGGCACCTGCACCAGAGGATGGCTCCACTTCCACGCCAGGAACTTGGCCGTGTCGAGTGCCGTGCCCCCACCAACTCCGACGACCGTGTCACCGCGCTCGATCGCCGCCCCCGCACGATCTTCGAGTGCGGCCAGCTCCATGTCGCCGGCGACCACGACGCTGACCGGAGGCCGCAGCGATGCGGCGACGGTCGACCACGGCGGCTCGTTGACGACCGCCGTGTAGGAGCCGAGTCCCTGGGTGACCTCGACCAGCCGCCGCTCCTCGCAGACGAACAGCTTCCCGATCGGTGCGGCCACCAACGCGTTCTCGACCGGAGGTTCACTCATTGATCGACAGCTCGTCGGCGTGCGCCTGGATCTTGGCGAGGGCGCGCACCACGTCGGCGGTGTCGTCATCCGAGCCCATCAGCACCGCGGTGGTGAACCACAGCGTGCGGTCCGCGAGGTGTTCACTGACCGGCATCGACAACGCGGCGAAGTCGGCCATGCCGTCGCGGCTACGCCACCGGGGCGCGAATCCATTCGGATCTTGGAAGACGTGGAGCCGATGGATGGGTGGATAGGCCATGGTCATGGGGATGCCCTCCGACAACAGCGCCAGCCGCACCGCGTCGCGGGGAGCCCCGAATTCCTCGGGATCGATCTCGACGACGTAGCAATAGTTGCCCTGGTCGGTGCAACGAGGGTCACGCGCCTGAGGTCTCACCCCCGGGATCTCCGCCAGCTCCAGGTTGAGCCGCCGCGCGTTGGCGCTGCGTCGACGTTGCTGACCGGCGAAACGATCGAGCTGGGCCAGAAGCACTGCTCCTTGCCACTCGGTCATGCGGGTGTTCCCACCCAGGGAGTAATGGTCGTAGAACCACGCCTCCGGGTGCCGTCCACAATCACCGAACGATCGGGCGTCGACGAGCACCTCGGGCCGGCGCGAGACCACCGCACCGCCTTCGCCCCCGGTCATCAGCTTCGAGGCTTGGAACGAGTAGGTGCCGGCGTCACCGAACGTTCCTACCGGCGCCCCGTTCCACGTCGAGCCGTGGGCGTGGGCACAGTCCTCCACGAGGGCCAGACCTCGACGAGAGCACAGGGCGGTGAGCTGGTCGAGGTCGGCCGGATGGCCCGCGATGTGTACTGCGATGACTGCGGCCGTGCGCGACGTGATTGCCTGCTCCACCAAGTCCGGATCGATGCAACCGGTACCCGGGGCCACATCGACGAGCACCGGAACGGCATTGACCATGAGCACCGCCGCCGCGGTCGCGAAGAACGTCCAGTCGGGGACGATGACCTCATCGCCGGCGCCGATGCCGAGTGCCTGCAGCGCCAGCTCGATGGCGAGCGAACCGTTGGCGACTGCGACTGCGGGCCCGCTGTCGTGCAGCTCGCCCCACCGCTGCTCGAACGCAGCCACCCTCGTACCCTGCGAGGACCACCACTGACGGCTTTCGAGTACAGCGATCAGCGCTTCCCGCTCGCGATCGTCGAAGTCGGGCCATGGTGGGTACGGCGCGGAACGCAGCGGAGCACCACCGTGAATGGCGAGGTGGGTCATTCCCGGATCTTGTCACCTGCGTCGACCTACGCTCGGGCGATGGCCGACGTATCGGTGATCGAGCCCGGAGGCGGCCGGGTTGTGCTCGTCGTCGTGGCCCACGCCGATGACCCCTCCTTGTTCCTTGGCGGCACGATCGTTCGCTGGGCCTCCGCGGGATGGCGGGTGGTCTGCGTTCGGGTTACCGACGACCGATGGGATTCGGTGGGTTGCAGCGAAGCCGAGACCATTGCTGCGAACGCGGTCGAGTTCCGTTCCGCTGCGGCCGTCTTGGGCATCGCCGAGCTCGTCGACCTCGGCTACGCCACGGACACTCTGGCCGACGCCAGCGAAGTCGAGCTGCGTGAGCAGATCATCCGGCTCGTACGTACCCACCGGCCCTACGCCCTCGTCACCTTCGATCCCTACGCGATGTACGGCGAGGACAACCAGGACCATCTCGTCGTCGCCGCCGCGGTCGACGAGGCGTTCTGGACGAGCCAGTTCGATCTCCACCATCCCGAGCATCGAGCCGACGGACTCGAACCGCACGGGTGCTTCGAACGCTGGTACTTCGGTCGAAGGGTCGTCGACGTCACCGATGTGGTCGACATCAGCCAGGTGATCGACCGCAAGATCGCTGCGGTCCTATGCCACCCGACCATGCTCGGAAACTTTGTGAACCAGCTTCGGCTGCAGGCTCGTACCGGTGGCTGGGAGATCCCGATGCTCGACGACGCGCTGAGCTCGGGTGATCCGAGCCCACTCTTGGACCCGCTCCTGCGCCGCCAAGCGCAGCTCACCGGCCAGCGTCACGGCCTGGCCATGGCCGAGGAGTTCAGAGTGGTTCGCTTCGGTGGGCTTGAGGCGCTCTTGGACCGATTCGGCGTGCGCCTCGGCGAGCGAGGTTCCGCGACCCGGTGATGAGTGGGTGACGCGACGCGTGATGCAGCTCCCGCTCGGCGGACCACACTCTGCGCGCGGCGTGCCCGTTCGTGCCCTTGGGACCCGTGCCAGTTGCGTGCCCGTCATCACGTACTGGCGGTTGCTCGTGGTCACTGGCGTCACTCGAAACCCAGGCTGACATGGGACTCGATCCGCTGACCTGCACCGGTAGCAGGGGTGACAGGAAGTTAGACATCCCACGGGTCGTAGATGTCAAGCGGCGAGTTGGGCGCGGTGGGCCCAGGCGGTGTGTTCGTCGTAGAGAGATCCGTGGTCGAGGCAGCCGTGGAGGATGCCGACGAGCCGGTTGGCGAGGGCGCGAAGCGCCCGGTTGTGGGTGTCGCCGGCCGCGCGGTGCTGGTCGTAGAACGTTCGAGCGCCCGGACTGGCACTGAGCGACGTGAACGCCCACATCTGGGATGCATCCGCGAGGCGTTTGTTGCGGGCGTAGCGGGCGAGCACGACCCGGTGTTTGCCCGACGCGCGGGTGTGAAGCGACCCGGGTTTGATGGAGGGCGTGAACCCACGGAAAGGTGGGGTCATGCCTGCACCGAGGAAGTATCCCGAGGAGTTGCGTGAACGGGCTGTGAGGCTCGTGATCGAAGCCCGATCGGAGGACACGCGCTTGTCGTTGAACGCGGCGGTGCACCGGATCGGTCCCCGTGTCGGGGTCAACGCGGACACCCTGCGCGGTTGGGTGAAGCAAGTCGACATTGATGCAGGCCGGCGTCCGGGGGTGACCAGCCAAGACGCCACCCGGATCAAAGAACTCGAAGCCGAAGTCCGTGAACTCAAACGCGCGAACGAGATCCTGTTGGCTGCCTCAAGTTTTTTCGCGCGGGAGCTCGACCCGCGGCTGCCGTGGTGATCGACTTCATCGACGATCACCGGGAACGGTTCGGTGTCGCCCGGATCTGTCGTTTCCTGGCCGGACACGACATCCCGATGGCCGAGTCGACGTATTACGCGTCGAAGACCCGCCCGCCCTCGGCGCGGTCTCAACGCGATGAGGTCGTGTTCGATCACATCGTGCGGGTCCATTCGAGTCCGAAGATCGGCCGTGGCCTCTATGGGGCCCGCAAGATCTGGAATCAACTCCGACGCGAATCCGCACGGGGTGAACATCCGGAGCTCGGCCCGGTGCCCCGCTGTCAGATCGAACGACTCATGCGCGCCAATGGCTTGCGGGGTGTGCGACGCGACAAGACGTTCATCACGACCAGACCCGACAGCACGGCGGTGCGGCCACCCGATCTCGTGAAACGCGACTTCACCGCCTCGGCACCGAACCGGCTCTGGGTGGTCGACTTCACCTACGTTCCGACCTGGTCGGGGATGGTGTTCAGTGCGTTCGTATCCGATGTGTGTTCGCGTCGCATCGTCGGGTGGCGCACCAAAGCCACGATGCCGACCGAGCTTCCACTCGACGCGCTCGAGATGGCGCTCTGGACCCGCGCCCAAGCCGAACAACTCGTCGAGGGACTCATCCACCACTCCGATGCCGGCAGTCAATACACCACGATCCGATACACGAACCGCATCGACGAAGCCGGCGCCGTCGCGTCAATCGGCACCGTCGGCGACTTGTTCGATAACGCTCTGGCCGAATCGGTGATCGGCCTCTACAAGACCGAATGCGTCCGACACGAAGGACCGTGGCGTGGCGTCGACGACCTCGAGCTCGCCACCCTCAACTGGGTGTACTGGTTCAACGAAATACGGCTCCACAGCTCGATCGGCTACAAGCCACCAGTCGAGTTCGAAGCCGACTACTACCGTGACAACCCTTCCCGGCCTCAACCCGAGCCGGGACAACCAGCCCTCCACTAAACCCGGGACGCTTCAACTGGCTCAACGCAACAGCGCCGTCAGGATTGCGTGTCCCGCAGACGCTTCACGGTGTCGTGAGCGGCCGTAACTGCCGTCTGCTGACGGACGATAACGGCACGTAGCCCCTCGGAGATGTCCTCCTCGAGTGCCTTGGCGTATTCGGACTTGGCGTGGTCTTCGCCCTGCTCGGCGACATCGAGTACACCTTCGACGTCGGACCCCGAAATCGCGTTTTTCACCGTCATCCACCCGCGATGGACGGCGGCGGCCACCGAACTGGACTTCTCGGCGTCGTCGCCGTACCCGGCGGCGAGGCCTTCGAGCTCCGTCGCGAACTGGCCGCGTTGCTCCGAGAACTCGCGGAACTGCCGAGCGAGATCGTCACGGCCCGAGTCGGCGACTTTGTCCGCCGCCTTCGCAAAGCCTTCCTGACCGTCCTTGCAGGTCTGTACCAAATCCTTGGTCACTTTGGCGTCGATCGACATCTTCGCTCTCCTTGACGTTGGGGGATTGGCTGCCTACCCCTATAGGCCGACCGGATAAACCCGACGCCGGTGCCGCCGCGTCGGAAGCGTCGGCCACCTTCACGCCGTGGGCGTGCCCTTCGTCGATCGCGGCTCGTAGTTCCTCGAGGTAGTGCTCGGCCGTACCCGCGTAGAACTTCGGCGCGGTTTCGTCGTCCTCGACCATGACCCACTCGGGCGGCACCGTGTCGATGGCATCGGCGAGTTGAGTGCGGACGGTCGCGATCGTTGTCACTTCCGTACCGCAAGTACCGGCAGACCGCCAGGATGATCACCTCGGGCGGGTACCGGAACCCCTTGAACGCCGAACTCGGGACTGCGGGCACCGGAAGACAACGACGAGGCATCATCCCGCCAGCCTCAGCGCCCACCGCACGCGACCCGTGGGTTTGCGGTGCAAGGTTGCGGGAAACATTCGCGAGCAACGGCTGCCTGGCCGGACCCGCCGCGCGACGCATCGTGGAACGATCCCCGGAGGCCTGTGTCATGAGCACCAAGCGCAAGACGGTGAAGTACGGCGAAGAGTCAGTGGAACGAGCGCCCGGCGGCGACACTCACCAGAGTGCAGTTGACGGTCGCTCGGTGCTGACGACCCAGCAGGGTGTTCCGGTCGCCGACGATCAGAACACCCTCCGGGTCGGCCCGCGCGGTCCGGCTGCGCTCGAGGACTTCCATTTTCGCGAGAAGATCTTCCATTTCGACCACGAACGGATCCCCGAGCGCATCGTCCATGCTCGCGGCTTCGGAGCCCACGGCTTCTTCGAGAGCTATGGATCTCTCGCCGATGTCACGCGTGCGGACCCGTTCTCCGAGAAGGGTCTGCGGACCCCGGCGTTCGTGCGCTTCTCGACCGTGGCCGGCAACAAGGGTTCACCGGACCTGGCGCGCGACGTGCGCGGGTTCGCGGTGAAGCTCTACACCCGCGAAGGCAACTGGGACATCGTCGGCAACAACATCCCGGTGTTCTTCATCCAGGACCCGATCAAGTTCCCCGACCTCATCCACGCGGCGAAACAAGAGCCCGACCGTGGCTTTCCCCAAGCCCAGACCGCCCACGACAACTTCTGGGACTTCGCATCGCTGATGCCGGAGTCCACCCACATGCTGATGTGGGCGATGTCCGACCGTGCTATCCCGCGGTCCTTCCGGTTCATGGAGGGTTTCGGTGTCCACACGTTCCGGTTCGTGAACGCGCGCGGTCGATCGACGTTCGTGAAGTTCCACTGGAAGCCGAAGCAGGGGATGCAGTCGGTGGTCTGGAACGAGGCCGTCAAGCTCAATGGCGCGGATCCGGACTTCCATCGGCGAGACCTGTGGAATGCGATCGAGTCGGGCGACTTCCCGGAGTGGGAGCTCGGCGTCCAGCTCTTCGACGATGAGTTTGCCGACCGCTTCGAGTTTGACGTGCTCGACCCCACCAAGCTCATCCCGGAGGAGCAGATCCCGATCCGCAGGGTGGGCCGACTCGTCCTCGACCGCACGGTCGACAACTTCTTCGCGGAGACCGAGCAGGTCGCATTCGGGACGCTCAACGTCATCCCGGGAGTCGACTTCACCAACGACCCGCTGCTGCAAGGACGAAACTTCTCGTATCTCGACACGCAGTTGAAGCGCCTGGGGAGCCCCAACTTCGTGCACCTGCCGGTGAACGCACCGAAATGCCCGTTCGCGACGTTCCAGCAGGACGGCCACATGGCGACGGTGAACCCGGTCGGGCGCGCGAACTACGAGCCGAACTCCTGGAGCGCGGACATCGGCGGTCCTCGGGAGGACCCTGTGAACGGGTTCGAGACGTATCCCGCCGAAGAGGGCGGCGAGAAGCGGCGCCTGCGGCCGGAGAGCTTCGCCGATCACTACAGCCAGGCCCGCCAGTTCTTCATGAGTCAGGATCCGATCGAGCAGAAGCACATCGGTGACGCGTTCGTATTCGAGCTGAGCAAGGTGGAGACGCTCGAGATTCGCGAGCGCATGGTCGCCAACCTCCGCAACGTGGACGAAGGCCTCGCGGCGACGATCGCCGATGGGCTCGGACTCGTGAGCCTGCCGGCGAAGTCGCCCGCGGCCCGTCAGCCGATCACCGACCTGCCGGACTCACCGACGCTGAGCATCTTGCGCAACCCACCCGACTCCCTCGCGGGCCGCAAGCTCGGCGCGCTCGTGACCGACGGCACGGACACCAAGCTGCTGGTCCAGCTCGAGCGCGCAATCGAGACGGAAGGTGCTCTCCTCGAGTACATCGCGCCGAAGGTCGGGGGGTTCACGATGAGCGACGGCACGCTCGTCGAGGCACAGCAGAAGATCGGCGGCGGCCCCTCGGTGCTCTACGACGCGGTGTTGCTGCTCGCCTCGGAGGATGGCGCCGCGCAGCTCGCGACGGACGCGACGACGAAAGACTTCGTCTCGGACGCGTTCGCGCACTGCAAGTTCCTCGGCTACGCACCGTCCGCGCGCGGCCTGCTCGACGCGGCGGGGATCGAGCCCGATGACGGTGTCGTCGCCGTCGACGGCACGAAGGCGAGCGTCGCATCGTTCATGAAGCTCTGCCGCACCGGTCGGTTCTGGGCGCGTGAAGCGCTCGTCGACCGGACCTAGGAGCCGTCACAACTCCGACCAGTCACAGGAGCTCAGATGAAGATCGGCTGCTCCCTTTCAAGTGAGGAGATGGACCCGAGGGACATGATCCGGTGGGCCCAGCAGGCCGAGTCGGCCGGCTTCACCTCGTGCGCGATCTCCGATCACTTCCACCCGTGGATCGACCGCCAGGGCCAGAGCCCCTTCGTCTGGAGCGTGCTCGGCGCACTCGCGACGGTGACCGACAGGCGTCTGGTGACCTCCGCAGCCCTGAGTCAGCCAGAAGCATCGTTGCGTCGGGTGCGGGCGGCGATGTCGTCGCCACCTGAGTTCGCGCTCTCGTGCGTGTTCGACCTAACGCAACAGAGCCCTTGATGGTGGGCTCAGAGCACTGCGAGCTGCCGGTTGTCGGTGGTGTCGTGATACTCCGCCCGCAACGCGACCTTCCGAGCCAGGGCTTCGATGACCAATTCCGCCGGCTGGAAGCCGAACAGCCCCTCGACCGTCCCGAACCCGCCGGGGCTGAACACGTTGACCTCCATGAGCTTGGAGCCCACGACGTCGAGCCCAACGAGGAACATGCCATCGGCGATGAGCTTCGGGCGAGTGAGCTCGACGACCTCGAGCATCTCGTCGGTCATCTCGACCTTCTCCGCTTTTCCCCCGAGGTGCATGTTCGAACGAAGGTCGGCGCCGTGGTTCACGCGTCGGAACGCGGCGTAGTTCCCGTCGAGCTGCAGCGGCTCGCCGTTCATGACGAAGATGCGGACGTCGCCGTTCTCCGCGTCGGGAAGGAACTCCTGGGCCACGACGTACCCGTCGCGGGAGATGGCATCGATGATCTGGTTGAGGTTCGGCGACTCGTTTTCGGACACCAGGAAGACCCCCGCTCCACCCGATCCCTGCAGCGGCTTGAGCACCGCGCGGCCGTCGACCTGGTCCACGAACTCGACGATGGCCGCGGAATCGCGCGAGATCAACGTGCGAGGTCGTAGCGCGGCCGGGAAGTGCTGGAAGTAGGTCTTGTTCAGTGCGTTCGCGAGGCTCGACGGGTCGTTGACCACCAGGACGCCCCGCGCCACAGCCAGCTGTCCGAAGAGGACTCCGGCGGTGACCGCCCACGGACGATCAACGACGTCTTCTGCCGGATCGTTGCGCATCATCAGGACGTCGAGGTCATCGATGCAAATCCGTTCCTGGATCGCGTCGTCGCCCTGGACGCGCTCGAGAAACGACTCAAGCGAGTCGCCGGCGCTCGATGAGCTGCGCGCCTGAGCGGAGACAGCACCATCCGGGTCGTGGGCGAAGTCGTCCACTCCGAGAAGCCACGCTTCGTGCCCGTTGGCGATCGCCGTGCGAGCGAGACGAGTCGTTGTGAAGACCGGTTGCTCGCTCTCGACTCGATTGACGACGAATCCGACACGCATCAGTGGGCTCCTTTGACGAGATCGAAGACGCTGGTCGTCGGTCCGATGGCGCCGAGACGGACTTCGGCTTCGGGTCGGACGAGATAGCGAGGAGTCAGCAGCGGGTCGACGAGTGCACCTCGGGCAAGGAGCTCTTCGACGAGAGGGACTGCCTCGAGTGGCATCTTGCCGAGCAGCAATGCGTCGATGCCCCGTCCGGCGCCGAGGTGCGCCAGCAAACGGGTCAGCCCGCGCAGATAGACGGCGTCTTTGGTGAGCCCCCCCGACCGGAAGGCCCGCATCGCGGTGGAGAATGCGCCGACCGGCGTAAAGCCCGCCGCCGCCAAGATCTCGTGAACCGCGCGGAAGGTGGCGCCGTTCAACATCAGGTCGACCGCGACGACACGGCTCGCGATCTGGCGGAGCCGAGCGACGGTGAGACCGTCGACGATGTACTCGGCCAGAAGCGCCATCCCCTCTTGCGTCTCCTCGTATCCGGCAAGACCGGCCAGAAGTCGCAACGGCTGTCGAGTGCCGTTGACGTGCGTGACGATGTGGGTGCCGATCTCGTGCTGCAGCAGCGGGTCGACCCGAGCAGTTGCGACGCGCGTCGACTCCGGTATCAGCAGATCCCCGCCTGAGACCATGATCGCGCTGCAGTCTCTCCTGACCTCGACGTGAGTCGAGATGTCCGGGCTCTGGGTCCGGTACCACTTGAGCTCCTCCTCTGCGCGCTGAGCGAACTCGTTCGCGTCGAGCCACGAATCGGTGACGTCGGGCGGGTCGGTCACGTGGAGAATCTGCTCGGCCCGCTCGAGCAGCGAGGGGCTCACGGCGCCGTACAGCTCGATGCTCAACGTCCGAAACGTGGCGGAATCGCGGGCGCAGAGCATCTCGAGCTGGAGGGAGAGCTCTCGGTGCTTCGACTGCAGGAGATGCGACACCGCCGGGTCCTCGACCGCCTCCGGGTCGATCGCGGCCAGGCGCGTCTTGACGACCTCGGGGTCATCCTCCAGCGGGCGGTATTCGAATCGCGGCTCCCCGGTGCTCTGATCGAGGAATTCGGCGCGGGCCGCTTCGATGTTGATCGGAGTGACGTCGAGCAGGAACTGGAAGCTCGAGCTGAGGTCGGCGAGCTCCCGGTCGACGGCGAGGTCTTCGTGCTTCAGCGTCGACCGCACGGTACTCACGGGCTTGCGTTCAGCTCGGCGACCAATCCCGAGAACGTGCTCGCCAGCGCATCGCCGAACGCGTCGATGTGCGCACAGTCAGCGTCGCCGGTCCACTCGTCCATGAAGACCTTCTTGAACTCGAGCGCGAGCGCGCAACCCCGTTCGGGATACCGGTCATGGACCCACGAAGACAAATAGCCACCGCGAAACCGGACGTTCTCGCGGACGTCGATCGGCTCTCCGAAGACCTTCGCATCACCGAGATCAGCCAGAAAGCGGCTGACAACGTTGCCGAAGCGACGCCGGTCGAGCGAACCTGTGCCGACGTTGACCTCGGGACTCCCCTCGGTGGGGTCAGGGGGACCCGCGGCGCCCCGTCGGCAATGGTTGTAGGAGTGCACGTCCAAGACGACGAATCGCCCCGCCCGCTGATCGAGAGCGTCTGCCAGCGCAGCGTAGAACTCGTCATGGAGGAAGCGAGAACGTTCGATCAGCGAGGCGTCGAGGGGAGTGGCCCACACCTCGAGGCCCCAGGCGTCTTGCGGCCGTTCGTAAACCGCGGCGTCCCTCGAACGGTTGAGATCGACCTCGAACCGGGATCGGTCGACGACGAACGTCGTCGCCGCGACCGCGGCGATCCGGTCGGTATATGGATCTTCCTCGCGTCGCCGAACATCCTCATCGAGTACCAGGCGCGACGCGACCTCTGGCCGCAGGTCGTGCCCGGCGTGAATCGCAGTAGCGAGGATCGGCCCTGGATCGGACTCGGTGCTGCGAACCACACGGAACAGCGATCTCATTGTCACGCGATACCCGGGCCAGCCCGCCCCGAACCCGATTGCCACACCGGACCAACCGCTTCGAACTCCCAGCTCGGCGATCGAGGCCGACCTCGGCAAGGCCACGACGCGACGCGGGCTCAGTCCGAACCGGTTTGCCGGTGAGGCGCGTAGACAGGCTTCGATTCGGCAGAGCCTTGCTGGCGCAAGAAGATCGTGAGCACCACGATCGAACCGACAGCGAGGAATTCGCTCTGCCAGTTCTGGAACGACTGGAACCAGAATTGGCTCGTCTGCACGAACTCCACGACGGAGACCTGCGACGTTGCTCCGTGCTGGGCTTGCTCCGCGTTGAACTCGGCAGTTCCCCCGAGCGCATGGCCGAGCATGGACGCCAGGAACAGCACGAGAAACGCGAGGAGTAAAGAGTTCTTGTAGAGCGCGAGCCAGATCCCACCCCGCCGTACCGGCCAGGGAGCGTCATGATCGTCCCGATGGCTCGCCGGATCATCGTCGACGGCTTCACCTTCAGGCTTCTTCGACTCCGCGGATCCCTTCTGGATCAGGAACACGGTGAGCAGGATGTAGGCCCCCATCTGGAGAAATTCGCTCTCCCAGTTCTCGAACGTTGTCTCGTAGAAATGCCCAGTCGTGAGATAGTGCGGATACGAGATGGCCGTTGCGTGGTGGGATCGCGCGTCGTTGTTGCGCTCCCTCCAGCCGGTGAGGCTCTGGGCAACGAGAAGCACGGCGAAGATCGCGAGGCAGACCAACGCGAGCTTGCTGTTTCGCAGCCAACCGTTGCGTGATCGGCCGTGAGCCGGGGCCGACCGGGGATCAATCTTGTCGAACAGTGCCGCCACGAACGCCCGCCTTTGGTTGCGCGCTCAGCGCGTCGACGCGTCGGTCGAAGATGTGCCCCATTGTTCCGAGCCGCAAACTCGTTTGCTCTGCCGGTTCGGCCGACCCAGTGGGTATTATCTCGCCGCATGAGCAATCCCCGTTCGGACCCAAAAGACGGCGACGCAGTGAACTGGCGCAGCGCCTCGTTGTGGGCGCAGACGCCGATGGCGCACTACCCGAGCTTCCAGACTGATCGGTCGGCTGACGTCGTCGTCGTCGGGGCCGGGATCACCGGGTTGCTCACCGCGACGTTGCTCGCCCGTTCGGGCGCCGACGTGGTCGTTCTCGACCGACACGACATCGGGGGAGTCGCCACCCGCAACACGACCGGCAAGATCACGGCGCTCCAGGGCACCGTCTACCGCACGATCCGAGGCGCCCGCGGGCCCGAAGTGGCAGCCGAGTACGCCGCCGCGCAGCTTGACGCGGTCGACGGCATCCGCGGCGTCGTCGAAGACCTCGGGATCGAGTGCGCGCTCACCGAGGCGCCGGCGTTCACGTACGCCACCGAGCCCGACTCCCTCACCCAGGCGCGCGACGAGCACGAGGCAGCGCTCGCGGCGGGGCTCCCCGTGCGCTGGGTGACCGAGACCGACCTCCCGTTCCCGGTAGCGGGAGCGGTCCGGCTCGACCACCAGCTGCATTTCGATCCCGAGGCGTTCTGCGCGGCGCTCGCCGCCGCACTCGGTAGCGAACGGGTGGCGGGACAGAGCCCGGTGATGCAAGTGCAAGAAGGTCGCGACGGTTGCACGGTCTTGATCGACGGTGGAGCGAAGCTCACCGCCGGTCACGTCGTCATCGCGACTCAGGCACCGATCGTCGATCCCGCACTGCTCGCGAACCGTTGCACGCCGATGCAGTCGTATGCGCTTGCTGCTCGTATCCCCGGTGCCGTACCGGACGGCATGTACCTCTCCTGTGACCGTTCCGTACGATCCCTCCGACCGGCCTTCGTCGACGGCGCCGTGATCGCCGTCGTCGGCGGCGAGGGTCACCACATGGGTGAGGGAGCGGCGACCAGCGCCCGCTGGGACGGACTCGCAGAATGGACAGCGGAACGCTTCGGTGGGGTCGAGGTGACGCACCGATGGGCGACCCACGACCTGGTTGCCAGCGACCACGTGCCGTTCATCGGACGCCTCTCACCCGGATCGCAGCGGCGATGGGTCGCCACCGGTTTCGCCAAGTGGGGCATGACGAACGGCTACGTCGCGGCCAAGCTCATCACGGAGGCGATCGGCAGGCGGCAACTTCCGTGGAGCTCCGCGTTCGATGCCACCCGCATCGCGTCGACCGTGAACCGGGAGCTGGTATCGATCGGCAAGACCGCCACCGCACACCTCGTCGTCGACCGACTCGTGCGCCGCGCCGCGCCCCGGTGCAGCCACCAGGGCTGCGTGCTGCAGGAAGACGCGGCGCTCGGTACGTCGGATTGCCCGTGCCACGGCTCGAGGTTCGACGCCGACGGCGCGGTCGTTCAGGGTCCGGCGATCGCACCGCTCAGTCGGCGCCCCTGAGACGCGGGTGCAGCCGGTCGCGCCGTCCCGCCGCCAAGCGGACGTCACCTCATGTATCCGGGCCAGGTCGCTCACCACCAGATCGACCTGGACGGGGCCGACGCGGGCCTGGAATCACACGTGCTGCCGGTGCCGCTGCCGGCCGAACGACGCAGCGTCGACACCGACTTCGAGCACCTCGCCGGACGGCGACCAGTGGATGCAGAGGTGTCACGGGACTTCGACGGGGTCGAGCGGTGAGGTCATCTCCGCGGGTCCGTACAGGTATGTCGGTCAGGAAGACCTCGACATCGGGGGGAGCCGGGTGAAGGCATTGCACTACCAGCGGTCGCGGACCTTGACCGGCGGCCAGACCGGGACCGAGGACGTCAACGTGTGGTTCGACGCCCAGACGGGGCTGCCGCTGCGAAACCAGCGGGTCATCACGGTGCACAGCGATTCGCTGATCGGCGGAGTGACCTACACCGAAGACGGGAGCTTCCGGCTCGCGTCGATGACCCCGACCAGATAGGTGAGCAACGCGTTGCATCTTGCCGGGCGGCTGCGAGGAGCGCACTATCCGCCCTGCTGGGGGCTCGGCATCAACGCGCGGTGCTGTCGGCCTACACGTGTTTACGAACGCGCAAGGAGCTGGTAGTCCATCACTCAGGTCCGCACGTTCGAACAGTGAACGCAGCGCCGCAGCTTGGGTACGCGCACCCGCGTGTCGCGCAGTCCAGGCCGACACCTGGCCCTATTTGGAGGTCGTCGTGACCAATATTTCCCGCGAAGTGGTCGTGTCGTGCCCGCCTGAGCGCGTGTTCGCGGTCTTGTCGAACGTCGAGCGACTGACGGAGTTCTCCGACATGACTGTGGCCGTTCGAAAGGCTCCGGGGCGCCCGATCCGTCCGGGCGATCATTTCGAGCAGGCGGTGAAGGTGCTCGGCGTGGAGTTCGACACCGAGTGGGAGGTGACCGAGGTCGAGCCGGACCGCCTGATCCGCATCGAGGGTCGGTCGGCGAGCAACGGTCGTGCATCGCTCACCCACCATCTCAGTCCCGACGGCACCGGCACTCGTGTGCGATTCGACATCGATTACGACCCGCCGCTCGGGCTCCTCGGTGAGATCGTCGACAAGCTCGGGTTCGAACGCCACCACGAGAAGGAGGCCGAGCAGATCCTCGCCCGGCTGAAGGAGCTGTGTGAGGCTGTCCCGGCCGCGTGAGTGCGTTCGTCCGCCTCGACGAGCGGTATCGCCGTACCGGCGCCAACCTCCCCTTCGGTGACCCGCGGCCGTCGCATGGCGCCGAGATGGAGGGCTACTTCTGGCGGGTGACCGACATCGCGAGCAACCGAGTTCTCGTGGTGCTCTGCGGCGTCAATCGACATCCCGATGGCGATTGGGCAACGGTCGCGATCGCCGCGCATCCAGGGCACTTCGTGCGTTCGGTGGTCATGTCGGGTGCCACGGCGGCCACCGACCGGTTCCTGGTGACCGCGGGCGACGGCGCGTTCGTGGCCACCGAGCGCGAGGTGCACGTCGATCTCGGCGGTGACGCCCGTGCCGACTTGTCTTTGTCTCGGCTGGTGACGTGGCCGCGGGCCCGGGGCGGTGGCGGCATGTTCTCGGCGGTGCCGTTCCTCGGGCAGTACTGGCATCCGCACGTCCTCGGCGGATCGGTCGCGGGCACCGCTCACATCGAAGATGCGGCGTGGAGGTTCGACGGCGCCGACGTGTACGCCGAGAAGAACTGGGGCGCCGGCTTCCCCGAACGCTGGTGGTGGGGACAAGCGCAAGGCTTCGACCGACCCGACGTATGCGTCGCGTTCAGCGGCGGCGTCCTGACTGCCGGCCGTCTGTCGGCGACCGTCGGCGGAGTTGTCGTGAGGATCGGCGCCGACGTCATCCGGCTCACACCGCCGCTATCGGTTGTGCACAGCGAAACCGACGGACACGATTGGAACGTGCGCGCTCGAGGTCACGGCTATCGAGTCCGGATCATCGGAAGTGCTGTCGGCGATCCGCATGTACTTCCCGTGCCGCTCCCGGCCGAGCGACGCAACGTCGGAACCGACTTCGAACACTTGGCCGCACACCTCTCGCTCGAAGTGTCCGGACGCGTGAACTACACCGGATCGAGCGACCTCGCCGCCTTGGAGATCGGTTACCGCCCTGAGCTTCGTCGAGAAGGCCGCGGTGCTCGTCGTGCGGAACCACCCGCTGCCCGACGGCAACAAGCGGCTCGGGTGGCAGGCCCTCACGATGTTCTGCGCGCTGAACGATCACGAGCTCAATGTCGCAGCCGACGATGCTGTCACGACGATGCAATCCATCGCGGCCGGCGAGCTCGACGAGGCCGCGTTGGTGGTGTGGCTCACCGAACGACTCGACGACTGAACACCCGGACGGGTATCTCAAGAGAACGGTGTTGATGCGGTCAGGCGCGCGGTGCAGCCGCGCGTGAAGGGCAGTCCTCCATGATGCGCGTATGAATGCGATGCGAGATGGTCATGGTCATGATGCGACAGCTCGACGACCCCTTCGGGCCGCTCGCCCGCCGGTGCTACCGCGCTGTGCGCGTGGCGTGCCCGTTCGTGCCCTTGAAACCCGTGCCCGTTGCGTGCCCGTCACGAGCGGTGCTGGTGGTCACTCGTGGTCACTGGCGGTCAACCGAAATGGTCTCCGACCTGGAGCTCGACGCTCTGACCTGCACCGGAAGAGGGAGTGACAAGAAGTGAGGAAACCGATGCTCTATCCCCCCATCCTCGCGGTCCGCTGGTACTTGAGATACGGCCTCTCGTATCGCGACGTCGAAGAGCTCCTCGTCGAGCGCGGGATCGAGGTCGATCACTTCACCATGTTCCGGTGGGTGCAGCGGTTCACGCCACTCCTGGGCGACGCGGCGCGGCCGGGCCGACACTCGTCGGGAACCGCTGGTTCGTCGATGATGATGGCGCTCAGGTGAAGGGCGCGGGCCGGTGGCGGTACGTCTGAACGGGCCCACAGCACGACGACATCCACGATTGGTCGGACAAGGCGGTAGAAGCGGGCCATCCGCCGAGCCCCTACCGGCTCCGACGAGGTGCCGCGTCACCGCAGGTCACAGCTCCGGACGAGCTTCCATCACACTCAGAGGGCGATTCCCCGGAGCCGCCGATCTACCTACGCACGCGCCACCTCAGTGTGGTGACCGCACGCTGCCTCAAGTGGCTCAGAAATGTGTCGATTCAGAGCCATGTCATCAGGGGTGTCGACATGGTTGTGCGAGGGACCACTCGAACGAACGCGGATGCTCGAGTTGAATCGTGCGGTCATCGGCGGCACGGCAGTGATGTACCTGATCGGACTGGTCGCGCTTCTGGCTGGAGGGCCGGTCTTCGGATGGTGGATCGTCGGTGTTCTCGTGCTCGGAGCGGCCGGCGGTTCCGTGTTTCGAGTCTTCGCGGCTCGCAGCGTGTGTCCTGAGTACTGGCTCTTTGCGATGTTTGCCTACACGCAGGCGCTCACGGGGGTCGGGATCTTCTTCACTGGCGGGTGGAGCTCCCCCTACCTTGCGTGGCTCGCAATGGTGTGCGTCGGATTACCGTCGTATTTCTCGCGTCGGGGCGTCGTCGTCGGGCTCGGGTTCACGTTCGTGACGCTGATCGTCGCGTCGACCGGGGCGGCCGTGGCGGGAGACCTGCGACTCGCTCGGGTGTTCTCGGCCGCGTGCGTGGTTGGCGTGGTGACCGCAGTCGGATACGTGATGATGCGCACCGAACTCCGGTATCGAGGAGAGGCGATGCTCGACCCGCTCACGGGCTTGATGAACCGACGCGAGCTGCCGAATCGGTTCGCGGCGGTCCGGCAGCAGGCGATCGATGTCGCGAGTCCGATCGCGTTGCTCGCCGTTGACGTCGACCACTTCAAGGGTGTGAATGATCGGTTCGGTCATGACCGTGGCGACGCGGTGTTGCGTGAACTCGCAGGCGTGATGCGCGCTTCGCTCCGCACCTGTGACGAGGTGTACCGGATCGGTGGCGAAGAGTTCCTCCTCATCGCGGGCGGCGCTTCGGAAGAAGAGGCCTACGTCATGGCCGAACGCCTGCGCAATGCGGTGGAGAACGCTCGACCAGCCGGCGTTCGCATCACGGTCTCGGTCGGTGTCGTCAGCCGCCAATCGGACACCCGTGACGCGAACTGCGACGAACTGATGCGATCGGCCGATACCGCGCTCTACGAGGCTAAGCACGCCGGCCGCAACCGAGTTCACACCGCGGCCTGAGCCGAGAACCGCGAAGTCCCACGGCAGTACGGTCGCTCGGACTTGATCGCTGAGCGTTTCACCACATGCAGGGTGTGGGCCGATTCGACGATCCCATCACGCGACTTCGGGACACGGGTCGGTTCGCCCGACAGGACCGCCCGTGCGGCAGCCTCGGCAGGGACTGTTGCATTGGACCGACGCGACCCCGTCGGAGCGCTCGCGGGCGTCGGTATAAGCGATTGGCTCTGACCGATTTAGGAGTTCCTGTTTCGTTCACACCGACGCTTGCTTTGGTAGGGCAGCCCGAACCTTGTCCGTTTTGCGCTCACGCAACAGTGCCGTTCAGTTCGCGTTCAGACGATCGAAGTAGCCAGCTGCATGGCGGAGGCTTCGTCCGCGAAGCCCTCGACCCGGTAGGTCACGCCGTTCTCTTCCCAGAGGAGGACGTGCCCCGTCGGGCGCGTCGCGCCTCGCCGGACGTTCCCGTCACGATCGAAGTACGAGATCTCGTGATGAGTCCCGGTGATCCACATGCCGGTCCGGCCCCGGATGGAGACCGTGCGAAGTTGACTCTCCGCGGGGATCATCCGGGCGAGCTCCTCCGCGACGTCGGGGGGTGACGCCACTTCGACGACTCGGAACGTCGGGTAGTCGAGCGCGACCAGACCTCCCGGCACCCGATGGTCGACCGTCACGCGGGGAGCGTCGGCAACCTGTCCGGGGACTCCGATCGGGAAGTCGACCACCGAGCGCGCGGCCTGGAGCCCGAGCTCGGAGGTCGCAGCCGGTCGATGTTTGGTCGTCACCGTTGGTCTGTCGTGTGGTTGCGGGTGTGTCGCGGCGCTGCGGTCGGGCCCGTTCGCCGCGCTCGAGCCGAGTCCGAGGACGTCGACGATCGCGTCTCGGCTCGGCGGGATCACCAGCGCAAGCAGGAGTGCCGCCGCGACAGACGCCACCGTCACGAACCTGTGACGACGCGACCGCTGCGACTGAGGGTCTGAACCCGGGATCGGTTCCGAGATGGTCGCGCGGAGGTGCGGAATGATTCGATCACCCGATGGATGGGCGAGATGCGTCCCGAGGTCGCGCAGCTGCGCTTCCAGGTCGATCACGACACCACCCCCACCCCGAATGAGAGCCGAAGCCGCCCGAGTGCTCGAGCGAGTCGCGACTTGACGGTGCCGACTGGGCATTTCAGGACGGTGGCGGTCTCGGCTTCGGAGAGGTCCGCGAAGTAGCGCAGCGCGATCACCTCGCGGTCGCGGTCGGGAAGTTCAGTGACGGCGAGCAGGAGCGCCCGTCGCTCCTCGTTGGCCATGGCGATCTCCTCGGGGGAACGGGTGCCGGATGCTCCCGCTACGTCGCCCGGGTCCCGCCGGGCGACTCGAAGCTGGAGCGCTTCCCGGCGAGACGCGGAGCGGCGACGGTTGCGCGCATCGTTCGCGACGATCGTGAACAACCAGGGCCGGAAAGGAGCTCCGGCGCGAAATTGGTCGAGGCTCCGTGCGGCCCTGACGAACGCCTCCTGGATCACATCTTCGGCCTCGACTCCGACAATTGCGTAGGCGACTCGGAGCGCGACCGTCCGATGACGCTCCATGAGCTCACAGAGCGCCTCGATGTCGCCGGCCTGGGCGCGGCCGACCAGCTCCGAGTCGGTGGGGATCATTCCGTGTCCCTGCTACCCCGCGGTTGCGATCGAGGTTCCATGTTCGCAGCCCGATTGCGCTTGCGGGCCGAATCGGGAACCCCTCGAGTGGTCGCGGGGTACGGTTTCTGTGGTGTGGTCTGCGCGTCGGCGCCGTGAGCTCGATGAGCGGAGTCCGGCTCTGCCGATCCTGCCGGGCGAGGTCAGCAACGGCGAGTTCGTCCCCCGCCCGCCCACTGCCCGCGATCGCTGGATCGTGGCCGAGGTGCTGCACCGGGCTGATCGGATCGCCCGACGCACCGGCGTCTCACGGCGGAGCTTCCTGCAGTCGGCCGGCGGCGTCGCGCTGACGCTCGGAG
Source organism: Acidimicrobiia bacterium (assembly GCA_038252255.1). GTDB lineage: Bacteria > Actinomycetota > Acidimicrobiia > IMCC26256 > JAENVU01 > Chersky-806. The sequence goes on along the minus strand of JBBSAM010000043.1, from coordinate 3,406 downwards.
TCCTGAACGCGTGCTCGGGGGGCGGCGACGGCGCGAAGCGCGCCGGCGCGGGCAGTACGAGCACCACCTCGGGGGGCCGCTTCGCCGCCCCGGACCCGGAGGACGCGCCCGCCTGCGCAGCTGCGCTCGGTGGTACCGGTGAGCTCATCGTCGATGTGCACACTCATCACGTCATGCCCGACGGCCCCTGGCGACAGGTTGCGCCGGCGATGGACCGGATGATCCAGCGACTGGTGCCGGCGAGCTGCGACGAGCCGGACCCACTGGTGTGTCTCGACCGTGCGCATTACATCCACGACCTCTTCCTCGCCAGCGACACGACCGTCGCCATGCTCACTGACGTGCCGAACTCTGGTCCTGGCGATGCACCGGTGCCCTATGCCGAGAACCTCGCAACCGCGCAGTTCGCGGCGTCACTCGCACTCGGGAGCGCGCCGCGCGTCCTGCCCCAGGTGGTGCTCGCGCCCAACTTCGGACCGATCGAAGCGGCACTCGACGTCGTGACCGCGCAGGTCGAGACGGGCACGCCGGCATCGTTCAAGGCGTACACCGCGTGGGGACCCGGCGGCCGCGGCTACTCGTTGGTCGACCCCATGATCGGTCTCCCCATGATCGAACGGATCCATGATCTCGGGGGACGCATCGTGTGCGCGCACAAGGGCCTCCCGCTCCAGGGGTTCGACCTCGCCCGCAACGGCCCCGACGACCTGGTCGCGGCGGCCAAGCTCTTCCCGTCCATGCAGTTCGTCGTGTACCACTCCGCGTACGAGCGCGAGCTGAGCGAGGGGCCGTATGACCCGGCGAACGCCGGCCGGGGCACGAGCTCGTTGATCGCCGCGCTCGATCGGCATGGAGTCCCACCGAACGCGAACGTGTGGTGCGAGCTCGGCACTACGTGGCGCGAGGTGCTCAGCCATCCGGACGAAGCGGCCCACGTCCTCGGGAAGCTCCTGACCCGCGTCGGTGAAGACCGCGTGCTCTGGGGGACCGATGCGATCTGGTACGGATCGCCGCAGCCGCAGATCATGGCGTTCCGATCGTTCGAGATCACACCCGCGTTCCAGGAGCGGTACGGGTATCCCGCGCTGACCCCGGAGCTGAAGCAGAAGATCTTCGGGCTCAGCGCCGCGCGCCTGCTCGGTCTCGACGTCGCGGCGACCTACTGCGGCATCGCGCAGGATCCGGTAGCCGCCGCGCGCCCTGCAGCGCTGCAGCTCGCCAACGAAGGCGTCGTCGACTCCTGGCGCGCGCGTGGCCCACTCACCCGTCGCGAAGTGCTGACGTGGCTCCGCGGAGGCGGGACGCTCACGATGTGACAACGCGACACACCTTCGCAACGCTGCTCATCACCCACGGCGCGCCGACTGACCCGGACCTCGACGAACTCGTCAAGGCTGCCGCCCCGAACCTCGTCACCGAGCACGATGTCTCACGCGACGTCGCCGCGAAGCTCCCCATCGCCGCGGGCGACAACCCGGCGCGCATCCGGACCCAGTCCGGCTTCGCCGTGCTCTGCGGAGTGAACCCGATCCAAGCATCGTCCGGGAAGACCATTCGTCACCGGCTCAACCGTTCCGGGGACCGCCAAGCCAACAACGCGCTCTGGGTCATCGCGACGGTCGCCTCCGCAGCGACCCCGCCACCCGCGCCTATTCGCAGCTACCTCGCCCGACGCCTCTACCGCGATCCTCATCGCGGACCTCGCCGCATTGACAGCGGAGTATCAGTGCGCCCCAACCGGATGCGCGCGTGGGTTGGGTGATATCGGTACGGTCGTGTTGTGGAGCCAGGAACGGACTCGGTTGCGTATGACCCGGCCGCGTATGGAGAGACCCATGCCGGGGTCTACGACCAGATCTACGCAGACGCGTTCCGTACCCACGATGCCGTGGAGTTCCTCACGGCCGCCGCGGATGGGGGACCGGTACTCGACTTGGGTGTCGGGACCGGCCGTCTCGCGATCCCGCTCACCGCGGCGGGCGTGGGGGTACACGGCCTGGATGCCAGCCCGGCCATGCTCGCCGAACTCCGGTCCCGTACCGGAAGCGACAACATCACGGTCATCGAAGCCGACATGGCAGCGTTCGCGCTCCCCGACCGGTACCAAGTGATCGTGAGCGCGGTCAGCACTCTGTTCATGCTGCCCGACCAACAACACCAGATCCGTTGCCTGCGCTGCGCGCGCGAGCATCTGCGGCCCGGTGGGCTGTTGGTGGTCGAAGCGTTCGTGCCTGACCCCACCCGGTTCGACCACAACCGCCGCACTCACGTCCGTCATCTCGACGACAGTCGAGCGCACGTGGTCATCTCGCGCCACGAACCCACCATGCAGCGGATCCACAACGAGCACGTCCTCGCCGACCGCGAAGGTGTACATCGGTATCGCGTCGTGTTGCGCTATGGCTCACCCGCTGAGCTCGACGCAATGGCCCAAGTCGCCGGTCTCACCCTCCAAGACCGCTTCGGTGGCTGGAAACACGAGCCGTACGACGAATCCACCACCGACCACGTGAGCTGCTACCGCACCACCTGACCTCACCACCAGCGAACGTGGAGCCACCAACGGGGCCCGTCAGATTGTCGGCCCGCGCGTGATTCACACCCAGTGCCTTCACTCGACGTCACGTAGAGGACAGAGGTTCTCCAGCTCATGACCCGAAGTAGTTCCTCGTGGTGGAAGGAATGAGTGCTCGGACGGGTTTCGTCTCCGATCGGGCGCGGGATGGTGCGCTCGCGCCACGAGTAGAGGTGGTACCGGATGACGATTCGCGCGTTGACGAATGCGGGCTGGGGTTTCGAGTCCAATTGTTTCGTCTGCGAGCCGGCGAACGCCGACGGACTGCGAATTCCGTTCTCGCACGACGTCGACGCCGGGATCGTGTTCGCGAGCTTCGTACTTGACGGCCGGTTCTCCGGGGCGCCGAGCTATGTGCATGGAGGGGTGACCTTGGCGATCCTCGATGAGGCGGTCGCGTGGGCCTCGATCGCGATGGGCGGCAAGTTCGCGGTCACCCATACGACGAGCACGGTGTTCGATCGTCCGGTGAAGCTCGGAGTCCCGTACCGGGTGGAGGCTCGCGTCGTCGAGCAGACCGCCGAGCGAATCATCGCTGACGCCGAGGTGCTCGACGAGCGTGGAAAGCGTCGGGCGTCGACGCATGCGGAGCTGGTGGTGCTCGGCCCGGCGCAAGCTGCCGACGCGATCGGGGCGCCCGTCGACGGCGCCCTCGGCGAGTACTTGTGCTGATCGGTCGGATCCGCGGAGCTCAGCGGTCGGGGCGCTTCAGGTCGAGCAGGGCCTGTTCGACGACTTCGCTGAGTGCGGGGTGGATGTAGAGGACGCCGGTGGCGACGTCGTCGACGGTGTTGCCGAGGCAGATGGCCTGGATCAGGGGTTGGATCAGGG
>JBBSAM010000042.1:0-33245 GCA_038252255.1 Acidimicrobiia bacterium | reverse complement strand
TCCGCCGCACTGCGACGCGCCATCGTCGCTCGCGACCAGGGCTGTCGATACCCCGGCTGCAACCGACCCCCCGGCTGGTGCCAAGCCCACCACATCCACCCCTGGCACGCCGGCGGCCCCACCAACCACGACAACCTCATCCTCCTCTGCGACCACCACCACAGCGTCGTCCACCAACCCGACTGGACCCTCACCTTCAACGGCCACCACCTCCACATCCACCGCCCGGACGGAACCGAACTCCTCCCCGAAACCAGACCCGCGCCAGACCCATCACCCGGACCAGACCCATGACCGACCCGACCCTCCCGCCAAACCAAAGAACCGTCGCCACTACGACGCGCCCGCGCGCGGTCAGGCGGGCGTCCGTGTGTCTCAGGGGTTGACGATCCCCCGGAGTCCGTCGGGGCCGTAGATGGGTTCGACGATGGATCGGTAGTCCGGGCCGCGGCGGAGCGAGTGGCCGCCGTCGATGCCGATGGTCTGGCCGGTGATCCAGGTGGACTCCGGACCGACGAGGAAGCGCACGAGCTGGGCGACGTCCTCGACCGTGCCGACCCTTCCGAGCGGCATGTTCTCCAGGTAGTCGTCGAGCACCGGGCCGCCCGCCGTCACGAACCCGACGAGGTCCGTGTCCACCAGTCCCGGCCGCACCGTGTTGACGCGGATGCCGCTCGCACCGAGCTCGTCGGCGGCCAGCATGCAGAGGTGGTCGATGCCGGCCTTGCCGACTCCGTAGGCGCCGAACCACGGATGGGTGCGCGAGCTCGCGATCGAGGAGACGCCGACGATCGAACCGCCGCCGGCGAGTGCCATGGGTCGGGCCGCGTGCTTGATCGTCAGCATGGTGCCCGTGATGTTGAGATCGATCGTCCGCCGCCAGGCGGCGGTGTCCATCTGGGTGATCGGTCCGAGCGTCTCGGAACCGCCGGCGCACGCGATCGCGGCCACGAGCGTTCCCGTCGGCTCGCACGCGAGCGCGACCGCGGCGGCGATGGCGTCTTCGTCGGTGACGTCCGCGACCGCGTACTGGACGGTGGCGGTCTCCGAGGCGATGGCGTTGAGCTCCTCGCACGCGGCCGCCAGGCGCTCCTCGGTCCGGCCGCAGATGGTCACGGACGCACCGTCCGCCACGAGCCGGCGGGCGCACCCGAGCCCGATGCCGCTGCCCCCGCCGGTGACGAGGGCGGCGAAGCCGTGGAGCGAGCCGGCGGCGTCGACGGTCACTGCACGGTCCCGGTCAGCTGGTCGACGAGGAAGGCGAGGACCGTTGCCTCGTCGCGCCACGCGTCGTAGCGGCCGGACGGCCCGCCGTGGCCCGCCCCCATCTCCGTCTTCAGCACGAGCAGGTGGTCGTCGGTCTTGTTCGCCCGCAGCTTGGCCACCCACTTCGCCGGCTCCCAGTACGCGACCCGCGGATCGTTGAGGCCGGCCGAGACGAAGAACGCGGGGTAGTCCTTGGCGGCCACGTTGTCGTAGGGGGAGTACGACTTCATGTACTCGTACGCCACGGGATCCTCGATCGGGTTGCCCCACTCCTCCCATTCCGTGATCGTCAACGGGAGGGACGGGTCGGCCATCGAGGTGACCACGTCGACGAACGGCACTTCGGCGACCACGGCACGGAAGAGGTCGGGCCGGAGCTCCGCCACGGCGCCCATGAGCAACCCACCGGCGCTCCCGCCCCGCGCGCCGAGTCGCTCCGGGCTCGTGTAGCCGGACGCCACGAGATGCTCGGCGCAGGCGATGAAGTCGGTGAAGGTGTTGCGCTTGTGCATCAGCTTGCCGTCGTCGTACCAGCGCCGGCCGAGCTCGCCGCCGCCGCGGATGTGGGCGATCGCGAACACGAACCCGCGGTCGAGCAGGCTGAGCCGGGCCGAGGAGAACGACGGGTCGATGGGGATCTCATAGGAGCCGTAGCCGTAGAGCAGCGCGGGCGCGGTGCCGTCGAGCGGCGTGTCGGTGCGGTGCACCACCGAGATGGGGACCCGGGTGCCGTCGGCCGCGGTGGCCCAGAGGCGGGCCGACGTGTACTGCTCGGGGTCGTACCCGCCGAGCACGGGCGTCTGCTTGATCAACGTGGATTCGCGCGTCCCGAGGAAGTAGTCGAACGCCGAGCTCGGCGTCACCAACGACGTGTAGCCGTAGCGGATGGTCGTCGTCTCGAACTCGAGGTTCTCACCGGCCCAGACCGAGTAGACGGGGTCGGGCATCGCAATGACGTGCTGCTCGCCGTCACGGAGCCGCTCCACCAGGAGCTGCTCGAGGCCGTCGACGCGCGAGGAGATGACGAGATGCCCGGCGAAGGCGTCGACGTCGTGGATCCGGACACCGGGGCGGTGAGCCATGACCTCGCTCCACGCGCTCCGACCCGGGGTCGCGACATCCGTGACCATCACCTTGAAGTCCTGCGCGCCGTCCGCGTTGGTGACGACGAAGAACCGGTCACCGTGCGCCGCGTCCACGTGGTGCTCGACCGAGTACTCGAGTCCCGGCGTCCGGGGCTCCACGACGGCGGGCGCCGCGTCGGGACGGTCGGTGGGGAGGAAGTGAACCTCGCTCGTCGTCTTCGAGTCGGTCGCGATCAGGAGGTACCGGCCGCTGCGGGTCCGGCCGACCGAGAGGAAGAACCGCTCGTCGGGCTCCTCGAACACGAGAACGTCTGCGGCCGGGTCGGTGCCGAGCGCGTGCCGCCAGACCTGGTATGGGCGGACTGCGTCGTCAGGCCGGACGTAGAAGATCGTCGTGTCGTCCGACCACGCGAGGCCGTAGTACACGTCGTCGATCGTGTCGGGCAGATCCACCCCGTTGCGCAGGTCGCGGAAACGCAGCGTGTAGCGCTCGCCGCCGGTGAAGTCCGTCGCGTACGCGAGGAGATCGTGGGACGGCGTGATCGCGAAGCCGCCGAGGGCGAAGTAGGGCGAGTCGCCGGCGAGCGCGTTCTCGTCGAGCAGGACCGTCTCGTCCTCGCCCGCGACGGAGCCGGCGGGCCGGCGCCCGTGGATCGCGTACTGCTGGCCCTCGACGGTGCGGGCGAAGTAGTCCCAGGGACCGAAGCGCACCGGCGCCGAGACGTCGGTCTCCTGGATCCGGCCGCGGATCTCCTCGAAGAGCTCGGTCTGCAACGCCTCGGTGTGTGCGAGCGCGGCGTTGGTGTACTCGTTCTCGGCTTCGAGGTAGGCGAGCACCTCGGGGTCGTCTCGGTCGCGCAGCCAGAACCAGGGATCGCGGCGCGTGTCGCCGTGGGCGGTGAGCTCGACGGGACGTGCGGGCGCGACGGGCGGGCCGGGCGGCGGGGACATCCGGGGCAGTCTGCCATCGCGGCCTCTGTGGCCGGCGAAAACGGGCGAAGACCGCCGGAGCGCGGCAAGTACGCTGCTCCGTCGATGCCGTCAGCACCTGCCTTCTCGCCGCGGTCTTCCCCCTCGTCCAGCGCGCCGGACCCGGTCGCGGTCCCGATCGAGGTGAGCGAAGCGGAGATCAGCTCGGTCGCCTTCGACGGTGACGAGCTCGTACCCGCCATCGTCCAGGAGGAGGGCACCGGCCAAGTGCTCATGTTCGCCTGGCTGAACGAGGAGGCGCTCCGCCGGACGTTCGCGACGGGTCGCACCTGGTTCTGGAGCCGGAGCCGCCGGGAGCTCTGGTGCAAGGGCGAGACATCCGGCGACCGCCAGTACCTGCGCGCCGCGTACTACGACTGCGACATGGACGTGCTGCTCTTCGTCGTGGAGCAGGTCGGGCGCGGCGCCTGCCACACCGGGGAGCGCAGCTGCTTCTTCCGGGCGTTCGGCAGTGACGCCGAACCCGGTCCCGTGTGAGCGACGCCACGGTCAAGCCGTCGCTCGACGAGTTCCGCGCGCTCGCGCGGGATCACACGGTGGTGCCGGTATGGCGCGAGGTCCTCGCCGACCTCGAGACCCCGGTCTCCGCGTTCGTCAAGCTGGTCGGCGACGGCGAGGGCTTCCTGCTCGAGTCGGTGGAGCACGGCGAGCACTGGGGTCGGTTCTCGTTCATCGGCCGGGACCCGGCGCTGACGCTCATCGTGCGGGGCAACGAGGTGGAGGCGCTCGGCAACGTCCCGCCCGGGCTTCCGCTGGACCAGGGTGCGCTCGCGGCGATCGAAGCGCTGCTCGCCCGGTTCCGGGCGCCGCGGCTGCCCGAGCTGCCGCCGTTCCACGGCGGCGTGGTCGGGTACCTCGGCTATGACGTCGTGCGGGAGGTCGAGCACCTCCCGCACACCCCCGCGGACCCGGTGGGTTGGCCCGACGCGGTCCTCGCGCTCACCGGCCACGTGACTGCGTTCGACCACTACCGGCAACGCCTCTACCTCATCGAAAACGTGTTCCTCGCGCCCGACGCGTCCATCGACGCGATCGATACCGCGTACGCGCGCGCGGTGAGCCGTCTGGACGACCTGGTGGACGAGCTCGGCCGGCCCCTGCCGTACATCCCGTCGCCGCCGCCGGACGACGAGCTCAGCGAGCTCCCGCCGTTCACCACCGCGCTCGGCTCCGCCGCGTACCAGCGCGCCGTCGACGTGGCGCGCGAGCACATCCTCGCCGGTGACATCTTCCAGGTCGTCCTGGCCCAGCGCTTCGATCTCGAAGGCCACTACGAGCCGTTCGACGTGTACCGCGTGCTCCGGCAGGTGAACCCGTCGCCATACATGTACTTCCTGCGTCACCGGGAGGCGACGCTCGTCGGGTCGTCACCGGAGCCGATGGTGCAGGTGATCGGCGGCCGCGTGATCAGCCGCCCGATCGCCGGGACGCGCTTCCGTGGCCGCACCGAGGAGCACGACCGCATGATGGCGGCCGAGCTGAGTGAGGACCCGAAGGAACGGGCGGAGCACGTCATGCTCGTGGACCTGGCCCGCAACGACGTCGGGCGCGTCGTGAAGTTCGGCACCGAGCAGGTGGACGAGCTCATGACGCTGGAGCGTTACTCGCACGTCATGCACCTCACGAGCCAGGTGTCGGGCGAGCTCGCCGACCAGAGGACGGCGGTCGACGTGCTGCGGGCGACGTTCCCGGCCGGGACGGTGAGCGGCGCCCCGAAGGTGCGCGCGATGGAGATCATCGACGAGCTCGAGCCGGTCAAGCGCGGTCCCTACGCCGGGGTGGTCGGCTACCTCGACTTCTCCGGGAACCTCGACACCGCGATCACGATCCGCACGATGCTGTGGCGCGACGACCAGGCGAGCGTGCAGGCGGGGGCCGGGATCGTCGCCGACTCCGATCCGGAGCTCGAGGACCTGGAATGCCGGAACAAGGCGAAGGCGTTGCTCACTGCGGCGGCAGCATCCCGCAAGCTCGCCACCCTGGAGCCGAGAGCATGAGCAGGAGCACGCATGTCTTGGACCGCGATGCGGTCGTGGTCACCGGGGCCGACACGTTCTCGTTCCTGCAGAGCCTGGTGAGCCAGGACGTCGAGGGGCTGGCCGACGGCGCGGTGGTCTCGTCCCTTCTCCTGACGCCGAAGGGCAAGGTCGACTCGTGGTTCCGGCTCGTGCGCGTCGGGGACGACGCGTTGCTCGACTGTGAGGCGGGCTTCGGCGACGCGCTGCGCACGTCCCTCGAGCGGTTCAAGCTCCGGGTGAAGGTGGAGATCTCGGTACCGGACGAGCCGTGGGGCATGGTGGCGGTGCGCGGCGTCGATGTGGTCGACGTACCGCCGAGCTGCCAGGTGCTGCCGGTGGACTGGTCGGGCGGTACGGGCGTGGACGTGATCGGCCCGCGGACCGATCTGCTGCAGCTCGGTGTCGCGGGGCTGGACGCCGATGCCTATGAGCGGGCGCGCGTCGAAGCCGGCGTGCCGCGTCTCGGCGTGGACCTGGACGAGAGCACCATCCCGCAGGAGGCGTGGCTCGACCGGGATTCCGTCTCGTTCACGAAGGGATGCTTCCTCGGCCAGGAGCTGGTCGCCCGCATCGACTCGCGGGGCCACGTGAACCGGCAGCTCCGTCGCATCCGCCCCCGTGACCCGGAGCTCGTCCTGGCCCGTGACGCCGAGGTCGAGGTCGACGGCAAGGTCGTCGGGGCGGTCACCAGCGCAGTCCCCGGGCTCGCCCTGGGCTACATCCGCCGCGAGGTCGCGCCACCCGCGGGGGCCACCGTGGCCGGCACGCCGGCGGTCATCGAGCCCTGAGGACGGGGAGCCGGACGACGAAGGTCGTGCCGGCGCCGTCCCCGGGATCGACCCAGGCCTGGCCCCCCATCGCGCCGGCCAGCTCGCGCACGATCGCGAGCCCGATCCCGGTCCCGACGCTGCGGCCGGGCGTTGCGCGGGACACGTACAGGCGCTCGAAGACCTGGGGCCGGTCGGCCGGGCTGATGCCGGGCCCGTCATCTCGCACCCGGAGGTCGAGGTCACCGGTGCCGTAGCCCACGAGCTCCACGACGATGCTCGACGTCGCGTACTTCAGCGCGTTCTCCATGAGGTTGGCCACGATCTGCGAGAGCCGGTCGGGATCCGCGTCCGCCGGAAGCGCCTCGGGCCCCTCGACCCGCGTCGCGATCCCGAGCTCCGCCGCCGCCGGCCTGAAGGCATCGACCGTGATGCGAACCGTCTCTGCCGCGTCGATCGGCCGGGCCGAGAGGGAGAATTGGCGCGCGTCGAGCCGCGCCAGGTCCAGGAGGTCCGCGACGAGTCGCTCCAACCGGCGCGCCTCGCTGCGGATCACGTGCACCGCGCGGGTTTGCTCGGCATCGGTGCTCGCCGCGCCGTCGGTCATCGCTTCGGCCCAGCCCCGGATGGACGTGAGTGGCGTGCGCAGGTCGTGGGAGACGCTCAGGATGAACGCCCGCTCCATGCCGCGAGCGTGCTCGAGCTGGGCCGCCATCGCGTTCAGGGTGCGGGCGAGGTCGGCGAGCTCGTCATCCGGATGACCGTCGAGGTCGACGCGTGCGGCCAGATCGCCCGCAGCGAGCGACCGGGCGGTGTCGCCCATCGCCGCGAGTGGTTTCGTGAGCCGCCGCGCGACGTAGACCGCGACGACGATCGCCAGGGCCAACGACACGATTGCGGCGAAGAGGAAGAAGCCACGAGCCTGGCTCGTCGGGTCGTTCGCGAGTGATTCGGTGAGGAGCAGCACCGGTGTGCCCTGCGCGCGCGAGGCGAGCGGCCAGGCCACGAAGACGGTGCTGCCACGGCGGCCCGTCTGCACCTGGTCGCGGCGCAGCGCGGCCGTATCCAGATCGCTCACACTGAGCCCGTCGGGCACGTCGAGCAGGGGCGCGTTGCGGGGCTTCGCGAACACGGCGTCGCTGAGCCCCCCGAACCCTTCGGTGACGCCGCCACTCGGTGTGATGGTCACGATCCCGCCGTTCGAGATCCGCAGCGTTGACGCGACCAGCCGGCTGATCGCGCGGCTGTCGCCGCCGCGGGCCTGGCGGAGGCGCAACCGGCGCCCGAGCTCCTCGAGCTGGTTCGCGACGCGCGGCGCCTTCTCCTCGAGCTGGTTCTGCGCGTTGCCCACCGCGCTGCGTCGAGCGAGTCCGATCGTCGCGACCGCGGTGATCACGAGCACGCCGATCGCGATGCCCGACATCGCGATCACGAGCCGCGTGCGCAGCTTGCGCCGGGCCCTCGTCATGCGGAGCTGGCCGGTGCCGAGGAATCCATCCGGTACCCGACACCGCGGACTGTCGTGATGGTGCAGGCGTCGCCGAGCTTCTTGCGGATCTGAGCGATGTGCACGTCGACGGTGCGCACGTCCCCGTACCAGTCGAAGCCCCAGACGCCGTCGAGGATCTGCTGGCGGCTCTGAGCCAGGCCGGGTCGCTCGGCGAGGAACCGGAGCAGGTCGAACTCCTTCGTCGTGAACTCGGCCGGGGTCTCGTCGATGCGGATCTCGCGGCGACCGACGTCGATCGTGACCCGCCCGGCTTGGACGATCTCCGCCGCCGGCCCGCCGTCCACGCGCCGGAGCACGGCCTTCACCCGGGCCACGAGCTCCGCGGGCGAGAACGGCTTCGTGAGGTAGTCGTCGGCCCCGAGCTCGAGCCCGAGCACCCGGTCGACCTCGTCCCCGCGGGCGGTCAGGAAGATGACGGGCAGGTTGCCGACCGCGCGGATCCGGCGGCAGACCTCGAGCCCGTCGATGTCGGGTAGCCCGATGTCGAGCACGACGAGGCGGGGGCGGTGGTCGCGAACCGCGTCGAGCGCGCCGATACCCGTGCTCTGCTGCAGGACGCGAAACCCCTCCCGCACCAGGTAGAGCGCGACGAGATCCGCGATGTTGGCTTCGTCCTCGACGACGAGGATCGTTCCCTTTTCCATGCCCTCACCGTTCCATCACATTCGCAGGCACCAATGATGCCTGTGTTAGGGAACGGTGATGCGGACGCCGCCGGCTCAGGGGAGCTGGTTCGTGCGGGCGATCTCCCCGAGCCAGTGGGCGCTCGGCTTCACGGTGCGGACCTGGGTCTCGCGGTCGACGGCGATCAGCCCGAACCGGGGCCGGTACCCGAACGCCCACTCGAAGTTGTCCAGCAGCGACCAGTAGAAGTAGCCCCGCACGTCGAGACCGTCGTCGAGGCAACGCCCGACACCTCCGAGCGCGTCGGTGACGTAAGGGATCCGCTGGGTGTCGTCGGTCGTGCCGATGCCGTTCTCGGTCACGTAGATGGGAGCCGCCGTGACGTCGGCGGCGTAACGGATCGCCGCCTCGAGCGCCTGGGGCCAGTACTCGTAGCCCATGTCGAGCGTCTCGACGCCCTCCTCGGCCCCGAGCGGCTTGCCGTGCTCGGTGAGTCGGGTGCGGGAGTACGCCTGCACCCCGATGTAGTCGTCGCCCCGCGCCGCCTCGAGGTGCTGACCCTCGTGCATGTGGCGGAAGTCGGCGAGCATCTGCTCCGAGCCCTCCGGCGACCACCAGTCACCCATCGCGACGCAGGAGCCCAACGGGAAGTCGCCGGGTCCCGACTTGATCGCGTCGTAGCCGGCCCGGTGCGCGGCTTTGAGGTTCTCGTTGACGCGGTCGAACGCGGCGCGGTCGTTCACCCCGGGAGGAAACGCGCCGAGCCGGTAGCCGATCAGTGACACACAGTTCGGCTCGTTGATCGTGCACCCCATCCCGATCTCGTCGCCGAGGTGCGCGGCAGACCGTTCGCAGAAGCGCGCGAACCGGTCCACGATGAGGGGGTTGTCCCATCCGCCGTCGGCCGCCGCCCAGCGCGGGGTGGTGAAGTGGTGGAACGTGACCACCGGGAGGATGTCGTTGTCCCGGCAGGCGGCAACCATGCGCCGGTAGTGGTCGAGCGCGCTGGTGGACCACTCGCCCTCCTCGGGCTCGATGCGTGACCACTCGAGCGAGAAGCGGTAGGCGCCGAAGCCGAGCTCGGCGAGGAGCTTGATGTCTTCGGGGTAGCGCCAGAAGTGGTCGCACGCGTCGCCGGAGGGCTCGGTCGCGGCCGTGCCGGGTGTGTGCTCGAACTGCCACCAGTCGTTGTTCCAGTTGCCGCCCTCGACCTGGTGCGCGGCCGTCGCGGTGCCCCAGAGGAATCCGTTCGGGAATGAGATCGTCATGGGCGGAGCGTAGGTCGGAGCGGGCACGAAGTGCGGAGACCGCAGCGACCCGAAAAGCCGGCACCCTAAACTCGAAGATTGATGACAGTTCTGGACGAGATCCTCGCGACGAAGCGCGACGAGGTGACGGTGCTGCACCGGCCGGAGACGGCGGCGCTCCTGCGTCGCCGCGCGCTGGACGCGCCGGCGCCCCGCGACTTCGCCGGCGCGTTGCGGCGAGAGGACGGCACGCTCGGGGTCATCGCCGAGGTCAAGCGCCGGTCTCCCTCGAAGGGCGACCTGGCGCCCGATCTCGACGCGGCGGTCACGGCGAAGGAGTACGAGCGAGGAGGCGCGTCGGCGCTGAGCGTCCTCACAGACCGGCCGTGGTTCGGGGGGACGGTCGAGGATCTGCAGGCCGCCCACGCGTCCGTCGAGCTGCCCATCCTGCGCAAGGACTTCACCCTGGACCCGGTGCAGGTGTACGAGACGAGGGCGATCGGGGCCGACGCGATCCTGCTGATCCTCGCCGCGCTGCCGGATGACCACATGGTCGCGGATCTGCAGGACCTGGCCTGGTCACTGGGGCTCGCAGTGCTCGTGGAAGCGCACTCGGTCGTGGAGGTGGACCGCGCGCTCGGGTTGGGAGCCCGGATCGTCGGCGTGAATGCCCGTGACCTGGCGACGTTCGACGAGCATCTCGATTCCGTCGCCGGTGTCGCCGATCGCATCCCGACCGGCGTGGTCGCGGTCGCCGAGAGCGCGATCCGCACGCCGGCCGACGCGGCCCGCATGGCCTCGGCCGGCTTCGACGCCGTGCTCGTGGGCGAGGCGCTCGTCCGATCCCGCGATCCGGCCGCGCTCGCGGCCGAGATGCGCGCGCCGACCGTGAATGAACGAGGGAGACAGCCGTGACCCGATTCGACCTCTCCACCGACCAGATCCCGACCGCCTGGTACAACGCGCTACCGGACCTGCCCGTGCCGATGCAGCCACCGTTGCACCCGGGCACCAAGGAGCCGATCGGCCCGGACGATCTCGCGCCGCTGTTCCCGATGGGCCTGATCGCGCAAGAGGTCTCGACCGACGGCTGGATCGACATCCCGGGTGAGGTGCTCGACATCCTCCGCCTGTGGCGCCCGACCCCGCTCGTCCGCGCGACGCGCCTCGAGAAGCATCTGGGGACCCCGGCGCGCATCTACTTCAAGGACGAGTCCGTGTCTCCGGCCGGCTCGCACAAGCCGAACACCGCGGTGCCGCAGGCGTTCTACAACAAGGCCGAAGGCATCACCCGGCTCTCGACCGAGACCGGTGCGGGTCAGTGGGGAACCGCGCTGGCGTTCGCGTGCCGGCAATTCGACCTCGAGTGCAAGGTGTACATGGTGCGCTCGAGCTACGAGCAGAAGCCGTACCGCCGGATCATCATGGAGACCTGGGGGAGCAGCGTCGTCCCGTCTCCCGTCGACGACCCGTCGAGCCCCGGGTCGCTCGGGCTCGCGATCTCCGACGCGGTGCGCGACGCGGCCGGGCGTGAGGACACCCACTACTCGCTCGGCTCGGTGCTGAACCACGTGCTCCTGCACCAGACCGTGATCGGGTTGGAGGCGAAGGAGCAGCTCGCGCTGGCGGGGGAGACCCGCCCCGACGTCGTCATCGCGTCGTGTGGAGGCGGCTCCAACCTGGGTGGCATCGCGCTGCCGTTCCTCACCGATGCCGCGGTCCGCCTGGTGGCGGTCGAGCCGTCGTCGTGCCCGACGCTCACCGAAGGGACCTTCGAATACGACTTCGGCGACACCGCCGGGATGACCCCGCTGCTGCCGATGTACTCCCTCGGCCACGACTTCATGCCGCCAACGATCCATGCCGGCGGGCTGCGCTACCACGGCGACGCGCCGATCATCTCGAACCTGGTGCAGAGCGGGCGCATGGAAGCCGTCGCCTACCCGCAGGGCAAGACGTTCGAGGCGGCCGTGACGTTCGCCAACACCGAGGGCAAGATCCCGGCCCCCGAGACCGGGCACGCGATCCGTGCCGCGATCGACGAGGCGCTCGCGTGCAAGGAGACGGGCGAGGAGCGGGTGATCCTCTTCAACTACTCCGGCCACGGGCTGCTCGACCTCTCGGCGTACGACGACTACCTGAACGACCGCCTCATCGACGCCTGAGGAGTCCGCGCGTAGGCTTCCGCCGAGTTGGCCCGGTCGCTTCCGGGTCCGGGGTGGGGGGAGGGCCAGGTGCGAGGACTCCGTTCGATCGCCGCGTTCGCGGTGGTGTGCCTGCTCGGGTCGATGGTGCTCGCGACGCCGGGTGGTGCGGCAGACCTGTCGGTCACGGTCACGCCGGCGACCGACCTGGTCGACGGGCAGGTCGTTCACGTCACCGTGAGCGGGGGGTCGCCCGACAGCTTCAGCTCCAGCCAGGTGTGCGCGGCCGGCGGTGGCAACAACGGCTGCTCCCAGAGCTCCAACGGCGCCGGGACCCTCGACCCGCAGGGTGCGCTCAGCGTCGACATGACGCTGGACGCGCAGTTCGCGCTGTTCGACGGTTCGGTGGTCGACTGCCGGGTCGCGCCGGGTTGCGTCCTCGACACGGAGATCTACTCGGTGGACGACAGCTCGTCCCAGGCGATCAGCACCCCGCTGACCTTCCGCGCGGATGGTCCGCTCCTCCCCCCGCCGACGATCACCGCGACCCCGTCGACCGATCTCGTGGACGGCACGACGGTTCACGTCATCGGATCGGGCTTCGCCGCGGGCTCCCAGGTCCAGCTCGTGTCGTGCCGCTCACCGTTCACCAAGTACCAGGACTGCGAGTCACCACGGACCTACTCGCAGGCCGGGTCCGACGGGACGCTCGCCGCGGGCGTCTATCTCCCGGCGATCCTCTCGACCAACGACGGCCAGCAGGTCGACTGCCGCACGACCGCGTGCGAGCTGGTCGCGACACGTGAGGTGTACATCTTCGAGCCCCGGCACACGGCGAGCGTTCCGCTGGCGTTCGTCCCGGACGGGCCGTTGCGGCCGCCGCCCACGCTCACGGTCACCCCGTCGGACGGCCTGGTCGACGGGCAGCAGGTGCAGGTCGCGGGGTCGGGTTTCCGCCCGGGGCCGCTCCTGGTATCGCAGTGCACCCGTGACACGGGTGACGGCGTCTCGGTGTTCCAGCGTTGCGCGGGCAGCGGCTACGTCGAGGCCGACGAGAACGGGAACGTGGCGGAGGCACTGAACGTCGCGGTGCTCGAGCGCACGTCGGCCGGCTTCTCGGACTGCCGGACGGATCCGGGCTGCTCGATCGAGGCGCTGGACTTCAACGGTGGCAGCGCCTTGGCGTCCGTGCCCATCGCGTTCGACCCGGGTGGTCCCGAGCCGACCTTCCCGACGCTCACCGTCGCGCCGGGCGGGCCACTCGCGGCGCGCAGCGGTGCGATCGTCAGCGGGAGTGGGTTCGGTCCCTATGCGGGACTGAGCCTGGAGCAGTGCCGGATCGAGAACGGGCTGCCGCAAGAGTGCTCGGGGTCCGGATCGGACTACGTCGTGACGGACGCGCAGGGTGCGTTCCTCGCCGGCACGGTGCTCACCGCGGTCATCGCGGGTCCGGACGGCACGGAGATCGACTGCCGGACCGTGACCTGCGCGGTCGTGGCCGATCCCTACGAGGGATACCCCGGAGTCGGTGCCCTCGACTTCGGCCGGCCGGTGCCCCCTCGGGGCCGGTACCTCTCCCCGGTCTTCGACAACGTGGACCTGACCGAGGGCATCGTCTACCGCAGCACCACGAACTCGCACGGCGATCCGGTCGACTTGAAGCTCGACGTCTACCAACCCGCCGGCGACACCGCGCCGCTGCGACCCGCCGTCATGTGGATGTTCGGCGGTTACTTCGGCTCCGGGGATCGGGTGCAGCTCCGGGAGATGGCGCAGGCCATGGCGCGTCGCGGCTACGTGGCCATCTCGATCGACTACCGCACCCGGCCGGAGATCTTCTCGTCCGCGCCCGGCTGTATCCCGGTCGGGGGAACATGCCTCGACCCCACCCAGTTCTCGTTGGCCATAACCGACGCGCGCGACGACGCCCGGGCCGCGATGGTCTGGCTGCACGACCACGCGGCGGAGTACCGGATCGATCCGCGAGCGATCAGCTCCGCCGGATGGTCGGCCGGCGCGATCACGTCGCTCGGTCTTGCGCACGATGGCACCGGTGACCGAGCGGCCACGTCCATCCCCGCCGCCGCGGTCTCGCTCGCCGGCATCGTCACGGGCATACCGCAAGCCGGTGACCCGCCGACGTTGATGATGGGTGGCAACCAGGACAGCCTGCTTCCCCTCGGCGCGCAGATCGCCGGTTGCGGGAGCATCGTCGCCGCGGGCAGCTCATGCGACTTCGTCGCGTACGCGGGTCAACGGCCGGCACCCGCGGCTGACAGCTGCATCGTCTGGAACGTCGCGCAGTGCACCTACGTGCTGGGGCGCGACGCGGAGCACGGGTGGTTCTTCTCGGAACGGCCCGACGTGATCGACCACATCTCGACGTTCCTCGCCGACAAGGTGCTGCGCCCGGTGGGGCTCCTGGCGGGTGGGACCGATCACGGGCACCACCATCCGAGGCATCACCACCACCGGCACCACGACGGGAACCACTAGCGCCAACCGGCGCGAGCGAGAATTCACCCGTAATGGCCGGATCAGCGCCGCGCGGTCCGGTACCGTCAAGACCTGGTGTTCGTGAAGATCTGTGGCATCACGAGCGAGGAGGATGCGCTCCTCGCGGTCGCGATGGGCGCGGACGCGCTCGGTTTCGTGATGGCGCCCGGCAGCCGGCGGCTCATCCGCCCCGACGCCGTCCGGGACATCATCAAGCGTCTCCCGCCGGAGACCGTGACCGTCGGGGTCTTCCGGGACGAGCGCCCCGAGCGGCTCGTCGAGATCGTCCACCACAGCGGGTTGGGCGGCGCGCAGCTCCATGGTCGTGAACCGCTGTCCGAGGTCCGGTGGGTCCGCCAGCGGGTGAAGTTTGTCATCCAGGCCTTCGCCGCGGGCGACCCCGCGCTCGGAGCCGCGGCGAACGGGCCCGCCGACGTCATCCTCATCGACTCCCCGGATCCCGGGAGCGGCCGGCTGTTCGACTGGAAGCTCGCCGAAGGCGCGCCGGGCGGGGTGCGGTTGATGCTGGCCGGCGGGCTGACCCCGGACAACGTCGCGGAGGCGATCCAACGGGTGCGGCCGTGGGGAGTGGACGTGTCGAGCGGCGTCGAGTCCTCGCCGGGGAACAAGGATGCGCGCAAGCTCCGGCGCTTCGTGCAGATCGCGCACCAAGCCGGGGAGGCGCTGGCCGAGGACGAGCGCCCGGGGCCCGCGTCGGTGGACGGCCCGTTCGACTGGCAGGTCGACGAGCTCACCGAGCACTGAGCAGCGGCTTTCGGCGGAGGCGCCGGCGCCAGCCTCCCGTATCATGACGGGACCGCACGCCGTCCGTCCGTTCATTCCCGTCCGCCTGCCCGTCCGCACTGAGGAGCATCCATGACCGCGCCCGTCCGCGGCGACGAGGTCCGGCTCGACCCACCCGGCCCGCCGCCGACGGATCGCGGCCGCTTCGGCGAGTTCGGCGGCCGCTTCGTCCCGGAGACGCTCATCCCGGCGCTCGAGGAGCTCGAGGCGGAGTTCCGCACCGCGTGGGCAAGCGACGACTTCCGGCGGGAGTTCGCCGGGCTCCTCACCAGCTACGCCGGACGCCCGACGCCCGTGACGGAGTGCCGGCGCCTCTCCGAGCAGCTCGGGGTGCGGGTGCTGCTCAAGCGGGAGGACCTGACGCACACGGGTTCCCACAAGATCAACAACGTGCTCGGGCAGGCGTTGCTCACCCGGCGAATGGGCAAGCAGCGGGTGATCGCCGAGACCGGCGCGGGCCAGCACGGTGTGGCGACGGCCACCGCGGCCGCGCTGTTCGGTCTGGACTGCATCGTGTTCATGGGCGCCGTGGACGTCGAGCGGCAGGCGCTGAACGTGTTCCGCATGGAGCTGCTCGGCGCCGAGGTGATTCCGGTGACCTCCGGCAGCGCGACGTTGAAGGACGCGATCAACGACGCGCTGCGGGACTGGGTCGCGACGGTCGAGACCACGCACTACTGCATCGGCTCGGTGGTCGGCCCGCACCCGTACCCGTGGATCGTGCGGGAGTTCCAGCGGGTCGTGGGCGACGAAGCGCGCGAGCAGTGCCGCGCGATGCTCGGCGGTGCGGACCCGGACTACGTCGTCGCGTGTGTGGGCGGCGGCTCGAACGCGATCGGGACGTTCGCCGGTTTCGTCGACACGGGGGCGAAGCTCGTCGGGGTCGAGGCGGCCGGGCTCGGGCTCGAGTCCGGGAAGCACGGCGCGTCGATGAGCCGGGGGGTGCCGGGCGTCCTCCACGGGGCCCGCTCGCTCTTCCTCCAGGACGAGGACGGCCAGATCCTCGAAGCGCACTCGATCAGCGCCGGCCTCGACTATCCCGGCGTCGGGCCCGAGCACGCCGCACTCGCCGCGGCCGGCCGGGCCACGTACAGCTCGGCGACCGACGAAGAGGCGCTCGCCGGCTTCCAACAGCTCAGCCGGACCGAGGGGATCGTGCCCGCGCTCGAGCCGGCGCACGCGCTGGGCTGGCTGGCCCGCGAGGTGGGCGTCAGCGTGCCGAAGGGCTCGACCGTTCTCGTGACGTTGTCCGGTCGAGGGGACAAGGACGCGATGCAGGTGGCCGAGCGGCTGACCGGGGAGCCGCTCGAATGAACCTCGAGTCGACGCTGCGGGCGAAGCGTGACGCCGGTCAGAAGCTGCTCGTCCCGTACGTGACGGGAGGGTTGGGCGCCGCGTGGATGGACGTCGTGCGCGCGGTCGCGCTCGCCGGGGCCGACGCGATCGAGATCGGCATCCCGTTCTCCGATCCCGTCATGGACGGGCGCACGATCCAGGAGGCGTCGCAACGGGCGCTCGACATCGGAGCGACTCCGGCCGGGATCGCGGCGGACCTGGCCCGCCTGGACGTGGATGTCCCGCTCGTCGTGATGACGTACTACAACCCGGTGCAGCACATGGGGCACGAGCGGTTCGCCGCCGCACTGGTGGCCGGCGGCGTGGACGCGGCGATCGTGCCGGACCTGCCGCTCGACGAGCTCGACGGTTGGGGGGACGCCGCCGATGCGGCAGGGATCGAGACCGTGCTGCTCGCCGGACCGACGACGGTGGACGAGCGGCTCGTGGCAATCTGCGAGCGGACCCACGGGTTCGTCTACGGCGTCGCGCTGATGGGGGTGACGGGGGAACGTGAGCATCTGGAGGATCAGGCGAAGGTGATGGGCACCCGGTGCAAAGCCGTGACCGACAAGCCCGTGCTGCTGGGGCTCGGAATCTCGAACCCGCAGCAGGCGCGGGAGGCGGCGGACGCCGCGGACGGTGTGATCGTGGGCAGCGCGCTCGTGCGCCGGCTGCTCGAAGGCGGCGGGCCCGAGGAAGCCGGCGCGTTCGTCGCGTCACTGCGGGCCGGTCTGGACGCCGCATGAGCCGCACGGTCTCGCTCACGACGCCCGACGGCCCGATGGACTGCTTCGAGGCGCGTTCGCCCGAGTCGACTCACCGCGCGGTCGTCGTCGTCCAAGAGGCGTTCGGCGTGAACCACTACATCCAGGGCGTCACGCAGCGGTTCGCCGATGCGGGCTTCGATGCCGTCGCGCCGCACCTCTTCCACCGGGCCGGCGGGGGCACTGCGCCGTACGACGACTTCAGCAAGGTCCTGCCGCTGTACGAGGGTCTCACCGACGACGGGATCCTGATGGACCTCGACGCCGCGTTCGCCCACCTCGGCGAGCTGGGCCACGAACCTGCCGCGATCGGTGTCGTCGGGTTCTGCTTCGGCGGCCGGGTCACGTTCCTTGCCGCGGCGCGAAGGGCGTTCGGCGCCGCGGTGGGCTTCTACGGCGGCGGGCTCGTCACGCCCCGCTTCCCGCAGTTCCCGGCTCTCGTGGGTGAGGCGCCCACGTTGCAGACGCCCTGGTTGGGGCTGTTCGGCGACGAGGACGGCTCGATCCCGGTCGAGGACGTCGAGACCCTGCGCGGCGCGCTCGAGGCCGCACCCGTCCCCACCGAGATCGTGCGCTATCCCGGCGCCGAGCACGGCTTCTTCTGCGACGAACGGCCCTCCTACAACGCGGAGGCGTCGGCGGACGCGTGGCCGCGCACGCTCACCTGGTTCGACGGGCACCTGCCGTGACCGCCTCGGGGTTCGAGCACTCCGACGACTGCGATCTGTGCGAGGCCGCGCGCATCACGCCGTGGTTCCACGAAGACGACGTCTGCTGGATCGCCGAGTGTGAGATCTGCGCGGTGCCGATGGTGGTGTGGCGCCACCACGGGACCGAGCCGCCGGCCGAGCACCTCGAGCACATGCACACCCACCTCGCGTCGGTGGTCGGCACGCACTTCGAGTTCGAGCACTACGTCGACGACAACATGCGCAACATCCCGGACCACTACCACGCGCACGCCCGACCCAAGGGCGGCTTCTTCGGCCACGGCCTCAAGCGCACCACCCCCAGCTGATTTTGGCGTCGTTTACGCCCCTATACGGGGCCGAGGCGACGCCAAAACGATGGGGGGGTCGGTCAGGCGGTGGTGAGGCGCTTGCGCAGACGGCGGACGGGACGGTTGGGCACCCGCGAGCCACCGCTGCCACCGGGACCGCCGGCGGCGAAGAGCGGGAGCTTGGAGAAGCTGTACCCGAGCACCTGCCGGGAATCCGCGTCGAGCCAGTTGTCGAGGACCGTTGCGTACACCTGGCGGAAGTCGACCGTCGGCACGAGGTTCCCGTACTGATCCAGCGCGTCGAGTGACGGCTGCGCGCCGTGCATCCCACCGCTCACCCGGTCGCCCATCACGAAGTGGACGCTCGCGGTGCCGTGGTCCGTTCCGCTCGTGTCGTTGTCTTCGGGCCGGCGGCCGAACTCGGAGAAGGTCATGAGCGTGACGCGGGATTTGAAGGCCGGCGACAACGCATCGAAGAACGCACCGACCGACGCGTCGAGATCCGCGAAGAGCGCAGCTTGTGAACCGGGCTGGTCCGAGTGCGTGTCGAATCCGCCGAGGTCGGTCGAGAAGACGCGCACGCCGAGGTTCGCGTTGATCAGCCGGGCGCACAGCACGAGCTTGTGGCCGAGGTCGCTGTCCGGGAAGGTACCGGTGTACGCGGGTTGGATCTGTTGCGAGAGCTCCAGCGTGTTGCGCTCGGTCTTGCCGATGAGGTCGGCCCACGGACCCAGCTGGGTCGGACCGCTGCCGAACGCGGAGATCGCGTCGAACATGCGCGCGTCCGAAGGGTCGCTCCGGTTGATGCCGAACGCGCCGCCGATGTCGCGCGGCAGGCCGGAGGCGCGCGCGACGGATCCCACCATGTGCAACGGAACCGAGCTCCCCACGACCACGCCGTAGAGCGACTCGCTCGCCGCGTTGGGCAATCCGTCGAGGTACCGGCCGATCCAGCCCGTCGGGCCACCCGGCTGGCTCCCGCCGCTCCAGCCGTTCATCCAGATGCCCATGGACGTGAAGTGGCTGAGGTCCGCCGGCTGGTACCCGACTCCCCGCACGATGGACACCTTCTGCTGGTCGTACATCGCCTTGATCCGGGTGAGCGCGGGGTGCAGGCCCAGCGTGCTGTTGAGCGGCAGGACCCGGGCCTCCGGGATCGCGATGTGCCGACGCTTCGCGTAGTAGGCCCCCGATCCGTAGGGGATCAGGGTGTTGAGGCCGTCGTTCCCTCCCTCGAGCATCAGCAGCACGAGGATGCCGTCCTTCGGGCCGATCGCCGGCGCGGCGAAGGCGCGGAGCTGGTCGATCATCGGCCCGAGCGACACCGCACCCGCGGCGAGCCCGGCGCCCCCACCGACGATCTGCATGAACTTGCGTCGCGACATCCCTCCGGGCGCGGCCGCCGGTACGGAGAGCCGGGCGAGCGCGAGGTCGTCGAACGCTTCCTCGTTCATCGGCAGTCGTCCGTCACGCGAGTTGGAAGTCGGGGGTCAGCATCATCATCGTGGTGAGCTCGATCGCGGCGTACTTGTCCCACGCCCACGTTGGCGCGAGCTCGGCCGCGCGTTGGCCCTCCAGCCAATTCTCGAGCACTCCGTGCACGTACGGCGACACACGACCCGGATCGACCGCGAACTTGTCGTACGCGAAGTCGATCGCGTCCGACGCGGGCATGGTGTGGTGGTTCGACACGTCACGCGCGGTGATCTCGTACAGGAAGTCGAGGTGCTGGTTGTAGGCCTTCCAGGTCAGGTTCCTGGCGAAGCCGGCTCGGGCCCAGAGCGCGGTGCTGTTGATCCAGTACGCGTTGTTCTTCCAGCCTGCGACGTTCGGCGGGAAGAAGAGCTGCTGGCCCATCGGGTCCATCCACCACTGCGGGTTCGTGTCCACCGCGGTGAAGCCGAAGGCCTTGAGGCACGCGACGACCCACTCGACCGGGCTGCGTACGAGCCCTTGGCGGGCGGCGGGCGAGTAGAACTCGGGGCGCAGGAAGATCGTCCGGAGCAAGGTGGCGATGTCGAGGCTCGACCCCACGAACGCGGCGACGAGGGCATCGAGGATCGCCGTGCTCGGATTCGGGTAGGCGAAGAACGCCCACAGCTTCTTGGCGATGAAGCGCGCCGCGATGGACCTCTGCGGATCGACGGTCAGGATGCGAGTGATGATCTCGGGCCCGTCCCAGCTCCTCGTCTCGCCGAGGAAGGTCTTCATCCCGGTGTCGTGGCGCTCGGGGTAGAAGCGGTAGGCGCGCGGACTGGCGCCGTAGTCGACGTTGTGGCCGGTCCACGCCCGGGCGGCGGCGACGACGTCGGGCTGGGTGTACTGGTTCACGCCGAGCGTGAAGAGCTCCATCAGCTCCCGGGCGAAGTTCTCGTTCGGCGAGCCCTTCTCGTTCGGGTCGTTGTCGAGGTAGATGAGCATCGCGACCTGCAACGACATGTGCTGCACCAGGTTCTCGAAGCCGCCGAGCCCTTCGGTGCGGAAGAGGTGGTTCTGAGCGAACATGTCGACGGCGCTGTTCACCTTCTCCTGACCGGTGGCGAAGTGGCCGTGCCAGAAGAGGGTCAGCTTCTCCTGCAGCGGTGCGGGCACGGTCGCCATGCGGTCGAGCCACCATTTCTGGAGGTCGACGACCTGCTCCCAGTCGGCGACGTTCGGGTCGCCGAGGCTCGCCGGGGGCGTGTCGGCCGGGTTGGCCGAGAAGTCGAGGAGCTGGTCGACGATCGTCGCGAGGTCGAGCGGCGCGAGTGCGGCGACCTGGTCCGCCGTGGCGCCGAATCCGGCCCGGCGGAGGAGGTGCGCAACGTCGGCGGCGGGGGTCGGCAGGACGTCCTCCTCGAACGGTCGGTATGACCCCTATCGACGGAAGCGCGAAGAAAACTTGAACCGCCCGGTCGAGGAGGCGGCGGGCCGAAAGAGGCCGGAGATCGCCCGCCTACGCTGCTCACCGATGTCCCCCTTTTGACGCCGGCCCCAATCCCACCGCCGGTCTCGGCCGTAACCCCGCCGTGTGGGTGGTTTCCGACGACGCGCTCCTTGACGGCCTGGCTACCGGGGATCCCGACGCGGCCGCGGCCTTCATCGAGCGCTTCGAGCGCCGGGTCTTCGGTGTCGCCGTACGGATCGTCAACGATCCCAGGCTGGCCGAGGATGTGGCCCAGGAGACGTTCGTGCGGGCCTGGCAACGGGCGGGAGCGTTCGACCCACGACGGGGCACCGTCGCCTCCTGGCTCCTCACCATCGCCCGGAACCTCGCGATCGACACGGTCCGGCTCCGGCGCGCCGTCATCGTGGACCCCGAAGAGCTCATCGCCCGTCGCGATCCGATCAGCGAACGCGGTCCCGCGGACATGGCCGTGCTGCAGTCGGAGACGGAGCGCCTGCGCGCTGCGATCGAAGAGCTCCCGCCCGACCAGAGTCGCGCCCTCGTCCTGGCCGCGTTCTTCGGTCGGACCGCCCAGGAGATCGCGGACAGCGAGTCCATTCCGCTGGGCACGGCCAAGACGAGGATCCGGACCGCGATGATCCGATTGCGAGCCGCGTTGGTTGACGAGTCCGAGGGGAGCGAATGAGTCCCGGTAGCGCGTCGAGCGGTTGTGGAGCGGTGGCAGATCTTCTGCCCGAGCTCGCGCTCGGCATCGTCGGGGGTACGGAGCGGGCCGATGTGCTCGCGCATCTCGATCGGTGCGCGCAGTGCCGCGAGACCACCGCCGGCTACGCCGCGACCGTCGACGCGCTGCCCGTCCTGATCGCCGAAGCCGAGCCGCCGTCGGGTTTCGAGGGCCGTACGCTCGAGCGGCTCGCCGCGGAGCGGGATCGGGTGCCGCGCCGCTCCCGACTCCCTCTCGTCCTCGCGGCGGCAGCATTGGTCGCGGTGGTGATGATCGCGAGCGTTGCCGCCGTGCGCATCGTCGATGCCCGCCGCGGCCCGGGCACGGCGGGGGGCATCACCGTCGCGCGGATGATCAGTCACCGCAGCCACCCCGCGGGCCACGCCGTCCTCCGGTCGAGCGGCGAGCGCTACCTCTGGCTCGACGTCGACTACGGCGCCCGCAGCGCCCGGTACCGGCTGGAGACGGTGGACGCGTCGAACCGGGTGCGCGTGGCCGGAATGGTGTCGGTCGCCGGCGGGCACGGTTCCTGGGGCGGCGAGATCCACGGCCCGCCGCCGAGGATGGTTCGGTTGGTCGGTGACGACGGTCGCGTGTTCTGCGCCGCCCGGTTCAACCTGACCTGACCGGGCGCCGCCGGTCAGGCCGGTGAGTCGAGGCGCTCGTGAAAGAACGCGAGGACCTGGTCCAGCGCGGCGCGGGTCGGGTGGCCCGGCTCGTCCACCAAGTCGTTGGTCAGGACCGAGTGCGCGATCCGCTTGATGCCGTACGGGTTGCCGGGCGACGAGTCGATCTCTACCGCGAGGAAGCCGTCGCCGAGCTCGCGCCGCAGAGTGTCGAAGCGCGCCTCCGGGACGAGGCGGTCACCGCTGAACCGCAACCCGAGCACGCACGCACCCTCGGCGACGCGCTCCTTGACCAGCTCCAGGTCGCGAGCGGAGATTCCGAGGTCGGCCTTGTGCTTCTTGGTCAACCCGAGCGGCAGCGAAGGTTGGCTCAGCACGGGCGCGAGCATGCGGTCGTCGACCATCATCGCCAGCGCGAACCCGCCGGTGAAGCACATCCCGACCGCGCCGATGCCCGGACCGCCGCACTCCTCGTGCATCTGCGCCCCGAGCGCCCGCACCCAGATCGTGATCGGGCTGGTCCTGCCCGTCGCCAGCGCCGCGAACTCCTTGGACACGCACGCCGGCGCGATGGACTGCGCGGTGTAGCCCACGCCCATCGGCCGGCCCGGCTCGCCGAACAGCACGGGCAGCACCGCGGTGAAGCCGGATGCGGCGACGCGGCGCCCGAAGTCGGCGACCTCGGGTGTGATCCCGGGCATCTCGTGGATCACGACGACCGCGGGCCCGGTACCGAGCCGGTACACGGTCCTGGTCTTGGCCTCGTGGGTGAACGTGGTCTCGGTGAAGTCGGCGAGCGCCGCGGCGTGGTCGGACATGGGGGCGGAGCGTAGGCCGGAGCGGGCACGAAGTGCGGAGGGTGTAGCGACCCGGGAGGCTGGAGCGTAGGCCGGAGCGGGCACGAAGTGCGGAGGGTGTAGCGACCCAGAGGCCCGAGGTCAGATCTCGGAGGGGCTGACGTCGTCGAGAGCCTGGCCGGAGGACTCCGGGAGGCGGGGGACGAGGAAGACCGCGGCGACGAGGGGCGCGATGCCGCACAGTGCGATCGCGTTGCCGAGGCCACCGATCGAGTCGGACAGCTGGCCCGCGACCACCAACCCGATCGCGGACCCGAGCACCGAGCACACGAGCAGCAGTGCGTTCGACGTGCCGCGCGTCTCGGTGGGGAACAGCTCGGCGTCGAGCGTCCCGATGGCGAGGGTTGCCGGGGCGGCGGCGACGATCGCGAGGGTCATGAAGATCCACAGGACGGCGCCCGAACCGAGGAAGAACACGACGCTGGCAAGCGTCCCGATGAGCAGGCTCAACCCGGCCACCGAGCGGCGACCGCGGGTCTCCGTGATGCGGCCGGCGAGCAGGATCCCGAACAGCCCCGGGAGCCCCGCGGTGACGGCGCGGAACCCGGCGATCCCGGAGGACGAGAACCCGCGTTCGTCGGAGAGGAACCGGTTGGTGAACTGCGCGGAGGGCGCGCTGAAGATGTTCGCGAGGAAGCCGACCAACGCCAGGATCACCAGCCGGCGCCGGTAGCGGGGATCGCCCAGACGGCCGCGCTTCGTGGTCCGCGCGGCCAGCTCCTTGTAGCGCCGGGTCTCGCGGAGATGGCGAGCGATCATCGGGATGAGGACCGCACTGAGCGCGCTGAGGGCGAAGGCCGCGCGCCAGGCTTCCGGACCAAGATCGGCGGCGGGGAGAACGAGGACGGACAGCGCGAATCCTCCGCCGGCGGCGAGACCGAGCATGGCGACGGCGAAGGCCCGGGCTCCTTCGGGTGCCTCCTCGACGACCGCGATGCCGCCGACCACCAACACCGCGTTCACCGCGGCGCGGACGATGAGCTGCGCGGCCGTGAACACCTCGATGTTCGGGGCCAGGGCCGAGACCAGGTTGCCGAAGCAGACCGCGGCGACGGAGCCGAGCAGGACCACCCGGCGCCCTCGGCGATCGGCCAGCGCCGTGGCCAGGAGGGCGAAGAGGATCCCGGCCCGCGTGATCGCGCTGGAGATCCCGAGCGCGGAGTTCGACACGCCGAAGCTCTTGGCGAGCGGGTCGACGTTCTGCCCGAAGAGCGCGGAGCCGAAGCTGGCGATCAGCGCGGTGAGCGCCACCGCCGCGATGAGCTCGGCCTGCTCGGGCCCGAAGGTGACCGGCGGGAGGAACAGTGAGCGCTTGAGTGGCTCGGGTGGTGGGGCGCCGGTGACCGCGGCGGCAACGGTGGCGGCAGCATGCTCGGCCGCCCGGTGCAGGCTGCGCCGGTGCGGCGGCCCGAAGAACCACTGGAAGAACGGGAGGTGGAGGTCGTCGGTGACCTCCACCCCGAGGCGGCTCGTTCCCGTCGGCTCGAGGGCGTCGACGGTGACGACGACGAGGGCATTGGTCGCGGTGTGTCCGATGAGCTGTGCGTCGAGGTCGAGCTCACGTTGGGCGGTTTCGACGACGACATCGCGCGACGCGTCCACATCGATTTCGACCCGGCGCCGCACGCGCGGCATGCTACGGCCCGCGCGCCCGAAGCCGGTGAACTGGGAGACCTGATGGCAGAGCTAGCTGTAGGGGACAATGCACCCGCGTTCACGCTGCTCGACCAGACCGGGGAAAAGGTCAAGCTTTCGGACTTCAAGGGTCAGCGAGTCGTCGTGTACTTCTACCCGAAGGCCGACACGCCCGGGTGTACCACGCAGTCGTGCGAGCTGCGCGACCACCGCAAGGAGCTGACCAAGCTCGGTACCGTGGTCATCGGCATCAGTCCCGACGCGCCGGCGAAGCAGGCGAAGTTCGACCAGAAGTACAAGCTCGGGTTCCCGTTGCTCGCGGACGAGGATCACAAGGTGGCGGAGAAGTGGGGCGTGTGGGGGGAGAAGTCGATGTACGGGAAGAAGTACCTCGGCATCATCCGCTCGGCGTTCGTCGTGAACGAGAAGGGCAAGATCGCGGCTGCCTTCTACAAGGTGAGCCCGAAGGACACGGTGCCGAAGGCGAAGGCGGCGCTGGAAGGCTGATCTGCGTCAGACGCCGATGGCGTGGAAGCCGCCGTCGACGTGCAGCATCTCCCCGGTCGTGGCCGGGAACCAGTCCGAGAGCAATGCGACCGCAGCCTTCGCCACCGGTTCGTTGTCCCGGATGTTCCAGCCGAGCGGGGCGCGGGTGGACCACACCTCCTCGAACTGCTCGAAGCCCGGGATGCTGCGCGCCGCGAGGGTCCGGATCGGGCCGGCCGAGACGAGGTTGACGCGGATGCCCCGGGGGCCGAGCTCTCGGGCCAGGTACCGCGCGGTGGATTCGAACGCGGACTTCGCCACGCCCATCCAGTCGTAGACCGGCCACGCCTGGCTCTGGTTGTCGAAGTCGAGCCCGACGATCGAGCCGCCCTCGCTCATGAGCGGGAGCGCAGCGCGGGCGAGCGCGGCGAGGGAGTAGGCGGACACCTGGAAGGCCACCGCCACGTCTTCCCACGGTGCGTCCACGAAACCACCGCCGAGGCAGGACTCGGGTGCGAAGGCGATCGCGTGCAGCACGCCGTCCAGCCGCCCACCGACCCGTTCGGCCAGCGCGGCGAGGTCGTCGGCGTCGGTCGCGTCGAGCTGGACGATCTCGGGTGCGGTCGGCAGCTTGCGGGCCGTGCGCGTCGTCAGGTTCATGATGCGGCCGAACGAGCTCAGCACGACCTCGGCGCCCTGCTCCTGGGCCAGCTTCGCGACGCCGAAGCCGATCGATGCGTCGTTCAGGACGCCGGTGACCAGGATGCGCTTCCCGTCGAGCAGCATCAGGGGGCAGGGATCAGCACCAACGTGGCGTTGTGCCCGCCGAACCCGAACGAGTTGGAGAGCGCGGGACCGACCGGGATCTCGCGCGGCTCACCGTGGACGACGTCGATCTCCGCGATGTCGTCTCCGAGCCGGTGGTGGTTCGCCGTCGGCGGGACCAGCCCGGTGCGGGCCGCATGGAGCGCGACGATCGCCTCGAGCGCGCCGGCCGCACCGATGAGGTGGCCGGTGACGCCCTTGGTCGACGTGACGGGCGGGGAGGCGTCGCCGAAGACCTTGCGAATCGCCTCGGACTCGGCGGAGTCGTTGAGGTCGGTCGAGGTGCCGTGTGCGTTGACGTGTTGGACGTCCGTCGCGGTCAGCCCGGCGTCCTCGATCGCCAGCTGCATGCACGCGGCCGCGCCGGCGCCGCCCTGCGACGGGGCGGTGATGTGGAACGCGTCGCTGTTCGTTCCGTACCCGGCGATCTCGCCGTAGACCCGGGCGCCGCGGGTGGCGGCCCGGTCGGCCCGCTCGAGCACGACCATCGCGGCGCCCTCGCCCATGACGAAGCCGTCCCGATCCGCGTCGAACGGCCGCGACGCGAGCTCGGGCGCGTCGTTGCGCTTGCTCAGCGCACCCATGCGGGCGAATGCCGCCACCGCCGGGGGAGTGATCGCGCACTCGGTGCCGCCGGCCATGATCGCGTCGGCGGAACCGTCACGGATCAATCGGGTCGCCTCGCCGATCGCGTTGGCGCCGGCCGCGCACGCGGTGCTGATGCAGAGGTTCGGTCCGGTCCAGCCGAGCTGGATGCCGATGATCCCCGCGGTCGCGTTGGCCATCATCATGGGGACGAAGAACGGGCTCACCCGGTCCGGGCCCTTCTCCAGGTACAGCTTGACCTGCTCTTCGAGCGTGATGAGGCCGCCGATTCCCGTACCCGTGATCACGCCGCCGCGGGCGGGATCGACGCCGGGATCGCCCGCGTCCGCGAGCGCGTCCGCCGCCGCCGCGAAGCCCATCGCCGCGGCGCGGTCCACCCGCCGGCTGTCCTTCGGCCCGAGGTAGGGGACCGGATCGAAGTTGCGCATCTCGCAGCCGAACCGCACCGCGAGGTGCGACGCGTCGAAGCGCTGGATCGGCCCCGCCATGGACTTGCCCGCCAGCAGGGTCGACCACACGGTGTCGAGGCCCACCCCCGCGGGGGTCTGCAGCCCGACACCGGTGACGACCACCCGGGGCCGGCCCCGGTGGTCCAAGAACTCACTCATCGATTCCGCTCCTGGCCCGGCGGGCCGGGCCGCTCGGGCCACGTTCCGGTGGCGGTGCGACCCGGACGACGGTCGGCTCTCGCTTCACTCATGATGCAAGTCTGCCCTCTCGCTCACGTCTTCTCGGCGGCCTTCTTGAGCACGAGATCGACGGCCTGACCCACCGTGGCGACCCCTTCGAGGTCCTCCTCGGGGATGCTCACGTCGAACTTCTCCTCGAGGCCCATGACGAGCTCGACGAGGTCGAGGGAGTCTGCGTCGAGATCCTCCTTGAACCGGGCGTCCTCGACGACGGCGTCGGGCTCCACGCTGAGCACCTCCACCGCGACGTCACGGATGACGGCGAGTGCCTCCTCACGCTCCATTACAGAGTTTCTCCTCGGTTGTGGGTTTGCAGGGGGGTCATGTCGGTCGGTTCAGGCTCCCATACCGAGGCCACCGTCGACGGGAACGAGGGCGCCGGTGACGTAGCCGGCCGGATCGGAGCAGAGGAAGGCGATCACGGCGGCGCACTCTTCGACCGTCCCGGGCCGCCCGGCGGGCACGAGTGCCGAGACGCCGCTCATCCAGTCGCCGCCCATGGCCTCGGTCATCGCCGTCACGATAGGCCCCGGCGCGACGACGTTACAGGTGATGCCCCGTGATCCGAGCTCCCGGGCGACCGAGCGGCTGAGGCCCAGCAACCCTGCTTTGGCGGCCGAGTAGTTGGCCTGCCCGGCGCTCCCCATCTGGGCGCCGACGGACGAGACGTTGACGATCCGCCCGAAGCGGGCGCGCATCATCTTGGGCACGGCGCGCCGGATGGTGTGGAACGCCCCGGTGAGGTTCACACCGATGACGGCGTCCCAGCTCTCGTCGCTCATCCGCGCGAGGAGGCCGTCGCGGGTGATCCCGGCGTTGTTCACGAGAATCTCGACCGGCCCGAGTCCCGCTTCGATCTCGGCGAACGCCGCGTCGACCGCCGCCGTGTCTTCGACGGCCGCGCGCACCGCGAGCCCGGGCGCCCCGACCGCCTCGATCGAGCGCACGGTCTCGGTCGCGCCGTCCTCGTCCTGCGAGTAGCAGATCGCGACCCGGTGCCCTGCGGTGGCCAGCGCGACCGCCGTGGCTCGCCCGATCCCGCGCGAGCCTCCGGTCACGAACGCGACGCGCCCGGCGGTTGCCCCGCCTGCCGGCTCGCTCACGGTGCGCCCCAACGCAACAGTGCGCTCGCCCACGTCATGCCGGCGCCGAACCCCGACACCAGCACGAGGTCTCCCGGCTGCAGCCGGCCGTCGTCCGCCGCCTCGCCGAGCGCGAGCGGGATCGACGCCGCCGACGTGTTGCCGTAGTGCTCGATGTTGACGACGGTCTGCTCCTCGGCGATCCCGAGTCGCTGGCGGGCCGCGCTGATGATCCGCGCGTTCGCCTGGTGCGGGACGAACCAGTCGACGGCCGAGGGCGCGACTCCGGCCCGGGCAAGGGTCGCGAGCGCGGAGTCGACGACGACCCGCACCGCGCGGCGGAACACCTCCTGGCCGGCCATTCGCAGGTAGTGGTCACCGGCGGCGAGGGTGCCCGGCGTCGTCGGCATGCGGCTGCCGCCGGCCCGGATCTCGAGCAGGCCGGTCGCGGAGCCGTCGCAGCCGAGATCCCAGGCGAGCAGACCGGGGGAGTCGGCGCCGCCCGCCGCGCTCAGGACGACGCCCGCCGCGCCGTCGCCGAAGAGGATGCACGTCGACCGGTCGTGGGGATCCACGATGCGCGAGAGCGTCTCGGCCCCGACGATGAGCACGTGGTCGAGCCCGCCGGCGGTGAGCATGGAGGCGCCGGCGACGAGCGCGTACACGAAGCCCGCGCATCCGGCGCCGAGGTCGAACGACCCGCAGCGCAGCCCGATGCTCTCGCCCACGAAGGCGCCGGTATGCGGGATGGGCTGTTCGGGGGTGGCCGTCGCGAGGACGAGCAGGTCGATCGCGCCGGGCTGGAGGCCGGCACTCTCGATCGCGTCCCGGCCCGCGATGGTCGCGAGCGAAGCGGTGGTCTCGTCCGGTGCCGCGATCCGACGCTCGCGGATCCCCGTCCGTTCGACGATCCACGCGTCGGTGGTGTCGACGCGCGCCTCGAGGTCGGCATTCGTCAGGACGAGGTGCGGGAGCGCGGCACCCCAGCCGGCAACCGCGGCCCGTCGTCCGGTGTCGCTCAACGCCGGCTCACCGCGTCGCACCGATCGTGGTCAGGTCTTCCGGGGTGGCGATGCCGGTGACGGTGACCTCGGGCAGGGTGCGCTTGGCCAACGCCGCGAGCATCGAACCGTGGCCGACCTCCAGCAGGGTCGTGGCCCCGAGCGAAGCGAGCGTGAGCTGGACCTCGCGCCACCGGACGGGAACCGCGACGTGACTGGCGGACCGGCTCCGCCATTCGTCCCCTTCGGCGTGCGCGAGCCCGTCGTCGTTCGCGATCACCGGCGCCGTCGGAGTGCCGAGCGCAACGTCTGCCAGCACCGGTTCGAGCGCGGCGGCCGCGTCCTGCATGAGCGGAGTGTGGAACGCGCCGCCCACGTTCAGCGGCATCGCCTTGCGGACCCCGAGGGCCTTGGCCGCGGCGATCCCCGCCTCGAGCCCGTCCGGCGTCCCCGCGATCACGATCTGGCCCGGCGCGTTGTCGTTCGCGAGCCAGCAACCGTCCGGCACCGCCGCGCACGCTTCCTGCGCGGTCTCCAGGGTCGTGCCGAGCAGGGCCGCCATCCGGCCCGGGTGCGCGTCCGCGGCGGCCTGGGTCAGCTCGGCGCGCCGTGCGGCGAAGATCACGCCGTCCTCGAGGGACATGACGCCCGCGGCGATGAGCGCGGTGACCTGCCCGAGCGAGTGGCCGGCGAAGGCGAGCGGCCCATCCACCGAGCTGCGAGCCGCTTCCCACGCCACGAGCGACGTGAGGAGCACCGCGAGCTGCGCCTCCCTGGTGCGGGCGAGCTGCTCAGCGGGGGCGTCGAGCAGCAAGCCCGCGAGCGGTTCGCCCAGCGCAGCCTCCGCCCGGTCGACGATGCTCCACGCCTCGTGGCCCCGCCACGGCACACCCATGCCGGGTTGCTGCGTGCCCTGGCCGGGGAAGATGACGGCGGTCTCCACGCAGGTGCTCCGCGGACGGGGGAGGCGGGCGTGCGCACCCGCCGGGGCAGGGCGGAGATTAGCGCCGGAGTGGGCGCGTGAGGGTCAGCTGGCTGCGGGCGGAGCGGACTCGGAGCCGATCTCCTGGTGCGGCTCGATCGCGGCGTCGATCTCGCCGGGGGACTCTCCTAGCAGCACCCGCGTCTCGACGTCCGCCGGGAGTCGACGTTCGGCGCGCACGCGTCGCGACGGAGCCACGATGATCGCGACGAGCGTCACCAATGCGAGCCCGACGATGACGATGACCGGCGCAGGCACGTCCACGAATGTCCCCCTCCGCTCCTGACCTCGGCCAGATTACCGCTCCGGGGAGAGCTGTCGTGCCAAAGCCGAGGTCGGGACGTCAACGTCGTCGAACCGGGAACCTTTCGCCACGCTGCGGTGTAGGAAGGGCATGAAGAGACTGTTGTCACAGATGCTCGTGGCGCTGCTCGCGATCACTGCGGTCGTCGTGCTGACCGCGGGTCTCGCATCGGCCGGCGGGTGGGCGATGACCTCGCTCGACACGGCGCCGTATCCGGTCGCGGGGAGAGTCCTCGCGGTCGGGTTCACGGTTCGCCAGCACGGAGCAACGCCGGTGAACCCCGAGGGGCAGGTCGGTGTCGACGTGCGTTCGGCGTCCGGGGCCGAGCAGTACTTCCCCGCGAGGCAGCAGGGGCCCACGGGGCACTATGTCGCGCGGGTCCGCATCGCGACGGCGGGTGTGTCGCACTGGCAGGTTCGCCAAGGATGGTTCGCCGGTCAGGACCTGGGACCGATCACCGTCGCCCGCGCTCGAACCGGCGGTGCGGCTGCCGCGGACCATGCCTCGGGGACCACCGTTTACCGTGCCCCGCTCGCACTCCGCGTGCTGCTCCCCGTGTTCGGCGTCGCCCTCGGGGCGTTCGCGGTGGCGGACGCGCTGCTCGCCCGGCGCCGGCGCTCTCTGGACCTGATCGCTACGTGACTCGCGCCGGCGTGCTCGCCGGAGTGGCGGCCGCCATCCTCCTGGTGGCGACGCCGGTGGCCTGGAGCCGGGCCGCGGCGTCGGCGCGCCCGCCTGCGGCCGGGGCGGCCGACGGGAAGGTGTTGTTCCGCACGAAGGGTTGCTCCACATGCCATACCGGCCCGGATACCGAAGCGCAGGTGCAGTTCCCGGACCTCTCGCACGCGCACCTGTGGGCCGGGCTGCGGCGGCCGGGCCTCACTGCCGAGCAATATGTGCGCCAGTCGATCCTCGACCCGTCGGCTTTCATCTCGCCCGCCTGGTCGAACGGCGGTGGCCCGACCCCGGGAATGCCCCAGCTCTCGGTGTCGAAACGGGACGCGGACGCGCTCGTGGCCTACCTGCTCGCGCGCTGACGTGGAGCGGAGAGGCTCGAGCGCCCGTGTCGTCGGCTAGGACTGGCGGGATCGAGACGACCGCGGACGGGCTGGGGGAGCGGGCACGCGCCGGAGACGCCAACGCGTTCGGCGAGCTCGTCCGGCTCCATCAACACGCGGCGATGCGCGTCGCAGCAGTCGTGCTCGGTTCAGTTGAGGGTGCGGACGATGTCGTGCAGCAGGCGACCGAACGGGCATGGCGCGCGCTCGGGAGCTACCAGAGTGATCGCCCCTTCGGCCCGTGGTTCTTCCGCATCGTCGCGAACTGCGCGCGCAACGACCGGAGGTCGCGCGGCCGCCGCGCCGAGCTGGCGGTCCGGGCGACCGAACCCGGCGGGCCGGTCGTCACGCCGGAGGACTCCGTCATCGCGGACGAGGAGCGCCGGCGCGTCGTGGACGCGATGAACCGGCTCGCGAGCGGTGACCGGCTCGTGATCGCGCTCCGTCACTTCGAGGCGATGTCCGAGAGCGACATGGCCGAGACGATGCAGTGCCGGGTCGGCACCGTGAAGTCGCGCCTCTCGCGCGCGATGGCCCGCTTGCGGGCCGAGTTGAAGGCGACGGAGGTGCCCGATGCCTGAGCGCTACAGCGATCGGCAGCTCGAGGCGGTGCTCGCAAGCGTCGGCCGCCGGCTGGTCGTCCCGACGGGTCCGGTCGACGTCACGGCGATCCCGCCGCGTGCCGCGGTGCGGAAGCCCGCTCAGACCGCGTTGCTCGTCGCGGCCGCGGCGCTCGTCCTGCTGCTCGTCGCCGGCGCCGCCATCGCGCCCGTGCGGGATGCCGTCGCGGACTGG
The DNA here is from genome assembly GCA_038252255.1 of Acidimicrobiia bacterium. Taxonomy (GTDB): domain Bacteria; phylum Actinomycetota; class Acidimicrobiia; order IMCC26256; family JAENVU01; genus Chersky-806. Next base: position 635 of record JBBSAM010000042.1, on the reverse strand, counting down.
CTGGGCATCGGCTCGACGGCGATCGAACGCGTGCACGCCCCGCAGGCCGATCCGCGCGGGCTGCCGTCACTCGACGCGGATGCGACCCCGGTCACGGCAGCCGGGGCCCGCGCCGAGCTCGGGCAGAAGCTGCCCGTCGTCCGGGACCGCCGGCTCGGGCCGCCGGCGCGCCTGGCCGTCCCGCCGGAGGGCGGTGTCCTCATGCTGTGGCCGCAAGGGCACACGACGCTCTGGCTGCATCGGGACAACGGGGAGGGCGTGATCTTCGTCAAGAAGCTGCTGAACGTCCGGGACCGGGTGGCCTGGATCGGCGGTCTCGGCGATGCCGCGGCCTTGATTCGGGGTGGGCACGTCCTGGCGACTCCGGCACGGCGTGTCGCCGCGGGCCGGGTCGTCATCTGGGTGGCGGACGGCCTGGAGCGCCGCCTCGAGTCGGACCTGCCGGCCGATCGGATGCTGGCGGTGGCCCGCTCGGTCAGGCAACCGGGATGACCCTGCCCCCTCGTTTCGGCGTGGGTTTTTTAAAAACCCCGGGGGGAAAAAACACCCCAAAACGGGGGGGGGGGGGGGGGGGGTGGGGGGGGGAGGCCCAAGACGGCCCGCCCAACGGGCATGAACCCAGGGAAGGAAAGGGG
>JBBSAM010000041.1:0-37872 GCA_038252255.1 Acidimicrobiia bacterium | reverse complement strand
CGGAGCCGGTGCTCAGCGCGGTCGTGTTCCGGGATCGGGCCGGCTGGCGCTATCGCGTCGTCGCGCCTGATGGTTCGGTGGCGGTGGGCGAGCGGTCGTTCGGGCGGCGGGCCTCGGCGGAGCGCGCGGTCCGCAGGGATCATCCGACGGTCTCGAAGGTCGACGTCGAGGCGCCCGTGCCGGAACCGGAGCCGGCCCCGAAGGTCGAGGCGAAGCCGGCACCGCCGGCGACACCCACTCCCACGCCTACTCCCACGCCCGCAGCGAAAGCGGAGCCGAAGGCGGCGCCGGCGCCGGAGCCGGTGCTCAGCGCGGTCGTGTTCCGGGATCGGGCCGGCTGGCGCTATCGCGTCGTCGCGCCTGATGGTTCGGTGGCGGTGGGCGAGCGGTCGTTCGGGCGGCGGGCCTCGGCGGAGCGCGCGGTCCGCAAGGATCATCCGACGGTCTCGAAGGTCGACGTCGAGGCGCCCGCGCCGGAACCGGAGCCGGCCCCGAAGGTCGAGCCGAAGCCGGAGCCGGAGCCGGAGCCGGCCCCGAAGATCGAGGCGAAGCCGGAGCCGAAGCCAGCCACGAACGTCGAGCCGAAGCCGGAGCCGAAGCCCGCCGCGAAGGTCGAGCCGAAGCCGGCACCGCCGGCGAAACCCACTCCCACGCCCACCCCCACACCCGCAGCGAAAGCGGAGCCGAAGCCGAAAGCGAAGCCTGAAGCAAAGCCAAAGCCAACTCCCAAACCTGCGGCCCGGCGTGAATCGGTGCCCGTAGTGCCGATGGGGACGCTGGTCGAGCGCGATCCGGACCACGACTCGCGCGATCGCGGCCGCATCATCCGGCTCGGGCTGGGAGTCGCCGTCGCGCTGGTGCTGCTCGTCGTGCTGGTCGTCGTGGTCTTGGACAGCACGAAGTCAGACGGCGGCACATCCCGCTCGAACTCGAGCACCACGGCGACGGTCGCCACGACACCTCCCAGCACCAAGGCCATCGGGTCCACGACCTCGGATCCGGTGCAGTTCCCGCCGGTGGTGCTGCCTACCGGCATGGTCGTGACGCGTAGCTGGCGACTGGCGGGGAACAACGGCGACACGTTCACAGCCGGCATCGAGATCCGGAACGGAACGCCGACGACGAAGACCGACGCGGTGGTCGAGGTGATTCCCAAGCAGCTCGCGCTGAACGTGGACGAAGTGAAGTTCTTCGGCGGGACACCCACGACGATCCTTGCCGATCCGGTGGTCAGCTTCAGCGTCACGGTCGCGCCTGGGAAGCGAGTTCGCGTCGGGTACCGCATCGCCGTACCGGCCGACGGGACTGATGCCAGCCGGCTGCTGGTGTGGAAGGCGAACCGCGATGCCGAGCAGACGGCACTGGATCTCCAGCTCAGCGCCGTGACACCGAAGCGTCACAAGAAGCACTGACGCGAGCCGGCAGGATGTCTAGACGCGCAGTAGCGGACCGCCGCCGGCGAGCCCGTCGGGACCTGAGCCCAGCGCGTCGCCACTGATCCGCGCGAGCAGCTGCGCACGGAGCACCGCCACTTCGTCGGGATGCAGGAGGCCGCTCTCGCGCAGCTGGGCCAGCTTCCAGAGCGCGTCGACGACCAGCACCGCGAGTGGCGCCTCCGTGGTCGACGGGTCGATCGCCAGTGCGGTCGGCTCGACCGGCTCGACTGCTGCGGGCTTCGGGCTGGCGTCTGGTGCGGAACGGGGTGCAGGGGCCGGGAGTGGATCAGCGACCGGCTCGAGCGTGATCGGCTCGGCGGCGGGCGCTGACGGTTCGAGGGCCTGCAGCACGCGAGAGAGGCGGGCGCGCAGCTCGGGCGGGCCCAACCCGTCGATCTCGAAGATCGCGTCGCCGCGCGCGGTGTGCACCGTGAGATACGACACGCTCGTCACCCAGGTCGACGCACCCAGCGCGACCAGCCGCGACATCGTGATCCGCTCGGAGATGTCGGCCGGCCCCTCGATCTTCATGCTGCGCACGGTCGACCACGGGATCGTGAAGAGCTCGGCGAAGGCCCGGACGTGGAACCCACGCCGGTCGAGGAGCAATCCCGCGGCGGCGACGGGCTGCTCGCGTTCGGCATGACCGCCGAGGTACTTCGCGCCGCCGAGCCAGATGCTGAGCGGGGCGGGATCCATGAGCCACGAGGGCAGTGCGGGCGACAGCCGGGCCGTCGCGCGATGCTCGTGACCGCAGCGGGGGCAGTCGCTCACGCCTTCCAACACGATCGACGCCTGCCGGCAGCCGCGGCAGCGTAGGACGCGCCAATCGGTGCCGCACCGCTCGCACCTGTAGCCCGCGGCGCGTCCGGAGGCAGCTTGGCGGCCACCGCACGCCGCGCACGTGACGACGATCGTGTCCTCGTCGGCCGGCGGCTCGACCTGACCCTGCCCGTCGATGTCACGGGCTCGCATGCGCAGCGGATCGTGTGCGGTGAGGCTCACTTGGCGGCTTCCGTACGGCGGCGGCGGGCCATCAGCATGCCCGCGATCAAGAGCCCGGAGCCAGCCGCGAGCTCAGCACCGATCGGCGAACCGGTGAACGGGAGCGTCGCCGGAAGGGGCGCACGAGAGATCGTCGGGGTGGACGGCGGAACCACGGTGAGGCCGGGAGGTGTCTCTCTGGCGCGCACTACCGGAACATCGGGAGGCGGCGGCGTTGGTGGAGGGGGCGGCGGGGGTGGTGGAGGCGGCGGGACGCAGGTGACCGACGCGCCGATGGCCTGGCACACCGACGTGGCGAACTGGTTGCCGACGGCCGTGGCGTCGCCGGTGGTGATCTCGGCGGCTGCGACGGTGGAACCGTCCCCACCCGTAGTGGTCCCGCCGGTAGTGGCCAACGCGACGTTGTGGCCGGAGTCGCCGAGCGCGATGCCGATGTTCAACACCGCGGTCACCTGGCGCACGACGACCGAAGCGTCGTTCGGGCCGACAGTCGAGTCGGGCTCCGTGACGCCGAGCAGGGTCTCGGTACCCGAGACGTCGCCGCGCAGCTGGAGCAGGCTCGATCCGAGCCGGAAGCTCGCGTCGAGCCCTTGTACCGGCTCGCCCAACCCCGTGAGACCGGCGAGGAACGCCCCGAGCGCGTCTCGGGCGGCACCAACACTGGAGGCATCGAGGCCGCTCAGCCCTTCGGCCCCGTTGCCTCCACTGTTGGCGACGCCCACGCCGAAGTTTCCGACCCATGCGTCTTGTACGGCGCGCGCCATGTCGTGCCCGGTCACCGAGCCCTCGACGGACTGCAGGATCCCCGTCTTGGTGTCGTTGCCGATCGCGCCCGCATGGCCGGTTCCGATCTCGCTGGACCCACCCGATACCCCGAGCATCACGGGGGTCGACGATCCGGAACCCTGGTCGAGCAGCATCAGGAGCAGCTGCTGCGCGTTGCTGGTATCCGGCATCGTGGCGTTGAGCGCGCCCCCGCCGGCTGTGTTCAGCCCGCTGTTCGCGAGTGCGAGCCCGAAGTTCACGATGATGGCTCGTTGGATCACCAACAGGTTGCCGTGGCCGGATGCGCTCACCGTCACGATCTGGAACACGGTGCTGGCGGACCGGTTGCCGAGCGCGCTGGACGGGCCCGCGTTGATGTGCGAGCCGCCCATCGTCACGAACGTGACGCTCTTCGGCCCACCACCGTTGTTGCTGCTCACCGAGGCGAGTGCGAAGTTGAGCCCGGAGTTCGCGACCCCGACGCCGATGTTGAGCACGGACGCGAGCTGGTTGGCGACGTCACCGCCGGTGAGCTGGATGCTCTGCTTGACGGTGGTCGTGCCCGTGTTGCCGGTCGCGTTCGCATTCCCGGTGTCGATCTGCGCGGGAGTGGGTCCGGAACCACCCGCGCCCGCGGTCTCACCCTGCGCGATGACCATGGCCACCGAGGCGGTCGGCGTGACGACGGCGGCTTCGACGGCGAAGTTGCCTCCGGAGCCGGCAAGGCCGATGCCGACGTTCACGATGATCGCCACCTGCACGACCGTCACATGGCCGTGGCCGGTGACGGTCGCGTCGACGACCTGGTTGATGCCGTTCTCGTCGACTGATCCGCGACCGTGCGAGTTCCCGGTCGTCACCGTGCCCGTCGTGCCGGAGAACGGTGGCGGTCTGACTCCGGGTGGTGCGGTCTCCGTCGAGCCGCTTCCTGCGCCCTGCGCGTTGGCGTTGTTCGAGCCGGTGTCGGCGGTCGAGGTGCCGCTGGTGATGACCTGGGCGGTCTGGTTCGTTGCCTCCCCCGAGCCGTCGGGCATCGACGGGAAGCCCGGGTCCTGGGTCTTCGGCACCGGGGCGGGGACCTGGCCCGGGCCGGGGACCGGCGTCGGCGTATCGACGGTGCCGCCGGGCAGCGGCGGGACCACGACCGGCGGTGGCGGGGTCGAGCTCGCGGGTGGGGGAGTCGGGTCGGACACCCCCGGCAACGGAGGAGGACTGGTGTCGGCAGGCGGAGTCGCGGCGCCTCCCGGAGCGGGCGCGGGCGTGTCGGCCTGCACTGCGTCGTCCGCATGCGCTTGCTGTTCGGCGAACAACAGCGCGACGAACGTCGCCGAGACAAAGATGCCGATTCTGATGGAGTGCTTGACGGAGGCCGCCACTCCCGCCCCCTAGCTAAGGCCTCATGCGAACGGTTGGGGAGGGATGCAGCGCATCCCTCCCCTCAACCGTGTCGTCAGTCAGTGCTGACGGTGTTGCCGTTCGCAGTGTTCGTGGACGAGGCACCGCCAGAGTTGGTCTGGTTGACCGTCGTGGTGCTCGAGTTCGACGCCGTGGCGTTGCCGGTCTTGACGGAAGCCGTCGTGGAACCGGAGTTCGACTGCGCGCCGTGGTTCGAGGCGTTCCCACCGGTGTTGCCGGCGGTGTTGCCGCTGTCGGCCCAGTCGATGTTGCCACCGGAGTTGCCGCTCGATGCGCTCTGGCCACCGGCGTTCACGCCGATGCCGAGGGCGATCGCCGTGTTGCCACCGGTGTTGGAGGCTGCACCCTGGTACGTGCCGACCGAAGCGCTCTGGCCCACGCTCAGAAAGGCGTCGCCGCCGTTGTACAGGCTCGCCGGACCGTCGTCGGCCGTGACCTTGTTGCTGCTGGCCGTGTTGTCGGCTGCCGCACCACCCGAGTTGTCCTGGCTGACGGACGTGTGGGACGAGTTCGTGCTCCGAGCGTCACCGGTGTCGATGGTGGCCCTGGTCGTTCCGTGGTTGCCCTGTGCTGAGTCGTTACCGCAGTTGCCGCCCGCGTTCCCAGCCGCGTTGTGCTCATCCACGTTCGAGATGTCGCCGCCGCTCAGGCTCGAGGTGCAGTCCTGGTAGCCGAGGTTGACGTTGCCACTGACCGCGAGAGCCTTGTTGCCGCCGGTGTTGCCCAGCGCCAGCTGGCCCGTCTCGACGTAGCTGCTCTGGTCGACGAGCGCCTTGGCGTCGCCGCTGTTCTTGAGCGTCGCCGTCGGGTCGTCGTGCTTCTGCTGGTGTTGGTGGTGAGCGTCGCTCGCGTATGCGGTCCCGCCCAACACGGTGAGTGCGCTTACGCCAGCGGCAACCCCGGCAACACGCCGACGTCGCGCGCGTGCCATGTGCTTCATCCGCCCAGGTCGCATTTCCTAACCTCCCAATTGCCTGCCCGAACTATGAACAACTGGAGACCAGTTGCTACCGGGGATGCCGGCTCGGCCACTCAAACACAGTTGATCGTGTTGTGCAATGAGGAAGTTGTTGCCACGGTCGAGAAATGTTTCGTGAAACACCGCGAACCTGCACGCAGCGCGCGCCGGTCGCTACCCGTCGTAGAAGAACGGGTCGTGCAAACCGATCAGTGCGCGGCCGCGGGCGTCTGTCGCGCGCTCGATCGCGTCGAGCGAGAGCTGGTTCGCGACGTCGGTCGTGCGGAGTCGCTGCGCGACGTCGCGTCTCCCGTAGTGCACCTGGAGGAAGAACCGGCCGCGCCCGTCGAGCGCGGGCATGCCGCGGTGCCACGCGTCGGACACGAACAACAACACGTCGCCCGCGCGCCCGACGACACGCACCGGCGGCCGGCCGTCGTAGGTCAGCGAGGGCTCCCAAAGTTGGTCAAACGGTGCCAACCTTCCCGACCGGTGGCTGCCGGGAACGATGGCGGTGGGCCCATCGGCTTCGGTGCAGTCCTGCAGGAGGACGTGCGCGGCCACCGCGAAGACGGGATACGGGATGCGGTCGTCCCAGGGGACGCCCTCAGGTCGCGGGACGTGCGGACCGGCGTCGCAGTGCCACGGCCCGCCCTGAAATTCCGGTGGGTTGCGCCAGGCGGTGTTCGCGATGACGTGGCAGTCCTCGCCCAGCAGCGGCTCCACGACCTCGAGGATGCCGGGATGCCCGACCGCCGCTTGGCAGGCCGCACTCCGGTTCAGCATCTCGTAGCGGAACTCCGCCCGGTCTTCCCGGGATCGCTCGGGCCGGGAGCGGGTGAAGACCTCGTCGATCTCGGCCCGCAGGGTCGCGACCTCGTCGGCGCCGAACACCGCGTGCAGATGCGCCCAGCCGTCAGCTTCCAGCTGCTGGCTGGCCGCCGGTGCCACGCCGTCGCGCACGGTGAGGTTCTTCATGACACGCCGGATCATGTGCGCCCCCCGGAGGCATCGGCGAAGAATTGAGCGATCCAGTCGGCCACGCGAGCCCGGCTCCCGGGTCGCCGCAGCGTTGCCCGGGCATTCGCGACCTTCTGCGCACCGATGAGCTCGATCCGCCCGGCCAGCAGGTGGTCGGCCAGCGGCGGTACGAACTCCGGGTGCGGCTGCAGCGTCCAGGCCCGCGGGCCGAGCGTGAAGCCGGCGACCGGGCAGCCGTCGTCCACGGATCGGGCGAGGAGCGTTGCTCCTTCGGGCAGGGTGACGACCTGGTCCTGGTGGCTCGCGATCAGCGAGACGGTGGAGACCGGTTCGGCCATCCACGGCTGCTGCTCGAGGACGGCGTAGTCGCGCACGCCGACCTGCCAGCCGTCCGCGGCCCGCTCGACGGTTGCGCCGTGCGCCTGGGCCAGGAGCTGATGCCCGAAGCAGATGCCCACGTACGGTCGTTCCGTGGCCACGATCCGGCGCAGGAGCTCTTCGGCGTCCGCGCGCCATGGCAGGGGGTCGTAGGCCGAGGACCGGCTCGGCCCGCACAGCCAGCCTTCGCATTCGCCGGGCGAGTCCGGGAACCGGCCCTCGTCGACGTCGTAGCGGACGAGCTCGAGATCGTGGCCGGCGAGGAGGTCGGCGAACAGCTCGGGGTAGTCCCCCGCGACGTGAACGCTTCTCGGGTCGACGTGGCCGACCATGAGCAGGCCGATGCGGGAACCCATGCCTACGAATCCATCCGGTCGCCTACCGGAACGAGAAGACGGGCGCGGGCCCGGTCCCGAGGTCGGCCAGCAGGCCCCGGGCGCGCAGCCGGGGCATCACGCCCTCGCCGAACCAGTAGGCCTCTTCGAGGTGTGGGTAGCCGGAGAGGATGAATTCGTCGAACCCGATCTCGTGGTACTCGACGATCCGGTCGGCCACCTCGTCGTACGAGCCGACGAGCGCGGTGCCGACCCCGCCCCGCACCAGGCCGATCCCGGCCCAGACGTTCGGGTGCACCGTGAGGCGCTCGGGGTCGCCACCGTGCAGCTCGGCCATGCGCCGCTGCCCGACGGACTGGGTGGTGGCGAAGTCCCGCTGGGCCGCGGCGATCGCGTCGGCGTCCATGCCGTCGAGCAGGTGATCGGCAAAATCCCAGGCTTCCGCACCAGTCGGGCGGGCGATCACGTGGAACCGGATGCCGAACTTGAGCGTCCGCCCCTCGCCGGCGGCGAGCTTGCGCATCCGCTCGACCCGTTCGGCAACCATCGCCGGTGGCTCGCCCCAGGCCAGGTAGACGTCCACGTGACGCGCCGCGATCTGCTCGGCGGCCGGCGATGCGCCGCCGAAGTAGATCTCGGGGACCGGATCGGGAGGCATGCGGGTCGTGGCGCCGGTGACCTCGTAGTGCCGGCCGGAGAAGTCGAACGGCTCACCGCTCCAGGCGCCGCGCATGATCTCGAGGAACTCGCCCGTCTGGTCGTAGCGGGTGTCCTTGTCCTCGTGCACCCCGAACCGGGCCAGCTCGGCGGCTTCCGCCCCGGTGACGATGTTGACGAGGAGTCGACCGCCGGCGAGTCGCTGGTACGTGGAAGCCATCTGCGCGGCGAGCGTCGGGGTGAGCAGTGCCGGCCGGAAGGCCACGAGGAACTTGACCCGGCGGGTCAGCGGGATCAGGGACGCTGTGGCGAGCCACGCGTCCTCGCAACCGGTGCCGCACGGTGTGAGCATGGCGTCGTAACCGAGCCGGTCGCAGGCCTGCGCGACCTGGGCCAGGTACGCGAGGTCCGGCGCGCGCGGCGCTGCTTCCGGCGCGGTCGGCAGGACATCGCGCGAGTCGCCACCCGTCGGCAGGAACCAGTGGATCTTCAGCACACTGCCCATTCTTGTCGGTCTCGTTCAGAAGCCCGACGGCAGGACTGCTTCGATGAGGTGGGGACCGGGCTCGTCGAGCGCGCGCTCGAGGGCTTGCGTGAGGGCTTCGGAGTCGGCCGGGCGGACCGCCTCGACTCCCATGCCGTGCGCGAGCGCCACGAAGTCGAGGTCGGGATGGGTCAGGTCGAGCATGCTCAGCGCCTTCGGCCCCGGTGTCTCGACCCCGACGCGGCTCAGCTCCAGGTTGAGGATCGCGTAGGACCGATTCGAGAAGACGATGGTCGTGACGTCGAGACCTTCGCGGGCCTGGGTCCAGAGCGACTGCAGGGTGTAGAGCGCGCTGCCGTCGGCCTCGAGGTTGATCACCGGGCGGTCCGGGCAGGCGATTGCCGCGCCCGTCGCCAGCGGCATGCCCAGGCCGATCGCGCCACCTGTGAGCGTGAGCCAGTCGTGTCGCGGGGCTCCGGCCGTAGCTCCGGCGGCCCACAGCCCGCCGGTCTGGGCCTCGTCGGCCACGATCGCGCCCTCGGGCAGCAACGCGCCGAGCGCATCCGCGATCGTGGCCCCGGTGATCGGGCCGATCGGCCGGTCCGGCCGGCTCGCGGATTGCAGCAGTGGCTCGGTGCCGAGCGCGCCGACCGCGTCGGCGAGCCGCTCGAGCGCGCCCACCGAGTCGTCCGGCCCGGTCGCGAGGAAGTGCACCTCGCAGTCGTCGGGAACCAGCGAGCTCGGCTTGCCCGGGTAGGCGAAGAACGACGCCGGTGCCTTCGCATCGACGAGCACGAGGTGGCGGGTGCCGCTGAGCTGGGCGACCGCGAACTCGGCGAGGTATGCGAGCCGGTCGAGCGGCGGGAGTCCCGCGCCCCGCTCGAGCCGGGTCGGGAAGGTCTCGCCGAACACCTTGGCGCCGGTCTCGGCGGCGATCCGACCCGCGGCGCGCAAGCCTCGCTCGCGCACCGCCGCGCCACCCAACAGCAACGTGACCGGCTCGCCGGACTGGAACGCCTTGGCCACGACCGCGACGGTCTCGTCGGTCACCGGCGTGGGCGCCGGGATCTCGCGTGGCGGGCTGGGCGCGGCTCCTTCGAGCCAGGAGACGTCGGCGGGGATCACGAGCGTCGCGACCTGCCCCGGCGGCCGCCGCGCCGCGGCCACTGCATCGGCTCCGTCGCCTCCGACCTCCGCCGCAGTGCGGGAAGTGCGCAGCCATCCGGAGACGTTCTTCGCGAGGGTGTCGATGTCGGAGTCGAGCGGCGCGTCGTACTGGTGGTGGTAAGTCGCGTGGTCGCCGACGATGTTGACGATCGGTACGTGCGCGCGGCGGGCGTTGTGCAGGTTCGCGATGCCGTTGCCGAGCCCGGGACCGAGGTGCAGGAGCGTCGCCGCCGGTCGATCCGCCATGCGCGCGTAACCGTCGGCTGCTCCGGTGACGACCCCTTCGAACAGCCCGAGGACGGCCCGCATCTCCGGGACGGTGTCGAGCGCGGCGACGAAGTGCATCTCCGAGGTGCCGGGGTTCGCGAAGCAGACGTCCACTCCCGAGTCGACGAGCGTACGGATGAGGGCTTGGGCGCCGTTCATGGCTGGTCTCCCGGGTCGAAGATCGTGCCGGGGTTGAGGATCCCGGACGGATCGAAGGCGGTCTTGATCCGGCGCATGAGATCGACCTTCACCGGATCCTCCAGCTCGAGGAAGTAGCGCTTCTTGGCCGACCCGATCCCGTGCTCCCCGGAGATCGCCCCACCGAGCGCCATCCCGATCTCGAACAGCTCGCGCGTGACGCGGTACCGCACCTCCGGATCGGGTTGGAAGATCGAGAGGTGCACGTTGCCGTCGCCGGCGTGGCCACACCCCGCGATCCAAGACTGGTTCGCGGTGGCCAGCTCACTCACCTTGGCCATGAACTCGGGGATCGACGCCCGGGGAACGACGACGTCGAAGATGTCATCAGCGTTGTTCGCCTTCGCGACCCAGAACGTCTTCTCGCGCGCGTCGATGAGCTGCGCGGCGGCCGACGGTGGGAGCACGTAGATGTCGATGGCCCCGAGCTCGGCGAGCTGCTCGGCCAGGGTGGCGACGTCTTCTTCGAGCCGTTCCTCGTGCCGGTTCTCCATCATCACGACGAGGTACGCCAGCGCGGAGTCCTGGATGTCCTTCGGGATGCCGAGGTCGAGCCCGACGTACGCGGTCACGGCGGACAGCGTGATCATGTCGATGTACTCGAGGATCAGCGGGCCGACGCCGCTGTCGACGATCCGGGGTATCGCCCGGGTGATCGCTTCGAGTGTGTGGAACGGCGCGAGCACGGTCGCCTGGTGGCGCAGGCGCGGGTACAGCTTCAGCGTCGCCTCGGTGACCAGCGCGAGAGTGCCTTCGGACCCGATGATGAGCTGCGTCAGGTCGTAGCCGGTGGTTGCCTTCACGAACTTGCCGCCGGTGCGGATGACCTCGCCGGTCGCGAGCACCGCCTCGAGCCCCAGGACCTGGTTGCGGGTCACGCCGTACTTCACCGCGCGCATCCCGCCGGCGTTCGTTGCGACGTTCCCGCCGAGGCTCGCGCTGTACTCGCCGGGGAACACCGGGTAGATCAGGTCGTGCTGCGCGGTCACCTCGTCGAGCTGATCGAGTGTGACGCCGGGCTCGACGACGGCGACATGGTTCTCGGTGTCGATCTCGATGATGTGGTTCATCCGCTCGAACGACACGAGGATCGCGTCGGCCCGGGGGACGCATGCTCCCGAGAGCCCGGTGCCGGTTCCTCGCGCGGTCACCGGGACTCGTAGCTCGTTGGCCAGGCGCAGGACCGACGCCACGTCCTCGGTCGAGCCGGGCCGGACGACCCATCCCGGTCGCTCCGGCGCGACGGTCAGCGCCTCGTCGTGGGTGTAGTCCTCGGTGATGGCATCGCCGGTGAGGATCTGGCCGGGTTCGAGGAAGTCCGCGAGCCGCTCGGCGACGTCACTCATCGATTGTCCTCATGTCCCGAGCCTAGGACGGCTGTTCCGCTTTCGCGTCGGAGTCGCCCGGGCGTCGTAACGCCGGAATGCGACCATCGAGGGCCGTCCCGGCCCGCGCCATGATGACGAGGTGAACGTTGCCGAAGCCAGCGAGGTGCTCGGAGTGGAGCTCGGCGCGGTCTGGCCCGACGTCCGCGCCGCGTACCTCCGGTTGGTGCGGGAGCACCATCCCGACACGGCGGCGGACACGGCCGACGCCGGTCGCCGTACGGTCCGGACCGCGCAGATCACCGCGGCGTACTCGGTGCTGCTCGCCAACCGACCGCCGAGCCGGCCCGAGCCGCCGAGCTTCACGCCGAAGGTGGAGCAGGAGACCCTCGCCGACGCGTTGGACGGCAGCCGCCGTGTCCTGCTCGCGGCCGAGATGGACGACGCGTTCGTGGCCCTGCTCGAAGCCGCGCACGTCGTAGGCGTCGTCTCGTACGTGGACCGCCAGAGCGCGGTGCTCGAGACCATCGTGACCGCGGTCCCGGGGCAGGCCACGTCGTTGCTCATCTTCCTCGAGCCGGGGGAGCAAGAGGGTGTCACCGAGGCCTTCCTCGGCGTGGAGTCTCTCGGTGGCCATCTGCCGGCACCACTCGATCCGCTCGTCGACCGCATCGCCGAGCTCCTCGCCACCGAGCGACCGCCCGTCCCGGAGCCGTAACGTCAACCGAGGCAGGGCCCGGTGTCGACCTCGGCGCCACGTGGGACCTGAAGCAGCGCGTCGACCTCGGAGGTGGCGAGCGCGTACGCGACGTTCGCCTGGTCAGGGGAGATCGCGAACGCGACCCCCACGACTTCACCCGCCGTGTCGACGACGGCCGAACCCGAGTCCCCCCGCTGGAGCTCGGCGGCCAGCTCCAACACGTCGCGGCGGACCGTGGTGACGCCGTAGATGTCCTTCCCCGACGCCTCGACCACTCGGGAGATCACGAATGGCGCGATCCGCAGCGGGCCGCCTTCGGGATGTCCGAAGACGCCACCTGTGTCACCGCGCTCAGCGGTGGCGAGCGCGAGTGGCGCGCGGTCGAGGCGCGCGACCGTGAGCAGGGCGAGATCACGCCCGGGGTCGAACGCGACGACGGTAGCGGACCGCTGCGTACCATCGTCACGCTCAACCGAAGTGCGATCCTCGCCGGCGACCACGTGGGCATTGGTGACGACCAGCGAGTCGCCGACGGCGAATCCCGAGCCGTACTGGATCCGGTCACACGCTTCGCTCCTGATCTTCACGACCGACGCGGCGATCCGCTGGACCGTGCCCGGGTCCAGGTCGGTCGCGGGTGGGACGGTGATCGACACCGGCGGCTGGAGCGCGTTGAACACCTCGGGGTAGTGGTCCTCGCCGATGAGCGCGCGGAGCGCGTCATCGAGACCGGGCGGCTCGGGGAGGTGCTCGTCGATCACGCGGGCGAAGAAGGAGTCGGCCACGAGCTGGGCTGGCCACCCGGGCGTGGCCGTCAACGGTGGGAGCATCAGCCAGGTGAGCGCGACGGCCCCGATCAGGCCCGAGATCCCGCCCAGGATCCGATCCGTGCGGACGGTCGCGGGGGAGCGCGGCGCCATCCTCCGGCCGAGCAGGTAGCCGAGCAGCTCCCCGATCATCGCGATCGAGAGGACCACTCCGGCGGTGGCCGCGACCACGAGCGGGTAGTCGACCCGGGCCACCCGGTCGAGCAGCCACGGCAACAGCTTCACGCCGATGACGAGTCCGAGGCCGAACCCGGCCCAGGACAGCACGCGCGTGGCGAATCCGAGCTGGTAGCCGGCGAAGACCGCGAGGCCGACCAGGGCCACGAACGCGACGTCGAAGAAGCTCATTGCCGGCAGTGACGACGCATGGCCGAGTGTACGCGTCACCCGCCCGGCGGCGGGCGGGCGTATTCAGCTGCCTTGCACGCGCGGGGACGCCCCCGTCGAGCACGGGTCGCTAGCCTCCCGAGACCTGCCCCGCGTCCCCGGAGGTCCCTCTCGTGCCGGTCCCGCTCGACGAGTACCCGCTCCACCAGGCGCCGCTCTCGATGCGCTACGTCGCGACGAGCGATCGCAACGCGTACGACCGCTGCTACCTGAACGCGCACGACCGTACGGGCGACGTGTTCCTGATCACCGGGCTCGGCGTGTACCCGAACCTCGGTGTCATCGACGCGTACGCGACGTTGCGCAAGGGGGACCGGCAGCTCTCGGTCCGGATGTCCGACGCGCTCGGTGACGAGCGGTTGAAGCAGTGTGTCGGTCCGTACCGGATCGAGGTCATCCAGCCGCTCGAGAAGATCCGGGTCGTGTGCGAGGCGGCCGAGCACGGGCTCGCGTTCGACCTCATGTGGGACGGATCCTTCCCGGCCGTCGAGGAGCCGCGCCACGTCTGGCGCCAGAACGGTCGGCTCACCCTCGACGCGTGCCGGTTCGCACAAGTCGGGACGTGGTCGGGGGAGATCGAGGTCGAAGGCGAGACGATCGCCGTGACGCCGGACCGCTGGGTCGGCACCCGCGACCGGTCGTGGGGCATTCGCCCCGTGGGGGAGGCGGAGCCGGCCGGGCGGAGTGCCGAGGAGCCGATCGACGGCTTCTGGTGGACGTACATCCCCTTGCGCTTCGAGGACTTCGCGATCGTGATCATCCTGCAGGAGGAGCCGGACGGCCACCGCGTCATGAACGAGGCCGTGCGGGTCTGGCCCGGGGCGGACCGCGCTCCCGAGCAGCTCGGCTGGCCGGAGATCGACATCCACTACCAGCCCGGCACGCGGCATCCCGTCGGCGCGACCTTGCAGCTCGCGGAGCGCGGCGGCAAGCGGCTCGCGCTCGAGGTCGAGACGTTGGGGTACACCGCGCTCAACTGCGGGGCGGGCTATGGCGGCGATCCGGACTGGGGTCATGGGCAATGGAAGGGCCGCAACTGGATCGAGGGCGCCGTCTACGACATGACGGATCCCGCGATCCTCGGCCGCGTCCCGTTCGGGGTCGTCGACCACGTCGCTCGCGCGACGCTCGACGGTGTCGAGGGCTACGGGATGTTCGAGCACGCGACGTTCGGTCGCCACGATCCGAGCGGCTTCACCGGATGGGAGTCCCTCGCCCCCTGAGCCCGTTGAGACCCTCCCCCGTCTGTGCCAAGAGGTTCCGTAGAGGAACGGTTCGGCACAAACGGAGGAGGGTGTGGGTGGGGTTGGGTGGGCTTAATTGCGGGGGAGGTCGCGGAAGGGGAGCGTCTTGTCCGGGCGGGCCTCGCCGGGGAGCCCGAGGACGCGCTCGCCCAGCACGTTGCGCTGGATCTGCTCGGTCCCGCCGCCGATTCGGACCGACCACTGGTTGAGGAACATCTGCTGCCACATGCCGCCGGCCGGCGCGTCTTCGTGGTGGAGCATTCCCGCGGCACCTTCCAGCGCCAGGTAGAGGTCGCCGTCGCGAGCGACGCGCTGGCTGATCGCGAGCTTCATCACCGACGACTCGGCCCCCGTCGGCTTGCCCGCCTTCGCGGCCGCTCGTGCCCGCTGACCCAGCCACTTGAGGATCTCGAAGCGGGTGTAGCTCTGCGCGAGCTCCTGGCGGATCACCGGGTCGGTGGTCCGATGGCAGTCCTGCGCGAGCTTGCGCACGGCGTCGAAGGTGACGCCGGACATCCCGCCGCCGATCATCGCGCGCTCGTTGGCGAGCGTCGTCTGCGCGACACCCCAGCCACCGTTCAACATCCCGAGCATGTTGGTGGCCGGGATGCGCACGTCGGTGAGGAACACCTCGTTGAAGTGCGCGTAGCCGGTGATCTGGCGCAAGGGCCGGATCTCGATGCCGGGGGAGCGCATGTCGACGAGGAAGTACGTGATGCCGCGGTGCTTCGGCGCGTCCCAGTCGGTGCGGGCCAGGAGGATGCCCCAGTCGCTGAAGTGCGCGCCGGACGTCCAGACCTTCTGGCCGTTGACGACCCACTCGTCGCCGTCGCGCTCGGCGCGCGTCGCGAGACCGGCGAGGTCCGAGCCGGCTCCGGGCTCCGAGAAGAGCTGGCACCACACCTGCTCCCCGTTGAGCATCCGGGGCAGGTAGTACTCCTTCTGCTCCTCGGTGCCGTGGGCGATGATCGTCGGACCGACCATCCCGATGGCGATCGCGAAGACGCCGGAGCTCACGACGAACTGCGACTCTTCCTGGGCGAAGATCCGGGCCTGGCCCGGCGTGCCGCCGCGACCGCCGTACTCCTCCGGCCAGGCGATGCCGGCCCAGCCGTTCTCGGCGAGTGTCGCCTGCCAGTCGCGGCACTCGCGCACGTGCGCCGCTTCGTGGTCGGGGCTGATGCTCGTCCGCCCGAGTGTCGTGGCGAGATCGGTGGTGGTGTCGCGCGGCTTCGCGTGCGCTTCGAGGAACGCTCGCGCTTCGGTGCGAAACGCGGAATCGGCAGGTGACTCGTCGCTCGGAGCTGCTGACATGACCGTGGAACCTATTCCACCGACCGCTGCATCAAGGCCTCGACGCGCTGCAGGACGCCGTCGACGCCGGAGCCGTGGAGCGTCAGACCGCCGTCGACGACGATGTTCTGGCCGTTGACGAACCGGGCGAGGTCCGAGCAGAGGAACACGACGACGTCCGCGACGTCCTCGGGCTCGCCGACCCGGCCCACCGGCGCGTCGTCTACGTATCGTTGTTCGAGATCGGGAAACACGTCGAACAGCGGGTCGGTCAGCGCGGTCCGGATCATGCCGGGCGAGATCGAGTTCACCCGGATGGTCGGCCCGTACTCGAGCGCGGCGTTGGCGGTGAGCGCGATGACCGCGGCCTTGGCCGCGGAGTACGGCGCTTCGCCGGCCGCCGGCCGGGTCCCGCTGATGGAGGCGGTGCTCACGATCCGCCCATCCCCGTTGCTGAGCAGGTGCGGAACGCAGGCCCGGAAGCCGTGGAACACGCCGGTGAGGTTGATGGCGACGATCCGGTCCCACTCCTCGAGTGGCCACTCGTGGACGCGGGACATCGAGCTCGTCCCCGCATTGTTGAACAGGAGTGAGAGGCCATCGAGCTTCGTGGCCGCGTCATCCACGGCCGCGGCCAGCGCCTCGTAGTTCCTGACGTCGGCCGCGTAGGCAATGCCGTCGATCTCAGCTGCAACGGAGTCGGCGCGGTCACCGTCGACGTCCACGACGGCAACCCGCGCTCCCTCTTCGGTCATCCTCCGGCACGTGGCCCGCCCGATTCCGGAGCCTCCGCCGGTCACCAGTGCCCGGTGTCCATCGAGCAGTCCCATGCGCCCACACCCTACGGTCCTCCTGGGTCGCACCGGCGTTTGCAATTCATGCCCGCTCCCGCCTGCGTTCCCCCCTGGGGCAGGATGGAGGCGATGTGGAGGGCGACGGTCAAGGGCGTGCTCGCCCGCAAGGTACGCCTCGCCCTCACGGCACTGGCTGTCGTGCTCGGAGTCACGTTCGTCAGTGGCACCTATGTGCTCACCGACACGTTGAAGCAGTCGTTCGGAACGTTGTTCTCCCAGTACGCGGCCGGCGTCGACCTCGTGGTGCGGGAACGGGCGCCGTTCGGCGGCGGCGAGGGGACGCGCCCACGGTTGTCGAGCGGAGTCGTCGGGCTGGTGCGCGGTATCCCCGGCGTCGCGGCGGCGGACGGGTTCCTCCAGGGGTACGCCCAGTTCGTCGAGAAGGACGGGCGGACGACGATCCAGACCGCCGGGGCGCCGACGTTCGGCATCTCGTGGAGCGGCGGCGATCAGGTGGGGCCGGCGCGCATCGCCGCCGGTCGCCGCCCCACCGGGCCCGGCGAGGTGGCGATGGACGTCGGTACCGCCCGGCGCCACGGCTTCCGGGTCGGCGGCGTCGTCAAGGTGCTCCTCACCGGGCCGGCCGAGCGGTTCCGGATCGTCGGGCTGCTCAAGCTCGGGACGCAAGGGGACTTCGGTGCGGTCAGCTTCGCCGCGTTCGATCCGAACACGGCGCAACGCGTCTTCGGTGCAGAGGGCCTCTTCGATGCGGTGAACGTGCGCGTCAAACCCGGTACGTCGATCGCGGACGCGAAGCGCGTGCTGGAGCAGACGCTGAACCCGCGGCAGGTTCCGCCGCAGTACGAGGTCACTTCGGCCGCGGTCGTCGCCGACGAGACGCGCAAACCGGTGGACGAGTTCCTCTCGGTGCTGAACGACGCACTGCTCGGCTTCGCCGGGGTCGGCTTGCTGATCGGTGGGTTCATCATCTTCAACACGTTCACGATCCTCGTATCGCAGCGGCTGCGCGAGCTCGGGCTGTTGCGCGCGATGGGGGCGAGCGGGCCGCAGGTGATCAGCTCGGTGCTCATCGAAGCGGCGGTGATGGGTGCGTTCGCGTCTGCGGTCGGGTTGGTGCTCGGCATCGCGCTCGCGCGGTTCCTGCTCTGGTGGCTCCCGGGAATCGGGTTCCCGGTGCCGCAGGGGTCGATCGTCGTCATCGGCCGCACGGTTCTCGCTTCCGCGGTGGTGGGGATCGGAGTGACAGTGCTCGCCGCCGTCGTCCCGGCGATCCGTGCGGCCCGCACCTCGCCGATCGCCGCGATCGGCGATCTCCGGCCACGCGCCGGCCCGGCCCCGCAACGCAGCCGAGCGCTCGTCGGGCTCTTGGTCACGGCGATCGGTGCCGCGATCGGGTACTACGGCTTCTCGGCGGACCTGGCCCTCAACAACGCGGTCGCGATCACCTTCGTCGGTGGTTTCGTGATCTTCCTCGGTCTCGTGGTCTTCGGGCCTCTCATCGCACGTCCGCTCTCGAGCGTGATCGGGCGTCCGATCCGGTCGGCCTTCGGGATCACGGGCGCGCTGGCGCGCGGGAACGCGATGCGCAACCCGAAGCGCACGTCGGCCACCGCCGCAGCCTTGATCGTCGGGCTCGCGCTCGTGGCGCTCGTCGCGATATTCGCGGACTCGCTCAAGACGTCGGTGCGCAGCGCGTTGGATGACGTGCGCGCGGACTACATCCTCACCGCGCCGCAGTTCGCCGGGTTCTCACCCGAGGTGGCTCGCCGGGTGAGCGAGATACCGGGCGTACAGCAGGCGGTCGCGTTCCGGTGGGGCGATGCCCGCATCAACGGCAACAACGAGACCGTGAACGGCACGAACATCGCGGGCCTGAACGACGTGCTCAACCTGCGGTTCGTCTCGGGTGGCCCGGCCGGCGCTCGCACCGGTGGGATTCTGATCTCTGATCGCGAGGCGAAGGGCTACCGCAAGCGCGTCGGCGACAAGATCACGATCGAGTTCCCGCAGCTCGGCGCGACCGAGCTCCCCGTTGCCGGCATCTACAAGACACGCCGGTTCAGTGGTGCGTTCCCGATCGACTTCATCGTGGCCCAGGACCGCTTCGAGGAGTGGTTCGGGGGGAGCCAGCAGGACACGTTGCTCTACGTGAAGGCGCGCGCCGGTCAGGCCGCGAGCGTCGGGCGGGCGTTGAAGCGGGACCTGGCCGCACCCTTCCCGAACATCGACGTGCAGGACCGCCCCGGGTACCTGCGAGCCCGCGAGCAGACCGTCGACCAGTTCCTCAACGTGTTCATCGCGTTGCTGCTGCTCTCCGAGGTCATCGCGGTGCTGGGCATCGTGAACACGCTGATGCTCTCGGTCTACGAGCGGACCCGTGAAGTCGGGTTGCTGCGCACGGTCGGCACGACGCGGCGCCAGATCTGGGGAATGGTCTGCGGCGAGTCCGTGATCATCGCGGTCATCGGGTGCGCGCTCGGCCTGCTGATGGGCCTGCTCTGGGGTTGGGGCATCACGAACGCGTTGCGGGGGCAGTTCGTCGACACCTTCAGCGTCCCGCGCGGTCAGCTCGCGCTGTTCCTCGTCGCGTCGGTGATCGCCGGCCTGGTCGCCGCGTTGCTGCCCGCGTGGCATGCCTCGCGCCTTGACGTGCTCGAGGCGATCGCGCACGAGTAGCGGTCAGCACGTCCCGGGCTTGAGGGCCTTGATCGCCGCGAGCGCCTTCGCCGGGTCGACGAGCCCGGCCCCGTACAGCCGGGGTGTCCCGAACGTGGAGAGGGGGAGCCGTCTCGCGGTCGACTCGAGCCGCTGCTCGACCTGGCCGGGGGTGCAGATCGGGCGGTAGGCGAGGACCAGGGCCGCCGCGGCGGAGACGTGCGGCGTCGCCATCGAGGTGCCGTCCCAGGACGCGTAGCTGTAGTAATGGGCCGGGTCCGACGGAACGACCACCGTCGACAGGATGTGGACCCCAGGCGCCGCGAGGTCCACGTAGCGCCCGGTGTTCGAGAAGCACGCGTGCTGCAGGTTCGAATCCACTGCGCCCACGCCGATCGCGCCGGCCGACGCGCCCGGGTAGATGGTCCGGTTCTTGTAGGGCGTGCACGTACCGTGGTTGTTACCGGCCGCCGCGACGACGACCGCGCCCTTGCTGCGCGCGTACCTGACCGCCCTGGCGAGCGCGGCGTCGGGACCCGGCCCGCCGAGACTGAGGTTGATCACCCGCGCGCCCTGGTTGGCGGCCCAGACGATGCCCCTCGCCACGTCCGAGCTCCACCCGCCGCACTGGTTGGCGGCCGAGAGAACTCGCACGGGCAGGATCCGGACGTGCGGCGCGGCACCGGCGATCCCGATCCCGTTGTTCGGCACGGCCGCGATCGTCCCGGCGACATGGGTGCCGTGCCCGCAGTCGTCGATCATCGGTGAGAGGTCCTGGTCGATCTGGCCCAGGAACTCATGACCCGGCAGGACCTTGCCGGCGAGGTCGGGGTGGCCGGCCGCGACGCCGGTATCGACGACGGCCACCGTGATCCCGCCACCCTGAGTCGTGTTCCACGCGCTCAGGAACGAGGTCTTGGACGGGTTGAGCGCCCACTGGTAGCTGAACCCGGGGTCGTAGGTGGACGTGCCGACGGGACTGATGGCGTCGTCGGTGTCGACGGCGACGAGATCGTGGCCGCGCGCTGCGTCGGTCGCGACTGCTCGGGCCTGCGCGGCCGAGCTCACCTCGTGGGAGACCACCTTCGGCCCGTCGGGGGTCGCCTCGACGGTGACGAGCGGGATCGTCGGCTGCGACGGATCCGAGCTCTGCCGGTACTGCTCGGTTGCCTTGGCCGCCGCGACCGCCGGAGAGAAGCCCGCCGAGGTGGGAG
The DNA here is from genome assembly GCA_038252255.1 of Acidimicrobiia bacterium. Lineage (GTDB taxonomy): Bacteria > Actinomycetota > Acidimicrobiia > IMCC26256 > JAENVU01 > Chersky-806. Next base: position 17,365 of record JBBSAM010000041.1, on the reverse strand, counting down.
ACGCGGACTCGTCCGGAGCCGGGGTCAGGGCGCCGATCGCCGGCGTGCCGAACGCCGTGCCGACGACGGCGGCGACCAGCGCGACGGCGATCTTCGTCGAGCCTGCCTTCCGCCCCGCCATCCGTGCCTCTCTTGGTCGATTTCACCGCGACTGTCCTGTATCCGGCGTATCGGAGTGCTCCCCGACCGACCTGAGGGGTTCTTTGCACCGCCGACTACTGTTGGCCGGCCGGCCACGGCCGTCGCACGGGCGGTTAGCTCAGGGGTAGAGCACTTCCTTGACGCGGAAGGGGTCAGAGGTTCAAATCCTCTACCGCCCACCAGCAAAAGCGCAGGTCAGGCCCGGTTTTTTCCGGGTCTGCTTCGCGCCTACGACGAGGCCGGAAGTGCCCTCACCACAGATTCACCACTAGGCGACGCGTCGAGCGCGCGTTGGCCCTCAGCGAACGCTTCCTCGAGCAGGCCGGCAACGCGCTCGCCCGTGCCGTCGAAGAGGTGCCCATAGGTGCCGAGCGTGGTGCTGACCCGGGTGTGCCGGAGCTGCTCGGCGACCTCGAGCGGGTTCGCCCCACCGTGGATAAGCCACGAGGCGCACGCGTGGCGCAGCGCGTGGAAGGTCGCCCCTTCGTAGCGCTTCTTCTTCGAGGCGGGATCAGTCACGTAGACGCCGATGCCGGCCGCGACCGCGGCGGGCTGCCAGATCCGACGGGCGAAGTTCGACCGGCGCAAGGGCGTCCCCTCCTCGGAGGTGAATACGAGACCTGCAGCGGAGGGGAAGCACCGGACGTGTTCGCTCAGAATCTCGGCGAGCGCGGGAGGGAATGCGACCTTGCCGGTTGACTTCGGGGTCTTGGGTCGGCCGACGGTGAGCGTTCCGTTCACCTCAACGAGTGTCTCGGCCACGTCGATCCGGCGACGGAGAAAGTCGACGCGCTCGACGCGGAGGGCCGCGAGCTCGCCCCACCGGAGCCCGGTGAGCGCCGCGGTGAGCACGAGCGCCCGGTAGCGAGGTTCTATGGCCTCGGCCAGTGCTGCGACCTGCTGAGGGCTCACGAGCGGTCGCTCGGGCCGCTCGTCGACCGGAAGTTCCACCTTCTTGCCTCGGCACGGCGAAGCAGAGATGAGCTTCTGTTCGACGGCTTCGTCCATGACCTGTGCCGCGAGCTGGAAGCACTTGCGCACAGTCGTCGGCGCGAGTCGTGCGGCTTGGAGTTCGGCGATCCATGCGCGCACGTCCATGCGCGTGATGGCCGATAGTTGATGGTCGCCGAGGTAGGGGAGCACGCGGTTCGCCATCAGCGAAGCGTCACGGGCGCGTGTACTGGCACGCCGATTCACTCGGGTGGCTTCAACGTGCTTCGCGAAGGCGCGGAACGTCTCACGTCCTGCTATCGGGTCGACCCATTCGTTTCGCTGCACATCGGCGTTTGCTGCAGTGAGGAACGCCTTGGCGTCGGCGTGCAACGGGAACGTGCGTGTGCGCTGTCGGCCATCGGGGTCACGGAAACGAGCTTCCCAGGGGCATCTGTTGCGCTGGTGGGAGCATTCCCCACGGTCACACCGGACTGGGTGTCGAAGGTTTGGATCTTTGCGTGTGCTCATCGTTCCCCTATCCGGCGCGGTTGCCGCGCGCCGGCGGCAACAGGTTTCGTCTGCGACACTGCTTGACCCAACCGGCAACGGTGGCGCGCGGGTAGCCGGGTCCGTGCTCGCGCATGATTGTCGTCGTTGGGTTCGTTACACCTTCGGCACGGAGCTCGAGGTATCGCCGCGCGATTCCTTCATAGAAGGCGTTGCCGTGCCCACGCCGACCGGGGCGCTTGGCTGCCGGCGGCTCGCCGAGCGCGGTCCATAGTGCCTCGGGCTCCGGGTGACCCTGAGTCCGGCACATAGCGTCCGCGGCCGTCATCCACTTCGACCAGGGGAACCGCTGGCACTCAGAAGGCGTGAGCGCCTTCGCAGACTCGAGCGAAACGCCGACGATCTTGTCGCTGCCGTCACGAGCGAACTGGACGGTGATACGCGCATACGCGGGAGGGCCGTCCGAAGCGTCGAGCCACGACTCCTCGCCGCCGGGATCGAGGAACATGAACTGCGCTTGGCGCTTGCCCTTGTCGTAGCCAGCGGTGATCTGTTCGGGCGCGTCCACGGGATAAGGCTACGGAGTCTGCACGGCAAATGCAACGAAAACGCTAGGTGTTGCATTTCTGCCGGTACTCCGATTATCCCCCCTTCCGTCGCATCGGTGTTGCATTTATCGTGCGGGAATGGCTACAAGGGAACTTCTCGCAATCGCCCGAGGACGAGCTCTCGCCCGAACCGGCCAGGGTCGGCGCATCCGCGAGCAGGCCAACGTCTCCCAGCGTGAGCTGGCCGTGGCGGCCGAGGTCCATCCGGCCACGCTCTCTCGCTGGGAGCGGGGCGAGTCGCGGCCGCGTTCAGCCGCCGCGCTTCGGTACGAGGCCGCGCTCGGGGCGCTGGCGGAAGGCAAGGCCGGTTAGTGGCGTCCTACCTGACGGTCCGCGCCGCGGGGGAGCGCTACCCGGCTCTCGGTGAGCGCTACTTACGTCGCCTGATCGCGCAACGGCAGATCGCGTTTCACCGCGCTGGAAGAAAGGTGTTGCTACGCGCGGACGACCTCGAAGCGTTCCTCGAAGCCGGCCGCGTGGAGGCGCGCGTGCACGCGCAGCAGTAGGAGCGACGAGCGTGCCAGGAAGTCCCGGCCGACCGGTCGGGAACGAACGAGGCCGGCCCAACGGGCGGCAACCCGGACCGGCCTCGCCAACACAAAAGAAACGGAGCACAAGCATGACACAGGACCCAGCACACGACCCGTGGGAAGGGCTCAAGCCTTCCGGCGGACAGTTCCAGAAATGGAACGAACCCGGTGACCGCGTCTTCGGCGTCGTCACCGAGAAGAGCACGGGTCGCACGATCGACGGAGAGCCGTGCCCGCAGCTCGTCATCCGGTTGCACGACGGCGGCGACGAGATCACGGTCACCGCGGCACAAGCGGCGCTGAAGAACCAGCTCCTGCGTGAGCGTCCCCAGGTGGGCGACACGGTCGACATCGAGTTCACCGGAATCGACACGACCGGTGGCCGAACGCTGAAGCTCTTCTCGGTCGCGGTCGCGCCGGGCGAAGAGTTCTGATGCCCGCCGTGAAGCTCAACCGCCAGGAATGCGCGTGGGTGCGTGAGTTGTGCGGGGCGCACCTGAGCGCTGGCTACGACGACGGTTACGCCGCGGACCAGGCAGCGCTCTGCGAGGGCGTCATCGCTCGCGTCGACGCGGCGCTCAGCGAGTTCAGCGAAGGCCCCGCGATCAGTGTCCAAAGGACCGTTGCCACCGTTTGACCGCACCGGGCGGCTGGCAGCCACACCGGGTTCGAGGCCCGGGCGTCCACGATGCTCACCGATGTTCAAACTCTCGCCGCGGCCTTCCCTGAGTCGTGGAACCGCGAGCACGCGGCCGTGACCTATCTCGACCGGCTGTTCGGACCAGATCGACGCGGATACGTAGCGGTCGCGCTCGGCGCCGGAATGCACTACGACGAGCGCGGCAAGTACCGACACCGCCGCTGGGCTGAACGGTTCTTTCGGTGGCCGGACGACTTGAACGCGCTCGTGCGTTGGGCGAAGGGCGCGGGCGTCGTCGGCGATTGCTATATCTGCCCCGAGCTCCGGGCCGGCCGGGACCGCTCGAAGGGCGCGAAGTCGAAGGGCTCGCAGCCGGCCGGGTGGGCATGGGTCGACTGCGACGGGACGTGGACGGCCGAACACCAGGCCACCTATGCGGTACTCGAGCGGCGCGGTGCTTTCGCCGTCGCATCGGGCACGGGGCGTCACCTGTACGTGCCCCTCGAGCCGGACCTCGAGCAGCGTGACCTTGAGTCTGCGAACCGTGGCCTAGGCGGCCTCTTCGACGGCGATGCGAAGTGGGCCGCGAACAGCTTGCTCCGGTTGCCCGGCACCTTCTCGTGGAAAGCCTGGGCTGCTGACCACTCGCGCCCGCCCATGCCGGTGATGTTCGCGTGACCGGGTTCTCGCTCGAAGAGATCGCGGCCATGTGTGTCGAGCTCGGTGTCGAGCCGGGCGCGGTCGCGTCGAACGGTGCCGAGGTCGAGCCCATCGTCATCGAGTCCGCGGAGCCGTTACCCGACCCGCTGCCGGCGAAGGTCGCCGAGCTGGTGGCCGAGCACGCCGAGCCGGGCTCGCGCTCCGAGCGGACGCTCGCACTGGTGACCGCGTGTGTCCGTGCCGGCTTCACCGATGGTCAGGTGCTCGCGGCTGCGCTCCGGCACCAGCCGACCCGCGACCGGCACCCAAGCGAGGCCGCGTTCATCGCTGACGTCGGACGGTGCGCCGCGAAGGCCCGGGCCGTCTGGACCGAGTACCTCGGCCAGCTCGAGGACTACATCGGCGAAGAGGAGCCGAAGAGTTTGGACACCGAGCCGGCGAACCCGGTGCTCGCGTCGCGGCTCGATTGGCCGAGCTTCTGGGCCGAGGATCACAACGACGAGCAATGGGCGCTTGAGCCGCTCATCCCGAACCGTCGCGGCACTTCAGTTATCGCGCCCGGGAAGGCAGGAAAGTCGCTGTTTGTCCTCGACGTCGTGGCGCGAGCCGCCGCGGGGCTGCCGTCTCTACTCCGACCCGGGGGCGAACCGCTCCGAGTCCTGTACCTCGACTGCGAGATGACCGCGGCCGACGCCCAGGAACGGCTCGAGGACTTCGGCTTCGGGCCCGCGGTGGACCTGTCGAGCCTCCATTACGCCCTCCTGCCAAGCCTCGCTCCGCTCGACACTCGGGAAGGCGGAGCCCAGCTTGTCGAGGCTGCGCTCGAGCTCGACGTCCAGGTGGTCGTCATCGACCCGTTGGCCCGCACCATCGTCGGTGAAGAAGACAAGGCCGACACGCTCGCCGCGTTCAACCGGTGGACTGGCACTGCCCTGAAGCGTCACGGCATCGCCTGGCTTCGCACCGACCACGCGGGCAAGGATCTTGCCCGCGGTGCGCGCGGCTCGAGCGCCAAAAACGACGACATCGACGTTGCCTGGCAGCTCTCCCGCACCGAGGGTGGCGTCACACTCAAGCGCACGCACTCGCGCATCGGCTGGGTTCCCGAACGCATCGACGTCACCATCGAGGACGGCCCGCCGCTGCGCCACGTCATCGGCGCCCGGTCCTGGACGGCCGGCACTGCCGAGTTGGCCGTCGAGCTCGACCGGCTCGAGGTCCCGCTCGAGCTCGGAGAACGCAAAGCCCGCGAGTACGCCAAGGACCGCGACGCCGAGTTTCGTGCGACCGGCACTGTGCTGCGCGCCGCGATCCAATACCGCCGCGAAGCCGACTGGGGCGCCGAATGACCCGCCGACGCGGTCGCCGACGCGGTGTTTTCGGTCCTTCTGACGCGCCGGCCGACGCAGTCACCGAAACCCTTACGAAACCGGGCCGACGCGGTCTCCGACGCGCCCCGACGCGCTGCCCTCGCACAACCGACGCACTCTGCGTCCCCCTAGGGGACGCAGTGCGTCAGGTGCCGTCGTCGTGATGACCGAACAGGATCTCCAACGGCTCGTCATCGACGCGGCGCGGGTCGGCGGCTGGCGCTGGTACCACACGCACGACTCGCGCCGGTCGGCGCCCGGCTTCCCCGATGTCGTGCTCGTCCGGGCGCCCGAGTTGTTGTTCGTCGAGTTGAAGTCCGAACGCGGTCGGATTCGACCCGAGCAGTCCGACTGGCTTGACGCGCTCGCCGCGTGCGGCGCCGAGGCCGCGATCGTTCGGCCGGCAGACGCCGACGACCTCGTCGCCAGGCTTCTAGCGCCGCGGTCGACGCCATGACTCGCCGATCTTGCCAACCGTTCCACCTGGAACGCGTTTCGACCGGGTGGATCACCAGACCCCGGGGGCGTCCACGTCGATCGCCGCCACGGCACACGGCGTTTGAAGACCCCGCTTCACCCTCTGGCGCCCCTAGGTGCGACGAGCGATTTTTCGCGGGAGGCCGTGAATGAGCCGGCATAAGCGAGCCGACCAGCGTGCAGGCCACTCGAACCGCGCCGCTCGTCCACCACGGTGGGTCCGTGAGGACGCCGACCACCCGGCCGATGCCGCCGTTCTCGATCGGCTCGAGCGGTTCAAGTCGTTGCACTCCCAGCTCGTGGCCGAATGGTCGGTGCGGCCGTTCCTGCCCGGCTCCAAGGGCCAACCGATTGCAAACCCCGCGTTCAACCAGGCCGCGGCGCTCGAGAAGGCCATCGCAGCCCTCGAAGAGCGCTTCGCGGTACCGCCACAGGGGCCGGGGGCTGATCGCGGTGCCGAACGATGACGAGCCAAGACCCAGCAGGCGAAGGCCTATCTATAACGGAATAGCCCATGTTCATTGACTGTTTGAGAAAGGCGCACTGATGAGCGACGTAGAAGACGTGCCGACAGCCGCGTACGACGGGCTCGACTGGGGCCTGCTGCCGGTGGTGCTTGCAGATTTCGTAACCCGGCTCCCGGTCGCGGAGCGGAACCGCGTGCTGGCGCGGATCGCGAAGGAACCGAGCGGCTGCTTCAGCTTGCGGCGCCTGTCGCCCGGTTGGGCTTCGGTGTGGGTCGGGACCGACGCGGTACCGGAGCCCGTCATCCTGCTGGGTGAGTTGAATTTCGCTGCTGCGCTTCGCGTCGACAGCGGCGGTCCCGCGGGGCTCAACTGATGGAGACGGCCGTCGATCAAGACAAGCTCGACACCGTCATGCGCGGAGTGCTCGTCGCCCAGTTGCCAGACGTGCGCGCCGAGCTGCTCGAGCTACTCGAGGGGAACGCGGTCCAAGTGTGGCAGGGCATCGAAGCACGCGACGAGGAGTGGACGCTCGCGGTCGCCGGCATCGCGATAGCGCGCGTCCATCGCTCGAGGCTCGAGGGCGCGCCAGATGACTGAAAGCGAGTATCATTCTCGGAAACCACAGACGAGCCCTCAGTCGCCCTGCACGGCCGCACCCCGGCACCGTAGGGACCGCGAGGGGTTCCGGTGGCGGAACGCTCGTCGCGTCGCCCCAGAAGGGCTCTGGGTGCCAGATAGCGCGGGTCGCCGAAACGCTTACCTCTCGACGTGTAGCGCGGTGACCCATGAGTGACCTTCTCCACCGGTTCCATCCGACTGACCTCGAGCTGCGCGGTGACGGCCGAACCGTGTTCGGCATCTGCGTGCCTTACGACTCGCCGGCCGAGATTCTCGAGCCCGGGCGTCAGTACGTCGAGGTCTTCAAGCGGGGCGCGTTCGCTCGCACCATCGCCGAACGCGGTCCGCAACGCGTGAAGTTGTTGAGCCTGCACGACCGGCAGCGGTTGCCGATCGGACGCGCTGTCTCGCTGATTGAAGACGCTTCCGGTCTTGTCGGCGAGTTCCGAGTGTCTGCGACGCAGGCGGGCGACGAAGCACTCACCCTGATTCGCGATGGAGCGGTCGACAGTTTCTCGATCGGCTTTGCTCCTGTGCGTGACGAGTGGTCACGCGACCGGAGCACCGTCGAGCGGCTCGAGGTCAAGCTGCGTGAGGTCAGCGTCGTCGCGTTCCCGGCCTACATCGACGCGGCGATTGCCGGCGTCCGGTCTACCCCTTCCCGTGACGGAGCCCGGGCGCGTGACCGCGACCGGCTCCACCTGATTCTCAGAGAGAAGTAGCCATGAGTAGAAGCACCGAACAGATCGAAGCTCAGATCGAGGAGCTGCGCGCCGAAGCCGAACAACTCCTCGAGCGCGACGAGTACGACACCGCGAGCGAAGTGCGCGTCGGAGAGATCACCGGCCGGCTCGAGCAGCTCGAGCAGCGACGCGCGCAGCTCGTCGAGCTCGAGCGGCGCGTCGCGTCCGGCTCCGGCATCGCACTCGAAGGCGGCACCGACCAGGGACCTCCCTCGTTCATTCGTGGCGGCGACCCGTGGGAGTCCGACGACCTCAAACCCCAGCATCGAGCCATGCGCGTGCTCGAGCGCGTCGCCCTGTCCGACGAGTCGCGCGACAAGATCGCGCCGCTCATCGAGGGCGACGACGGCGACGCGGTGTCCGCGTGGGCCGTGGCTGCGTCGAACCCGGCCTACGAGCGGGCGTTCGCCAAGATCCTGCGTCACACTCCCGAACGGGCCCAGTTCGCGCTCGAGTCCGACGAGCAACACGCCCTGCAGACCGTCAACCGAGCGTCAATGGCAATCGGCTCGAGCAGCACGGGCGGCTTCATGCTGCCGTTCCTGCTCGATCCGGCGGTCATTCTGACGAACGACTCGACCATCAATCCGCTGCGCGCCATCGCGAACGTGAAGACCGTTTCAGCGAACGTCTGGCACGGCGTCAGCTCGGCCGGTGTGACCGCGGAGTGGATCTCCGAGGCCTCCGAGGCCACCGACAGTTCACCGACGCTCGCCGGTCCGACGGTGACGTGCTTCAAGGGCGGCGCCTGGGTACAGGCGAGCTTCGAGTTCGTCGAAGACTCCAACATCGCGGCCGAGCTCGGCCCGCTCTTCAGGGACAGTGTCGACCGGCTCCAAGCCGCGGCGATGGCAACCGGCAACGGCACCAGCGCTCCTCACGGCATCGTGTCCGTGCTCCAGTCCGTGACTGCGTCACGGGTCTCCGCCGCGACGAACGGCAGCTTCCTGATCGACGACGTTTACAGCCTTCTCGAAGCGCTGCCACCGCGGTACCGACCGCGCGCGAGCTGGATCGGTTCGCTGGCGTACCTGAACAGGCTTCGCCGGTTCGGCGAGGGCAGCACCGGCGCCAACGCCGCGTTTCTGACCGACCTGTCGGGCGACGTACCGCCCCGGCTGCTCGGGAAGCCCATGTTCGAGTTCTCCGAGATGACCAGCACGTTGAGCAGCGCGACCGCGTCTTCAGACGATTGTTTGGTCGTCGGTGATTTTTCGAGCTATATCGTCGCGGATCGGATCGGGTCGACCATTGACTACGTGCCGGTTGTCATGGGTCCGAATCACCGACCGACCGGCCAGCGCGGCTGGTACCTGCACTTCCGCGTCGGCGCGGACGACGTGTCCGGCGGCGCGGCATACCGAATGCTCCGCTTGTAGGCCGGCGTCAACGTCACCCGCCCGCGGGCTTCTGCTTTCTCAACCCGCGGCCGGGACCGAAGGTGCTCGAGCCGCCTACACCTTTCGCGGCCGTGACGGCACCTGCGCCGACCAGCGCACACGAACCCGCCCTCAGGTTCTCCCGGGGCGGGTTCGTCGTGCGGGGCGTTCTCGGGTCTCCGAGGTCAGAGTGGCATCTTGCCGTCGTCAGGGTCGTCGGGTACTTCTGCCACGACTTCGCGGAATCTGCCGTAGTCAAGCTGGCGCTCGACGATCAATGCCGACGCGACGACGCTGATCTGTGCTTGCAACGTATGGCTCTCCCGCGCGAGTCGTCGCACCCGGTAGCGCAGCCATTCGATATACAGGTGCGCTTCAGCGGGGTCCTGGTGCGCCAGGTCGAGTGCGAGCCGTCGCGCTCCGGCTTCATCACCTTCGGTGCCTTCTCCGGCGCGTTGTTCACCGAACACGCGTGCCACGCTCTCTCTACCTGCAAGCCATTGCATGACCTTGCTGGCTGCGTGCCACTCGACGTCAAGTCGTCCCTGGCCGTCTTCGAGACTCCACTCATACAGCTCGGTCCGACCGTGCGAGCGCTCGTTGCCCACGATGCTCACTGAGTCCACGTCCAGACCCAGCCTCCGCGCCACGACGGCGTGGCCGGCTTCGTGGTGAGCAAGCACTTCATCAGCGGGTCGCGGTCCCAGCACCATGCGGCCCGACACTACGAGCCACGTTCCCGCTGTCCCACCGTCCCCGTACCGTTGCCCCTATGCAGCGAGCCTGCCCCGAGTGCGGCGGCGACCTGGATGACCTCGAGCCGGAGGCCGAGATGGGGAGCCGGCCGGTGCGGTATCTGTGCCACGCGTGCCAGCTCCTGTTCGAGAGCGACCCAGCCGGGGGACTGCTCGAGGTCGATGAGCCCCGTAGCTCTCACCACATCCTCACCACAAGAGAACGCGAATCAGCGCGTCTCGCGGTCACTCACGGTCAAAGCAAAAGGTGGTCTGACCTGCGAGAATGAGCGAAGCCGCAGGTAGCGCCGGTGCGTCGACGTTCCTTGACGCGGAAGGGGTCAGAGGTTCAAATCCTCTACCGCCCACACCTCGAAACCAGCAGGTCAGGCGGTTGCTTCGCCTGACCTGCGGCGCGCCGTCGTCAACCCGACCGCGCCGAGGCGCGACAACTCAACGCTCTCGATCGCGATCGTCGAGTCTCCCGACGAGGATCAGGGGCAGGGGATGCCCAAGGCGATCAGCTGGTTCATGAGCTTTCGCCGAGCGTTGTTGTTGAAGCCGCGGAAGACCGTGTAGTCCCCGTGAGCCGTGTGTTGGAGCTCGACCGAGCTGCCGGCGTTCGCCTTGAACGCGGAGCAGACGTACGAAGGGCCGTCCAGGTACATGCGGAGGCCGGGGTTGCCGTTGATGTCGAACACGTACAGGTTCCCGCCGAAATCTTCTGCGTTGACGCAATAGCCATCGGCGGGCTTGGGCGAAACCACCTGGACTTCGATATCCACTTGTGGAGCCGTGAGGAGCTGCTCACCGGCTGTGAGATCCGTGGTGACGAAGAGGTGGTCTGCGTCCTTGCAGTGCCCGGCGCCCGGGTCGGCTGAGGCAGTGACTGCTGGAGTGATCGCGGTGAACGCCAGTGCCAGCGCGACGACGAGAACAGTTCGACGGATCATCGTTGGGCTCCTTGATCACTCATGGACGAGTCAATGATCGACCTGGGTCGTGATCGCTGCCGCGGCGTCGGCGAAGAAATTCCCTGCGATCGACCGCCCTGCCTGCCGGGCCGCCCGGTGGACACGCGCGGAGTCTGTGCTCGCATCTGACCCGAGTCAAGGTTCGGCCGGGCTGCCTGGTGGTCGCTACCGCCCACACCTCGAACCAGCAGGTCAGCCCCGGTTTCGACCGGGGCTGCTTCGCGCCGGGGCCCGGCCTCTGGACGAATAGCCACTTCTGTACCTAGGGTCCCGTTTGAGGGCAGTTCGCCCGAACTCAGGGATCGAGAGGAACGCACCCATGGACGGGGACAAGCGCAGCGGTGGATTCACGTTGGTCGAGCTGCTGGTGGTGGTGACCATCCTCGGCATCCTGACCGCGGTCGTCGTGTTCGCGGTCGGTGGCTCGACCGACAAGGCCCAGGAGTCCGCCTGCACCGCGGAGAAGACCACGCTCGAGACCGCGCTCGAGGCGTACCGGGCGTCGGCGGGCAGCTACCCGACCGATATCGGCCAGCTCACGGACAAGGCCGACGGGTTCCTGCGCTCGGCCCCGGTCTGGTACCAGCTCAACGGCGCGGCCGACCCGGGCGGGATCTCCCGTACCGACGCCGGAGTCGCGAAGAAGTGCCCGGCGGTCACTCCCTAGACCGGAACCGCTCCGGCTTCCGCCTGGTGCGGGGCCGGGTCCAGTGAGATGCCGCGCAGGGCGCCGAGCAGCAGGCCGGTCGCGAGAAAGACCGTCCCGCTGATCGCTGCGGCCGCGCCGAAGAACGCGCCGGTGATCTCGATCGTCCCCAGCCGGTCGAACCGGATGGCTTCCACGGTCGCGAGCAAACCGAGCAGCGCGACCACGAGCAGTGCGAAGCCGCCGATTGCGAGCGCGGGACTGATGACGGGCGCATGGCGCTGGCGGGGAGGGTGCTCGGACACGGTCAGCAACGCTGCGGCGACGAGTGCAGCCCATGCGGTCACCACCAGCACCGCGCCGATCGCATCGCTCGGACGATGGTTCGCGGTGGCGACGACGCCGATTCCGATGCCGATCGCATAGAGCGCGCCCAGCAACCCGACCGACGCGCGCGACCGGCTCGGTGCCACCAGCATTGCGGCCATCGCGAGCGACAGGGCGACGGTCGTGTGGCCGCTCGGGAACGAGGCGATGCCACCCAGCGGGTCGACGACCCCGAGCGCGGGGCGCGGGAGCACGACCCGCTTGAGCAGCTCGCTCGTGACGATTGACCCGCCGATGAGCACCGCGGCACCGAGCGCCAGCAGTGGACGTCGCCGGAGCGTCGCCACCAGCACGATCGAGCCGCCCACGAGGACGAGCGACGACTTGTCGATCGTCCCGAGGAGCCGGCTCGCGTCATGAACCGCTCGTGGCGCGAGCGTGATCCGGCCGCTCATCGCCGTGGCGTCGAGCCGCTGGCCCCATGTGGTCCGCACACCGATCAGGTAGACGAGGCAGAAGAGCACGACGGCCGCGCCGGCCAGTGCCAGCAGCGCGGCGCTCCGGCTCTCCACCTCCGTATCGGCCATCCCGCGCGACGCTAATGGGACGACGCCGCTGGTACCCTGCGCTCCGAGCGCGTGCAGCGCGGGAGGCGTGGGGACGCGTGGTGAGCCGGCGGTCGGAAGCACAAGGGTGGGCCGCCCGCCTGGCGGTCGTCCTGCCGAAGAAGGCGTCGCAGCGGCAGTGGCTCGCGCTGATCATCGGCGCGGCGGTCCTGCTCCGGCTGATCGCGGTGTTCGTGACCCACTCGAATCACCCGCAGTGGGCCCTCAACGGGGACTCGGACTCCTACATCGGGGCGGCCCGCAGCCTGGTCGAGAACGGGAACCTCAACATCCGTCCCGGCTCCAGCACGCCGATCCTGTTCCGCACCCCGGGATACCCGGTGTTCATCGCCGCCGTGTACGCGGTGTTCGGCCAGCGGCTCGTACCGGTCCTCGTCCTCCAGGCGCTGATCAGCGTCGGGACCGTCTTGCTCGCGTATCTCATCGCGTCGCGAGTCTGGGACGACGTCGTCGGTCTGGTGGCCGCGACCATCCTCGCCTTCGATCCGTTCCAGATCCGCGCCGCGGACTGGATCGCGAACGAGTCGATCACGGGCTTCGTGCTGCTCGGCGCGGCCGGCTTGGGCTATCTCACGTTCAGCGCCACGAAGCACCGCGTGCGATGGGGGGCGCTGCTCGGCCTGTGTCTCGGCATCGCCACACTGATCCGCCCGTCCACTTACTACTTCCCGCTGGTGGTCGCCCTCGTCGTGCTCGTGATCGCGCTGGTCCGGCGCAGCACGCGTGACCTGGTCGCGCTCGTGGCCTTCGTGGCGGTGTTCGCGTGCCTCGTCGTGCCGTGGCAGATCCGCAACCAGGTCGTGGCGCACACGTGGCGCTTCAGTGGGGTCGAGGGCGCCAACATGTACTACTTCCGCGGCGCGGGGACGATCGCCGAGCGCGACGGGCTCAGCCTGCTGCAGGGACGGGCTCGTCTGCATCGTCTGTACCCGTCGCTGCCGCCCGACATGACCTTCGACATGTGGGAACCGCCGCACGGCACGAAGATCGGACCGTGGTTCGACCGGATGAACCAGGACGGCATCGCGGTCATGGCCGACAACCCCGTTCCCGCCGCGAAGATGACGGTGCGATCACTCGTGCAGGAGGTGACGAACTTCGGGGCGTGGGAGTCGCATTCGTCGATGGAGGTCGACCGGTACCTCGGCATCCGCGGCCGGCTCCCGTTCCGGACCTTGTTGATCGGCGGTCTGCTCGTGGCCTACGCACTCGTCGGCTTCGGTGCCGTCGTCGCGTTCCGGAGCCGGAAGCTCCTCGGCGGTCACCTCTTCGCGCTCGGTCTCGCGATCTACATCCTCGCGGTGTCGGCCGGTCCCGAGGCGAAGTACAACTCGGACCGCTTCCGGGAGCCGGTGATGCCGATCCTCGTGCTCTTCATAGCGTTCGGGCTGGTCACCGGGTTGCGGGCGATCCGGGCCCGGCGCCGGCCGCCCGCAGTTGAGGAGTAGCTCCCGTGGACCTCGGGCTCGCGGGTGCGGCGGTGGTGGTGAGCGGCGGCTCCAAGGGCATGGGCCGCGCCGCGGCCGAGTGCATCGCCGCCGAAGGAGCGCGAGTGGCCGTGATCGCGCGGCACCCGGCGGCGCTCACCGACACGGTGGCGGCGTTGCGCGAGCGAGGAAGCCCGGACGCGATCGGGATCCGCGCCGATCTGACCCAGACCGACGAGGTTGACGCCGCGTTCCTCGAGATCCGTGAGCGATGGGGACCGTTGCACGCGCTCGTGAACGCGGCCGGGCCGGTGGAGGTCGGCATCAGGGAGTTCGAGGATCTGGACGATGCCGAGTGGGCGGCCACCTTCGACATCGGCACACTGAGCGCGGTCCGATGCGTGCGGGCCGCGCTGCCGGCCCTGCGCGCCGCCGACTGGGCCCGCATCGTCAACATCTCCGCGCACTCGACCCGGCGCCAATCCCCGAGCCTCGTCGCCTACACCGCGTCGAAGTCCGCGCTGACCAGCGTGAGCAAGAACCTGGCGCAATCCCTCGCGTCGGACGGGATCCTCGTGAACACCGTGTCGCCCGGGTCGTTCCTCTCTGCGGGGATGCGCGCGTACCTGGCCGGTCTGGACCAGGATCGGGGTGTGGATCCGGACAGCCTCACCGACGCGATGCGGGTGATCGCCGAAGACTTCGGCCATCCGGCGTTCCTCCCCCGGGCCGGGCACCCCGACGAGATCGGGCCGCTCATCGCCTTCCTCGTTTCCCGGCGCAACAGCTACATGACCGGGGCGAACATCAACGTCGACGGCGGCTCAGACTTCTGATGGGCCCGACAAGGGTCAATTGCGACGCGCGGAGTGGTTGCGCACCACGTTTCGCTTGTGTCCCGCGCGCCGCTGTGTTTGGCTGCGGCGGGTCCCGCGACGGGCGGCGACAGAGGGAATCCGGCAGGAGAGGGCGATGGAGCGCCGACGCGTGAGATACCACCGGCACGGTCACGGGTTGGCACTGGTGGCGGGTCTGGCCATCGTGTCGTTCGCGGTGGTGGCCAATGGAGCGGCCGCGGGCGCGGCCGCCGTGCCGTTGCCACGCGTCACGGTCACGACGGTGCAGGACGGGATCGTCGTCGTGGACGGGGTCCGGCCTTGCAGCGACGTGAGCAGCGCGTCCGAGCAGCCCGGGCTGTTGCGCGTGTATCGCAGCGGCCCGACGGGCGCCGCGCTCGCGGTCCACTACACGAGCCAACCGAGCGCCGGCGGCGAGAACGACTACCAGCCGCTCTCCGGCGAGGTCATCGTCCCGGCGGGCGCGAAGACGGCCACGATCACCGTCGTCCCGAGATACCAGGACGCGCCGGCGCCCATTCACGTGCACCGGACCAGTGTGCTCACGAGCTCGTTGGACACGAGCCCCGACTACACGCTCGGTGCGGCCTCGAGCGCGGCGGTCAATCTCCGCTTCGACATCGCGGTGTTCGAGTGCGTGCCGGTGACGCCGGCAAGCTCGCCGACGGTGCCGCCGACCACACCTCCGGTGAGCGCGGCAACAACGCCTCCGAAGACCGATCCCGGAACCCTCCCGTTCACCGGGGCCCCTTGGACTCCGGCGCTCGGCGGTATCGGCTCGCTGCTCCTCGGGCTCGGGTTCGCCGCCATGCGCTACGGCCGCCCCCGCCGGCTCCGGATCCGCGCCGGCTGGCGCTAGGAGACGCGGACGCCGTCGCGGTCGAGCGTGACGGTCATGCCCTCGTGCGCGAGGCAGACGGTGTCGTCCACCATCTCGCACTGCTCGCGCGCTTCGACGAGCAGCTGCTCCAGCTCGTCGTCGGTGTGGTACGGATCGTGGTGGAAGAGGATCACCATGCCGACCTCGGCCTTGGTAGCGAAACCCACGACGTGCTCGATGCTCGAGTGGCCCCAACCGACATGGTTCGGGTACTCGTCGTCGCCGTACTGCGCGTCGTGGAACAGCACGTCGGCGCCCTGCGCGATCTCGTGACCGCTGATCCACGACGGCGGTTGGGCCGCGAGCTCCACGCCGAGTGACGGCTCGTGGTCGGGCAGGTACGCGAGCGTCCGCCCGTGCTCCTCGATCCGGTAGCCGACGGTCGGGCCTTGGTGCGCGACGCTCGCGGCGGAGACAGTGGCCGAGCCGATGGTCACCCCGTCCTCGGGCGCGTCGTGAAAGGTGATCCGCGCCGGGATGTCGGCGAGGCGAACCGGGAAGAGCGGAGGCGAGAGGTAGATCGCGATGCGGTCGGCGAGGCTCTGAACCGGCGAGGCCGGCCCCCAGATATGGATGTCCGCGGCGGGCCGGAACAGGGGCCGGAAGAAGCCGAGACCCTGGAGATGGTCGAGATGCAGATGGGTGAGGAAGATGTGCAGCTCGTCGAAGCTCTCGCCGTCCATGGCCGCGCCGAGCGGGCGGATCCCCGTGCCCGCATCCAGGATGATCAGGTGCCCGCTCTCGAGGCGCACCTCGACGCAGGACGTGTTGCCGCCGTAGCGCACGGTGTCGGCACCGGGTGAGGCCAGAGACCCTCGGCAGCCCCAGACCCGGGCCTTCACTACGACCCGGCCCCGGTGCCGGCCACGATCGCGGCGCCGGGCCAGAAGACGCTGACCACCCCGTGCATCTCGTCGTTGGCGCCGAGCAGTGGGTACGCAGTGGCCTCGACTAGGCGACGGGTGCCGTCGTAACCCGTCGCGAGCAGCACGCGGTGCGCGGGCCGGCGCTCGAGGAACGCGATCCCCGCGGGCGTGTCGCGCCGGCGCAGTGGCGTGCCGTCCGCCTCCGCGAGCGCCAGGACCTCGCCGAACTCCGCGGCCGAGATCTCGCCGAGCTCCGCGAACGCCCGCCCGATGAGGATCTCGGCCGAGTCGTTGAAGAACACCAGCGTGCCCGCGGCGTCGAGGAGGAACATCGCGGTGGAGAGGTTGGACGCGAGCTCCCGGGCGAGGATCAGAGGGAGGCTCTTCGCACCGCCGGGGCTGACCACGGTGGTCACCCTACCGAAGGTGGGACGCGGGAGATCGCCGAGCCGAGCCGCGCGGGATGTGATGGGGCCGCTCGCGCACGCGGTCAGCGACGACCTCGACGCCTTCGCCGCGGAGGCGGGTGGCCTGCTCCTTCACGAGGTGCTCGGCGAGGTGCCCGTCGGCGCGCACGACGCGCCACCATGGGAGGTCGTCACCGCCACCGGCGAGGAGCGCCCCGACGGAACGGGCCCGACCCGGATAGCCGGCTTCGTCCGCCACCCAGGCATAGGAGAACGTGTTGCCGCGGGGGAGGGCGGAGATGACCGCACGCACGGCCTGCTCGAAGTCCGCCACGGGCGCGAGCGTAAAGGAAGCCGTCGAGGGCCGGACTCGGCCCCCGACAACTCCGCTTCTGCTGGTGGGGGAACTAGTGCCGTGTCAGGCAACGTTTGCGCGTTTTACGACTTCTTGGAGTGCGCGGTCGTGGGCGTTGCGGTTCCGCCAGGCGATGTAGCGGCGGATCATCCGTCCCTGCTCGTGGTGTGAGGGGTGGTCGGTCCCGTCGAGG
>JBBSAM010000040.1:0-38243 GCA_038252255.1 Acidimicrobiia bacterium | reverse complement strand
GTGACGGACCCGGGGACCAGTCGACGGATCTTGCCCAAGGCACCACGGCCGGTCTGTGAATGAGTCAGACAGGCCCCGGGACCATCACCAACCCCAGCGTCGCCGAGGCCCACCCATCCTCGCTGTCTGTGTCGATCCTGGAACGGTCAAATCGGATATGGCTCGGGCGCAACTGCTGAGGCGGTATGGCCGCAGTCGCGGGGGTGGTTGCGACGACGGCAGGGAGGGTGTCGAGCCAACGATCAAGCGCGGCAAACTCGGCGAGACGTCCGACGGTCGTGAGGAGAACGCCGGCATCGATCGAGCGAGCGGAGCGGTCTGCACTCCATGCCCGGCCGCAACGCGCATCGGCGATGCAACTGCGTGGACCCCTACCGCGCGTCTGCACATGTCGCGTTCGAGTGGTCGCGACGCGCATAGAGACTTCATGGATCAGGTGAGTGGACTCAGGAAGAGGAGCGGGCTCGAGGAAGCTGTGGTGGCGATCGATGAGCGGGTCCTGCTTACGGTTCCCGAGGCAGCTCGGGCGCTCGCGATCGGACGGACGTTGCTGTACGAGCTCATCGCGGCCGGAGGCATCGAGGTCGTGCACATCGGGCGCTGCACGCGCGTACCGGTGGAGGCTGTTCACGAGTTCGTTGTTCGGCAGCGGATGTCCCAGTGACGGGATACGTTCTGAGGTCTTCCCTCGTCCGGATCGTCGTTGTTGTCCCCGGAGGAGACTGACATGGCTCACGTCGCGAAGCGCTCGACTCGCAACGGTGTTCGTTATGAGGTGCGGTACCGGGCCGGCGACGGTCGGGAACGGTCGAGGTCGTTCCGGACGCGGCGCGGAGCCGACAGATTCCTCGTCACGGTGCAGGCGGACATGTTGCGCGGTTCGTGGGTCGACCCACAGGCCGGCGGGATGACGCTCACGGAGTACGCATTGGCGTGGGTCGCGTCACGACCCGGCCTTCGCCCTCGGACTCGCGAGACCTACGAGGCGCAGCTTCGCCGGCATGTGCTCAAGGAACTGGGAGACGTCCGCCTGAACGCGCTCACACCGAGGCGAGTGCGCGAGTGGCACAGCAAGCTCGTGCTGTCGGGTGCGGTGAGCGCCAACACGGCGGCGAAGTGCTACCGGGTCCTGCGGACCATCCTCGGGACCGCCGTCAGTGACGAGCTCATCATTGCGAATCCGTGCAAGGTCGACGGCGCCGGTGTCGAACGCGTCGCCGAACGGCCTGTGGCGACCATCACGGAGGTCTTCGCGGTCGCTGACGCGATGCCGGGCCACCTCCGGGTGTTCGTGCTCCTCGCCGGCTTCTGTGGGCTCCGGCTCGGGGAGCTGCTCGGCCTCGAGCGCCGGCACGTCAACCTGCTCCGTTCGCTCGTGACGATCGAGCAGCAGGAGCACCAGCTCAAGAACGGCCTGCTCGTGCTCGGGCCGCCCAAGAGCGATGCCGGCCGGCGCACGATCGCTCTTCCGGCGTTCCTCGTCGCCGAGCTCGAGCAGCATCTCGCGCGGTACACGGCCGCGCAGTCGGACGCGAGGGTCTTCCGCGGCGAGCGGGGCGGATCTCTGCGCCGTCACGTCGTTCAGAAGTACTGGATGGCGGCGCGCTCGACGATCGGCCTTCCCGACAACTTCCGCCTGCATGACCTGCGCCATACGGCGAACACGCTCGCGGCCGCGACGGGTGCGAGCACGAAGGAGCTCATGCACCGAATGGGCCACGCGTCGTCGGAAGCAGCCATCCGCTACCAGCACGCGACTCGCGAACGCGACGACGCGCTCGCCTTCGCGCTGGGCGAGCTCGTCGAAGCGTCCCGCGGGATCCCGCGGGATATCCGCGGGATGAACGCCCGTCAGGGGACGGACGATCTCACTGAGGAGAGTGCTGCAAGCCCTCTGAACAGGGGTTTTGTTGGAGCGGGTGACGAGAATCGAACTCGCGTTCTCAGCTTGGGAAGCTGATGTTCTGCCTCTGAACTACACCCGCGCGGGGACGGCGCGATTCGTGGCGCGAAACCCGTCGGTCTCGCCGTCTCCTGAGTGCGGGAGCGTATCCGAACGGCCTTGGCGACCATTTGTAGGCGACGGCAGCGTTCGCGGCGTGTGTGCCCAGGCTGTTGTCGAGGACCCATCCGGTGGATGCTCGTGGACGGAACTCGGAGCACCCTGCCGAGGTAAGGACGTTTGGCCCCTGTGCGGCAGCCAGGGTTGGCGTCATGCTCCACAACGTGGACGATTCAACATCGGTTGAACTGAACGCCAACCGGTTCCGGGCACTGGGCGATCCCACCCGGCTTCGTATCGTCCGAGAGCTTGTCCACGGCACCTGCTGTGTGTGCGAGCTGCGGGACCGGATCGGCGTGTCGGGGTCGTTGCTGTCGCACCACTTGATGGTGCTGCGCGATGCGGGTCTTGTCGCGGCTAGCCGGCGCGGCCGATGGGTCGACTACACCCTCGATGTCGAAGCGCTCGCTCACACCTTCGCGGAGGCAACGCCCGAGGTCGCGGGCGCGCTCCGATGACCACCGCCCGCACCGAGGTCGTCTCCTCGAAGCTGTCGGCCCTCGACCGTTACCTTCCGGTCTGGATCGGGCTCGCCATGGCTGGCGGACTCCTGCTGGGCCGACTGGTACCCGACCTGAACCGCTCACTCGAGCGCATCAAGATCGACACCGTCTCGCTGCCGATCGCGATCGGGCTGCTGGCCATGATGTATCCGGTGCTGGCCAAGGTCCGCTACCGCCACCTGGGCAGCGAAATGGCCGACCGCCGCACCCTGGGCTTGTCCCTCGTGCTCAACTGGATCATCGGACCCGCGCTGATGTTCACCCTCGCGTGGGTGTTCCTCGCCGATCTTCCCGAGCTGCGAACCGGGCTCATCATCGTCGGACTCGCTCGCTGCATCGCGATGGTCCTCATCTGGAACGACCTCGCTTGCGGTAGCCGCGAACTGGCCGCCGGTTTGGTTGCGATCAACTCGGTGTTCCAGATCGTCATGTACTCGGTGCTCGGCTGGTTCTACCTCGCGGTGCTTCCCGGCTGGTTGGGTCTCGACACCGCGGCTCTCCACGTGTCGATATGGGCCATCGCGAAGTCAGTGCTCATCTTCTTGGGCATCCCCCTCCTGGCCGGGTTCTTGACCCGCACGATCGGCGAGGCCCGTAAGGGCACCGAGTGGTACGAGCGGACGTTCCTGCCCCGCATCGGCCCCGTCGCGCTGTGGGGACTGCTGTTCACGATCGTCGTGCTCTTCGCCCTCCAGGGCAAGCAGATCACCACGCACCCGTTCGATGTCGCCCGAGTCGCGATTCCGTTGCTCGTGTACTTCGCGCTCATGTGGAGCGGCTCGTTCTTCGCGGGCTACCGCCTCGGGTTTCCGTACACCCGCAACGCCTCGGTCGCGTTCACGGCCGCGGGGAACAACTTCGAGCTCGCAATCGCCGTGTCGATCGCCGTGTTCGGCGTCACCTCCGGGCAAGCGCTCGCCGGCACCATCGGTCCGCTGATCGAAGTCCCGGCCCTCATCGGTCTCGTGTACGTCTCGTTGTGGGCCCGTCGCCGCTACTACGCCACCCCTGATGAGGAGGTTGCACCGTGAGCTGCTTCGACTGCACGAACGACACCGGGCCGGTCGCGGCCCGGCCCGCCGCCGGCGTCTGCGTCCTTTGCGGCGCCGGAGTCTGCGAGGGCCACGCCACCGTCACAACCGGTCCAGGACCCCGATCGGAAAGCTGTCGGGCTCGGGGTCGGACTTTCGCGCCGTCCCCCACCCGCGCGGGGTCGGGAGCGTATCCGACGGCTGCGGCCGCCCAGCCGGGGAACGGCCTTACCGGCCCGGCGCGTAGGAGAGACCGAGCGGCCCGACTCCCTGCACGTTCTGGTCGGCACCGCCGACGAAGAGCGCGAGGTCACCGGTCCACACCGCCGAGTACGCGGTGAGCAGTGACGGCGGTGCGGGCGGGGCCGCCGGTAGCCGACGCCAGGTGTTCGTCGCCGGGTCGTACGCCGCACCATCTCGCGGATACCCGGCGTAAGGGTCCGGCGACGAGTTGGCGACGAACCCGCCCCACACCAGGACCTCGCGGCCGGTCCAGACCATCTGCTGACCCCAGCGCGCCTTGAGTGGCGACGCCGGGAGCGCAGTCCACGTGTTCGTCGCGGGATCGTACGCGGCCCCCTTGCCGAGCGGTCCCCGATCCCCCGCACCCGTCGGACCGTCGGCGCCGAAGCCACCCCACACGATCAGCTGGTGGCCGGTCCACACGCCGTTCGAGGTCATGCGGGCGGGGACGGGCGCCTCGGGGACGGGCCGCCAGCGGTCCGTCCCCGGGTTGTAGGCCACGCCGTCGCGGTGCAGGCCCGTCGCGGGTATCGACTGATCCCACGGCTGGTCGGCGCCGGCCCACAGCAGCAGCTCCTTGCCGGTCCCCACCACCACCATCCCGGTCCGCCACACGGGGGGTGGAGTGCCGGTGCGCCAGCGATCGGTTGCCGGGTCGTAGCGGAACAGGTGGGTGGCGTCGAGGACGACCAGCTGGTTCCCGGTCCAGATCGCGGTCGATGGTCCGACGCTCGGCATCGACGCGATCGTGCGCCACGTGTTCTTCACCGGGTCGAGTGCAGCACCGGTGGTGGTCGGCACCGCGTCACTCGCCGACGGGTCCGCGGCCGAGCGCGGCGCACGCCCGCCGACCACGATCAGCTCGCGACCGGTCCAGGCCGAGGCCTCACCGCTGCGTTCGCCGAGCGGGAACGGCGCCAGCGTCCGCCACGTGCGGGTCGCCGGTGAGTACCCGAACACGTCGGTGCCTCCGACCTGGTCGCAGCACCCGGCGGGACCGGCGAGGTATTCGTGGCCGGTCCAGACCGCGTACTTCCCGAGCTCGCGCGGTGCGGCCGGCAACGCCTCCCACGCCTCGGGCAACATCACCCGCGTCGTCGTCGTCGATCGCCTGGATGTCGACGGAGAGCTGCGCTTCTTTGCCGTGCCGTCGTTCCCGCTCCCGCAGGCGGTGAGCACCAAGGTGAGTGCGGCGAGAAGAGCCACGAGGGACGTGCACCGCCGGCTCTCGATCGTTCGCATGCGTCGACGGTCGCGCTGCGTGTTGCTGACGCACCAGTGCCGGAAGTCCCCTCGCGTCGCAACGGGACCTTCTCCCCTTGCGGGACGGTCTTCGTGCCCCGAGGCTCGGGACATGAAGAGGGTCGTGGTCGTGCTGGTCGCCGCGTTGCTGATCGCGGGGTGCGGAGGTGGGGGAACGAAGAGCCCCGAGCCGTCGACGGCGACCCGCCGGACCACCACGACGTCGACCTCGAGCCCGGCGAGCACCTCCACCAGCTCCACGTGCGCGCCGGGCGGCGCGGTGACGGACGTGCGCGTCGACTACCCGAACCGCATGAGCAGCCTGGTCGGCAAGGACGTCCGTACGGGAGCGCATCCATGCCGCGACCGGTTCGTGATCGAGCTCCAGGCGAGCGATCTCCCCAATCCGGAGTTTCCCGGCTACTGGGTCCGCTACGCGACCGGACCGGTCGGACTCTCGCCCGCCGGCATTCCCGTGACCCTGCGCGGCGGTGTCGTGCTCTTGGCGTCCCTCGGATCACCAATGCAGCGAACCGACCTCATTGGTTACTCGGGGCCGCGCGACGTGTTCCCGACCAATGTCCGGGCGATCCTCGAGTATCGCCTCATCGAGGACTTCGAGGGTCAGAGCACCTGGGCCATCGGCATCGACACCAGGCGGAGCTTCGAGGTGTCAGTGCTCTCGGGCCCGCCCCGGCTCGTCATCGACATCCAAACGTCACCGTGAGCAGGGGCCGTTCGGGCGACACGCTGGATCGGTAGAGTCCCGCCTCGTGATCCTCTCCGACCGTTCGATCAAAGAAGCCCTGGCCGCCAAGCGCATCGTCATCGATCCGATCGACGAGCAGGACGTGCAGCCGTCGTCGGTCGACCTGCACATCGACCGCTACTTCCGCGTCTTCCGCAACGACACCACGCCGTACATCGATCCCAAGCTCCCGCAGGAGGACCTCACCGAGATCGTCGAGGTGCAGGACGGCGACGCGTTCATCCTGCATCCCGGTGAGTTCGTCCTCGGCTCGACCTACGAGCGGGTGGCGCTGCCCGACGACCTCGTCGCCCGGTTGGAGGGCAAGTCGTCGCTCGGCCGCCTTGGCCTGCTCATCCACTCGAGCCTCCCGGCTTCAGAGTCGGTGTTCGTCCTGGAAGACGACGGCACGCTCAGCCCCCGTCCGATCGGTGAGATCGTCGCCAAGCAGCTGCCCGCGTGTGTGGTCGGGTTCGACCCGGAGACGTTCGCGGTCGGCTTCCACCGCATCACCGGCTGGTACGAAGGTCCGGCGGATCGGATCTTCGAGGTTCGCCTCGCGTCCGGCCGGTCGGTGAGGGTGACCGCAGGGCACAACCTCTTCACGCTCGGGCGGGACGGCGCATTGAAGAAGCTGCGCTCCGGCGAGTTGAAGCCGGGCACGCGGGTCGCGCTGCCGCGCCGTATCCCGGATACCTCGGGTGAAGCGAACGCGGTCCGCGTCATCGATCTCATGCCGGAGCCGATGTACGACCGGTTCACGGTCTCGGGTCCGAGTGTCGAGGGGGCGTTCAAGACCCACCGATCGCAGATCAACGAGCTGCTGCGCGACGGCGGATGGAAGCACACCGATTACTACTCCCGCGGCGGCCGCCTGCCGATGCTCGTCGCTCGGCTCGTGCCGGAGCTGCTCGACTCGCTCGGCCCCCACGATCAGATCGGTGCGAAAGGCGGCCACAACCACGTTCCGGCAGTACTCCCGATCGACGCCGAGATCGCGTGGCTGCTCGGCATCTACGTCGCGGAAGGTTCGCGCCGGCGGAACCAGCTCACGATCTCGAACACCGACCAGGCGTACCTCGACCGTGCGCAGCACGCGCTGGCACAATGGGGGCTTCCGGTCTCGCGTGGGTCGATCTCGATCACGTGTTGCTCTTCCATCGCGAGCGAGCTCTTCGGCTGGCTCGGAACAGGTGAGTACGCGATCGGCAAGCGAGTCCCGCCGGTTGTCTTCGGCTGGCCCACCCCGCTCGTCGAAGCGTTCCTCGAGGGTTTGGTCGACGGCGACGGCAGTCGCGAGCCCTACCGCACCTCAGTGTGGACCTGTTCGGACGGCCTGGTCGAGGACCTGCTCTTGCTCGCCCCTCGCCTCGGCATGCGCGCTGCAGTCTCGACCCGGTCGCGCGGCGAAAGCCGTCTGCACCAGGTGTACTTCGCCGTGAACGAGCACAAGCTCCTCACCGGTGTGCCGCTGCCGGACGAGCTCCTGCGAGACTTGCGGGTGAGCTGCGGCCTCGATCAGCAGACCGCGGCGAGCAAAGCCGGCTACTCGAACGCGAGCGATCTCAACAACATCGAGCGGCGGAGCGGGCGCGACGCGGTGCGTCGTACGACGCTGGCCCGACTCGACGCGGTCTACCGGGGGTCCGGTGATGCGGAGCTGGTCCGTCGGTTGGGGCGCCTCGTGCACGGCGACCTCATGTGGGACAGGGTCGCCGAAGTCCTCGACACCGGAGAGGTCGAGCCGATCTTCGATCTCGAGGTCCGACCGAACGGGCAGAAGATCGAGAACTTCCTCGCCGGGAGCGGTGGAGTCTTCGTGTCGAACACCGCGGGCTTCGTCGATGCGGGGTGGGACGGGCACCTCACGCTCGAGCTTTCGAACGTCGCGACGTTGCCGATCGCGCTCTACCCGCGCATGAAGATCGGGCAGATCTCGTTCTTCGAGATGTCGACGCCGGCCGAGCACCCGTACGGCAGCGAGCAGAAGGGCTCGAAGTACCAGGGCCAGCGCGGGCCCACACCGAGCCGGTACTACCTCAACTTCCGCGACACCGACGAGTGACACGGCAGCTCGTCCGGTGTGAGTGGGCGGGGACCGCCCCCGCGATGCTCGCCTACCACGACGACGAGTGGGGTGTCCCGCAACACGACGACGCTCGGCTGTTCGAGAAGATCTCACTCGAAGGCGCGCAGGCGGGACTCTCGTGGTCCACGATCCTGCGCAAGCGCGAGGGCTACCGGCGCGCGTTCTGCGGGTTCGATCCGGCGAAGGTCGCGCGCTTCACGCCGGCGAAGGTCGAACGGCTCCTGCTCGATCCCGGCATCGTGCGGAACCGGGCGAAGATCGAGTCGACGATCAACAACGCCCGTGCGGTGCTCGAGGTCCAGCGCGAGCTCGGCAGCCTCGACGCCTATCTCTGGGCATTCGTCGACGGCACGACGATCGTGAACCGGCACCGGGACACGTCGACGTTCCTCGCCCAGAGCGACATCTCGGTGGCGATGAGCAAGGACATGAAGAAGCGCGGCTTCCGGTTCGTCGGCCCGACGACGATGTACGCGTTGATGCAGTCGGTCGGCATGGTCAACGACCACACGACGAGCTGCTTCAGGTGGAAGCAGCTCGGCGGGACCGCCGCCCGCGCGAGGCGCCGCGCCTAGATGCCGGGCTGGTAGTCGGCGCTCGCGGGGGCCGGGATCGAGCTCTCGTTCTCGAGCGCCTCGAGCAGCATCTCCGCGATGTCCTGGACCTTGACCTCTTCGTCTCTGCCCTCGCCCTTCACCCCGTCGTCCATCATCACGTAGCAGAACGGGCAGGCAACGGCGATGCGCTCGGCTCCGGTCGCGAGCGCTTCCTGCGTCCGCTCGACGTTGACCTTCTTGCCGATCGTCTCTTCCATCCACATCCGCGCGCCGCCTGCCCCGCAGCACATGCCCCTGGTGCCGTTGCGGGGCATCTCGACGATGTCGATCCCCTTGAGGTTGCCGATGACGTTGCGCGGCGCGAGGTAGACGTCGTTGTGGCGGCCGAGGTAGCAGGAGTCGTGGTACGTGACGCGCTCGGCGAGGGTCGCGCCGGTCATCGACAACCGACCGTCGGCGATCAACGTCATCAACAGCTCCGAGTGGTGCACCACCTCGTAGCTCGCACCGAGCTGCGGGTACTCGTTCTTCAACGTGTTGAAGCAGTGCGGGCACTGCGTGATGATCTTCTTCACCCCGAGCCCGTCGAGCGCCTCGATGTTCTGCATCGCGAGCATCTGGAAGATGTACTCGTTGCCCGACCGGCGTGCCGGGTCCCCGGTGCAGAGCTCGCTCGGACCGAGGATCGCGAAGTCGATGTTCGCCCGCTGCAGGAGCTTCGCCACCGCGCGGCTCGTCTTCTTGTTGCGGTCGTCGAACGAGCCGGCGCAACCGACCCAGTAGAGGTACTCGTGGTCCAGGTCACCGCCGGGATCGACGATCTCGACCCCTTCCATGCCGGCGGCCCAGTCACCCCGCTCGGCCTGGTTCATCCCGTAGACGTTGCCCGAGTTCTCCATCGAGCGGTACGTGTTGCCGAGCTCGACCGGGAAGTCGCTCTCCATGAGGGAGAGGTAGCGGCGCATGTCGAGGATCTTGTCGAGGATCTCGATGTTGACGGGGCAGATCTCGTCGCACGCCTTGCAGGTGGTGCAGGCCCACAGCTCCTCGGACGTGATGCGCTCGAAGAGGTTGTCCGCCGTGACCTTGATCTCGGCCGCGGTGCCGACCGGCGGTGACACCGGCGGCGAACCGGTCGCGGTCATCACCTCACCGGTCTTCAGCACGATCTCACGCGGGTCGAGCGGCTTGCCCGTGGCGTGCGCAGGGCAGACCGATGTGCACCGGCCGCAGATCGTGCATGCGTCCGTGTCGAACAGCTGCTTCCAGGTGAAGTCCTCGACCGTCGACGCGCCGAACGTCTCGAGCTCGGTCTCCATGAGGTTCGGCATCTCGCGCATCGCGCCCTTGGGCCGCGGGCGGTCCTTCAGGTACATGTTCATCGGGCTGGTGAACATGTGGCGCAGCATCGTCGTGGGCAGGATCACGAGGAACCCGAGGAACGCGATGACGTGGACGATCCATGACCACCGGTGCGCGTCGTGCAGGCCACCGATGGTCCAGCCGTCGACGATCCCCGAGAGCGCCCAGCCGACGAAGGACCACTTCTCGAAGCTCGCGCCGGCTCCGAGCTGCTCCCGCAACGCGGCGATGCGCAACGCCTCGGTGGTGAAGCCGGTGACGGCGATGGCCAGGAACGTGAGCAGGATCACGAGGTGCTCGGGCTTGGTCTTGATCCGGATCCGGTAGGGCCGTTGCCCGTACCGGCGGGCCAGGGCCCAGAGCAGCCCGGTGAGGAAGACGAGCCCGAACAGGTCGCCGACGAACGCGTACGCCTGGTACGTCCGGCCGTGCAGGAACTTGAGCGAATCCGGCAGCTGGTGGTCGATCTCCAGCAGCACCGTGACGATGAAGAGCACGAGGAAGCCGAAGTAGATGAGCGAATGCATCACGCCCGCGGCCGGGTCGCGCAGCAGGGTGCGCATCCACACGCCCTTGCGGAAGTCCCGCATGCGCCGGTGGACGTTGCCCTTGTTCGTCCGCCGGTTGTCCGGCTTGCCGCGCTCGTAGTTGCGCACCCGCAACGACACCAACCACGAGACCAGGAACAGTCCGGTGGCTACCGCGAGATAGAACGCGACCTCGAGCGGGGCCGGGATGTTGATGAAGACCTCACGTGAGATCGACGAGTGCTCGTGCCATCCCGTGATCTCCGGCGCGAGCCCGGAAGCGAGCGCGCCGACAGCCGTGAGGAAGCCGATGAGCAGGACAACCTGATGCGGCCGAGGCAGGAACCTGCGCATGGCGGTGAACCTACCGCGACACCTTGGTGACGCGGCTCACTGGACGGACTTGGCGTCAGCCTCACGTAGGCGGCGGGCCATGCCGGCGAGCAGCTTGCGCGCGAAGCCGGGGACCTCGTCGATCAGCCCGCCGAACTCGCGCTGGCCGAGGACGACGACTTCGAGCGGGGTCAGCGCCGTGACCGTGGCGTTGCGCGGCGCCTTGTCGAGCAGGGCCAGCTCCCCGAACGCGTCGCCCGCGCCCAGGGTGGCGAGCTTGCGGCCCTTCCGGGTCACCGAGGCTTCGCCCTCGATGATCACGAAGAACTCGCTGCCGGTGGAACCCTCGCTGACGAGGATCCGGCCCGCATCGACCTTCACGTCCTCGGCCCGCCGGGCGACGAGCGCCAGCTCCTTGCGGGAGAGGGCCGAGAAGAGGGGCACTTGGGCAAGGTGGTCGAGGAAAGCATCACGGCGCGACATGGGCGGGAATCTAAACGAGCCCGGGCCGGTGCGAAAGGCTGGCCCGGGAATCGGCCCGCTTCGTCGGGAATAGCAGGGTCCTGCTAGAAGTTGCCAACGATTGACTCAACATTCTCGGAAGCACGTCACGCAAGATCGCAAGTCCACCGAACCATCCGAAATCCATCCCCAACAAGCTTCATGGAGGCGCAACTCATGCCCAAGGCCGTCGGAATCGACCTCGGCACCACGAACTCCGTCGTCTCGGTTCTCGAGGCCGGCGAGCCCGTCGTGATCCCCAACGCCGAGGGGAACCGCACCACTCCCTCCGTCGTCGCGTTCTCGAAGACCGGCGAGGTGCTCGTGGGCGAGGTCGCGAAGCGTCAGGCGATCACCAACCCCGACCGCACGATCCGGTCCGTCAAGCGCCACATCGGCACCCCCTGGACGATCGAGATCGACGGCAAGAAGTACAACGCCCAGGAGATCTCCGCCCGCATCCTGCAGAAGCTGAAGCGGGACGCCGAGGCGTACTTCGGCGACACCGTCACCCAGGCCGTCGTCACCGTGCCCGCGTACTTCGGTGACGCCGAGCGGCAGGCGACGAAGGAAGCCGGCGAGATCGCGGGCCTCGAGGTCCTGCGCATCATCAACGAGCCGACCGCGGCGTCGTTGGCGTACGGCCTCGAGAAGGACAACGACATCACGGTCCTCGTCTTCGACCTCGGTGGCGGCACGTTCGACGTGTCCGTGCTCGAGCTCGGCGAGGGTGTCTTCGAGGTCAAGTCGACCGCGGGTAACACGCACCTCGGTGGCGACGACTGGGACCAGCGGATCATCGATTGGATGATCGGCGAGTTCAAGAACGCGCACGGCGTGGACCTGGGCGCCGACAAGATGGCGACCCAGCGCCTGAAGGAAGCGGCCGAGAAGGCGAAGATCGAGCTGTCGAGCCTGGCCGAGACGAGCATCAACCTGCCGTTCATCACCGCGACGTCCGAGGGACCGCTGCACCTCGAGCTCTCGCTCTCGCGGTCGAAGTTCCAGGAGCTCACGCACGACCTCCTCGATGCGTGCCGCGGCCCGTTCGACCAGGCGATCCGCGACGCCGGGCTCACCAAGGAGCAGATCGACCGCGTCCTGCTCGTCGGTGGCTCGACCCGCATGCCGGCAGTCTCGGACCTCCTGAAGGAGCTCACCGGCAAGGAGGGCGACAAGGGGATCAACCCCGACGAGGCCGTTGCCGTCGGTGCCGCGATCCAGGCCGGCGTCCTGAAGGGCGACGTGAAGGACGTGCTCCTCCTGGACGTCACGCCGCTGTCCCTCGGCATCGAGACCAAGGGCCAGATCATGACGAAGCTCATCGAGCGCAACACGACGATCCCGACGAAGCGGTCCGAGGTCTTCACGACGGCGGACGAGAACCAGCCTTCGGTGGAGATCAAGGTGCTGCAAGGTGAGAGCGACATGGCCTACCGCAACCACACGCTCGGCACGTTCCAGCTGGTCGGCATCCCGCCCGCACCGCGTGGTGTGCCGCAGATCGAGGTGACGTTCGACATCGACGCCAACGGCATCGTGAACGTCTCCGCCAAGGATCTCGGCACCGGCCGCGAGCAGCAGATGACGATCACCGGTGGCACCGCGCTCGGCAAGGACGAGATCGACCGCATGATGAAGGATGCGGAAGCGCACGCCGAGGAGGACCGCCAGCGGCGCGAGGAGGCCGAGATCCGCAACAACGCGGACAACCTCGTCTTCCAGACCGAGAAGCTGCTGAAGGAGAACGGCGACAAGGTCGAGCCGGCCGAGCGCGAGAAGATCGACGTCGAGCTCAAGGCGCTCAAGGACGCGCTGTCGGGTACGGACATCGAAGCGGTGAAGCGGGCTCACGAGGGTCTCGTGTCGGCGAGCCAGGAGTTCGCGCAGCGGCTCTACGCCTCGGCCTCGGCGCAGCAGAACGCAGCTGACGCGGGTGCCGGTGGTGCGGGCCCGGGCGCAGGCTCTCCGCCTCCGAGCGACGACGAGGTCGCCGAGGCTGAGATCGTCGACGAGGGCGAGGCGAAGGAAGCCTGATGGAGCCTCGGACGCACAGCGACAAGGCGCCCGGCAACGACGAGGTGGCCGAGGCCGACGCGGGCGAAGCCGATCTCGGTGACGACCCGTCGGCCGGCAACGAGGTGGCCGAGGCCGGCGCCGTCCTCGAGGCGGACCTGGACCGGCTGGCCGGCGAGCGCGACCAGATGCGCGCGCTAGCCCAGCAGGTTCAGGCGGACTTCGAGAACTACAAGAAGCAGATGCTGCGGCGCCAGACCGAGCACCTCGAGCGGGCCACGGAGGGCCTGGTCGAGCAGCTCCTGCCGGTGCTCGACTCGTTCGAGCTCGCGCTCGGTGCGCTCGTGGACACCGATGACAACGTCCGCAAGGGTGTCGAGCTGGTGTACGCCGAGCTGCTCGGCGTCCTCGAGAAGGCGGGGGTCGAGCGGATCGACGCCGCCGGCAAGCCGTTCGATCCGAACGAGCACGAAGCGGTGATGCACGAAGACGGCGATGGGGAGCCCGTGGTCGCGGACATCCTGCGTACGGGCTACCGGCTCAAGGGTCGCGTGCTGCGCCCGGCCATGGTGAAGGTAGCGAGATAGCTCGATGGCACCTCAGCGTGAGTGGTTCGAGAAGGACTACTACTCGGTGCTCGGCGTACCGCAGGGTGCGACCGAGAAGGAGATCACGAGCGCGTACCGCAAGCTCGCGAAGCAGTACCACCCGGATGCCAACCCGGGAAACCGCGAAGCCGAGGAGAAGTTCAAGGAGGTCTCGGCCGCGAACGACGTGCTCGGCGACGCGTCGAAGCGCAAGGAGTACGACGAGGTCCGGCGCATGGTCGCGTCCGGTGCGTACAGCGGCGGCGGCCCGGGCGGCGGGCCCGGCGGGTTCGGTGCCGGCCCGGGCGGCTTCAACTTCGAGGAAGGCGTCGACCTCGGCGACATCTTCGGCGGGCTCTTCGGTGGCGGCGCGCCCGGCGGTCGCGGTGGTCGTGGCGGGTTCGGGCGCGGTGGGCGCGGGCGTACGGCTCGCCAGGCCCCACAGCGCGGGTCGGATCTCGAGACCGAGCTGCACCTCGACTTCCTGGACGCGATCCACGGCGTGACGACGTCCGTGTCGTTCACGGCGGAGGCGACGTGCTCCGTCTGCCACGGCAGCGGCGCGGAGCCCGGCACGGTGCCCCAGACCTGCCCGGACTGCGGGGGGTCGGGCCAGATCGCGGTCGACCAGGGCCCGTTCTCGTTCTCGCAGGTCTGCCCCACGTGCGGTGGGCGCGGGGCGATCATCAGCTCGCCGTGCTCGCACTGCCGCGGCACTGGCGTCGAGGTCCGCCCGCGCGAGGTGAAGGTGAAGATCCCGATCGGGGTCGACGACGGCCAGCGCATCAAGGTGAAGCAGCGCGGCGGCGCGGGCGCCAACGGCGGCCCCTCCGGCGACCTCTACGTCGTCGTGCACGTACGCCCGCACCCGGTGTTCGGACGCAAGGGGCGGCTGGACCTGACGGTTCACGTGCCGCTCACCATCAGCGAGGCCGCGCTCGGCGCGGCGGTGAAGGTGCCGACGCTGACCGGGGCCGTGACGCTCAAGGTCAAGGGCGGCACGCAGGCCGGCACGACGCAGAAGGTGAAGGGCCGCGGCATCGTCCCGGCCAAGGGCACACCCGGCGACCTCCTCGTCACGTTCGACGTCGACGTCCCGCGCAAGGTGAGCAAGGAGCAGAAGGCCGCGCTCGAAGCGCTCGCCGAGGTGTTCCCTGGCGACCCTCGCGAGCACCTGGGGGTGTAAATGCCGTCCGACGATCGCGCGCTCTACATCATCTCGGTGGCGGCGGAGCTGGCCGGTGTCCACCCGCAGACCCTGCGCATCTACGAGCGCAAGGGACTCATCGAGCCCGCGCGCACCGTCGGGCGGAGCCGTCGGTACTCGGACCGCGACATCAAGCTGCTCCGGCGCATCCAGGAGCTGACGAACGAAGGCGTAGGCCTCGCCGGCGTGCGCCGCATCCTCGAGCTCGAGGCCGTCGTCGACGAGCTCCGCCAGCAGCTGGAACGGGCCCGCCGGGAGACGCGCGACGCGGTGGAGCACGTCCACCGCTCGTACCGCCGGGACCTGGTGCCGCTCCGCCAGACCATCGTCCCCACACGACCGCGCTGATTCCCAAGATCTCCGGAGCGCGAACACCGGACTCGGAATGAGTCGGTGCGCTCCGGCGGCCCGTCACTTGGGGCCGCCCGAGGGCGCCTGATCCTGCGCGGTCGACCCGTTCGCCCTCGGGGGATCCTCAGAACCGCCCGAGGGCGCCTGATCCTGCGCGGTCGACCCGTTCGCCCTCGGGGGATCCTCAGAACTGGGGCGCGGTGCCGGAGTTGAGCCACTCCTCGATCGCGGTGCTCGCCGCCTTGTACCCGAGCTCCACCAGCTCGTCGAACGCCCCGAACTCGAGCATGGCGATCCCGTCGACCGGTGGGCGGATGTAGAGGTCGCCGAGGTCGGTCGCTCCACTCCCCCCGAGCTCGGTGATGCGCATGAGCACGCGGATGATCCCTGCCATGTCCGGGGTCGGTGCTCGCGGATCGAGTCGCTGCATCAGCCACTGCCAACCGGACACGACCCCCGAGTCGGGCAGCGCACCGGCGCGCACGTCCCGCTTGCTGCCGACGTCGACCGCGATGACGTTGATGCCGTCGTGCAGGCTGCGCATGATGCCGACCGGCATGTTGTCGAGCACGCCGCCGTCCACGAGGACGTCGCCCTCGGCCGTGCGCATCGGCGGGAAGACGCCGGGGATCGAGAAGCTCGCCCGGAGCGCGAACCAGCCGGGACCGGTGCGGTGCACGGCAACTTCGCCGCGGGTCAGGTTCGTCGATACGCAGAACCCGTTGAGCCAGACGTCCTCCATGTCGAGGCCGACCGCCGCGTCCCGCATCCGCTGGGTCACCCGGGCGCCGGCCGCGATCGACACGGCCGGGAACGTGACGTCGACGGGTGACTTGCCGTTCACGAGCGCCTCCGTGAGCAGCGCGGCCACCCCGTCCGGCTCGATCTCCCGCGCGGTCGCGCCGGCCAGGATCGCGCCGATGCTCGTGCCGCCGACCGCGTCGATCGGGACCTTCGCCTCCCGCAGCGCCCTCAACACGCCTACCTCGGAGATCCCGCGCGCCCCGCCGCCGCTGTAGACGACGCCGATCCCGCGGCTGAGCACGAGCCGGGCCACCCGGTCCGCATCCTCGGCGCGGTCCGCACGCACGTGGTGGTGGCGGTCCACGTGGCGGGGGGCGAGCCAGCGCGACGTCCCGCGCGGGTCCTCGGTCCACTGCGGATGCACCAGGACCAGCTCGGTCCGGCTCAGGGCGACCTCGCGAGTCTCGGCGGCGGTGTGCTCGACGTGGCGCAAGTCCGGACGCGTGGTCGAGTCGGCCACGAGCAGGAGCAGGTCCGCCTGGCGCAGGCAGGCGCGGGTCCATTCGGTGGGCTCGGGATCGGCCTCGTAGACGACGACGTCGTACTCGCTCTCGAGGTCGCTGCACCACGCCGCGAGCCGGTGACCTTCCAGCTCCTCGCCGACCGCGGCGGTCGCGGCCGAGGCGTCGACCCGGCGGGTGGACCCGGTCAGCCGCGCGAGCGAGCGCTCGAACCGCTTGGCGAAGTGCGCGACCGGGGTGGTCGGGTCGAGCGGCAGGAGCGTGATGCTGACCACGGGTGTGCTCGGGCGCCCGAGCACCTGCGAGCGCAGCAGCCGCCCGACGATCTCGGTGCTGATGCGGCGCACGGACTCGGGATGATCGGCCGAAAGCTGGGTGAACGCCGCGGTCGAGAGCCGCAGGAGGTGGGTGTCGCGCAGCGCGTAGACGGTCGCGGATCGGGGCCGGTTGGTGATCAGCGCCATCTCGCCGACCAGGTCCCCGCGACCGATCTCGGCCAGGAGCGTGTCCGCGCCGTTCGCGTCGGTGCCCACGACGCGGAGCCGGCCTGCGGCCACGAGGTACATGCACTCCGCCGGATCGCCCTCGCGGATGAGCACGCTGCCGCCCGGCACCGAGACGGGTTCCAGCGCCTCCCGCAGCTGGTTGCGGGCGTCGACGTCGAGCTCGCCGAGCACCCGGTTCTCCTGGACGAGCCGGTCGAGCTCCTCGGTCGAGAGCTCCGTCATGCCTCCCGCTCCGGGTTCCGCACTTCGTGCCCGCTCCGCCCTCCGCTCATGTGTTCCGCTCCGCCGCTCGGGGCCGCTCCGGGTTCCGCACTTCGTGCCCGCTCCGCCCTCCGCTCATGTCTTCCGCTCCGCCGCTCGGGGCCGCTCCGGGTTCCGCACTTCGTGCCCGCTCCGCCCTCCGCTCATGGCTGGTGGGTGGCCTGGACCGCGGCGTTCGCCGAGCGCAGCGCGCCGGCGAGGCCCACGAGGAGCTGCTCGGCGAGGTCCGGGACCTCGCGCAGGAGCGTGCGGAACATCCGGATGCCGAGCACCGCGACCTTCACGTCCGTCGCCGCGACGACGGTGGCGCTGCGCGGCGCGCCGTCGAGGAGCGCGAGCTCGCCGAAGTACGAGCCCGGCCCGACCCGGTTCAGCTCGGCACCTTCGTGCTGGATCGCGGCCTCGCCCTCGAGGATCACGAAGAGCGCGTCGCCGGGCTCACCCTCACGTATGAGGTCGACGCCGGCCGGCAGCTCGGCGGTCTGTGCGTGGCGGGCGATCGTGGCGCGCTCGCGCTTGGTGCACTTCGAGAACAGCGGGACCTCGGTCAGGTGATCAGCCAGTTCGCGCTTGGAGCCCGCCACGTTGCCCCCTCTTCCCCGCCCCCAGCATGGTGGCCGGGTTTGCGCCACGTGCGCTGTGCCCGTGGCGGGCCGTAGGTTACTGGCGGCGCGGTCGGCTGGCATCTGCAGGAGGTGCCGCGCGTCCTAGGGGGTGCAGGTGCGCCGGCTCGCGTTGTTCGTGGTCCACCGGCGATGGGTCGTCATCGTTCTCGCCGCGATCTTCCTGCCGATCGCCGCGCTCGTCGGCGGCGGTGTCGCGCAGAAGCTGACGGTCGGCGGCCTCGAAGACCCCGGCTCCGAGTCGGCGCGTACCGCAGCCGAGATCCAGCACCGCTTCGCCAACGCGGGCCAGTCGGACTTCGTCGTGCTCGTCACCGCCCGCGACGGCAACGTCGACGCGCCGGCCGTCCAGGCCGCGGGCCTGGCGCTCACCAAGAAGCTGGCAGCCGAGAAGGGCATCGTCTCGGCGTCTTCGTACTGGAGCGTCGGGAACCTCGGGCCGCTCAAGAGCGACAACGGCAAGCAGGCGTTGATCTTCGGTTCGGTCGCCGGCAGTCTCGACAAGAAGGTCAAGGTCGCGAAGGAATTGTCCGCGCCGTTCACACTGCAGACCGCAGCCGTGACGACCGCGGTCACCGGGCGAGCCGAGATCGCCCGGCAGGTGAGCAAGCAGGCCGAGGAGGATCTCCGGCGATCGGAGCTGCTCACCGCCCCGATCATCTTTCTCGCCTTGATCGCCGTCTTCGGTGGGGTGATCGCCGCGTTGCTGCCGCTGAGCGTCGGGATCATCGCCGTCGTCGGCACCCTCGTGATCCTCACGATCCTGGTGTCGCTCACCGAGGTCTCGGTGTTCGCACTGAACCTCACGACGGGTCTCGGCTTCGGTCTCGCGATCGACTACAGCCTGTTCATCGTTTCCCGCTACCGCGAGGAGCTGGCCGAGGGCGCGTCGACGAACGTCGCCGTGGGCCGCACGATGCAGACCGCGGGACGGACGGTCGCGTTCAGCGCGGCCACCGTGATGATCTCCCTGCTCGCGCTCCTGCTGTTCCCGGTCACGTACCTGCGCTCCTTCGCCTACGCCGGTGTCGCGGTGGTGTTCCTCGCCGCGATCGCGTCGGTGATCGTCCTCCCCGCGATCCTCGCGGTGCTCGGCGAGCGCGTGGAGGCGCTCCGGGTGTTCAAGGTCAAGCCTCCGAGCGAGAACGGCTTCTGGGGCCACCAGGCGGCCCGCGTGATGCGCCACCCGATCCCGTACGCGCTCGGGGTCAGCGCGGTGCTCGTGGTGCTCGCCGTCCCCTTCCTCAACTTCAACCCCGGCCTGATCGACGACCGCGTCGTGCCGGAGAGTGTCTCGAGCCGTGCCGCGACGGACCAGATCCGAAAGAGCTTCGCCAGCCGTGAGGCCGACGCGCTGCAGGTGCTGGCCCCCACCGCGAACCTCGAGACGGATGCCCCGGCGCTCGACGCGTTGGCCAAGAAGCTCGCGGTCCTGCCCGGGGTCTCGCGGGTCGACGGGGGTAACGGCTTCTACCTTCCGGGGAAGAACCACACGGTGGCGGTCGTGCCGCCGCCGGCGGGGCTGGGCGACCGCTTTCACCCCGACAAGGGGCAGGAGGGAACGTGGTTGTCGGTGGTGCCGTCGATCGAACCGCACTCCGCGGCCGGTGAGCGGCTGGTGAAGGACATCCGTGCGACGAACGCGCCGTTCAAGTTCACGGTCGCGGGCACGTCCGCGGTGCTCGTCGACACGAAGAAGTCCGTGCTCGCGGTGCTGCCGTGGACGCTCGGGCTCATCGCGCTCGCCACGTTCGTCCTGCTGTTCCTGATGACCGGCAGCCTGCTCGTGCCGATCAAGGCGCTGCTCCTCAACGTCTTGAGCCTCACAGCCACGTTCGGCGCGATGGTGTGGATCTTCCAGGAGGGCCACTTCCAGGACCTGCTCGGCTTCACCCCGACGGGGACCATCGACGTGTTCACGCCGATCCTCATGTTCTGCATCGCGTTCGGGCTCTCCATGGACTACGAGGTGTTCCTGCTCTCCCGCATCAAGGAGGAGTACGACCTCAACCGGGACAACGAGCGGGCGGTCCGCGTCGGGCTCCAGAAGACGGGGCGCATCGTCACCGCCGCCGCGCTGCTGCTCACGATCGTCTTCGTCGGGATCGCGACCTCGGAGGTCTCGATCGTCAAGCTCTTCGGCGTGGGTCTCTCGCTGGCCGTGCTCGTCGACGCGTTCCTCATCCGGGCCACGCTCGTCCCGGCCTTCATGCGGCTCGCCGGGCGCTCCAATTGGTGGTCGCCGCGGTGGCTGCGACGGTGGCACCTCCGGTACGGGATCTGGGAGAACGAGCCGATCGCCATCCTGGACCGGGAATTCGAGACCACCAAGTAGGTCGCTCCGGGAATGGACAGGTTGACAATCCCGTTGTCAACTTCAGCACCGCGATCCAGCCAGGAGCATCCGCATGCCGCTCGACCCCCAGAAGTTCACCCGCAAGAGCCAGGAGGCGATCGGCGCCGCCCAGGCCCTGGCCCGTGACCGCCACCACTCCCAGGTTGGCTCCGAGCACCTGCTGGCCGCACTCATCGGCCAGCCCGAGGGTGTGGTGCTGGGAGTCCTGGAGCGGGTCGGCGTGTCGCCGAAGAGCATCGGGAACAAGGTCGACACGGCGCTGAACGCTCTCCCCCAGGTCTACGGCGAGACGACCCAGCCGCCCCAGATCGCGCCGGACGCCTACAAGCTCCTCGAGGCCGCCGACGAGGAGCGCCGCGACCTCGGCGACGACTATCTCTCCACCGAGCACCTCCTGCTCTCGATGACGAAGGTCGTGGGCGGGGTCGGCGATCTCCTGCGCAGCTTGGGGGTCACGACGGAGTCGGTGCTCGACGCGCTGAAGGCCGTGCGCGGCTCGCACCGCGTCACGAGCGAGAGCCCCGAGGAGCAGTACCAGGCGCTCGAGCGGTACGGCCGCGACCTCACCGAGGACGCGCGCCGGGGCAAGCTCGACCCGGTCATCGGACGCGACGAGGAGATCCGGCGCGTCATCCAGGTGCTGAGCCGGCGCACGAAGAACAACCCGGTGCTCATCGGTGAGCCCGGGGTGGGCAAGACCGCGATCGCCGAAGGGCTCGCGCGGCGCATCGTGGAAGGCGACGTGCCCGATGGGCTTCGCGACAAGCGACTCGTGTCGCTGGACATCGCCTCGATGGTTGCCGGGGCGAAGTATCGCGGCGAGTTCGAAGAGCGGTTCAAGGCGGTGCTGAAGGAGATTGCCGACGCCAACGGCGAGGTCATCACCTTCCTCGACGAGCTGCACACGATCGTGGGCGCGGGTGGGGCCGAAGGCGCCGTCGACGCGGGCAACATGATCAAGCCGATGCTGGCGCGCGGCGAGCTCCGCATGATCGGCGCGACGACGCTCGACGAGTACCGCAAGTACATCGAGAAGGACCCCGCGCTCGAGCGCCGGTTCCAGCAGGTCTTCGTGGGCGAGCCCTCGGTCGAGGACACGATCGCGATCCTCCGGGGACTCAAGGAGCGCTACGAGGTGCACCACGGCGTGCGCATCCAGGACGCGGCGCTCGTCGCAGCGGCGGTGCTGTCGGACCGGTACATCCCGGCCCGCCAGCTCCCGGACAAGGCGATCGACCTCGTCGACGAGGCCGCGTCACGCCTCCGCATCGAGATCGACTCCATGCCGTTCGAGATCGACGTGGTCGAGCGGCGGATCCGCCAGCTCGAGATCGAGAAGGCGGCGCTGGCCAAGGAGACGGACGACGTGTCGAAGCAACGGCTCTCCGCGCTCGAGGCCGAGCTCGCCGAGCTGGCCGAGCAGCGCGACGGGATGGTCGTGCACTGGCAGTCCGAGCGCGACGCCATTGCCGAGATCCGCGAGCTGAAGGAGCAGCTCGAGCAGGCGCGCACCGACGCCGAGAAGGCCGAGCGTGACGGTGACCTCGAGCGCGCGGCGGCGTTGCGCTACGGGACGATGCGCGAGCTCGACACGGAGATCGAGGCGAAGACCGCGCGGCTCGACGAGCTGCAGGCCGACGAGCAGATGCTGAAGGAAGAGGTGGACGAGGAGGACATCGCCGAGATCGTGGCGAAGTGGACCGGCGTGCCCGTCAGCCGGCTCATGGAGGGCGAGATGCAGAAGCTCGTCCGCATGGAGGACGTGCTGCACAGTCGGGTCATCGGCCAGGACGAGGCGGTCACCGCGGTCGCGAACGCGATCCGGCGCTCGCGGGCCGGGCTCTCCGACCCGCACCGGCCCATCGGCTCGTTCCTCTTCCTCGGCCCGACCGGCGTCGGCAAGACCGAGCTCGCACGCTCCCTGGCCGACTTCCTCTTCGACGACGAGCGGGCGATGGTCCGCATCGACATGAGCGAGTACATGGAGAAGCACTCCGTGTCGCGGCTGGTCGGCGCGCCCCCGGGCTACGTCGGCTACGACGAAGGTGGCCAGCTCACCGAGGCAGTGCGGCGCCGGCCCTACGCGGTCGTGCTGCTCGACGAGGTGGAGAAGGCCCACCCCGACGTGTTCAACGTGCTGCTGCAGCTGATGGACGACGGACGCCTGACCGACGGCCAGGGTCGCACCGTCGACTTCACCAACAGCGTGCTCATCATGACGAGCAACCTGGGTGGTGGCGCAGACGAGGCGACCGTGATGGCTGCGGTCAACCAGCACTTCAAGCCGGAGTTCATCAACCGCATCGACGAGCTCGTGGTGTTCCACCGGCTCGACGAGCGCCACATCGCGCAGATCGTCGACATCCAGGTCGACCAGCTGCGGGGGCGGCTCGCGGACCGAGGACTCGGTCTGGTGCTGACCGACGCGGCTCGCCAGCACGTTGCCCGAGTGGGCTACGACCCGGACTTCGGGGCCCGGCCGCTCAAGCGGGTCATCCAGCGCGAGATCGCGGATCCGATCGCGCTCTCCGTGCTCCAAGGCGAGTACCGCGAGGGCGACACGATCACGGTGGACGCGTCACCTGACGGCTTGGTGTTCCTCCGGACGGCTCCCGTCGGGAGCTGATCCGGAGCGAACACGAAGCGGGCCCCGGAGCGCTCCGACTAGCCTGTACCCAACGTGAGCGCCATCGACACGAGGAGCGCCGCGTGCCTGGCGCGGTAATCGTCGGAACCCAGTGGGGCGACGAAGGCAAGGGTCGGTTCACCGACTACCTCGCCAAGGAAGCTTCGCTGTGCGTCCGCTACCAGGGTGGGCACAACGCCGGCCACACGATCATCGTGGACGGCGAGGTGTTCAAGCTGCAGCTCGTCCCGAGCGGCGTCCTGTACCCGTGGGTCGTCCCCGTCATCGGCAACGGCGTCGTGGTCGACCCCGCGGTCCTGCTCGACGAGCTCGACATGCTCGAGTCGAAGGGCATCGACAGCCGGCGGATCCGGGTTTCCGGTAACGCCCACCTGATCATGCCGTACCACCACGAGCTCGACCGGCTGACCGAGCGGTACCTCGGCAAGAACAAGCTCGGGACCACCAAGCGCGGGATCGGACCGACCTACGCGGACAAGGCGATGCGGGTCGGTCTGCGCATCCAGGACCTGCTCGACCCGAAGATCTTCCGGGAGAAGCTGGACCTCGTCCTGCGTGAGAAGAACGGCATGCTCACCAAGGTCTACAACCGGCTGCCGATGAACGCGAGCGACATCGCGGAGCAGTACCTCGGCTACGTCGACCGGCTCGCGCCGTTGATCGACGACACCGTCCACCTCGTGCACGAGGCGCTCGATGTCGGCCAGTGGGTGTTGTTCGAGAGCGCGCAGGCGACGTACCTGGACCTCGACCACGGCACGTATCCCTTCGTCACCTCGAGCAACCCCGTTGCCGGTGGAGTGGGTGCGGGTGCGGGCGTGGGGCCGTTGGCGATCGAGCGCATCACCGGAATCGTGAAGGCCTACGTCACGCGGGTCGGAAGTGGGCCGTTCCCCACCGAGCTGTTCGCTGGGGACGAGGTCGGCGACCTCCTCGTGGAGCGGGGCAAGGAGTTCGGCACGAACACCGGTCGCAAGCGGCGGGCCGGCTGGCTCGACCTCGTCATGCTCAGGCATGCGACCCGTCTCAACACGTGCACCGAGCTCGCGATCACCAAGCTCGACGTGATGTCGCCCCTGGCCGAGCTCAAGGTCTGCGTCGCGTACGAAGACGAGAGCGGCACCCGGTACGACCACGTTCCGTACCACCAGTCGGTCCTGCACAAGGTCAAGCCGATCTACGAGACGCTGCCCGGCTGGCAGGTCGAGATCGAGCGGGCCGAGCGGATCGAGGATCTCCCGCCGGCGGCGCGCGACTACGTGCGCTTCATCGAGGAGTACAGCGGCGTGCACGTCAGCTTCGTGTCGGTAGGTCCCGCGCGCGACCAGACCGTCGTGCTCCCGCGCGCGGCGTGAACGTCCTCGTCGTCGGGTCGGGTGGGCGCGAGCACGCGCTGGCGTGGCGGCTCGCCCGTTCCGCCATCGTCGACTCGGTAGCTGCGGCGCCGGGCAACCCGGGGATCACTGAGGTCGGCACCTGCCTCTCCCTGGAGGACGCGGTCGCCCGGCTCGACTCGTTCGACCTGGTGGTGATCGGGCCGGAGGCCCCCCTGGTCGACGGGCTGGCCGACGACCTGCGGGCGCGCGGTGCGGCGGTGTTCGGTCCGTCGAAGGCCGCCGCGAGGCTCGAGGGCTCGAAGGCGTGGATGAAGGAGGTCCTCGCCGACGCCGGCGTCCCGAGCGCGCGGTACGCGTCCTTCGACGCGGCCCACGAAGCGGACGCGCTCGCCTACCTCGAGACCCTGCCGGGCTTTTACGTCGTGAAGACCAACGGTCTCGCCCAGGGCAAGGGCGTCGTCGTCACGGAGAGCCTCGCTGATGCGCGCGACGCGGTGCGCTCGTACCTTTCCGGTGACGCGTTCGGCGCTGCCGGCACCACCGTCGTGATCGAAGAGGGACTGAGCGGGCCCGAGGTCTCGGTCCTCGTGCTGTGCGACGGCTCGACCGAAGGCGTGCCGCTCGCGCCGGCGCAGGACTTCAAGCGGATCGGCGATCACGACGTGGGTGCGAACACCGGTGGGATGGGTGCGTACTCGCCGGTGCCGTTCGCGGGCGCGGATCTCGTGGACGAGATCATGCGCGTCGCCGTCGAGCCGACGCTCGCCACCCTGGCGAAGCGCGACATCGAGTATCGCGGCGTCCTCTACGCCGGTCTCATGCTCACACCCGAAGGCGCCAAGATGCTCGAGTACAACGTGCGCTTCGGTGATCCGGAGACCCAGGTCGTGCTGCCGCGCCTCTCCAGCGACCTCGCGGCCCATTGCGCGGAGGGGGCGACCGGTCGGCTCACGACCCCGGTCACGTTTGCTGACGACGCGTGCGTCGGCGTCGTGCTCGCCACCGAGGGCTATCCCGCGTCACCGCGCAGTGGCGACGTCATCACCGGTCTCAACGCCGCGGGCGCGCTCGAGGGCGTGCAGGTGTTCCACGCGGGCACCGTGCGCGACGGCGACGCGATCCGCACCGCCGGCGGCCGGGTCCTTGCCGTCACCGCGGTCGGTGCGACGATCGGCGCCGCCCGGGACCGGGCGTACGAGGCGACCGGCCTGATCTCGTGGCCCGGGATGCAGCACCGCACCGACATCGCCGCGGCCGCCGCCGCGTCCACTGAAACAGCTGGGAAAGGCGCCCCATGATCCCCCGGTACTCGCTCCCCGAGATGGCGACGCTGTTCACCGACGAGGCGCGATTCGGCGCCTGGCTCGAGGTGGAGATCCTCGCGGTCGAGGCGTGGGCCGAGCTCGGTGTGGTTCCGCAAGCGGCCGCGGTGGCGGTGCGCGAGCGCGCCGGGTTCGATGTTGCGGCGATCGCGGCGCGCGAGCTCGTCACCGAGCACGACGTCGCCGCGTTCGTGGACGTCGTGCAGGAGACCGTCGGTCAGCCGGAGGGCACGTGGGTGCACTACGGGCTGACGTCGAGCGACGTCGTCGACACCGCGCTGTCCCTGCAGCTCACGCGCGCCGCGGATCTCCTCATCGATGCCGCGATCGCGCTCGAAGCCGCGATCACGACCCAGGCGCACGAGTACCGCGACACCCCGATGGTCGGGCGCACGCACGGCATCCACGCCGAGCCGACGACCTTCGGCTTCAAGCTCGCGCTGTGGGCCCTCCAGGTGCGTCGCGACGTCGAGCGGTTGCGCCGCGCTCGGGACGTGATCGCGGTCGGCAAGCTGTCGGGCGCCGTCGGCACCTATTCGAACGTGGATCCGTTCGTCGAGCAACACGTCTGCCGCCACCTCGGGCTCACTCCGGTGCCCGCGACCCAGGTGCTCGCACGTGACCGCCATGCCGAGCTGCTCTATGCGTGTGCGAGCGTCGGTGCGAGCGTCGAGTCCTTCGCCACCGAGATCAGGCACCTCCAGCGGACCGAGCTGCGGGAGGTGGAGGAGCCGTTCCGGGCCGGGAAGCAGAAGGGCTCCTCCGCGATGCCGCACAAGCGCAACCCGGTGAAGGCCGAGCAGCTGAGTGGGCTGGCCCGGGTGCTGCGCGGCAACCTCGGCGCGGGACTCGAGAACGTCGCGCTCTGGCACGAGCGCGACATCTCGCACTCGTCGGTGGAACGGATCATCCTCCCCGATTCGTGCCTGCTCGCGTACTACTCGCTGGTGAAGTTCCGCTCGATCGTCGAAGGCATGCACGTCTATCCGGAGCGCATGCTCGAGAACCTCGACGCGAGCTACGGCCTCGTCTTCAGCCAGCCCGTCCTGCTCGCGCTCGTCGAGTCGGGTCAGTCCCGCGACGACGCGTACCGGGTCGTGCAGCGCAACGCGCTGCGCACCTGGGAGGAGCGTCGGCCCTTCATCGACGTCCTGCGCGAGGACCCGGAGATCACGAAGACGCTGACCGGCGAGAAGCTGGAAGCATGCTTCGACTTGAAGCGGGCGATCGCGAACGTGGACCGCGCGTTCGCGGTGCTCGACGACCCGACCGCCCCCACCCATCGGGAGAGCTGACTGCACCATGTCGATCACGCTGGCTCACGAGTACACCGGCAAGGTCCGAGACCTGTACGACGCGGGAGACGACCGGTTGCTGATGGTCGCGTCGGACCGCATCTCCGTGTTCGACGTCGTGCTCGACGACCTGATCCCGGACAAGGGCCGGGTGCTCACCGCTCTCTCGGCCTTCTGGTTCGACCATGTCGCGGATCTGCTCCCGAACCACGTGATCTCGGTCGATCCGGCGGACTTCCCGGCCGCGGCCCGGCCCGAGGCGGACGGCCGGGCGATGCTGGTCCGCCGCACCGACCCGGTCCGGATGGAGTGCATCGCACGCGGGTACTTGTTCGGAGGGGCGTGGGCCGAGTACCGGGAGCGCGGGACCGTGCAGGGCCGCCCGATGCCGGCCGGCATGCGGCAGGCGGAAC
Organism: Acidimicrobiia bacterium; assembly: GCA_038252255.1. GTDB lineage: Bacteria > Actinomycetota > Acidimicrobiia > IMCC26256 > JAENVU01 > Chersky-806. Next base: position 10,859 of record JBBSAM010000040.1, on the reverse strand, counting down.
CGTTGCCCGAGCCGCTGTTCACCCCGACGACCAAGGCCGAGTCCGGCCACGACCTGCCGATGTCGGACGCGGAAGCCGTGGCCGCGGTCGGGGCGGACGTGTTCGCCCGCCTGCGCGATGCCGCGATCGCGATCTACGAGCGCGGCGCCGCCCACGCCGCGTCCCGCGGGATCCTGCTGGCGGACACGAAATTCGAGTTCGGTCTCGCGCCGGACGGCGAGCTCCTGCTCATCGACGAGGTGCTCACGCCGGACTCGTCGCGGTACTGGCCGGCGGACGAGTACGCGGTCGGCGGGTCACCCCCTTCCTTCGACAAGCAGTACGTCCGCGACTACTACCTCACGCTCGACTGGGACCACACACCACCCGCGCCGCCGCTTCCCGCCGAGGTCATCGCGGGGACGCGGTCGCGCTACGTCGATGCGTACGAACGGATCACCGGCAAGTCCTTCGCCGCGTGGTTCGGCGGATAGTCTCGAACGTGATGAGCGAAGCGGGAGGATGATGGCGCGCTACGAAGCCCGGATCGACGTCACGCATCTCCCCGGAATCCTCGACCCGCAGGGCGCAACCGTCGAACGGGCCCTGCCGGCGCTCGGGTACACGAACGTGTCGCGGATCTCCGTGGGCAAGTCCATCCACCTGGTCATCGAGGCCGAGAGTGAGGCCGCGGCCCGTAGCCAGGTCGACGAGATGTGCCACCGCCTGCTCGCCAACCCGGTGATCGAGGCCTTCGAGATCTCACTGTCCGAGCTGGTGCCATGACCACCCGGATCGGGGTCGTGCAGTTTCCCGGGACGAACTGCGAGCTCGACGTGGTGCACGCGGTGGACCAGCTCGGCGGGCGCGGCGAGATCCTCTTCCACACCGAGCGCACCCTGGCGGGCGTCGATGCGGCCGTGGTCCCCGGTGGCTTCGCGCACGGCGACTATCTCCGCACCGGCGCGATCGCCCGGTTCTCGCCGATCATGGAAGCGGTCGCCCAGTTCGCGGCCGCAGGCGGGCCCGTCGTCGGCATCTGCAACGGCTTCCAGGTCCTCTGCGAAGCCGGTCTCCTCCCCGGTGCGCTCCAGAAGAACGCCGGGCTGAAGTTCCTCTGCCAGACCGTGGACGTCCGGGTCGAGACAGCGGTGTCGGTGCTGAGCGGCGCCGCACGGACCGGCGACGTGCTGCGGCTCCCGATCAACCACTTCGAGGGCAACTACGTGTGCTCGCCCGAGACCCTCGCCGAGCTGCAGGCGGACAACCGGGTCGTGTTCCGCTACGTGGACAACCCGAACGGGAGCCTCGACGACATCGCCGGGATCTGCAACGAGGGCCGCAACGTCGTCGGGCTCATGCCGCACCCCGAACGCGCGAGCGATGCCGTGCTGGGCTCCGCCGACGGCGTGGTGCTCCTCCGCTCGTTGCTCGCCGCGGCGTCGGAACGCTCGGTGCCCGCCGGGCGGTGAGCTCCACCATGCGTCCCGCCCAAGCCGCGCTGGCGGCCGCGCTGCGCGAGCACGCGATCGAGGAAGGCGAGTTCACGCTGTCCTCGGGCGGCACCTCGAGCTGGTACCTGGACGGCCGGCAGGTGACGTTCCGCGGCGACTGCCTCGAGATCGTCGGCGAGGCGATCGTCGAGGCGCTCGGCGAGATCGACGGTGGGGTCGAGTTCGACGCGGTCGGGGGGCTCGCGGTAGGCGCCGTTCCGGTCGCGCTCGCGGTCGCGTTCGTCACCGGCAAGCGCAGCTTTGCCGTGCGCAAGGAAGCGAAGGGTCACGGAATCGGCGGTCGCATCGCCGGTCCGCTCGACCCGAGCGACCGCGTCCTGATCGTCGAGGACACTTCCACGACGGGCTCGGCGGTGCTCACCGCGGTGGACGCGGTCAGCGAGTTCGGTTGCGAGATCGTGGCGGCGTCGCTCCTGCTCGACCGGGGCGGCCAGCTGGGTGAAACGCTCGCCGCCCGCGGGGTGCTCTACCGGCCGGTGCTGACCGCGCCCGACCTTGGTTACGCGTTCGGATCGTGACGCCGATAGCGCAACCCCTGCACCGCCAGCTCGGGATGACCGACGAGGAGCTGGCGGCCGTGATCGACGAGCTCGGCCGCGAGCCGACCGAGCTCGAGCTGGCGATGTACTCCGTGATGTGGTCCGAGCACTGCTCCTACAAGTCGTCGCGCTCGCACCTCGGGAGGCTGCCCACCGAGGCGCCGTGGGTGCTCGTCGGCCCGGGCGAGGGTGCCGGGGTCCTCGACGTGGGCGACGGGCTCGCGGTCGCCATCCGGATCGAGAGTCACAACCACCCGTCCGCGGTCGAGCCCTACCAGGGCGCGGCCACCGGCGTCGGCGGCATCATCCGCGACATCTTCTCGATGGGCGCGCGCCCGATCGCGTTGATGGACCCGCTGCGCTTCGGCCCGCTCGACGACCCGCGCACGCGCTACCTCTTCGAGGGGGTCGTCAGCGGCATCAGCGGGTACGGCAACGCCGTCGGTGTGCCGACCGTCGGTGGTGAGGTCGTGTTCGACGAGTGCTACACGGGCAATCCGCTCGTGAACGTTCTGTGTCTCGGCGTGCTGCCGAAGGAGCGGCTCGTGCTCGCCCGAGCCGAAGGCGTCGGCAACCTCGCGGTGCTCCTCGGTTCGGCGACCGGGCGGGACGGCATCGGTGGTGCCAGCGTCCTCGCGTCGGCCGGCTTCGTCGAGGGCTCGGAGACCAAGCGGCCCTCGGTCCAGGTGGGCGACCCGTTCGAGGAGAAGCGGCTCATCGAGGCGTGTCTCGAGCTGCTCGACGCCGGGCTCGCCATCGGGGTGCAGGATCTCGGCGCAGCAGGGCTCTCGTGCGCGGCATCCGAGACCGCGGCCAAGACGGGCGCGGGCATGGACGTCGACGCGGCACGGGTGGCCAAGCGCGAGCCGGGGATGAACCCGGTCGAGCTGCTGACCTCCGAGAGCCAGGAGCGGATGCTCGCCATCGTGACGCCCGAGCATCTCGACGAGGTGCTCGCGCTGTGCGAGCGCTGGGAGATCCGGGCCACGGTCGCGGGCCGGGTCACGGACACCGGGCGGTTCCGGGTCTACGACGGATACTTCGACGCGATCGGCGTGCCGGGGGCGAACCCGCTCCCTCCGCTCGGCGACGACCCGCCCGAGGTCTCCTCGGATCGGATGCCGGTCGCGGACGTGCCCATCGGCAGCCTCGGCGACGGTCCGCTCTACCACCGGCCGCTCGCGCCCCCGGCCGATCTCGAAGCCCGGCAGGCCGCGGATCCGGGACCGGGCCTGCTCAAGCGCTTCCCTCCGGGGTCGGACCTCTCGGCCGAGCTGCTCGACCTGCTCGGCTCCCCCAACATCGCGGACAAGAGCTGGGTGTGGCACCAGTACGACCACCAGCTGTTCCTGAACACCGTGGCCGGACCGGGCGGCGATGCGAGCGTGCTGCGCCTCAAGGAGACCGCGGGCCGCGCGCTCGCGCTGTCGGTCGACGGGAAGGGCCGGTTCTGCGCGCTCGACCCGCGGGTCGGTACTGAGCTCGCGGTGCTCGAAGCCGCGCGCAACGTCGCGTGCAGCGGCGCGCGGCCGCTCGCTCTCGTCAACTGCCTGAACTTCGGCAACCCGGAGCACCCCGAGGTGATGTGGCAGTTCTCCGAGGCCGTCGACGGGATGGGGGACGCGTGCCGCGCGCTCGGCATCCCGGTGGTCGGCGGCAATGTCAGCTTCTACAACGAGTCTCACGGTGTCGACATCGATCCCACGCCCGTGGTCGGTGTCATCGGGCTCATCGACCGGCTGGAGTCACCCCCACCGGGCATCGCGTTGCGCGCGGGAGACCGGATCGTGATGTTGGGCACGACGCGTCGCGAGGTAGGTGGCTCCGAGTGGGCGACGCGCCACGGCTGGCGCGAGGGCCGGCCGCCCGCGGCAGACCTCGAGGTAGGGCGGCTCCTGCACGAGCTCGTCGCCGGGCTGGTCACGGAACGGATGGTCGGTGGGCTGCACGACTGCTCCGACGGCGGCGTCGCGGTGGCGCTCGCGGAGATGGCGATCGCGGGTGACGTCGGCTTCGACGTGCGGATCGGCGACGCGATCATGTGCTTCTCGGAGTCCGCGTCGCGCGTGGTGCTCTCCGTCGCAGCGGACCGGCTGAACGAGGTGCTCGGGCGTGCGGGCTCGGGGCGGGTCCCCTCGGTCATCCTCGGTGACGCCGGCGGTACCGATCTGCACGCCGACGGTGGGTTCCACGTCTCGCTGGCCGACGCCGAGCACGCCTGGCGCGATGCCCTCCCTTCGATCATGGGCTCGCCGCATGACGTGGGATAATGGCGGCGTGCTCCCGCGGCAGCACGACACCCCAAGTTCATCGGCGGATCTGTACCCGGACGAGACCCCTGGCCATGCCTGTGGTGTCTTCGGGGTGTACGGAGCCGGCCAACCCGTCTCGCAGCTGACGTACCTGGGACTGTTCGCGCTCCAGCATCGCGGCCAGGAGTCCGCCGGCATCGCGGTGAGCGACGGCGAGACGATCACGGTGGCCAAGGACATGGGGCTCGTCACGCAGGTCTTCGACGAGCGCCGCCTCGCGCCACTGCAGGGACACCTCGCGATCGGCCACAACCGCTACTCGACCACCGGCTCGTCGTCGTGGCAGAACGCGCAGCCCGTCTACCGCTCGGTGGGCGACGCCGGCTTCGCGCTCGGTCACAACGGCAACCTCACGAACACCGCGGACCTCGCGTCGGGCCTGGGGATGCTGCCCGGCATGACGCCCGACGAGACGAGCTTCGACTCCACCACCGACTCCGCGCTCGTCGCCGAGCTCGTCGCGCGGGAGTGGCCGGGCGAGCCGCGCTCGGACGGTCGCGAGCTCGAGCTCGCGTTGGAGAAGGTGCTGCCCCGGTTGCGCGGCGGCTTCTCGTTCGTGCTCATGGACGACGCGCACCTCATCGGCGTGCGCGACCCGCACGGCTTCTGGCCCCTGGTCCTCGGCCGGCTCGAAGGCGGGGGCTGGGTCCTGGCCAGCGAGACCGCGGCGCTCGACATCATCGGCGCGCACTACGTGCGGGACGTCGAGCCGGGCGAGATGGTCGTGATCGATGCGTCCGGCCTCCGCCGGGAGCACTGCTACGCCGAGCCCGACCCGCGCCTCTGCCTCTTCGAGTTCATCTACTTCGCCCGCCCGGACACGCGCCTCTACGGCCACAGCGTGCACGCAGCGCGCCAGCGCATGGGCGAGTCGCTCGCCCGCCAGGCGCCCGTCACCGCGGACATGGTGATGCCCGTCCCCGAGTCGGGGATTCCCGCGGCGCAGGGCTACGCCCGCGAATCAGGCATCCCGTACGGCGACGGCCTGGTCAAGAACCGCTACGTCGGGCGCACCTTCATCCAACCCAGCCAGAAGATGCGCGGGGTCGGTGTGCGGCTCAAGCTGAACCCACTGCCGGAGAACATCCGCGGCAAGAGCCTGGTGGTGGTCGACGACTCGATCGTGCGCGGCACCACCACCCGCGAGGTCATCAAGATGCTGCGCGAAGCGGGCGCGCGCGAGGTGCACTTCCGGGTCTCGTCACCGCCGTACAAGTGGCCGTGCTTCTACGGGATGGACACCGGGCGCAAGGGCGAGCTGCTGGCCGCAGATCTGTCGGTCGGTGAGATCCGTGACTATCTCGGCGTCGACTCGCTCGCCTACCTCGAGCTCGACCGTGTGCGCGCGGCCACCGGTGCGGCGCCCGAGTCGTTCTGCACCGCGTGCCTCTCCGGTGAGTACCCAGTTCCGGTCGACCTGATGGGGAGCGATCACAAGCAGCTGCTGGAAGCGCCGGCGCTCGACCTCACCGAGACCGGCGCATCGCAGACCCCGTGAGCGACGACGACCCGAAGGCTCCGTCCCCGCGGCCTGCGCCGCCCCTGACCTACGCCGATGCGGGCGTGGACATCGGCGCCGGCGAGAAGGCCGTCGAGCTGATCAAGTCGCACGTGCGGTCGACGTTCCGGCCCGAGGTCGTGGGCGACATCGGTGGCTTCGGCGGGCTGTTCGCGCTGGGCAAGCTCCCACACCGGGATCCGGTGCTCGCCGTGTCGACCGACGGTGTCGGCACGAAGTCGACGATCGCCCGGCTGTTGTCCCGCTACGACACGATCGGTGTGGACGTGGTGGCGATGAGCGTCGACGACATCGCCGTCCAGGGTGCCGAGCCGCTGCTGTTCCTCGACTACCTCTCGGTGGGCAAGGTCGTCCCCGAGACGGTCGACGAGATCGTGAGCGGCGTCGCGGAAGGTTGCCGGCAGGCAGGTTGCGCGCTGAGCGGTGGCGAGATCTCCGAGCACCCCGACCTCATGGAGCCGGGTGAGTTCGACCTCGTCGGCTTCGCAGTGGGTGTGGTGGAACGCTCCGAGATCCTGCCGCAGGGAGTTCGCACCGGTGACCAGATCATCGGTTTCGCGAGTCCGGGGCTGCGCTGCAACGGATACTCACTCGCCCGGCGCGCGTTGCTCGATCGTCGCGGTCTCGCGCTGGACGAGCCGGCGTGGCGCGGTGCGCATCACTCGCTGGGTGAGGAGCTGCTCGTCCCGAGCGTCATCTACGCACCCGCGATGGCCGAGCTGCGCCGGCATGCCGAGGTGCACGCGTTCGCGCACATCACCGGTGGCGGCATACCGGGCAATCTCGTGCGCGCCCTGCCGGACCGCTGCGACGGGGTCGTGCACCGCGGGCGCTGGGAGGAGCCGCGCGTGTTCGCCGAGATCCAGAGCGCCGGTGGTGTGAGCGACGACGAGATGGAGCATGTCTTCAACCTCGGCGTGGGCATGCTCGCGGTCGTACCGCAGGATGAGGTCTTCCGCGCGCTCGACGCGGTGCGGGCCGCGGGACAAGAGGCGTGGGTAGTCGGCGAGATCGTCGACGGCCACGGCCGCGCCCACGTCGACCGCTCGGAGCAGCGCGCGCCCTGAGGCGTCGTGACTACTCGAACCAGTGCGCGGCGAGCCAGGCGCGCTGGCCGCACGCGGGGCAGACCACGTAGCGCGAGTAGCGCCGCCACGGAGTCCACGCCCAGAACGGCAGATGCCGTTGCGCGAACTCGGCGTAGGTGACACGGGTGCGTCCGTGACAGCGCGAACAGTCCACGACGAGCGTTCCCGGTCGCCGCACCGCGCTCGAGAACAGCGCGCGCTTCCCGTCGTCGGCGGCGCCCGGCCCGGTCACGGTTGCAGCATCCTCGAGATGGTGCGAGCGAGCTCTCGGTACGCGTCGGCCCCGCGGGATGCCGGTGCGTGAGCGAGGATCGATTGGCCCGTCGCCGGCGCTTCCGCGAAGCGAATCGACCTCGGGATCATGGGCTCCAGCACCGGTAGGGCGTACCGCTGCTCGACGTCCGCGAGCACCTCGCGCGTATGGCGCGTGCGGCCGTCGAACATGGTCGCGACAGCACCGAGGACGCTGAGATCCGGTTGGGTGTAGGCGCGAACGTCGGCGACCGTCTCGAGCAGCTGGCCGACCCCGCGGTGGCTGAGCGTCTCGCACTGCAAGGGGATGAGCACGAAGTCGGCGGCGGTCAGACCGTTGATCGTCAGGATGCCGAGAGAAGGCGGACAGTCGACGAGAACGATGTCGTAACTGTCCTTCACGGATTCGAGCGCGCGGGCGACGGCGTGCTCGCGCCCGACCTTCCCGACGAGGTGGACTTCCGAACCGGCAAGATCGATCGCCGCGGGGATCACGGAGAGTCCTGCTACGGGCACCAACACGTCGGCGGCTTTGCAGCGGCCGACGAGGACGTCGTGGAGGGACCGCGGCAAGGACTCGGGATCCAATCCCACCGAGTACGTGAGGCAGGCCTGAGGGTCCAGATCCACCAGGAGTACCCGCCGGCCACTCTCTGCGAGGGCCGCCCCGAGCGTCTGGACCGTGGTGGTCTTCCCGACGCCACCCTTTTGGTTTGCGATCGCGAGCACTGCCACGCGCGGAGTGTAGCGACGCCGCCTCGCGCGGTTCGCGTGACCGCGATGTCGCGCTCGGTGTTCGCCGCTCGCACGCGGCACGATCGGGAAATTTCCGACGCGGAGACACTTCCCGATTCCGGTCCGACGGTGCTATCTTGAATAACCACACCTGGAACGCGCGAGACGTTACGCTCCCGGGAGCAATCGGACACCAGCATCCCAGACCCCGATGCTGCTCGAAGACCCCGGGTCGACTTTGGAGGACACATGCAGGGACAGCCCGAGAACGACGCGCTGCTTACGCCGTCCGAGGTGGCTGCCATGTTCCGCGTGAATCCCAAGACCGTCACGCGCTGGGCCAGGGCAGGAAAAATCTCGGCGATCAGGACACTCGGTGGGCACCGCCGGTTCCGCGCCTCGGAGATTCGTCGCTTCCTCGAGCAGGTCGAGGAGCACGAAGAGGCCTGAACCGGGCGCACGCCACCAGCGGAGCGCTTACACAAGTTCAAGAACTCGGCGAGAGGGCCCGGTCGAAGGACCGGGCCTCTTGCAATTCCGCGACCGCGTCGAACCTTCGTGGAACCTCACGGCACATCCCGCGCCTCTTGAGGACATCGATGTCCTTCGACCGAGGGGGAGGTGTCACGTGCTGCACCGAGGGCTCACGGTGGTCGGTGGCGGGCTCGGCGGTCTGACCGCTGCGGTCGCGGCGAGTGAAAAGGGCTGGTCAGTGCGCCTGTTCGAGGCCCACGAACAGCTCGGCGGCCGCGCGCGGACCACCGGTGGCCCGTACCGCGCGAACCGGGGCCCGCACGTCGTCTACTCGGACGGACCGCTGTGGGCCTGGCTCCACGAGCGCGGCCTGACCGACGGCGCGCGCACTGCGCCGCGCCTTCCCCGGCTCCTGGTCCGAATCGACGGACGCGCCCGGAGGATGCCCCCTCCGGGTGTGCTGCGCGCGGTCGTCACGCTCCGCCGGGCGGACGCCCCGGTGGGCCGGAGCTTCGGCGACTGGGCCCGCGAGCTGGTGGGCGACGTCGCGGCCCGGCGCATCGCCGCCTTCATGGGGGTCGTGACGTTCGATCACGATTCGGCTCGGCTCTCGGCGGCGTTCGTCCACGAACGCCTGCTTCGCGCCACGACCGTCCCGCCGACCGTGCGCTACCTGCCGGGCGGGTGGTCGACGATGGTCGACCGGCTCTCCCACCGGGCCCGGTCGCTCGGAGTCCGCATCGAAACGAGGTCGCCGGTGGACTCGTTGCCGGACGGACCGGCGATCCTCGCGGTACCGATGCCCACCGCGTCCCGTCTGCTCGGCGCCGTGCCCGCGGGCACGCTCGACGGGACGACGACCGCGCTGCTCGATCTCGGCCTCGCCCGCCGGCGTTCGGATCCGTACGTGCTGTCCGACTTCGACGCGTCCGGGTTCTGCGAGACGTTCACCGTGGCGGACGATTCACTCGCGCCACTCGGCCAACACCTGGTGCAGACTCAGGCCGGGATGCGACCGGGAGAGACACTCGACGTCGCGGTCGAGCGGCTCGAAGCGCTCGTCGACACCGCGTACCGCGGCTGGCGTGGACGCGAGTCCTGGCGGCGACGCGCGCGCATCGTCGACGAGACCGGTGCGCTCGATCTGCCCGGGCGCACGTGGCGGGATCGTCCTGCGGTGCGGCAGTCCGAGGCGGTCTGGTTGGTGAACGATCGCGTCGCGGCGCCGGGGCTCCTGTCCGAGGTGTCACACCACGCGGCCCTGGACGCGGTCGAGCAGCTCGGCAGGCCCGGTCGGAACCGCGCCCGATCCCGGCCGGCGGCGCACCGGACTTGAGCCGTGACGCCGTGGTCCGGCGGGCCCAGCGAGGCGATCCCATCGCATTGGAGGAGCTCGTGCGCATCGTGACGCCGTCGATCGCGCCCGTCTGCGGCGCGATCGCGCTCGAGTCGGGCGACGACGCCCTGCAGGAGGCGCTCATCGTCGTGCTCCGGCGGATCACGACCCTGCGCGAGCCCCAGGCGCTCGCCAGCTGGGCCCGGCGCATCGCCACGCGTGAAGCCGTGCGTATCGCGCGCGGTCGCCTGCCCGTCATGGACGACGAGATGCTCGACGCCGTCGCCACGCCCACGGATCTGCCCGACCTGGCGACCGCGATCGACGTGCGAGCCGTGCTCGCCGACCTCCCGCCCGAGCAACGGGCGATGCTCGTGCTGCGGGACCTCGAAGGCATGAGCGAGGCCGAGGTGGCCGATCTCCTCGAGCTGCCCGAAGGAACGGTCAAGTCGCGCCTCCACCGTTCGCGCGCCGCCTTTGCCCGGAGGTGGGGCCGATGAGCGCCGACATCATCTGGCCGGCCGCGACGCTGAGCCCGATCGCCCGGGCCCGAGCGATCGCGGCGGCGATCCCGTCGGCGGGGATCATGGAGTCGACGCTCGACGCACCGTTCGCCGAGGCGTGGGCATTCCTGGCCGACCTCCCCCGGTCCGTGCCGCAGTTCGACCGCGACGTCTCGTCCATCACCGTCCGTGGACGGGTCGAGCTCGGCGACGGCGCGGAGCAGCTGCGCGTGACGGTCCACAACCACGGGGTGCCGTGGCCGTTCACGGTCCGCCTCGAATCGGGCTTCTGCCTGATGCGAGCGCGGGGCCGGCTGTACACGGTGGTGATGGCCGCCACGCCCGATCCGGCTGACCCGACCCGGACCCGTTTCGTGCACGTCGAGGCCGTCCCCCTTCCCGGAGCCGGGTTTCTCCGGCCGGTTCTGGCGGGGCTCGCCCGCCACGATGTCCACCACCTGGCCCGCCTCGCCCGCGACGGGTTCCGGACCTGACCCTTGCTCCGACGAGCGCTAACGAGACGGGCGAGAGGCCCGGTGCGGGACCGGGCCTCTCGTGGGTCTGCGTGGCCGGGACCGGCGTCGATCCGGTGACCCCACGCTTTTCAG
>JBBSAM010000039.1:0-39135 GCA_038252255.1 Acidimicrobiia bacterium | reverse complement strand
TTCGCCGGTGCCGAACATGCAGATCGCGCCGACGGCGAGGCGGGGTCCGTTCGCTACGGGTGGGATCGGTTACGCGTCGACGCTCAAGGCGTGGGAGTCGATGCTGGGCTTCCCGTGCCTGGCCAACGCGTGCACGGCTCCCGACCTCCGGACGGTGGCCGGCATCTGACCCCGCTCGAACGGGCGCCCAGATCAGTAGCTCTTGGCGCGTGAATTGAGCGCGTTGTAGCGGACGCAGCTCCGCTCGACGGCCGTGGTGGGCAGCGCCAAAACCGGTGCACAGACCGAATCACGGCGCGATCGATTCACATACCGAAGTGCGTGCGGTGAATCGCCGCCACCGCTTCGGCGGGCCCGCTTACCTCCACTTGGGCGGCCGCCTGCCGGCCGAACACATAGAGGAGCAGTTCGCCCGGCGTGCCGCTGAGACGAGCAGTGCGCTTGCCTTGCCGGACCGCGCATGGCTCGCCGGTCCCGGCCCATTCGATCTCGAGCCCGGTCTCGCTCAGGCGCCGACTCAGGTAGCGGCTCGCCCGACGCACATTTCGCCACAGAGCTGCTTCCAGGTCGTGCGTGAGGGTACGCGGACCCAGCCGGTTGGCCCTCCTCACGTCCTCGTGGTGCACGAAGAACTCGTTCAGGCTCGGGAACGAGCGGACCCAGCCAATGCGGAAGAACCCGGGCGGCGGGCCCGACCGGATCCGCGCCACGAGCCACGCGAAGTCGTGGCGGTTCGCGAGTCTCACCTGTCGCCCCTCGGCGAACCGCTGGAAAGGGCCAGGGAGCACGAGGCAGGGCCCGGCCATGAGATCGCGCTCCCGCAGCACGATGTGGGCGGCGACGTCGTGAGCGGTCCAGCCCTCGAGGAGCGTGGGAGCGGAAGGTCCGAGCTCGTCGAAGAGGACGCACAGTTCGAGGCGCTCCTGAGCGTCGAACGGGAGGTCCCCCATGCGCGACGGAGCCTACCGACCTTGAGCAGCGGGTTTGTGGGCCGGCCAGTGCGAACCAATGACGCCAGTGAGGTGACAGCTCTGCTGAACTCGGTGCGTGCAGGAGTACGACGGTCGCGTTGCGGACGTGCGCGACATCGAGGGGTTCGATTTTCAGCCTGGCCTCGTCACCGTGGAACTGCTCGACGGCAAGAGTCCGGGTCTGCTCGCCATCGGAGACCTGCGGTACGCAGTTCGCGGTCGAGAGATCCCAGCAGCGCTTTCGTTCTCGCTCTGGCGCGTTCTCCCCACGGCCGGCCACCGTTCGTGAAGGACGCCAGTGCAGCCCGACGTCGTGGTCAGGCCCGGTCGCGGAACGAGGCGTAGGCGCCATGGTCGATGTCCTGCTCCGGGGCGCATTCCAGGACTTCGAGGGCTGGATCGTCGATGAGCGACCGCACCGCGGCAGTGCTCGCAGCGACGTAGGTGGAGTAGATGTCGAGCTCACTTGCGACGCACCATGCCCGGTCCTGCGGCCACCACAACGTCGGGCTTTGAAACCAGTTCTCCGTCCGAAAGGCGCTGGCCGCACGCACTCCTCCTCGGAACAGGAAGCAGCTTCGATGCTCCAGCGCGACGCTGGAGTGGTGTTCGCTCAATCGGCTGAGCTCGGGCCAGCCGTATCCCTCCCACACGCAGAACCAACACTCATCGGGCGTAGCTGTGTTGCGCGCGAGTACCTCCGCGACCGCCGCGCACTCGGCAGGCCGCAACGATCCCCGCTCTGGCTCGAGCCATGGCTCTGGTGGACTCTGGTGTTCTGCGTCAGACCGCCAAGCGACGAGGTCGGCGTACTGCGAGTCCGCACCGACATGGCGACCGGTCCGCGCCGCAACGTCTGCCCAGCGCACGTCATAGTCGGATCGAGTCGCGGCTCGGTGGAGAATCCGCGCGTGCGACGGGTAATCGGCTGGTACCAGCGTCGAGACGTGGCGTATCCCGCGGCTCGACCACGGACGCAACGCCCGACGGAGCCAATCGGCAGCGACAGCGTCGTCGCTCAACGCGACACCCGGAAACGCGATGGACATGGCGTACAGATTGCCCTGATGGAGGATCTCGTGCAGGCGTTGCGGGTTCGCTGGCGCAGGCCACTGTTCGTCAATGACGCCAGTGATCCTTAGCCCCGGGCGCCCCGGAACCGGCGGTATGGGGCAGGATCTCCAGGTGAAGGTCACGACGATTCGACTTGGTGGTGGTCGCGAGGTCGACGTTGCCCGTATCGGGCCGAGCATGGGTCGCCCAGTCCTGTACTTCCATTCGCCGGCGACCGCCGGAGAGGAAATGGGCGCTGCCGCTGAGGTTGCCAATGAACTTGGCATCCACCTGGTCGCACTCGTGCGGCCGTCCGTCACTTACGAGGAGGCACGTGGCGCCTTCATTGCTCAGGTGGCGTTCGATACCTGCCTGTTGGTCGACAGGCTCGATCTGAAGTCACCCGCAGTACTTGGATGGTCCGGTGGAGCCCCGTACGCGCTCGCCGCGAGCGAGCGTCTCGGATCTTCTGTGGTCTCTGTCCATCTCGTGTCGCCTGTACCAGGGCCTTTGACCGGGCCCGATGCTGTCCCAAACCAGTCGGACAGACTCCGACAGATCGCTGAAACGAGTTCCACCTCGAGCTGGGCAACGAGGCCTGAGACGCTGCGCGACTACCGAGCGGTGGCTGCACCGTGGCCGTTTGATGTGCAGTCCGTCCGTCAGCCCGTCACGATCTGGGCTCCGATCGATGATGAGATCGTGCCGCCAACCCTCATCGCTCACCTCGCGCGCAGGTTGGGAACCGTTGAGACGATAGAGGTTCCCGGTTCCCACGACTGGCTGACCGAGAACTGGTCGGCGGTCCTCCACCAAGTCTCGACGTGACTGCCCCCGAGGTGCCGATAGGGGACAGGCCCGATCGCCCAGGCCAGTGTGATCTCACCGGACGGGGGGTGCGGGAGTGGGGGAGCTAGTGGGCGGCGCTCAACAGCACCAGGAAGCTGAGGAGCGCGCCGACGCCCATGAGCAGGCCGGCGGGTCGTTGCCAGAGGGGGTCGTCGGGATGCTGGCGGCGGGGGACGGTGCCGAGGCCGAAGGCCAGGGTCGCGTACCGGTCTTCGAAGCTGCGCCAGTCCGTGATCTCGCCCGAGCCCGATCGCCCGGGATCGTTGAGGTCGATCACCTCGAGCTCGACCACGTCCAGGCTCATCACGTCGAGCTCGTCGAAAACCCTTCCACGCACATCCCCGATGGTACCGCTGCTGGTGCCGGGGTCCGACGGCCGAACGGCGAGGCGAGCTGGCGCAGATAGCCCGCCGGCATCGGGTCGTCGACGCCGTAGGTCTGCGGCCATTGCCGGTCGGGCAGGTGGAGGGTGCCGAACAGCGCGTCGATCCACGGGAAGAGCCCGGCGAAGTTGCGATCACGGGCGCCGAGGTCGTTCGTGTGATGCCAGTGATGGACCTGCGGCGACGAGATCACCTTCTTCAGCGGCCCGAACCGCACCCGCAGGTTGGCGTGCTGGAAGATCGCATGGAGCTGCAGCAGGACGAGCGCGCCGCCGAAGGTTGCCCGGCCGAACCCGAGGTAGGCGAGCGGGATGACCGCCAGCACCCGTCCGAACGAGGCGTCGAACGGGTGCAGGTGCGCGGCCGCGAGCCAGTCCATCCGCTCGCTGCTGTGGTGCACGCGGTGGAGCCGCCAGAGCGACGGGACGGTGTGCATCAAGCGGTGCGACCAGTAGCCGACGAGCTCGAGGATGATCAGCGCCTCGAGGAACTGCACGAGCTCCGGTTGCGCGGCGACGGCGTTGCGCAGCACGTCGGGTGTCGTGGCCTCGATCACGACGACGACGGGGATCGCGAGCACGATCACGCCGACGGTGGTGAGCGCACCGGTGAAGAAGAAGTGCAGGAGGTCGGTGCGGAAGCCGGGCCGGAAGAAGCGCTGGCCCCGGTGCGCGGGCCAGAGCTTCTCGAGCGGGAGGAACACGATCCCGAGGATCAGGAAGGCCAGAGTCGCGTTCAGGATCACGGGTCGACGGTATGCGCCGATCGTGAAGGAACGGTCAGGAGCGTGTCTTCAATCGAAGACGTGGTCGGCAGCCAGTGAATCGACGGTGCCGGCGTCGAGGCCCAGGACCTCGGTCAACACCCAGCTCTGGTCCTGGCCGAGCGTCGGCCCGGATCGCGAGTATCCGCCCGGGGCATCGGAGAGCCGGAAGCCGTTGCGCTCGTACAGGCCCTCGCCCAGGAACGGGTGCGTCAGCGGGACGAAGTGCCCGCGGTGTTCGAGCTGGCGGTCCGAATGGAGGTCGCCGAAGTCCTGCACCGGCACGGCCTCGATGCCCGCGGCCTGCAGCGTCTCGGCCGCCTCGATCCGGCTCCGCCCGGCGAACCACTCCGCCCGTTCCCGGTCCTCGCCCACGATGGAGGCGAGGCGCTCGGCCTCCTCGTCGGTCCAGGCGGCGACCGCGATCCAGCGGTCGCCGGTCCCGTCCTCGTCGGTGCAGGCGAACACGTCGTGGACGGCCGCCCGGTCCGAGGCGTTGCCCTGCCGCCCGCGCACCGCGCCGCCGGCCTGGTGCTCGAGCAGCCAGGGGGAGAGCGAGAAGATCGCGGCCTCGACCTGCGAGACGTCGAGATGGACGCCACGGCCGGTCCGGCGACGATAGAGGAGACCGGCGGCGAGCGCGGTGGCCGCGAACCGGGGGGCGAGCGAGTCGGTGATCGTGCCGTGCGGGCCGACGGGCTCGCGATCGGGCCAGCCGGTGAGGAAGTTGTAGCCGGCGAGCGCGGAGCCCTGGCCCCCGAACCCCGGGTAGTCGCGGTGCGGTCCGGTCTGGCCGTTCAGGCAGGCGCTCAGCATCACGAGATCAGGCTTGTCCGCGGCGAGCGCGTCGTAGTCGAGCCCGAAGCCGCGCATCGCGCGCGGCGCGAAGTTCTCGGCGACGGCGTCCGCCCATTCGACGACGAGCCGGCGGACCAGCTCGACGGCCTTCGGATGCTTCAGGTTGAACGTGACGTCACGCTTGTTCACGTTCAACCCGTCGAACATCGGCGCGCCTTCGAGCCCATGGGGGTTGTTCGGGCCCAGCGCGTACACGCGCAGGAAGTCGGGGCGGCTCTTCGATTCGATCCGCAGGACGGTCGCGCCCTGCTCGGCGAAGTAACGCGTCGCGATCGGGCCCGCCGCGCCCGAACCCAGCTCGAGCACCTTCGTCCCGACCCAGGCACCGCGTGCCGGGGTGGCCTCGGGTTGCGCTCGGCGAGCCGGGTGGGCCGGGACCGAGCCGTCGCCCAACGCGGGTGCGGGCGCGGCAGGCGCAGACCGCGCCACGAGGCCGTCCGCCGAGCGGACGCGGACGAAGCTCAGCGGGAATTGCTCGTAGCCGCCGACCGGTCCGAAGAAGTCCCGTGCCGCGAGCTGTGCGCTGGCGAGGATCTCGCGCGGTGAGTTGATCGGGGCGAGCATCAGATTGGTCTCGCAGGCGTAGTCGTAGAGCTCTTGCAGGGTGTGGCGGGCGAAGAACGCCGCGACGTCCACCTCGATGGCCCGCAGCGTCTCGTCGTCGGTGGTGTTGGGGGAGAAGGTGGTCCAGTCCATCTTCTGGAGCGCAGGGGTGTCCACGAGCCGGGTCAGTGTCTCGAGGCTCGGGACGCGCGCCTTGCCGCCGCGCAGGCCGAAGCTCACGAAGCCGTCGCGCGTCGGCCAGATCTCGCGAGTGCGCCCGACGTTCGCACCGCGCCGAACGCCGCGGAAGCCGGTCTGCGGGAAGCGCGCGGGCGTGGCCATGTTCGCGATGAGAACGACCTCCTGCATCGAGACGTCGACGCGCTGAGGCCGTCCGCTCGCGAGACCCGTGAGCGCCGCGAACGCGGTCTCCGCGCCGACGTGCGCGTAACCCGAAGGCTCGGTGCAACGGACGGGCGCGCGATCGGGGTCGCCGGTGCAGAACATGTTGCCGCTCGCCGCCATGACGCCCAGGTCCGCGGCGCGCCAGCCGGAGCGGGGGCCGGTGAGACCGAAGGGCGTCACGCTCACCCAGACCGCCGCGGGCGCGACTGCCGGGTCGAGGTTCCACGCGCCGGGAAAGCCCGGCGTGTCGAAGACGATGTCCGCGCTCGCCAGCAGGTCGACGAGTGCCGGGTCGTCCGGCCCGGACACCACGACCGACTGCTTCCCCGCGCCCCACGCGGCCCAGCGGTGGGGTAGCTCACGGAGGGGATGACCGCCGGTCGGCTCGGGCACGACGACCTCGGCGCCGAGGTCGGCGAGCAGGCGACCGGCCATCGCCGCCGGCTCTCCGGCGAGGTCGATGACCCGGGTCGCTTCGAGCAATCCGGTCGGCAAGCTGGTCGGCACCGCGTCCCCGCTGTTCCTGACGTCCGTGTCAGTCTACGCTTGATCCAGAGCCCCACCAGGAGGAAGCGGGATGTCCGAGACTCGCATCGTCGACGCCGATTGTCACATCCTCGAGCCGCCCGACATCTGGAAGAACTGGCTGCCCGAGAAGTACGCGGACAAGGCACCCAAGCTCGTGAAGGACGCCCAGGGCGGCGACGCGTGGCTCACCGCGGTGGGCGGTGAGCCCGACCCGATCGGTCTCGTGTCCACGCCGGGAATGCCGTTCGACGAGTTCCGCTGGTTCGGCGTGACGTACGAGGAAGCGCGCACCGGCTGCTACAACGGCGCGGCGCGGCTCGAGGACATGAACATCGACGGCGTCTACGCCGAGCTGCTCTACCCGCCGCAGCGGACGATGAGCCACTTCCTCGGCGACGACGAGGACGACTTCGTCCTCGCCGGCGTCGAGGCGTACAACAACTTCCTCTTCGAGGAGTTCTGCGCGCCGGACCCGAAGCGGCTCATCGGTGTCGCGCAGATCCCGTCACTCGGCATCGACACCTCGGTCGACGCGCTGCGCAAGGCGAAGGCGCGTGGCGCGAAGGGTGTGCTGATCTCGAACTGGCCGTCCGGCGGCGCGAGTCTCTCGCCGGACGACGACCCGTTCTGGGCCGCCGCGGTGGACGAGGGCATGCCGGTCGCGGTCCACATCAACATCATCAGCCGGAAGCAGCGCGCCGCGGGGCGCAAGGCCGCGGCGAAGAGCGGCAACGCGCTCTACGACATGACGACCGAAGCCGCCCGGGCGAAGGCCATCGGCGGCATGAGCCACGTCTTCTCGATGGCGGCGGGCAACATCACGGCGATGCTGTTCACCGGCGTCTTCGACCGGTTCCCCGAGCTGCAGGTGCAGTGGATCGAGATCGGCGTCGGCTGGCTGCCGCACTTCATCGAGTGCCTCGACGACCGCTACTGGCGCAACCGTTCCTGGGGCCAGCTGCCGATCAAGCAACCGCCGTCGTACTACTGGTACCGGAACAACGCGGCGAGCTTCATCAGCGACCGCACCGGGATCGCGCTGCGCCACCAGGCGGGCATCAACAACATCATGTGGTCGAGTGACTACCCGCACCACGGGAACGACTGGCCCTACTCCCGCAAGGTCATCGAAGAGACGATGAACGGCATCCCCGCGGCCGAGAAGGCGCTGATCGTGGGCGGCAACGCGTCGCGCGTGTGGAGCATCGACTGACTGGTTTCCGAAAATCTCCTGCGGCCGAGCGGTTGACCGCGGATGCCGGGCGGCCGCAGGCGGCCCGAAGTTCTCCGGCGGCGGCTCGAAGCTCTACTGCTTCTGCTCGCGTTCGATGGCGCCGAGCGTGAGGCGTTGCAGCGTGCGCTGGTGCACGTAGTCGACGATGCGAGTCACGAGGGGGAGGAGCTGGCCCGCTGACGCGGCAGCGTGCTGCTGGAAGTTGCGCAGCTCCTCCGGCTCCCACGCCCGCCCACGCCGGCCCGAGAAGAGGTCGAGCACCTCGTGCTGCATGGCCTCGACACCCTGCACGTAGATGCCCGCGAGCTCGGCGAGCACGTCGTCGGGTAGGCCCAGCCGCTCGAGCGCGACGGCCGCGCGCAGCACGTCGAGATCCGTGGCGTCGTAGGTGTCGCGCCCGAACTCGCGGGGATCGCGGAGCAGGCCGGCCAGGCGGAGCTTCTCGACGATCGTCGCGGATCCGCCGCTGCGCTCCACGAGGTCATCGAGGGAGTACGCGATCGAGCCCTCGCCGGAGAAGATCCCGTCGACGAGCTCGGGACGATCGGACTCGAGGAGGGCCCGGATCGCGGCCAGGGAGAAGCGCCGGCCCTGGAGCTCTCGGATCTGCGCCAGCCGGGCGAGGTGATCGGGGCCGTAGAGCTTGGCCCGACCGGACCGGACGGCCGGGGGGAGCAGGCCCTCCCGCTGGTAGTAGCGGATGGTGTCGACGGTCAGCCCGGTCCGCTGGGCGAGCTCGTCGATGCGGATCTGCTCGGTCATGCGGCCTCGCTCAACTCGGCGGTCATCGCGCTCGGCAGCACGCGGCGGGTCGGCTGTGACTGTCGTCACGATGTTTGACAGTAGGTACCGTGAGAGTGTTTACTCTCAGTGTTGTAACTCTAAGTCTAGGGGGGTCCGTATATGAGGTCCGCCACCAAGGTCTCCCGCACCGAGAGCCGCGAGGCCAAGCGCTGGATCGAACGCCAGCTCCGCTGGGAGCTCACCCTCGGAGCCCTGCGGAACCAGCAGGTCCGGCGCCACGCCGCCTGAGAGCTCCATCGGGGCCGTCTGCCCCGCTTCATCGACGCCGCAACTCCGGCCGATCCCCCCGTCGGCCGTCGCAGGTGCGGCGTCGATGCGCGTCTTCTTCAGGATCTCTTGCGGCCGAGTCTTGGACCGGGGTTGTTCTGGCGGCCGCAAGCGGTATTCCGAAGATCTCTTGCGGCCCGTTGGTGTGTTCGCGAGCGTTACGCGCGGAGCCAGCGGGGGAGGGTGACGTCGTCGACCGGTTGGTAGGTGACGTGCACCCGTTCGCCGATCTCGATCGTCGCAGGATCGATCTCGTTGATCGAACCGTCCGCCCGGGCCAGGAGGTTCCCGACGAAGCGGATCGCCGGATCCTCCTCGAGCGCCACGATGATCACGTTGTAGGGCGCGAGCTCGGCGTACGCGGGGAGCAGCGGCGGGTGGGGGACGGCGAAGGACCAGATGGTGCCGGCGCCGCTCGACGCGACCCACTCGTGGTCGAGCGACCGGCAGACCGGGCACATCGGACGGGGGGGCATGCGCCTCGCGCCGCACGACGAACAGGTCTGGACGAGGAGCTCGCCGCGCGCGGTGCCGGCCCAGAACGGCGCGGCGATCTCGTCGTCGAGATCGGGCAGCAGCCAGGTCGCTTCGCTCGTCATCGGCGGAAGAGGACCGCGCTCGTGGGGACACCCTCGCCGCTCGTGACGAGGCAGGACTCCGCGTCGGCGACCTGGGAGGTCGACGTCCCGCGGCACTGGCGCACCCCTTCGAGCACCAGGTTGAACCCGTGCACGTACGCCTCGGACATCCCGCCGCCCGACGTGTTCGTGGGCAGCCGGCCGTTGGGCCATTCGAGGTTGCCGCCCTCGGTGAACGCGCCGCCCTCGCCTCTCTCGCAGAAGCCGTAGCCCTCCAGCGACAGTGGAACGAGGGGGCTGAACGCGTCGTACAGCTGCGCGACGGGGACGTCCGCGGGCTGGATGTCGGAGCGCTCCCAGAGCAACCGTGCACACGCCCACGACGGGCCGAGCAGCGGGTCCTCGCAGAAGTAGTTGGTCATCACCTGGTGCTGCTGCGGGATGCTCTGGGCGAACGAATGGACGAAGACCGGCGGCTGGCGCAGGTCGCGGGCCCGCGCCGCGCTGGCGATGACGATCGCGAGCGCGCCATCCGTCTCGAGGCAGTTGTCGAAGAGGCAGAGGGGCTCGGAGATCCAACGCGCGTCCAGGTACTGCTGGCGGGTGAGCGGCTTGTGACCCATCGTCGCGTTGGGATTGCGCTGCGCGTGGTGGCGGAACGCGAGCGCGACGTTCGCAAGGTGGTCGCGCGTGTAGCCGTACTCGTGCATGGCCCGACGGGTGAGGATCGCGATCTCGTCGACCGGTCGCAGCACGCCGAACGGCCGGCTCCACTGCTGGTGGCCCGCGAGCCGCTGCGACACCTGGGCCCAGGGCCGGCTCGCCTTCGCGGCGCGCTTGCGCGCGCGCCACGCGACGGCGACCTGGCACTGGCCGGTCGCGACCGCCAGCGCGGCCTGCCCCACGACTCCGCAGCCGGCGCCCCCTCCGTAGCCCACCTCGGAGAAGAACGTGATGTCGCCGAGGCCGACGTTGCGGGCGACGTCCACCTCGCGGCCTTCCTCCATCGAGAACATCGCCAGGCCGTCCACATCCGAGGGCTGCAGGCCCGCGTCGTCGATCGCGGCGCTGATCGCCTGGCACGCGAGCGAGAGCTCGGAGTCGGGCAGGTCCTTGCCGAACGCCGTCTGGCCGAGGCCGACGACCGCGGTGCGATCCTTGATCGAGAGAAGCTCGGACACGAGGTGGCTGCTACCAGCCCTTCCACTCGGGCTCGCGCTTCTCCATCATCGCGGCCATGCGCTCCTTGCCGTCCTCGGTCCCGAGGTTCAGCTCGATGAAGACGGCCTCGTTCTCGAGGACCTGCGTGCGTGGCAGCTCGGTCGCGTCGTGGAGCAGCTTCTTCGCCCAGCCGAGCACCTTCGTGGGCTTTGCCGCGAGCTGCTCGGCCCAGGCATGCGCCGCGGCGTCGAGCTCGAGCGGGCCGACGACCTTGTTCACGATGCCGAGGTCGAGCGCTTCCTTCGCGCTGATCTGCTCGCCGAAGAAGACGATCTCCTTCGCCTTGTGCATGCCGACGATGCGGGGGAGCAGGTAGAGGTACCCGCCGTCGGGGATGAGCGCCTGCTTGCCGAAGACGTCGACGAAGCGCGCCGTCTCCGACGCGATGACGAGGTCGGCGGCGAGGGCGAGCATCGCGCCGCCACCCGCGGCGGTGCCGTTCAACGCGACGATCACCGGCTTCTGGCAGTCCTGGATCGCCTCCATCAGGCGCTGGAAGCCGCTGCGCATCATGTGGACGGCCGCGCCGACCACCATGTCCGGCGCGCCCTCGGGCTTGGCGGGCGCGGGTGGGCGGATCCGCAGGTCCGAGCCGGTGCAGAAGTGCCGCTCACCCGCGCCGGTGAGGACGATGGCGCGGATCGCCAGGTCGGTGTGGGCGTCTTCGAAGTGCTGGATCAGCCGGTCACGCACGTAGAACGGAATCGCGTTGCTCGACTCCGCGCGGTTGATCGTGAGCCAGAGCACGCCGTTCTCCAGCGTGGCCAGCAGCTCCTGGTCGACATCGGGCGTCTTGTCAGTCACTTGCTCCGCACCACCAATGCATCGAGGGCAACCGCGCCGCGAGGGCGGACCACCAGTGGGTTGATGTCGAGCTCCGCGATCTCGTCCGAGAGATCGAGGGCCAGACGCGACACCTTCATGATCACGTCGACCAGCGCGTCGACGTCCACCGGCGGTGCACCCCGGACACCTTCCAGCAGCTTGAAGCCGGCGAGCTCGGCCAGCATGCGCCGCGCTTCGTCGCGGTCGAACGGCGGCACCCGGAACGTGACGTCCTCGAGCACCTCGACGAAGATCCCGCCGAGGCCGGCCATCACGACCGGCCCGAACAGCGGGTCCTGGGACACGCCGACCACCATCTCGACGCCGCCACCGACCATCTCGCACACCAGCACGCCGTCGATCCGGGCCTTGCCGCCGCCGGCGGTCTTCGCCTTCGCCATGAGCTCGGTGTAGGCCGCGCGCACCTCCTTGGCGGACGAGACGCCCACGTGGACGAGGCCGAGATCGCTCTTGTGCAGGAGGTCCGGCGACGAGATCTTCATCACCACGGGGTAGCCGATCTCCGCCGCCGCCTTGACGGCGTCGGCCGAGCTCTGCACCAGCACATCGTGCGAGGAGCGGATGCCGTACGCCGCGAGGAGCTGCTTCGACGCGTGCTCCGAGAGTGCGTCTCCGGGCTCCGCCTCGTCGGCGAGGATCGCGCGTGCCTTCTTCGCGGCCGGTAGTGGCGCGACCGGAGCGGTGTCGAATGCCGAGTGGTAGCGCTTCGCGAAGCGCCAGAAGTCGATGTACGCCCGCACGGCCTTCACGCAGTTCCCGAACGTGCGGAACACCGGGAGACCGCCGTCGAGCAGGCGCTTGTAGTACGTGTCGTCGGTGCCCGGCGGTGAGCCCCACACCACGTAGATCGGCTTGTCGGTCGTCTTCGCCACGTCGATCAGATCCCGGGTGAACGGCTCGCTGAACGCGACGACCGCGCCGGTGATCGGCACCACGATGATGTCGGTCTTGGGGTCCGCAACGATCGCGTCGAGGATCTGGCGGCCGCGCGCGTCGGCGACGGGCGGGCCGCCGCAGTCGACGGGGTTGCTGACCCGCAGGTACGCGGGGATCAGGCCGTCGTGGAGCACGCGCTGGGTCTCCCTCGCGAGCGGCGGCAGGCGCAGGCCGGCCGCCGCGAGCATGTCGGCCATGTGCGCGCCGGTCCCCCCGGAGATCGCGTACACGCACACCCCGGGCTCCGCCTTCTTGCTGGTCCAGGCCGGCACCTCCTGAGCCGGAACCGCCGCCGCCCCCTTCGCACTCGTGGTCTCCCCGGTCGGCCGGCGGAGATCTCGGGGAGCAGTACGAGCGAACGCGGCGCTCACCTCGAGGAGCTCGTCGAGGCCGTCCACCCGGGTGATGCCGAGCTGGCGGAACACCGCGGAGGTGATCGCGTCGGAGCCGGTGAGGTGACCCGTGTGGCTCTGCGCCATGGAGCTGCCGGTCTCGGTGCGGCCGACCTTGACCATCACGATCGGCTTCTTCAGCTTCGCCGCGTGATCGGCCGCGAGCATGAGTGTCCGGCCGTCCTTGAAGCCCTCGATGTAGCAGGCGACCACACCGACCTCGTCCTGGTCGGCGAAGTACCGGCAGAAGTCCGCGAACTCGAGGTCCACCTCGTTGCCGGTCGGCGCCCAGTGGGTGAGGCGGATGCCGAGCTCCTGGCCCTGGAACACGGGACGGCCCTGGTGGCCGGACTGGGTGACGAGCGCGATCGACGGCCCGGTGAGGTCGTCGCGGAACTGCTCGAACGCGTTGAGGTTGGTGTTGGGGCCGAGGAGGCGCACGTCGCCGCTCTCGACCAGCTTGGTCAGGCGCTCCTCGAGCTTCTCGCCCTGCTTGCCCGTCTCGGAGAAGCCGGCGGCGAAGATCACCGCGAACTTGGCCTTGCGGGCGAGCACCTCCTCGAAGGTGTCGACGGCCTTGCCGGTCAGGATGATCGCGAGGTCGATGTCGCCCGGGATGTCGAAGATCGACTGGTAGACGTGGTGGCCGAGCACCGTCTCGTACGTCGGGTGCACCGGGTAGAAGGTGGCGCCGTGCTCCTCGGCCCAGGCCGCGAACTTCCGGGTCATCGCGGTGTTCGGCTTGCGGGACTGCTCGGAGGCCCCGATCAATGCGATCGTCTTGGGGGAGAGGAAGGCGTCGAGGTCCACGTCCCGAAGCTCGAGCGGGCGGCCGGATACGTCCGTCCTCCCGGGTCGCTTCGGCGCCCGCACTCCGTTCCCGTTCCCGTTCCCGCCTTCGCGCTTCGGCGGTCGGGATCTCGCGGTCCGGGCCATGGTTGCGCAGCTCCAGGGTCGGTGCGACGGCGGCGGTCGCGGGCCGCCAGTATGACGCCGGAGTCAGGTTCCGATCGAGTCCCGGGTCGAGCGGCCCCGGAGCGGCCAGGGCAGAACAGCGGGCCGCCGCGTCACGGAGCGCGGAAGCCGGAGTGCCCCGGCGGGGAAGTGCGGAAGCTGGAGCGACCCGGCCGGGCGATAGGGTCGCCGGGCGCCGCCCCGGCCCGCGGAAGGAGCACCCATGAAGATCGTCGTCGACTACGACAAGTGCAACAGCAACGCTGTGTGCATGGGCATCGCGCCCGAGGTGTTCGAGGTTCGGGAGGACAACTTCCTGTACCTGCTGGACGAGGAGCCGGGCGAGGAGCTTCGCCCGAAGATGGAGGAGGCCGTGCGCATGTGCCCGACCCAAGCCATCTCCATCGAAGGCTGAGCAGCACCCGGCACACGTGGACTCGATCGTGGTGGTGGGCGCGTCGCTCGCGGGGCTGCGCTCGGTCGAGACGCTCCGGCGGGAGGGCTTCGCCGGGCGCCTGGTGCTCGTCGGTGCCGAGCCGCACCTCCCGTACGACCGGCCGCCGCTCTCCAAGGAGCTGCTGGCGGGGGACTGGGAGCACGACCAGATCGTCCTGCGGCGGACCCCGTACGAAGAGCTCGACCTCGAGCTCCGCCTGGGCGTCGCGGCGCGTGCGCTCGACCTCGATCGTCGGGTGGTGACGCTCACCGAAGGGACGGAGCTGCCGTTCGACGGCCTGGTCATCGCGACGGGCTCGACACCGCGCACGCTGCCGGGCCAGCCCGCGCTCGACGGCGTCTTCACGCTCCGGACCATCGACGACTGCCTCCGGCTGCGATCGCGCCTGGAGGCCAGCCCCCGCGTGTGCGTGATCGGCGCAGGCTTCATCGGTTCCGAGGTCGCGGCCACGTGTCGCAAGCGCGGCCTGGCGGTCACCGTGCTCGAGGCGCTGCCGCAGCCGATGGTGCGCGGGGTCGGTGAGACGCTGGGCGAGGTCCTCGGGGGGCTCCACCGGGATCACGGCGTCGATCTGCGCTGCGGTGTCGCGGTCAAAGCCATCGAGGGCTCCGGCCCGGTCGAACGCGTGCTGCTGGGCGACGGTGACGTGGTGGAGTGCGACGTGGTGCTCGTCGCGGTCGGCGTCGGACCCGAGACGCGGTGGCTCGAAGGATCGGGGTTGACGCTCGACAACGGTGTCGTGTGTGACGAGACGCTCCTCGCCGCGCCCGGTGTCGTCGCCGCCGGTGATGTGGCGCGGTGGCCGAACCGTTGCTTCGACGGCGAGGTCATGCGGATCGAGCACTGGACCAACGCGGCGGAGCAGGGCGTGTACGCCGGCGATCGCCTGCTCCGGGAGGCTCGCGACGAGCCCGCGGAGCCGTTCGCGCCCGTGCCCTTCGTGTGGTCCGACCAGTACGACGTGAAGATCCAGTGCGCCGGCCGCTTCGGTGGCGAGGACCGCATGGAAGTCGTGTCGGGCACGCTCGAGTCGCGCCGGTTCGTCGCGATCTTCGAGCGCGGTGGCCGGATCTCGGGTGTGCTCGGGTTCTCGGAGCCGCGCCGCGTCATGCAATACCGGAGGCTGGTGGCGGAGCGGGCGTCGTTCGACGCCGCGCTGGAATTCGCCGCGGCCGCCGCGGGCTGAGCGCGACCATCCCTCGATGGCTCCGAAGCGCGAGCGGCTGCTGACGCGCGAGTTCCTCACCATCACCGCGGCCGGGGCGCTCTACTTTCTCTCCCTCGGCGCGGTGCTCCCGGTGCTGCCGCAGTTCGTGGAGCGCGAGCTCAACGGCGACACCCTCGCGGTGGGGGTCGCCGTCGGTGCGTTCGCAGTCGGGGCCGTGCTGCTCCGCCCGTACGCCGGCCGGCTCGGTGACCGGTACGGGCGGCGGGTGCTCGTGATCATCGGGGCGTTCGTCGTTGCGTCGTCCGCCGCGTTGTACCCGCTCGCGTCGAACCTCGGCATTCTCGTGGTCGTCCGGATCCTCGGCGGCCTCGGTGAAGCCGCGTTCTTCGTGGGCGCGGGAACGATGATCGCCGACCTGGCGCCCGAAGCGAGACGCGGCGAAGCGATCTCCTACTGGTCGGTCGCGGTGTACAGCGGGCTCGCGTTCGGTCCGGCGCTCGGGGAAGTGGTGCTCGACGCGGCGGACTACGACACGGTCTGGGTGGTGTCCGCCCTGCTCGCGTTCTCGGCCGGGCTCCTCGCGCTCGCGACACGCGAGACGCTGACCACGGAAGCGCGCGAAGCAGCCCTGGCCCGGACCACGCGGCCACCGCTGCTGAACCGGTCGGCGCTCGCGCCGGGAATCGTCCTGTTCCTGGGCCTCTGCGGCCTGGCCGGCTTCACCGAGCTCGTCCCGCTGTACGTCGGAGATGTCGGGCTCGACGACTCCCGGCTCGTGTTCCTCCTCTACGGCTGCCTCATCCTGGTCGTCCGGATCGCAGGAGCGCGGATACCGGACCGCCTCGGCTCGCGGCGCGCGGGCTCCCTCGCCCTGATCTTCGGTGCATCGGGCCTCGCGGTCATGGCGGCATGGGCCTCGGTCGGCGGTCTGATCCTCGGGACGATCCTCTTCGCGGGCGGGATGTCGCTCATGTACCCGGCGATGCTCACCCTCGCGCTGACGGGCATCGACGACTCCGAGCGGGCGTCGGTCGTCGGGACGGTGAGCACGTTCTTCGACCTGTCCCAAGGCCTCGGTGCGCTGATCCTCGGAGGCGCGGCCGCCGTCACGAGCGATCGCGGCGGGTTCCTCGCCGGTTCGCTGCTGGCGCTGGCGGGACTCGCGCTGCTCTGGGGCGGCATCGACGCGCGCGCCCGGCGCGCCCCGGTACCCGTTCGGGCGTACGACGAGATGCCGGAACCCGAACCTGGCACCTGATTCCGCCCGCAGCCCCGTAGAGTCGATTGCGCGTGCCCTCGCTCCTGGTGACCAACGACTTCCCGCCCAAGATCGGCGGCATCCAGTCGTATCTCTACGAGCTGTGGCGCCGCCTCCCGCCGGAGTCGACCACGGTCCTCACCACGCCGCAATCGGGCGACCGTGCCTGGGACGCGCTCCAGCCGTTCCGGGTCGAGCGCACGCGCGAGCCCGTGCTCCTGCCGAGCCCGTGGCTCGCTCGCCGCGTCGACGCACTCGCGCGCGAGGTCGGAGCCGGCATCGTCTTCCTCGATCCCGCGCTCCCGATGGGCCTGATCGGCCCGAGGCTGCGGGCCGCGCCATGGGTCGTGGTGCTGCACGGCGCCGAGGTCACCGTTCCCGGCCGGCTCCCCGGAAGCCGGCAGCTGCTGCGGAAGGTGCTTCGGGGCGCGGCGGGAGTTGTGGCCGCGGGGGAGTACCCGGCGCGGGAGGCGGTGCGCGCCGCCGGTGTGAACCTGCCCGGAGTCGTGATCCCACCGGGCGTCGACGTGGAGCGGTTCACCCCGGTCGCATCGGACGCGGAACGTCGCGGTGTTCGGGAGCGACTCGGGCTCGACCCCGATCGACCGACGGTCGTGGCGGTGAGCCGGCTCGTCCCGCGCAAGGGGTTCGACCTCCTGCTCGACGCGATGGCGCTGCTCGAGCTCGACGCGCGTCTCGTGATCGCCGGGGACGGCCGCGACCGGCGCCGCCTGGAGGCGCGAGCGGAACGGCTCGGCCTCCGGAGCCGGGTCCGCTTTCTCGGCCGCGTCAGCGACGAGGACCTTCCCGCGGTGTACCGGTCGGGCGACGTGTTCGTCATGATGTGCCGCGAGCGCTGGGGTGGGCTCGAGGCGGAAGGCTTCGGCATCGTGTTCCTCGAAGCGGCCGCGTGCGGGGTTCCTTCCGTCGCGGGGCGCAGCGGCGGCTCGCACGAAGCGGTCGTGGAGGGGGAGACCGGATTCGTCATCGATCCCGACGACGTCACGCTCCTCGCCCAGACGCTCGAACGGGTGCTCCTCGATCCCGGCCGGCGGGACGACCTCGGGGCGAAGGCGAGGGCCTGGGCCGTCGACTGCTCGTACGACGAACGGGTCCGGCTGCTCGCGCCCGTCGCGGCCGGCGACCTCTCGGTGCTCTCCGATCTGACCTGACGACGGCGCTGACGGTCGCTCCGGGTTCAGCACATCGTGCCCACTCGTGCCCACTCCGCCCTCCGCTCTAGCCTCGCGACATGCCGGGTCGGGTAATCATCCGGGTGTCATGGGGCGCCAACCTGGTGTTCGCGCTCACCGCGATCCCCGTCGCCGTGGGGCTGGACGGTCTCGAGCCGGTGGCGATCGTCGTCGCGCTCGCCTTGTTCGCCGCCTCACTGGTGGTCTGGGTCTGGGCCTTCGCGGTTGCCGTCGCCCGGAGTGCCGGGGGCGAGAACATCGTCGTCGGGAACCTGTTCCTGCTCGAGGGCAAGGCCCCCAAGCCGGTGCGGCTCCAGCTGTTCGGCGCGCTCGGGGTCTGCGTCGCGATCACGGCGGTCACGGCATCGGCCGACCCGTTCGGCGTCCTGGTCCCTATGCTTCCCGTCGGGCTCATCGGGCTCTGGGGTGCGCGCCACGGCGCCTACGGCCCCCGGCCCGGCTTCGAGCCCGAGGTCCGGCCCCTCCGCCCCGAACGGAAGCGAACGAGTCGGGGCCGAAGCGGTCACGAAGTGCCGTAGGAGCTTGGGGCGGATCAGAGGAAGAGCGAGCCCGGAGCGACCATCAGGGGAGGTAGAGGCGTGGCCGAGGAAGCGAGCGAACGGATCCGCATCGACGCGTCGCGCGAGCAGTGTCTCGCCGTCGTGCTGGACTTCGAGCGCTATTCGGAATGGGCTCGTGACGTCAAGCAGGTGACGATCCTCGAGCGCGACTCGGAGGGCCGGGGCCAGCAGGTGGAGTTCCGCGCCGCCGGGCTCGGCAAGAGCTTCCGCTACACGCTGGCGTACGACTTCTCGGAGCTCCCCACCTCGTTCTCCTGGTCGCTGGTGGAGGGCGAAGGTCTGCGGCGGCTCGACGGTTCGTACCGGTTCGAGCCTGATGGTGACTCGACTCGGGTCCACTACGAGCTCGCGGTGGACATCGCGATCCCGTTGCCCGGGCTGATCAAGCGCCGAGCCGCCGGGATGATCATGGGCACCGCGCTCAAGGAGCTGAAGAAGGCCGTAGAAACTGCTTGACTCCGGGTCGCTCGGGCCGCCCGCACTTCACGCCCGCTCCCGCCCCCGCTCCTGACCTCGGCTTGGCTCGAGGTACTTGGCTAGCCTCGCGGGCTTCATGCGGATCCTTCTGTTCACCGGCAAGGGCGGCGTCGGCAAGACGACCGTGGCGGCCGCGACCGCGGTGCGGGCCAGCCGGCTCGGGCTGCGCACGGTGATCTGCTCGACCGACCCGGCCCATTCCCTGGCGGACGTCTTCTCGGTCCCCCTCGGCGATTCGGTGACGCCGATCGAGGCCGGTCTGGACGGCGTGCAGCTCGATGCCCGGCGACGCCTCGAGGAGTCATGGGGCTCGGTGCGGGAGTACCTGGTGGCCCTGCTCGACTGGGCCGGCGCCGGGACCGTCGAGGCGGAGGAGCTCGCGGTGATCCCCGGGCTCGACGAGGTGTTCGCCCTCGCCGACATCAAGGCCCTGGCTGATTCCGGGCAGTACGACCTGGTCGTCGTGGACTGCGCGCCGACCGCCGAGACGCTGCGCCTCCTCTCCCTGCCGGACGTGCTCGGTTGGTACATGCAGCGCGTGTTCCCGGCGCAGCGCAACGTGACGCGCGCCATCCGGCCTTTTCTCGCGCGGGTCGTCAACATGCCGATCGCGGGCGACGGCGTGTTCGACGCGGTGCGTGACTTCTACGCGCGCCTCGACGGTGTGCGCGAGCTGCTCACGGACGGGTCCATCACCAGCGCGCGGCTGGTCGTCAACGCCGAACGCATGGTGGTCGCGGAAGCGCGGCGCACGTACACGTACCTCGCGCTGTTCGGCTACCACGTCGACGCGGTGGTAGCGAACCGGTTGTTGCCGCCGGAGGTCGTCGATCCGTGGTTCAAGGGATGGAAGGAGATCCAGGCCGAGCAGCTGGCGGAGATCGAGACCGCGTTCGCGCCGGTGCCGGTGCTGACGGCGGACCTCGCGGCCGAAGAGCTGCTGGGGGCGGAACGCCTCGATGCGTTCGCGACGACGGTCTACGGCGTCGACGATCCGGCTGCGCGGATGACGGACGTCGAGCCGTTCCGAGTCGACGCCGAGGGCGATGCGCTGGTCCTGTCCATGCATCTGCCGTTCACGGAGAAGCACGAGGTGGAGCTCGGTCGGCGCAACGGTGAGCTGCTCGTGGCCGTCGGTCCCCACCGCCGCGCCGTCGTCCTGCCCGACAGCCTGCGCCGGCGCGAGGTGGGCGGCGCCCGGCTCGACGGGGACCGGCTCATCGTGGATTTCGTGGAGGTCTGATGGCGATGCGTGATCCCGGGACTCCGGGACGGAACCCCTTTTTCGACCATGGCCCCGAGTCGGTGGACGACGACCTCGCGCCGGACGGGCCGGCCGCGGACCGGCCGGTCCGCGCCGCGGGCCCCGATCCGGACGGCGACTTCTGGGAGCAGGAGTTCCCCTGGGACAACACCGCCACGGGGCGCGACCCGCTCGGGACCCTGGCCACTCTCGTCGACGCGCTCCAGCATGCGCAGCCCGAAGCCACCGAGCACCTGGTCACTGCCGCGCACGAGCTGATGTTGGCGGTGAAGTGCGTGGTCGACGCGACCGAAGCGGTGCTGGCCGCGCAGCGCGCTGCGGCCACCCCGCCGCCGGCCGATCCCGAGCGCGATCCGCTCCTCCGCGACGACGTCGACTCGCAAGGCGGGCCCGACGCGCCATCGCGGGGCTCGGGAGTGCGGCGGATCGATCTCGCGTGAGTGGAGCGAACGCGCGGGTCGCCGTCGGCATCGACATCGGCGGCACCAAGGTTCTCGGCGCGCTCGTCGATGCCGGTGGCACGATCCTCGCCGAGCACCGCGTCCCATCGCCGGACGACTGGCCGACCATGCGCGACGCGATCGTCGCCGTCGTCGACGAGCTGCGCGGCAAGGTCCCGGAGATTCACGCGGTGGGTGTCGGCGCGGCCGGCATGGTCGATCTCGACGGTGTGATCCACTACGCGCCCAACGTCCCCGGCTTCCGCAAGGTCGCCGTGCGCGCGGCGCTGGCCGAAGCCACCGGACTGCCGACCGTCGTCGACAACGATGCGAACACCGCGGCCTACGCCGAGCTGCGCCACGGAGTCGCGATGGGCGTGCGTGACGCGATGGTCGTCACGCTGGGAACCGGCATCGGCGGCGGGATGATCGTGGACGGGAAGGTGCTGCGGGGGGCGAACGGCTTCGCGGCGGAGGTCGGCCACTTCCAGATCGACCCGCTCGGACCCTTGTGCGCGTGCGGGGAACCGGGCCACTGGGAGGCGATGGCTTCCGGGAACGCGCTCGGCCGGATGGCGCGTGAGGCGGTCGTGGCGGGCTCCGCTCCGGCGCTCGCCGAGCGGGCGGGCGCGGCGATCGACGCCATCGACGGCCACTTCGTCAGCGCCGCGGCGCACGCGGGTGTCGCGGAGGCGCTCGCTCTGGTCGACCAGTACTGCTTCTACGTCGCGATCGGCCTCGTCGGCCTGGCCAACATCTTCGACCCGGCCCTGATCGCGATCTCCGGCGGGCTCGTGAACGACGGTGACCTGTTCCTGGAGCCGATCCGTCGTCACTTCCTCGGTCACATCGAGGGCGCGTCGTACCGGCCGACACCGTCGATCGTCCCCGCGGGGCTGGGGGAGCGCGCGGGAGTGATCGGCGCGGCGATGCTGGCGCTCGACGGGCTCGCCGACCGCGCAGAGAAGGTGAGGTCGGAACCGGCGTGAGGCTGGGCCTGACGCTCCCGTCGTTCGTCGAGGACCCGGAGACGCCGCTCGCGGTCGCGCGCGCGGCCGAGGCTTCCGGGCTGGACGGGGTCTTCGTCTTCGATCACGTCTTCCGTACGGATGCGAGCGGCCAGATGCGCCCGGCACTGGAGTGCCTCGCGCTTCTGGGTGCTGTCAGCGAGGCGACGCACCGGATCTCGGTTGGGCCGCTCGTGGCTCGCGCCACGTTGCGACCGCCGGCCTCGCTCGCCGCGGGCCTCGACACCGCGCTGCGCATCGCGGGGCCGCGCCTGCTCGTCGGCCTCGGCGCGGGCGACGGCGAGAGCCGGGCCGAGATGGAGACCTTCGGCCTGCCGTTCGGCAGCGAGGCCGACCGGATCATGTCGCTTCGCGCGGCGCTGCGGGTCGTACGCGACCGCGGCTATCCGATCTGGGTCGGCGGGCGCGCCCGCCACGTCGGGGTGATCGCGGCCGAGAGCGCCGACGGCTGGAACCGGTGGGGAGGCAGCCCCGAGGTTTTCGGCCGGGAGCTGGCGGAGGTGCGGGGCCTGGTCGAGCGGTTGGCGCGCGTGCCGGGTCGGTTCACGCCGTCCTGGGGCGGGCTGGTGCTGCTCGGCCGGACCGAGGCCGCGGCGGAAGCCAAGCGGGCCCGGCGCAACCCGTCGCCCGGGGTGATCGTGGGTGGCCCCGAGCGGGTGGCCGAGCAGCTCCGCCCGTACCTGGATGCGGGGGCCCGCTGGCTGATCCTGGGGCCGCTCGACTCGTCGGACCCCGAGAACGCATCGATCCTCGGTGAGCAGGTTCTCCCACTGCTCACCTAGCGCGCCACGATCGAGCGTCGTGGCTCGGGGTCAGCGGCGCTCGTCGAGGAGCAGGTGGGCCGCGGTGGAGAGGTCGTTCGCCATGCCGTCGGCGTCGATCGTGCCGCCGACCCACGCACCGAGCGTGGCGAGCCACACGTAGCCGAGCACCCGCAGCACACCGTCGAGGTCGCGAACCTCGTCGCCGTCGATCGCGCCACTGATGATCGTGCGGAGCTGGCCGTAGACCTCGTTCTTCGCCGCCGCGGCCTGCGGCTCGGGTGAGGACAGCGCGGTGACCATCGCGGCGGTGGTCCGGGGGTCGCGGGTGAGCGCGCGTGTGGCGCGGCGGAGCACGTCCGCGACTCGATCACCGGGATCATCGCCCCGAGGTGGACGTTGCGCGAGGCGCGTGCGCAGCGAGCTCGCCTGGTCGGCCAGCGCGGCGAGCAACAGCTGGTCCTTCGACGAGTAGTGGCGGTACAAGGTGCCGAGCGCGACCTCGGCGCGCGCCGCGACGTCGCGCATCTGCACCGCCTCGTAACCGCCCTCGGTTGCGAGCGACACCGCGGCGTCGAGCAGGCGCTGGCGGCGCGCCGCGGTCTCGGCGGCCCGCGCGGTCTGCGGGGCGGTCGGGGGGACGGCGGTGCCGGGGCCGCTGCTCGACCCGTCTGGTTGACTCACGTCGGCCTCCGCCCCGCGTTCCTGCTCCGGCCTCCGCACGGCCCGGCCGCTCACCCTACTCAGGCTGCGGCGGGGCAACTAGAACGCGTTCCAGCTACAGTGCCGGCATGCACACGCCCATCTGCGACCGCTTCGGCATCGAGTTCCCGATCTTCGCCTTCAGCCACTGCCGCGACGTCGTCGCCGCGGTGAGCAAGGCCGGTGGAATGGGAGTGCTCGGCGCTCTGTACTTCACGCCCGAGGAGCTCGAGATCGAGCTCAACTGGATCGACGAGCACGTCGACGGCCGCCCCTACGGCGTGGATCTCGTGATGCCGGCGACCCTGCTCGAAGAGGCCCGTGGGGCGGACAGCGACCCGGCCGAGCTCGAGCGCCAGCTCGAGGCGATGATCCCCCAGGAGAACCGCGACTTCGTGGAGAAGGTGCTCGCCGAGCACGACATCGCACCGCTGCCCGAAGATGCCAACCCGCACCACCTGCTCGGGTGGACCGACACGACCGGGCTCGCGCAGATGGACGTCGCGCTCGAGCACCCGGTGTCACTGCTCGTGAACGCGCTCGGCCCTCCGCCGGCCGAGGTCGTGCAGACGGCGCACGAGCGCGGCATCGCGGTCGCCGCGCTCGCCAGCAGCCCTCGTCACGCGTTGAAGCACAAGGAGAACGGCGTCGACATCATCGTCGCCCAGGGCACCGAAGCCGGCGGCCACACCGGTGAGATCTCTTCCGTCGTCTTGTGGCCGGAGGTGATCGACGCGGTCGGACCCGACACCGCGGTCCTCGCAGCCGGCGGCATCGGTCGCGGCAGCCAGATCGCGGCGGCGATCGCAATGGGCGCGCAGGGCGCGTGGACCGGTTCCATCTGGCTGACCGTGGCGGAGAGCGACATGGCGCCGCTCGTGATGGAGAAGCTGCTCGCCGCGAGCTCGCGCGACACGGTCCGCTCCCGCTCGCTCACCGGGAAGCCCGCTCGCCAGCTGCGCACGGCCTGGACCGACGCATGGGAGCGCGAAGACTCTCCCGGCTTCCTGCCGATGCCACTGCAGTTCATGTTGGTGAGCGACGCCTACGGGCGCATCAACCGCTCACAGGACCGCGAACTCATCGGGGCGCCGGTCGGCCAGATCGTCGGGCAGATGAACGCGGTGCGCCCGGTGCGCGACGTGATGTTCGACCTGGTCGACGAATACGTGACCGCAGCCGAGCGCCTGGCCCGGGTCTCCGCCGGCTAGACCGCCCTTCTCGGCACGTTCAGTGGGTCCAGAGCCCCTTCAGCGTGCCGAGAAGTGTCGTGTTGAGCGCGACGTTCGTCAGGCGGCCAGCATCGCGAGGTGATCGGCATGGCGCCCGCGCTCGAGCCGGCGCAACGTGGTCTCGCGCGACGCGCGCACGACCGCAGCATTGCGCTCGGGGTCCATCGCCTTGCCGCCCATCGCGGCCTGATCGGCCGCGCTCGGCTGGAACACCACCACGGGAATGCCGCGGCGCCGGAGTCGCCGCACCTCCTGGCCCAGCCGGATCCGGAAGTGGTGCCGCACGGGAAGGCTCCGGGAGAGCGCGCGCGCGTTGCGCGAGGTCGACATCGGTGACGACACGAGCACCAGGTCGAGGTCCTCCTTGCGGAGCACGTCGGCGTTGGTGGGGGAGTGCACTCCACCGTCGACGTACTCGCGCCCGCCGATCTCGACCGGTTGGAAGTACCCGGGGATGGCGGCCGACGCGGCGACCGCGGTCGCGACGTCGGTGCGCGGCGCGTTGCCGCGCCCGAGCACCACCCGGCGCGCGTCGTCCATCCGCACCGTGCAGATCCAGAGCGGCTCGGCCGGCCACTGCGCCCCCGGCCACTCGGTCCGCGTCAGCTCGCGCAGCGATGCGGCCCAGCTCTCGGTCGGCACGCGGCCGGGAGGAAAGGTGACGCCGAGCACCGCTTCGGGGCGGATCCGGAAGGGCCGCGTGACCGCCCGGGCCAGCAGCCGGGGATGCGGCGCGCGCGGCCAGTTGCGCGGACCGATCGGCGTCTCCCAGTCGCCCGAGGGCCCGAGCCGCCCGATCAGCTCGGCCCCGTGGTCGGTCATGGGTTCGGTGGACAGCATGGAGGCGAGGTCGGGGCCCGAGAGTCCGAGTCGCAGGTACGCGCCGACTCCGGCACCGGCTGACGTCCCGACGATGACCGATGCGTGACGAGGGTCCCAGCCCCGGGCCTCGTAGAGCGCGGTCAGGATGCCGGCGTGGAATGCCTGGCCGGTCAGTCCGCCGGCGCCGAGCACGAGTCCGATCCGTTTCACGGGCGACATCATCGCGGATGGGCGGTGAACGCCTCCGCGCGAGGCGACCCGGCAGCCGCATCGACGCTTGCTCCGTCCCCCGCGGGGAGGTCCGCGCTCCGGCGGCGCAGCCGGGAGAGAAAGGCCCGGACGTCGGCGGTGGAGCGCAGCTGGACGACGTCCGTTGTCAGGGCGTGGCGGCCGAGGGTCAGGAGCACCTTGGGCCGGGTGACCTTCGGGAAGCTCCAGATCCAGCGGAGGAACTCGGCGTCCACCTTCTGCGGGCAGCCCGGCGCCTGCAGGATCGGCGAGCGCACGCGGCGCATCGCTCGGGCCAGGCAGACGCGCCGCGGCAGGTCCAGGAACACGATCGTGTCCGAGAGCTGGGCGCGCAGCTCGAGCGTGCCGCCGTAGTTGCCGTCGACGACCCAGCGCGGCCCGTGGAGCAACCCCCGTTGCCGCTCCACCCACACGTCGTTCGGCGTCGGCACCCACCCCGGGGACCAGTAGTGCTCGTCGAGGTGGATCACGCGCAGGCCGGTGATCGCCGCGATCTGGCGGGCGAGAGCGGACTTCCCTGCACCTCCGGAGCCCACCACCGCCACGCGCTGCATGCTGCCAACGTATTGCAGATCCCCGAAGGGCGAACCGTCGACCGCGAATCGTCGGCGCCCTCAGGCGGTCGCCGGCCTCGAAATGCATCCTGACTAGGGCAGCTGCTCGACTCCAGGCTCAGCGGCTTCGGCCCGGGTCCGCCCGAAGTACTCGAGCGCTCGCGCCGGGTCGATGGTGATGAAGAGACCCTCCGCCTCCGCGGTGAGCTCCCCTTCGACGGTCATGCGCCCCTTCGCGACGATGCGCCGGCCCTCCACGCGCTCGGTCCAACCTTCGAGCTCGACGGTCCGGTGCAACGGGGTGGGACGCAGGTAGCGGATCTTCAAGGTCCCGGTCATCCCGGGATGCCCGCTCGCGATGTTCGCCATGCCGAGGATCTCGTCGAACGTGAGCGCGACCCAGCCGCCGTGCACGTAGCCGGGCGGACCTTCGTACGCGGCGTGGTAGATCCCGCGGCCACGGATCCGGCCGCCGGTGTGCTCCCACTCGATCGGGGGCGCGAGCGGCGAGACCTCCCCGACGAGGGGAGAGCGCGGCAGGTAGTCGTTGTGGTCCTGCTCGTCGCGCCGCCGGGTGCCGCGCATCGGCTCGTCGGTACGGGGCTCGCGGCCGAGATGGCGCGCGACCCCCTCGGTCAGGTCCGCGGCCGTCCCGAGCTGCTCCTCGGTGGCGTCCTCGACCGTGAGGACCGCGTCGATGAGATGGCGGACCGCCTCGGCGAGCCGCTCCCGCTGGGGCGAGACGAAGCTGTTGGGCCGCTCCGGCGTCCACACTTCGCGCCCGCTCCCACCTGCGCTCGGGTCGGGATGCTTCGCGTCGTCCGTCATCGTCCCTTGAATTCCGGTGGGCGCTTCTCGGCGAACGCGCGCGGGCCCTCCTGGGCGTCTTCGGACGCGAAGACCTCCCAGCCGATCGCGTCCTGGATCGGCATGGCCTCGGCTTCGGTCATGTACTCGGTCTCGCGCCAGGCGCGCAGGATCGCCTGCGTGGACAGCGGCCCGCACGCCGCGACCTGGGCCGCGACCGCGAGCGCAGCGTCGAGCGCGGTGCCGTCGGGGACGACGCGACCGATGAGCCCGATCTGCTTCGCCTCGAGCGCGCTCACCGGGCGCGAGCTCAAGAGGATGTCCATGGCGATCGTGTACGGGATCTGGCGCGGGAGACGGATCGCGGAGCCACCGAGCGGGAACAGCCCGCGCTTGCCTTCCCACACGCCGAAGATCGCGCCTTCACCTGCGACGCGGATGTCCGTGCCCTGCAGCATCTCCGTCCCGCCCGCGACCGCGTAGCCCTCGACCGCGGCGATGAGCGGCTTGGAGAGCCGGTAGTCGCGCAACAGCGCCTTCCAGTGCAGGTTCGGCGACGATGCCATGCGCTCGCGCACGTGCTCGCTGTCCGACGGCTTGCTCATTGCCTTCAGGTCCGCGCCGGACGAGAAGTGTCCGCCGGCGCCGGTGAG
Organism: Acidimicrobiia bacterium; assembly: GCA_038252255.1. Classification (GTDB taxonomy): domain Bacteria; phylum Actinomycetota; class Acidimicrobiia; order IMCC26256; family JAENVU01; genus Chersky-806. Next base: position 11,904 of record JBBSAM010000039.1, on the reverse strand, counting down.
GATCGCGCACCGCACCTCGGGCGTCTCGTCGATATAGGTGAACCCGTCGGCCAGCCCGACGAGCATGTCGGGGCTCAGCGCGTTGCGCGCCTCGGGCCGGTTCATCGTGAGGATCACCACGTTGCCGTCGCGCTCGACGGTGCAGTGCTGTGTGGTCATCGGCAGGGTCTCGGGCACGGTCACTCCAGGTCGTCGGGCCGGATCGGGCCGGGGCGAGCAGTCGTCGGGTCGAGGGCCAGGGGAGCCTAGTGACGGGGCCGGTCGGCTACCCTCGGCTTCAGGATAGAACCTGTTCTACTTCAAGCTCCTGGGGGTCATTCGTGCCGCGCACCGACGACATCGATCTCTCCGACCCCGACACCCTCGCCGCGGGCGTGCCGCACGACTTCTTCACATGGTTGCGCAACGAGCACCCGGTCTACTGGCACGAGAGCCGGTTCAGCCCGCCCGGCTTCTGGGTCTGCACCAAGTACCAGGACGTGATCGACATCGAGCGGGACGCCAAGACGTTCTCCTCGGCCCGCGGCGGCGCGCTGCTCGACGACCAGGGTGAGGGCACCGAGCTGATGATGCTCAACCAGGATCCGCCGCAGCACACCCGGCTGCGCAACCTGGTCGCTCGCGGGTTCACGCCCAAGGTCATTAAGGGGATGGAGCCGCACATCCGTGACGCGGCCCGCCAGATCGTCGACCGCATCGCATCGAGGGACGAGGTCATCGACTTCGTCCCGAACCTCGCGGCGGAGCTCCCGCTCGTGGTGATCGCCGAGCTGCTCGGCATCCCGTACGAAGACCGTCAGAAGATCTTCGAGTGGTCGAACCGGCTCGTGGGTGCGAACGATCCTGAGTACGCGGGCCTCGGTGCCGACGCCCCGATCAACGCGTCCTTCGAGCTGTACGCGTACGCGCAGAGCCTCGCCGACGACCGCCGCGCCCGGCCGATGGACGACATCGTGACGACGCTCGTCACCGCGGAGCTCGACGGCGAGAAGCTCTCCGACATCGAGTTCAACGTCTTCGTGCTGCTGCTGTCGGTCGCCGGCAACGAGACCACCCGCAACCTCATCAGCGGGGGCATGCTCGCGCTGATGCAGCACCCCGAGCAGCGCGACCGTCTCGTCGCCGACCTCGACGGGCTGCTGCCGACCGCGGTCGACGAGATGCTCCGCTACGTCAGCCCGGTGCAGTACTTCCGGCGCACGGCCACTGCGGATGTGGAGATCCGGGGCGTGCCGATCGCGTCGGGCGACAAGGTCACCATCTGGTACGGCGCGGCGAACCGGGACGAGGATGTCTTCACCGATGCGCAGGCGCTCGACGTCGGCCGGACCCCGAACGAGCACCTCGCGTTCGGCGGGCGAGGCCCGCACTACTGCCTCGGTGCGAGCTTGGCGAAGATGGAGATCCGGGTCATGTTCGAGGAGATCCTCAGCCGGCTGCCCGACATGAAGATGGCCGGCGAGCCCGAGCGGCTCCGGTCGACGCTCATCGCCGGCATCAAGCACCTGCCGGTCACCTTCACGCCCGAGCGCTGAACGGAGCTACTTCCTGAGTAGCAGGCGGGCGGCGCTGCCCAGCTGGCCCTTCGCGTAGGTCGCGTCCTGGCGGCCCGAGGCGAATCCGATGATGGTGGAGAAGCACACGTGCTCGAGCACCTCTGTCACCGCGTCGCGATCGGCGACGTCGTCGTCGCCGAGCGCGGCGTCGATCCAGCTCGTCATCAGGCGGTGGAAGTCGCCCTGCGCGTCGAGCGGTCCCCGTTCGACCGAGAGCACGGCTTCGACCACTGCCGATGCGAGCCGGAGCCGGGAGCCGGCCACGTCGATGACGCGGCCGAGCGCCGCGGCGACGCGGTCGGCCGCGTCGCCTTCGCGCGGTGGATCCGCCGCCAGCGACTCCGAGAGCTCCGTGCCCCAGACGAGGAGCACCTCGGTCAGCAGATGGTCCTTCGACGCGAACCACCGGTAGATGGTGGCGAGCGCGACCCCGGAGCGGTCGGCCACCGCCTTCATGACCACGGCGTCGTAGCCGCCGGCCTCGGCCAGCTCGGTCGCGGCCCGGACGACCAGGTCGCGGCGGCCGGCCTGCTCGTCGGACAGCACCGTCGGGATCAGAAGGGTCCGGCCCACTCGGGTTTGCTCCCTGCTCGTGGTCTGCTCCGCCGCCCATCGTGCCCGGTGGGGCGCGACCTGCGTGAGAACGTATTCTAGAATAGGTTCTCACAACCGGCGATCCAACCCCCAGGAGTAGGCGATGACCACCGAGAGCCCGGCCGTCCTGGCCGACCTCAACGATCCCGATGTCTTCGTTGCCGGCGTGCCGCACGAGACGTTCGCCCATTGGCGGCGCACCGATCCCGTGCATCTCACCAAGCACCCCGAGGGTCACAGCTACTGGTCGGTCACCACCTACGACGAGGTGGTGCTCGCCAGCCGGGACGGCACCCTCTACTCGAGCGAGCGCGGCGGCGTCTTCATGTTCGAGATGGAAGAGGAGATGCTGGCGCAGCAGAACATGCTGATGCTGATGATGGACCCGCCGCGCCACACGCGGTACCGGCTCCTCGTCAGCCGGGCGTTCACGCCGCGCCACATCCGCTCGCTCGATGCGTACATCGACCGGACCGCGACGGAGATCGTGGACAACGTGATCGAGCGCGGCGAGTGTGACTTCGTCACCGACCTCGCCGCGGAGCTGCCGCTGCAGGTGATCGCCGAGATGATGGGCGTGCCGAAGCAGGACCGGAAGCTCATCTTCGACTGGTCGAACCGCATGATCGGCAGCGAGGACCCGGAGTTCGCCCGCGAAGAGGGCGACGCCGAGCACGCGATGACCGAGCTGTTCGCCTACAGCCACGCGTTGGTGGACGAGCGCCGCGCGAGCCCGCGCGACGACCTCATCAGCGCGCTCACCCAGGCCGAGATCGAAGGCGACCGGCTCTCGGAGCTCGAGATCGACCTGTTCTTCCTCCTGCTCGCGGTCGCGGGGAACGAGACGACGCGCAACCTCACGGCGAACGGCATGCACGCGCTGTTCCAGAACCCGGACGAGCTGGCCAAGCTGCGCCGCGACCCGTCACTGATGGGCAGCGCCACCGAGGAGATGCTCCGCTACTCCGCGCCGGTCATGTACTTCCGCCGCACCGCCACTGCGGACACCGTGCTCGGCGGCAAGGAGATCAAGACCGGCGACGCCGTGGTGCTCTGGTACATCAGCGGCAACCGGGACGAGGCCCACTTCGATGCTCCGGACGAGTTCCGCGTGGACCGCTCGCCGAACGAGCACATCGCGTTCGGGGGCCGGGGACCGCACTTCTGCCTCGGGGCGAACCTGGCCCGGTCCGAGATCGAGAAGCTGTTCACGCAGGTGCTCACCCGGCTCGACAACCTCGAGCTCGCGGGGGACGTCTCCCGGCTCCGGTCCAACTTCATCAACGGGATCAAGCACATGCCGGTGACGTTTTCTCCTGCCGGCAGATAGTTCGTCCGGGGTTATCGCGGAAGGCGCGCGATCGCCCGGGGAGCGGGTCTATCGTGGTCGACGAGTCCTCGGCTTCTGTCCAGACCCTGCATCTGGTCGAGACCCATCGCACAGAGCCACCCCAATCCGCATGCGGTTCCGGGGCAAGGCCATGCGAGCGTCTCTGAGGCCCTGACTCCACGCCTCCCGGAGTCGGGGCCTCGACGCGTCCGCAATCGTCGCCGCCCGCTTGACTCGTCGCTCGGCGAGCCACGCGTCGATGGGGACGGCAGCCAACACGACGAGGGAGACCTCGGCCGGCGCGCGGAAGCGGGTCAGCCCGTAGAAGGCGGCGGCGGTGAGCGTCGCGATCAGGATCGGGCCGAGCAGCGGGATCAGCGCGACGCGCCGGCGCCGCAAGATGAGCACGCCGCCCGCGGCCAGGACGACGAGGGGGAAGAACATCGCCATGCCGGCGAGGGAGACCCAGAACGGCCGCCCCTCGGCGCGATTGTCCTTCGCCGTCTGCATCGGCCGGTACACGCCCCAGAGCCGCGCGACGCGCACACTCATCACGAGCGGCAGCTCGTCGAGATGCTGCTGCACGTATTCCAGGGCGGCCCGGCGTTTCTTGTCGGCGACGACCGATGCATCACCGGACTGGATTCGTACCTGGTTGCAGGTGCCGTTCCAATAGCCGAGTCGCTCGCCACCGTACGTGTCCGCACAGTTCGCCCCGGCCAGCACGTCGCCCGAGCCGTACGACAGGAACACCGGCTCGTCGAAGCGGGAGAGGTCGTAGGCCACCCATGGAGCGACGGTGATGACCGCGGCGAGGCACGCGACCCCGACCCGTGTGACGCGGGCGCGCCAAGACTGCGCGCTCACGAGCACGGCCGGGACGACCAGCAACGGGACCAGCAGTGCCAGCTCGCTGCGACTGAGCATGGCCAGTCCGCACGACACGCCGGCGGCCACGGCAAAGCGGAGCCGTCGCTCCCTCAGGAGCTGGTAGGTGAAGAAGATCGTGCACGCGGTCCAGAACGTCGCGAACGTCTCGGCCAGCAGGATCCCGTCATTGACCCAGAGGTTCGGGTAGACCGCCGCGATCCCGGCGGCGACGAGGCCGGCGCGCTCGCCCGCCACCGCCCGCCCGATGAGCCCGACCAGCACGACGACGCCGATGCCGAAGAGCGCCACGGTGAACCGCATCGCGGTCTCGTTCCCGCCGGTGACTCCAGCCGCCGGCGCGAGCAGCACGCTCGTGAGCGGCGGGTGCACGGCCTGCTCGCTCGTAGGGGCGCCGACCACGGGCGCGAACCGCAGACCGTCGCCACCGGCGAACGCGATCGCACCCTGCGCGTAGTAGTACTCGTCGAACGAGCGCTGCGCTTCGCTGACGGCATGCCCGAGCTCCGGTCGAGGCTCCCATCGAGTGACCGTCAAGATGTAGATCGCACGGCCGGCGAAGGCCGCGGCCGCGATCAGCGCGAGGAGCAGCAGGAACCGGCGAGGGTTCGAAGCGCCGATGTGCCCTGCCCGATTCACGAGGGAGTTGTACCGCCCCCGAACCGGTTCGTACACGGGCACCGGGCGCCTTGCGAGGCCGCGCGAGAACGTGTTCTACTTCGCCGTCGCCTGACGGAGAGGAGAGCGACCGCATGGCCGGAGGGTTCTGGAACTACGCGCTGGAGGATCCGGACGCCCTCGCGGTGGTCGATCCGGACGGCACCGAATGGAGTGCGGGCGAAGTCGCGATGCGCAGCCATCGCATGGTCCACGGGCTGCGATCGCTGGGTCTCTTCACCGGTGACACGGTCGCCGCGGTGCTCCCGAACGGCATCAACCCGGTCACGGTCTACCTCGGGGCGCTCGAGTCCGGCCTCTACTACGTGCCGATCAACTACCGGCTCTCCGCGCCCGAGGTCGCGTACATCCTGAAGGACAGCGACGCCAAGGCGTTCGTCACGCACGAGCGCTTCGCGAAGCTCGCCACGGAGGCGGCCGACGAGGCCGGGATCCCCGCCGCGGCCCGGCTCGCGGTCGGCGACGTTCCCGGCTTCCGGGACTTCGACGCGTGGCTCGCCGAGCAACCGAGCAGCGTCCCGGCCGACCGCACGGCGGGCGCGGCGATGCACTACACGTCGGGGACCACGGGCCGACCCAAGGGTGTGAAGCGTTCGCTCTCGGGTCTGGACGCGGATCTCGCGGCCGAGCTCTTCACCGCATTCTTCGGATTGTTCGGGATCCAGCCGCGCGACAACAACGTGCACCTGTGCACCTCGCCGAACTACCACACCGCGGTCACGACGTTCGCGGGCAACGCCTTGAACTCGGGCCATGCCGTCGTCTTCATGGACAAGTGGGATCCCGAGCAGACGCTGGCGAAGATCGAGCGGTACCGGTGCACGCACACCCACATGGTGCCGACGCAGTTCAACCGGATGCTGCAGCTCCCCGACGACGTGAAGTCCAAGTACGACGTGTCGTCGATGCGTTGGGCGATCCACGCGGCGGCACCGTGCCCGGTCGACGTCAAGCGCCAGATGCTCGACTGGTGGGGCCCCGTGATCTGGGAGTACTACGGCGCGACCGAGGGTGGCGGTACCACCGCTACGCCCGAGGACTGGCTCAAGTACCCGGGCACCGTCGGCAGCGTCTGGCCGATCTCGGAGCTGAAGATCGTCGACGACGACACCGGCAAGGAGTGCGGTCCCGGCGAGCCCGGGATCGTGTGGATGCGCATGGGCGCGGGTGACTTCGAGTACAAGGGAGACAAGAGCAAGACCGACGAGAGCCACGACGCCGACGGCTTCTTCACCGTCGGTGATGTCGGCTACCTCAACGAGGACGGCTTCCTGTTCCTCTGCGACCGCAAGAGCGACATGATCATCGCCGGGGGAGTGAACATCTACCCGGCGGAGATCGAGGGTGAGATCCTCGCCCACCCTCAGGTCGCGGACGTGGCGGTCTTCGGGATCCCCGACGCCGACATGGGCGAGCAGATCAAGGCCGTCGTCGAGGTGCGCGAAGGCGCGACCGCCGACGACGCACTGCGGGCGTCCATCATGGAGCACCTGTCCGGACGCCTGGCCAAGTTCAAGTGGCCCCGTTCCATCGACTTCATGGACGAGCTGCCGCGCGAGCCGACGGGCAAGCTGCTCAAGCGCACCTTGCGCGACCCGTACTGGGCCGATCGCCAAACCGCGATCTGAACCGAGCGATCGGGCCGAGAAGTGAAGGGAGCTCCGTGACCACACCGCTCATCGAGCATCACGTCCTCGAGTACCCCGGCGGGTACACGCGCTCGATCGGACCCGCGCTCTCGCGCTACTTCGGCGGGTTGCGCGACGGGAAGATCGTCGGCGTGCGCCTCGGTGACGGGCGGGTGATGGTGCCGCCGACGGAATACGACCCGATGACCGCCGCCGCGCTCGACGAGTACGTGGAGGTCGGCCCGGCGGGCACGGTCACGGCGTGGACCTGGGTCGCCGAGCCCCGTCCCGGCAAGCACCACCTCGGCCGCCCGTTCGCATTCGCGCTCGTGCGGCCGGACGGGGCCGACACCGCGATGGTGCACGTGATCGATGCCCCACAGGACGCGATCTCGGTCGGCATGCGGGTACAGCCCCGCTGGCGCGCCGAGCGGGTGGGCTACATCACCGATCTCGACGCGTGGGTGCCCCTCGCCGACGGCGCCGAGCCGGACGCGGCGCCGTCGAACCAGGGTGAGGGTGCGACCGGGGATCCGATCACCGGCATCAACACACCGATCCGGCTCGACTACGACATCAACGCCGGGCTCGCGGCGGGCAAGTACCTGCGCGGCCTCGCCGAGCACAAGATCCTCGGCGCGCGCGCCGAGGACTCGGACCAGGTCTACGTACCACCGCGCGGATCGGACCCCACGAGCGGTGCCCCGACGACGATCGAGGTCGAGGTCGCCGACACCGGAACCGTGACCACGTTCTGCGTGGTCAACATCCCCGGCCTGTCGGAGAGCGCGCCCGAGATCCCCTACGTCTGCGCGCAGATCCTCCTCGACGGTGGGAACACGCCGTGGTTCGGGCTCATCCAGGGGCTGCCGGCCGAAGAGGTGCGGATGGGGCTGCGGGTGCACGCCATCTGGGCCGAGGAGCTGAAGGCGGACGCCAGCAACATCAAGTGGTTCGAGCCGACCGGCGAGCCCGACGCGGACTACGAGACGTACAAGGCCTACGCATGAGAACGGCCGCTGCGACCGGTCGCGCCGTCCCCGTTGCAGCCGATGAACCGAGGGAGCAGAGATCTTGAGGGAAGTTGGTGTCATCGGTTTCGCGCAGGACGCGTGCGTGGAGGACCGGGACCGGAACGAGGTCGAGATCGTCAGCCCCGTGGTGCGCGAGGCGATCGCACGCTCGGGCATGAAGCGGTACGACATCGGCTTCACGATCTCGGGATCGTGCGACTACCTGGCCGGTGGGCCGTTCACGTTCGTCATGGGCCTCGACGGGGTCGGCGCGTGGCCGCCGGTGAAGGAGAGCCACGTCGAGATGGACGCGGCTTGGGCGCTCTACGAGGCCTGGGTCGCGATCCAGACCGGTGACGTCGACAGCGCCATCATCTACGGCTTCGGCAAGGCGTCGCTCGGTGACCTGCACGAGATCTGGACGCTGCAGACCGACCCGTACACGGTCGCCCCGCTGTGGCCGTCGATGGTGGACATGGCAGCGCTGCAGGCCGACGCGTACCTCACGTCGTCCGGCCGCACCGAGCGAGATCTCGCGGAGGTCGCGTCTCGCAGCCTTCGCAACGCGCGGGGGAATCCTCACGCGGTGGTGTCCGAGGACGTGACCGCCGACGATCTGCTCGGTCGCCCCGTCACCCACCGGCCGTTGCGTGACTCCGATGTCGCACCCATCACCGACGGCGCGGCCGCGATCGTGATCGCCGCCGACGAGGTGGCGAAGCAGCACTGCGAGAGGCCGGCGTGGATCCGTGGCATCGAGCACCGCGTCGACCCTCAGCACCTCGGGTTGCGGGATCTCGCGACTGCTCCCTCGGCCGCCGTGGCCGCGCGGAAGGCCGGCGCGACCGACGGCGCGATCGACGTCGCCGAGATCCACGCGCAGTTCAGCCATGAGGAGCTCATCCTGCGCGAGGCCATGGGGCTGGGCGACTCGGTGGATGTGAACCCGTCGGGCGGGGCGCTCACCTCGAACCCGATCATGGCCGCGGGTCTGGTGCGCATCGGCGAGGTGGCCAACCGGATCATGGACGGCCGCGCCGGACGCGGCGTCGCCCATGCGGCGCAAGGTCCATGCCTGCAACAGAACCTCGTGTGCGTGCTGGAGGGAGGCTCGTGAGCGAGCTCAGCGCCCGTGTCCATCGGCACCCAGCGAGCGGGGTCCGAGCGGCCCGGCGAAGCCAGGAGCGGAGCTGATGGGGGCCGAACGGACCGCGGTCATCGGGGTCGGCCAGACCCGTCACGTCTCCGCCCGCCATGACGTCTCGATCGCGGGTCTCGTGCGCGAGGCCGCGCAGGAGGCACTCGATGACGCCGGCCTCGACTGGGGCGACATCGACGCCGTCGTGATCGGGAAGGCGCCCGACATGTTCGAAGGCGTCGTCATGCCCGAGCTGTACCTCGCCGACGCGCTTGGCGCGACCGGCAAGCCGATGATCCGCGTGCACACCGCCGGGAGCGTGGGCGGGTCGACCGCGATCGTCGCGGCGAAGCTCGTGATGGCCGGCATCCACGAGCGCGTGCTCACGGTCGCGTTCGAGAAGCAGTCGGAGAGCAACGCCACGTGGGGCCTCTCGGTCGCGATGCCCTTCCAGGCACCGCTCGTCGCGGGTGCCGGCGGCTACTTCGCGCCGATCATCCGGGCGTACATCCGGCGCTCCGGTGCACCGGAGTACATCGGGCACCTCGTGTCGGTGAAGGACCGGTTGAACGCCCTGCGCAACCCGAAGGCGCAGCTCCACCTGCCCGACATCGACCTCAAGACGGTGCAGGAGTCCATGTTGCTGTGGGCCCCGCTGCGGCTCCTCGACGTCTGCCCGAGCTCGGACGGTGCGATGGCGATGGTCATCGGGAGCGAGCAGGCAGCCGCCGCGGCGCCCGGGCCGGTCGCATGGATCCACGGCACCGCGATGCGCAGCGAGCCGACGATGTTCGCGGGCCGCGATCAGGTCAACCCGCTCGCGGGGAAGGAGTGCGCGGCCGACGTCTACCGGCAGGCCGGCATCACGAACCCGCGCGAGGACTTCGACTGCGCCGAGGTCTACGTGCCGTTCTCGTGGTACGAGCCGATGTGGCTCGAGAACCTCGGCTTCTGCGCCGAGGGCGACGGCTGGAAGCTCACCGAGGCCGGCGCGACCGCGTTCGACGGGGACATCCCGTGGAACCCGTCGGGCGGGGTGCTCTCGTCGAACCCGATCGGCGCGTCGGGGATGATCCGCTTCGGCGAGGTGGCCCAGCAGATGCGCGAGCGGGCCGGCGACTACCAGGTGCCCCTGAAAACCGGGAAGGCCCTCGGCCACGCGTACGGCGGCGGCTCCCAGTTCTTCTCCATGTGGGTCGTCGGCAACAAGAAGCCCGACAGCTAGGTCCCGACGCGGCGGCCGCTTTACCGGCTTTCGAGCGCCACCTCCCCGTTTCCGGGCGCACAGCCGTCGCTATAGCGACGCGCACGCGCCCCGAAAGGAGACGGCGCGCGCAGTGACCCGGGCCACGGAGATCTCACACGCCAATGGCCAGAACGACGGTTCCGACCCACTACGCCGACGTCACGATCCGTCCGAGCCTGCCGAGCTCACGCCCGAAGTATCCGTCCGGGGCGCGACATCCGCAGACCGACCTCGGTGGTGCCGCCGGCGCCCGCTATGGACCGGGCTCCGGCGACACCACCTCGAGCTGATCTCCTCGCTTCGGAGTCTTGGCCTAGGAGTACTGGGCGGTCAGGCGGGCGTCGAAGCTGAGATCGCCGGCGCCGGAACGGGTGTCCTGGTGCAGCGACACCGCGATGACGTTCGTGCCGTCATGGAACATCGATGCGGGGATCGTGAAGTCGTTGTACGTGCTCTCGGCGGCGCCGAAGATGCCGCTCGACGCGAACGTCGTGTTCGTGATCGTGCCCGTCGGCATGTTGTTGCGGAACGCCTCCACGCCGTTGACGTACACGACGATGCCGTCGTCGCGCAGGGCCGAGAGCGTGACGCCGGTGATCGCGGCGGTGTCCGAGACCGTGAAGCTGCGGCGGAGGTAGTGGCTGATCCACCGGTTCGCCGCGACGGTTCCGCCGTTGTACATGACGGTCGTCTCGTCGCCGTCGCCGTAGCCGAGCTGGCCCGCGCCGCTCTTCCACGCCGAGTCGTCGTACGCGGACTCCTTCCAGGCCGTCCCGCGGTCGATGCCGTCGTCGGTGTACTTCCAGACCGAGTTCGCCGGGAAGACGGTCTCCGTCGCCAGGTGGGTGGTCGCGGCCACCGAGCCCGAAGGAGCCGACTGGTTCAACGCGCCGTCCTGCGCCCGCACCGTGTAGGTGTAGCTCGCGCCCGGTGCGAGCAGCCCGTCGTTGAGCGTGAGCCCGGCCTGCGCCGGCAGGTCGACACCGTTGCGGTTGACGATGTACGCCGTGACCCCGGTGTCATCCGTCGACGCGTCCCACGCGAGGTTCACCTGCGTGGTGGTGCGGCTGACGACGTGCAGGTTGGTCGGCACCGAAGGCGCCGTGGTGTCGCTCGAGGCCGGCGTCGTCACGGGGAGCGCGGTGCTCTCCGGAGAGGTGTTGCCGGCCGCGTCCTTGGCCCGCACGGTGTAGGAGTACGAGTGGTTGGCCACCACGGTGAGGTCCGCGTAGCTGGTGCCGCTCGGGCTGCCGATCACTGAGCCGTCACGGAGCACCTCGTACCCGGTGACCCCGACGTTGTCGGTCGACGCGCTCCACGTGAGCGCCACGCTGGTGCCGGTGACCGTCGGTGCCGCGAGATTCGCCGGAGTAGACGGCGCCTGGCCGTCGGGGGCCGACGTCGTCACGACGAGCGGTGCGGTCTGGGCCGACTCCAGCGCGCTGCTGTTCACGGCCGAGACCGTGTAGCTGTAGCTCGTGTTCCCAGTGCGTCCGGAGTCGGTGAACGTGGTTCCCGCCGGCGATCCGACCAGGACTCCGTCCCGGTACACGTTGTAGCTCGCGATGGTGCCGGCCGGAGCCGTCCAGGCCAACGCGACCGAGGTCGAGGTGACCGCGGTGGTGTGGAGGTTGGTCGGCGCGGCCGACGCCACCGTGCCGGGGTTGTAGTGGACCGCGACCCGGGCGGCGGTGAGCGCGGTCGGGTAGACGGCGACCTCGTCGAAGGTGCCGACGAGCGCGCTGGATGCGGGTGCGTTGGGCCAGCCGGTGAGGTTGCCGCCGCCGAGGCGCCAGTAGCCGTTGGCCGGGTCGGGTGCGACGGTCGGGTTGG
>JBBSAM010000038.1:0-40474 GCA_038252255.1 Acidimicrobiia bacterium | reverse complement strand
GAAGCTCGGACCGAAGATCGCGCTGGTGTCGGCCCCGCTCTGTTGCAGATCCCCGTAGTTGATCTGGCTTCCGTTCGGATAGCCGTTGTCGCCCACCGTCACCGCGAACCGAACCCCGCTCGCCGCGATCAGGGAGTGCAGGCGGGACTGATCCGGGTTGCCGCTCGCGGTGGTCAGACCCCAGTCGCCGAACACCGCGAAGGAGTACGGGGTCGGGTCACCGGCCGGCACCTGCGTCGCGAACTGGGGCGAGGGGTCGCTCCCGAGCAGATCGGTCGTGTCGAGCATTGGCCGGTAGCAGTACGTGCCCTGAGCCGGCAGCGTGAGCGACACCTTCCACTGGTACTCCGCGACCGAGCCGACTGTGATCGACGTGCGCGTTGCCGCCTGCGTGCTCGTGAGATTGCAGGTGCCCGACGTGACCGCACCCAACTGCAGCGACCCGGTGGACGCAGATCGATCGGTCGCCCAGTTGACGTTCACGTGCGATCCGACCAGGTCCGTCAGGTACGGCGCGCGCGTCAGATGCGAGTTGAAGGTGGCGGCTCCGGCGGCCGGCGCGGTCACCACCGTTCCCACGACGAGGAGCGCGGAGACGAGACCCGCGACGACCTGTCTCGACGAGCGGCTCAACCGCGAATTCATGCGCCGCATCGGCATCCCGCCCACCATCCCTGGCCTGACTCGCGCGACCCACCGTCCGTAGCCCACTGCCGCGGTGTCGCTTCGGGGATCGTACCGGTGGCGCGCCCGCGGTACCACCACCATTCGGGCTCCGCTCCACATATGCAGTTCGTCCGGTTGTGGCGGAAATGCGACCGAGATCGCGAGCACGCCGTCCGCCGCGCGAACGCAAGCCGACACGTCCCCGATGCGGATCTACCGCGAGTGCGCGGATCCCTCAGGCGGCGTTCGACGCCGCGAACAACACCGGTGCGACGGAATGGGTCTGCTTGGCGGTGTACATCGCGCTGTCGGCGGCACCGAGGAGCTCGCCCGCAGTGGTGGTCGAGGTCCACGCCACACCGATGCTGGCGGTGATCGGAACCGGGACGCGCTCGATCGTGGCGGGCCCCTGCAGCTGCCGAGCGATCCGCCGCGCGAAGACGAGCGCCTCGTCGGCCGATCCGAGTCCGGGTGAGATGATGACGAACTCGTCACCTCCGAGTCGCCCGACCAGGTCGTCGGAACGTACGGCGCGGCGCAAACGGCGGGCGACGACCTCGAGCACTGCATCGCCGACGCCGTGACCGCGCGAGTCGTTGATGCTCTTGAAGTCGTTGAGATCGATGAAGAGCAGGCCGACCCCTCCGACCGGTCCGGCGTCGGCGAGCGCGTGCTCGAGGGCGACGATGGTGCCGGAGCGGTTCAGGCAGCCGGTCAGGCCGTCGGTGCGGGCCCGATGCTCGAGCGCGTCACGGAGCTGGGCCGCCTCGGTGATGTCCGCAATGCACAACGCGCCGCCCACGACGTTGCTGGAGCCATCCAGGGCGGCGCGGATCGTCCACTCGAGATGGCGCACCGTGCCGTCGGCCCCGAAATGGCGCGCGACCCGGCGCGACCCGACTCCCTCGTCGATCAGCGCGGCAAACGCCGCGGCGAGCTCGAGATCTGCAAGCTCGCCGCGGAACGCCTGGTCGAGAAGCTCCTGGGGATCGAGCGGAGCGAGAAGGTCACGCAGCCGGCCGTTCACATGCTCGACCCGACCGCGCGCATCGAACTTCGCCACGCCCACTGGCAACGTCTCGGTGAGGAGCTCGAGGAGCTCCCTCTCCGCGACCAGCGCATCTGTCGCGGCGACTTCACGCGAGATGTCGTACAGGTCGATGCTCACGTCACCATTGCCGTCGGCATCGATCTCGTTGGTGATCGTGACCTCGACCCACAAGCATGATCCCTCGGCCCGGGCCAGGCGGCAGCGCCACCTGAGCGCGACGCCGCGCTGCTCCTTGGCCGCCGACCAGTTCGCGATCGACATCTCTCGATCGTCGGTGTGGATCAGTTTGACGATCGGGGTCCCTTCGATCGTCTCGTTCCGCCGACCGAGAAGCGCGTGCGTCGACGCGGATGCACTCGTGATGAGACCGAAGGCGTCGCATCGCACGACACCGACGCGAGGGCTGGCCTCGACGGCCGTGGGTGGCGGCGTTCCGGCGATCGAACCGCCCTGCGGCACGAAGACCGCAAGCGTCGTGAGGTCGGTGTCGCTGATCTCGATCAAGTAGAGGTCGGCCGGTTGGTGGTCGCGCAATCGAACCGATCGCATCGCGGAACCGTGAACGCTCGCCTCTGCCGCTGCATCGCTCAGCAGCCATACGTCCGACACCGCAAGGAACTCCGCAAGGAGGCCCGCCTCGAGCGCGACGTGGCCGTCGATCGGGATCCCGACCTCCGCGAGAGCGGGTCCGGCGTCAACGATGTTGCGCGCCGCGTCGAGCGCCGCCACGGCACACGTGGTGTCGCCGGCCAGCAGGTTCTCGAGGATGGCCAGCCGGGCCGCCACGGCGAGGGTGAAGCCCCGGGTGCCGGACGTCGCCATACGCCTTCATCGGCAGGACGCGGGCCGGACCTGACCGGTTCTCGAGGTCGGCTCCGGCGAGATCCCGCTACCCGAAGGGTGTGGCCCCGCCGAGGAACGGCTCAGCGGTGTCTGCGACTGCGAGCTTCACGTTGTCCCAGTCGGAGACGTTCGTGGGTCCGCCGGTGGTCTCGGCGAGCCAGAGGCTGCGGACCGTCGTAGTGGTCTGGCCGGTGGCGCTGATCGACGTCTGGGCCACGCCGTCGATCTTCCAGTCGAGCGTCCACGTGGTGGCGCCGAAGTCGCCCTTCATCTCGATCAAGTGCCACGCGTTGTCCGTGCAGGAGAACGAGGTGGTCGCGGAGATGGACGCGAGGCTTGCGGTACACCGTCCGTTCGTCGGGTTCGTGTAGAGGTACGCGGCCTTGCTCGCACCGTTCTTGAGCTCCACGAGGCTGACGACCTGGTTGGCGTTGTGCGACTCGACCCGGACGTACCCACGGAAGCTCCAGCTGCGGTGGTTCTGCTCGATCACGCTGGTGGGCCAGTTGAGGTAGGCCGCGTTGCCACCGCCCGCGGTGAGCTTGGCGTAGAAGGGGCTCGTGGTACCCGGCACCGCCACCGCGTTCAGCGTGGTCCACTTGCCGCCCACGAAGCTCCCGGAGTCGAAGGAGTCCTCGTACGACTTGCCGATGAAGACGGGTGTCGTCACCGAGAGCGGGTTGGACACCGGTGACTGGTTGCCCGCGGCGTCTCGAGCGCGAACGGTGTAGCTGTAGGTCTGGTTCGACGCGACCGTGGTGTCGTTGTAGGTCGTGGTGGTAGAGGTGCCGATCACCACGTTGTTCCGGAGTACGTCGTAGCCGGTCACACCGACGTTGTCGGTCGATGCGCTCCAGGTCAGGACGACATGATCGACCGCTACGGTCGGGGCGGCGAGGCCGCTGGGCTGGGTCGGCGCGACGTCGTCGATCGTGGTGACGTTCAGCACCGGTGTGGCCGGTGACTCGACGGCCAGGGCGTCGACCGCCGTGACGGTGTAGGCGTACGCCGTCCCGGCCGTGAGACCGGAGTCGGCGAAGCTCGGTGTCGGGCTGGAACCGACGAGCACTCCGCCGCGATAGATGTTGTAGCTGGTGACGGCGGCCAGCTCGGAGGGTGCGTCCCACGCGAGGCTCGCGGTCGAGCCGGTGATCGAGGTGGTGTGCAGGTTCGTCGGGGGAGTGTTGTACGTGAACGTGCGGCTCGTCACCGCGGACAGGTTGGTGGCGTTGTCACTTGCCTGAACGGTCACCACGTAGCTGGCGCCGTTGTTGAGCTGGCTGGTCGGGAGCGGCACGCTCCAGGTGGAGCCGACCGCGGGTGTGATCGTCGAGAGCCCGGCCTGCCAGGCGCTCCCGGTCCAGTAGGCGCCGTCGCTCTGGCGCTGGACGGTGACGTTCACCGCCGAGAGTCCGGAGAGTGCGTCGCTTGCGTTGCCACAGATTCCGGCGACCGTGCAGCCGGCATTCCAGGTGGCGGAGCTGTACGTGACCCCGTTGGCCGGGAATGTGAGCGCGACCGTCGGTGCCGTCGAGTCGATGCGGATCTGCGTGCCTGCGGTCTGAACCGGCTCGCTGTTCCCGGCGGCATCGACGGAGAAGTACTTGATCGTGTACGTGCCGTCGGCCGGGAGCGGGATGGACGTCCCCGATGCGGACGCGGTCGTGGGGGTCGATCCGTTCGTCGTGTAGTACGTCGCGGTCACCCCGGACCCACCGGAGTCGAGCGGGGTCAGGATCACCGTCTGAGCCGAGTGCTGCCACGCGTTGCCGATGGCGCTGGTGTTGTCGTTGGTCAAGGGGGAGACGGTGTCGATGCGGATCTGGGTCCCGGCGGTCTTGACGTCCTCGACGTTGCCGACGGTGTCCACCGACAAGTACTTGATCGTGTAGACGCCCGAGCTGGTGAGCGATATCGAGGTGCCGGTGGCCGATGCCGTCGTCGGGGTCGAACCGTCCGTGGTGTAGTACGTGGCGGCGACGCCGGAAGGGTCCGTGGCGTTGAGCGTGACCGTGGCCGGCGTGTTGCGCCAGGCGCTGCCGATGGATGCGGTGTTGTCCGTGGTGACCGGCGGGCTCGTATCGGACGCGCTCACCGTGAAGCTGTTGGTGGCGCTCGTCCCGGTGTTCCCGGCGGCGTCGGTCTGCGACGCCGAGGCCGAGTAGGCGCCGGACGCGAGCGTGCCGGAGGTGGACCAGGCGCCACTCGTGCACGCGGCGGAAAGCGTTGCCGACGCGGTTCCGGTGATGCTGACCCCCACCGGCCCGTCACCCGTCGTGCATGAGCCCGAGAACGTCATGTTCAAGCTGAAGATCGAGGCACCGTTGGCCGGTTGGGCGAGTGTGACGACCGGTGCGGCGGTGTCGACGGTGAAGGCGGCGCTGGCGCTCGTCCCGGTGAGCTGGTTCAGGGTCTGCGATGCGGTGGCGGCGTAGGTGCCGTCGCCGAGCGGTCCCGAGACGCTCCATTGCCCGGAGGTGCACGGCGCGGTGAGGGCGGCCGAGTTCGTGCCGGTGACGTTGACGGTCACATCGCCGGCGCCGTTCGTGCAGGTGCCCGAGAACGGGGTCGACGGGGTCTTCACGTACGCGTTGTTCGTGGGTGCTTGGAGTGTGACGACGGGCGCCGTACCGGCGACGCCCGCGGTCTCGAGGGCCAGGTCGAAGCTGAGGTCCGAGCTCCCACTCCACTGCTGGTGGATCTCGACCGCGAGGGTGTTCGTGCCGGCGGTGAGGAGCGCAGGGTTGATCGTGAAGTTGTTCCAGGCGATCTCGTCCGCCCCTTCGATGTTGTTGACCGCGAAGGTGGACGAGGTGATCGTGCCGTTGGGCATGTTGCTCCGCACGACCTCGGTGCCATTGAGGTAGACGACCGCACCGTCATCGCGGAGCAGGCGGAGCGTGAGCCCGCCCACGGTCGCGGGGTTGGCGACGGTGAACTGCCGCCGGAAGTAGGTAGTGGGGTACTTCTGGTTGGGGTTGGGTCCGTAGCCGACGACGGTGGCCTCGTCGCCGTCCCCGTAGCCCAGCTGGGCCGGACCGGATGACCAGGCCGCGTCGTTGAACGCGGGCGCGCGCCAGGCGGTGCCCTGGTTGGTGCCGTTGTCGAGGTACTTCCAGACGGAGCCGGCGGGGGTGAGCACCACGCCGGTGGTTCCGACCGCCACGTTGCTCGACGGCGAGAAGTTCCCCGCGGCGTCGACGGTCTGGACGGTGTAGGTGTAGCTCGTCGACGGGTTCAGGTCGCCGTCCGTGTAGGTGAGGCCGGTGGGGTAGGCGACCTCGATCCCGTTGCGCAGGATCCGGTAGCCGGCGACGGCGTTGTTATCGGTGCCCGCGGACCAGGACATGGAGATCGAGGTCGCGGCCGAACCGGTGACTGTGAGGTTGCCTGGTGGTGTGGGCGCGGTCGTGTCGTTGGTCGGCCTCGGCAGGATGGCGATGCCCTGGGTCGCGACGCCGCTGAAGTTGGTGAACTCCCCGCCGACGACGAGGACGTCGGCGTTGGCGTCGATGTCCCAGACGCCGAAGAAGCTGTCCATCGGGGTGTAGTAGCTGTCGATCTGGCCGGTCGCCGCGTCCGCGGCGCGCATACGGATCGTGTGGTCGTCGAGCGCCCCTTCGTGGAAGCCGAAGTACACGTTGCCGTTCACGTAGCGCACGGCTTGCGTGTCGCCGTCGACTTGGTAGAACCACTGGTTCTGACCGCTCGTGGTGCTCCACGACGACACCCGGTTCTCGAAGCCCCCGAGCGCACCGAAGAGGCGGTCGCCGGCCGGCGAGATGTCGAGATCGATCACGCCCGGGATCGATCCGGTGACGATCGGATACTGGAACACGAGCGGCAGCAGCTGACCGGTGACGGGGGAGAGCGGAGCGAGCCACCCGCGCGCGCCGCCGCCGATGTTCAGGAAGTCGCCGCCGACGTAGACGGTGTTGCCGTCCGGTGAGGTGACGATCGCGTGGACTGCATCATCCGCATTGGGATTGAACGTCGGGTCCACCGCGCCGGTCGTCGTGTCCACCGCCGCGATGCGGCTGCGCGCGACGTTGCCGAGCGTGGAGAACGACCCGCCCACGTACAGGCGACTGCCCTTGACTCGAAGGGCGTAGACATGCGAGGTCGCGCCGGCCGTGAACGCCGTGTTGACGCTGCCCGTGACCGGATCCAACGAGGCGAGGCGCACCTTGTTGATGTTGTTGACGGTCGTGAAGTCACCGCCGATGAACAGGTGCACACCGTCGGTGGCCATCGACTCGACCCGTCCGTTCGTCACCCCGGTGAAGCCGGCCCGGATCGCGCCCGTGTGAATGTCGAACGCGGCGATGTTCGTCCTCGCGAGCGTCGGGCTGCCGCCGGGTGCCTGGACCTGGGTGAAGCTGCCGCCCGCGTAGGCGGTGTCCCCGATGATGACGACGGCCTTGACGATGCCGTTCGTGCTCCACCCGGCGATCGGGGTCGGGGAGTACGCGACGGGTGCCGCATCAACCCGGATCGCCAAGCCACCGACCATGGCCAAGATGGAACAAAATGCAATTGCGATTCGAGTCCGCCCTAACCCCATGAAACGGCATGATAAGGACAGAGAGGTCTCATGACAAGGCACCTCGGCTGGTTGAGCCGAGCGGCCCACTACGGGATCGTGCGCCCGAGCGGCCCGGAACCTGCCGGCTATGCCCGGGTCACCCGCGGTCGTCGGGGTAGGCGTCGTGGCGGTGGAGCCACGCGGCCCTCCACGGAAGCTCGTCCTCGTCGCGACCCTCCGGTGCGAGATCGAGCATCTGGTAGGCGCCGTTGAAGGCGTCGAGACCGCGGGCGTAGCAGGAGTACGTGTGGAAGACCTCGCCGTCCCGCAGGGCGAACGCGCTGAGGCCCGCACGCTCTTCGGCCGGCTCGGCGAGCTCGCGGTAGTTGTGCACCGTTACGTCGGACACGCCGAAATCGACGTTGAAGGGGCTCCCGAACGTGGAGACCCAGTCGAAGGTCCAGCCCATGCGCTCGCGGTACTCGAGCAGGCGGGGGAGCGGGGCGCGCGAGGCGGCGATGAGCGTCACATCACGATGTGCGAGGTGGACGTCGATGCCGTTGAAGCTGTCGGCCCAGAACGAGCAGCTCGGGCACCCCTCAGCCCATTCGGGGCCGAACATGAAGTGGTAGACGAGCAGCTGGCGGCGGCCGTCGAACAGCTCCGCCAGCGAGCGCCGGCCGTTGACGGTGTCGAAGTCGTAGGGCTCGTCGATGCGTACCCAGGGGAGCGCTCGGCGTTGACGGGCGAGCTCGTCGTGGCGGCGGGTGAGGTCCTTCTCGGCGGCGAGCAGCTCGCGGCGGGCCCGCAGCCATTCGTCGCGGGTGCCGATGACCGGCGCGGCCGTCACGGCTGCCGCCCCAAGAACGCGACGAGCTGGTCGGTGGCGCTGGAGCCGGCGGGGAGGACGATCGCGGGATCGAAGCCGGCGGCGGCGCGGATGTCGGCACTGACGACACCTCCCGCCACGGCCAGGACGTAGGTGGCGAGCTCGTCGGGAATCTCCGGGTCCTGTCCGGTAGCACGCGCGATGTCCCACGAGTGGGTCGTGGTGTCGAGCAGGTTGATGCTGATCCCCGCGGCGGCGGGCATTGGCCCCGCGCCGATGTCGAGCTCGCCGTCGAGCCCGCGGGTCGTCCACGCCGCGAGAGTCCGTGCAGCAACGTTGCTGAACTGGGCGCCGAAGTCACCATCGAGCTCGACGGCGTTGACATCGGGCAGGAGACTTTGGCCGCTCGCCCCGAGACCCATGTTGACGATCACGCCGGTCGTGTGCGCGAGGAGGTCGCGGACCGTCCACTCCCGGCAGGGTGTTGGCGCACCGAGCTGGTCGGAGGCGACTCCTGAGACGATCGTGATCGTGTGGTCGAACGTCTGAGAGAGCGCGTCGAGCATTTCCACTGTGAGACCTCCGGATCGGTGCTTGCGCCGCTTCGAGCTATGTAAGAGAATACTTACATGCCTTCGGCGCCCGCGCCAGACCCAATCGATGCCGTGGCCCACGCGCTGGCCGACGGCACCCGGCGCGGGCTCCTGCGGCTGGTGCGCGATGGCGAGCGTGCGGCCGGCGATCTCGCTGCCGCCTTTCCACTGATCAGCCGGCCCGCGGTGTCACAGCATCTGCGCGTGCTCCACGACGCCGGGCTGGTGAGCATCCGACCGGACGGGAACCGGAGGTACTACCGCGCCCGGCAGGAAGGGCTGGCGGAAGTGTGGAAGTACATCGACGAGATGTGGTCCGAGCGCCTCTCGAAGCTCAAAGAGGTCGCCGAGCGCGCGGACCGAGCCGACCCACCCGCCCCACGGGCCAACCGGAGGAAGCGATGACCGAGGCTGTCGGCCAGGTGACGACCATCGAGCGGACCGTCCGGATCGCCGCCGCCCCCGAGACGATCTGGAGCTACTGGACGGATCCCGCCCGTCTCGCCGAGTGGTGGGGACTCGAGGCCGAAGTGCTGCCGGAGCCCGGTGGGCTGTTCCGTGTCGTGATGGAGACCGGTCCGGTGATGCGCGGCAGCTTCCTCGAGCTCGACCCACCTCGCCGACTCGTGTTCACGTTCGGCTGGGAAGGAAACGCGCCGGGTGAGCCGCTCGCGCCCGGATCGACGCGTGTCGAGGTGACGATCTCCCCGGACGGGGACGAGACCGTCGTCGAGCTTCGCCACTTCGAGATGCCGTCCACGCACGCTTCGGACCACGCCAAGGGTTGGCAGCACTTCGTCGGCGAACGGCTTCCCGCGGCGATCGCGTCGGCGTAGCGCGACCGGTTGTCGACCGGGACGCGGAACGGTACGTTCGCTGCCGAACCCCGTTCGGCGAAGGAGCAGTCGATGCCTGTACGCACTGAGTACGCGCCCGGAACACCGTCATGGACGGATCTCGCGAGCCCGGACGCAGCGAAGAGCAAAGAGTTCTACGGCGCGCTGTTCGGGTGGGACTTCAGCGAGGAACCGACCGGCGATCCGAACAACCCGTACTACATGATCCGCCAGGGCGGGAAGGACGTCGCCGGCATGATGAAGCTGTCGCCCGACATGCAGGCGGGCGGCATGCCTCCCGTGTGGAGCACGTACGTGACCGTCGCGGACGTCGACGCATCCACCGGGAAGGCGAAGGAGCTCGGTGGCAAGGTGCTGAGCGAGCCGATGGACGTGATGGACGCGGGCCGGATGTCGGTGGTCGTGGATCCGACCGGCGCGATCTTCTGCCTCTGGCAGGCCAAGGGGAGCATCGGCGCGCAGATCGTGAACGAGCCGGTCTCACTCACCTGGAACGAGCTGATGACGCCCGACGTCGAAGCGGCGAAGACGTTCTACGGCGGGTTGCTCGGCTGGAAGGGCGAGACGATGCAGATGGGCGGTGACGGTCCGTCCTACACGGTGTGGATGCTGGGTGACGGCGGCATCGGTGGGGCAATGCCTCCGCCGATGGAGGGCATGCCCGCGTTCTGGGGTGTCTACTTCGCGGTCGAAGATTGCGACGCGACCGTCGCGAAGGCGGTGGAGCTCGGCGCCAACGTGTTGAACGGACCGATGGACGTGCCCGAGGTCGGACGGATGGCCACCCTCATGGATCCGCAGGGCGCGGCGTTCAACGTGATCAAGAACGCGGGCACCCCGACCTGACTCGGGTCGGGCCGGCGGATTGCGTAGGGGCCGGGTGTTCGTCAGGTGGCGGCGATGGTGGTGTACATGCCGCGCTGGAAGTGGTTGATCACCGTGCCGTCGCTGAGCTTCGTGTCGATGTTGCAGATCATGACGTAGGTCCCCGGCGTGAGGCTGATGGTCTTCGTCACGGTGGTGCCGGCCTTCACCTGGGCCTCACCGGGTAGGTCCGACTCGGGAATTGCCTCTTCGTCGACATCGCCTACGGCGCGTTCCGACGTCGCGACGGTCACGCGCGGGAGCGCGGCGGCATCCGGGGCACGTACGAGCACCATCTCGTGCGTCATCGTGCCCACGTTGTGGATCGTGAACGTCACCTTGCCCGCCTTCACGGTGCTGGGGCTGACGACCATCGAGTACTCCTGCAGTCGCACGTTCGCCTGATTGGACAGCAGCGTGCCCGCCGCGAGCTTCTGCGTGGCGTCCTTGGCGTCGTTGCTCCGCGACCAGGCCTGGGTAGCGACGACGATCGCGATGCAGGCGAACACCAGCGCGAAGAACGAGAAGATCAACGATCCGAGCCCCATCACCTGTCGGTCACTGGACGAGAGCTTCAACGGCTGGCCTTCTTTCGGTTCTGGGTTCAGCGACACACGGGAGCCGTCGCGGGTGCTGCCGGGAATCCCGGCGGGACCGCACGGGCGAACGGGAGGGTACCGCCGCTGTAGCCGGGCGCGGGTGAGGGCGGGACCGTGGTCCCGCCCTCACTGCGTGGTGGCGCCGGGTTCGCTCAGCTGGTGATGTCGAGGTTCGACGCGCCGCCGAAGCTCATCTTCTTCAGGCCACCTGAACCCTTGAGGCCCTTGGTCTTCGCGGTGCAGTTGGTCGCGAACGTCTCGGCCGATTGGAGGTAGGACAGCGTCAGAGTCGCGTGCTGGTTCTTGAAGGAACCGGAGGCGATCGACGACGAACCCGCCCCCGGGACGTGCATGACGATCGGCGTCGCCGCCGTGAACGTTCCGCCCGAGGTGAAGTTGATCGAGCTCGGGTTGTACTTGCTCGCCCCCTTGAACTTCAGGGGCTTCGCGCCGCCGAACGTTCCTCCGGGGAAGGGCAGCAGGGCGAGTGCGGCGCAGTCGTTGGTCGGCAGGTGTGCCGTGAACGTGCCCTTGACGCCCGTGACCCCCGACGTACCGGAGCAGGACCCGGTCGCGACCTTCGCGGCGAACGTCGCGGCGCCGGCCGTCCCGCCGAACACCAGGGGCGGGCTGATCTTCACCTTGCCGGTGATCGTGCAATGCAACGTTCCTGCTGCATCCACCTTGGCTGCCGCGTATGCCTGACCCGCGGTCACCGTGAGCACGCCCGCTCCGAGCGCCACGGCCGCGAGTGCCGCAAAGATCCTTCTACCCATCTGTCAATCTCCCCCGCTCCTGTCGGCCCTGAAGCGCAGACCCGACCCCTGTTGCGCTGAGGCTATACCTGGTTCGGCGGGAAATCACTCACCTTCTCGGTCGGTCAGGATCGCGGGGATCGAGGGGCGGCCAGGTGTCCGTGCCAGACTCCCGCGCCCGGAGCAGTGGGCGAACGGGGGTGATCGGAATGGGTCAGGCGATCGGGGAGATCCTGCCCTTCGCGATAGGCGTCGCGATCAGTCCGGTACCGATCATCGCGATCATCCTGATGCTGCTCTCGGCCCGCGCCGGCGCGAATAGTGCTGCGTTTCTGAGCGGTTGGGTCGTCGGGGTCGTCGGCGCGTGCATCGTCCTTCTCGCGCTGTCCGGCCTGATCGACACCGGGTCGAGCGGAGCGCCGTCGACATCGTCGTCCGTGGTCAAGCTCGTGCTCGGCGGGCTGCTCGTGCTGCTCGCGGCGCGCAACTTCAAGAAACGGCCCGAGGCGGGCGAGGCCGCCGAGTTGCCGAAGTGGCTGCAGGCCATCGACTCGTTGACTCCGGTGAAGGCCGCGGGGCTCGGCGTGTTGCTCTCTGCGGTGAACCCGAAGAACGTCTTGATGATCGCGGGTGCGATGGTCGGGGTGGCGCAGCTCGACCTGCCGGTCGCCGACGAAGCGGTCGCCGTCGCGGTCTTCGTGGTGCTGGCGATCAGCACGGTCGCAGCGCCGGTGATCGTGTACCGGACGGCAGGCGAGCGAGCCCAGCAGATCCTCGACGAGATGAAGGTCTGGCTCGGTCAGCACAACGCGGTGATGATGGGGGTGCTCCTGCTCGTGATCGGCGCAGTGCTCGTGGGCAAGGGAATCGGCGGCCTGTCCGCCTGAATCCGGCCGACGACGGATGCCGGGCAGCGACCGGGCGCGTCGAGGCCCCGACCTCCGGGCAGGGGGGAGTCAGGGCCTCAAGACGCTCGCCAGGCCTTGCCCAGCCATTTGCGATGACGGGGTGGCGCTGCGAAGGGTCTCGACCCGGGCGGGGTCTGGGCAGAAGCCGAGGACGCCGATGTCAACGGTACCGGTACCGGTACCGCTTGACCACCGATCGTTTCGTACAGCGGCTCAATCGGACAGAGTGAACCGGTCACGCAGCACCTGCCGGTACACCTTGCCGTTGTCCTGGCGCGGCAGCGTTTCGACGAATGCGACCGATCGCGGACACTTGAACCGCGCGAGCCGCATGCGCGTGTACTCGATCAGCAAGTCGCGCGTTTCGTTTGACGGGGTCGCGGGCGGCTCGAGCTCGACGACGGCGAGCACTTCCTCGCCCCACTCCTCGTTGGGTACACCGATCGTCGCGACGTCCCGTACCGCGGGGTGCTCGAGCAGCACGGCGTCGATCTCCGCGGGGTAGATGTTCACGCCGCCCGAGATGATCAGCTCGGCGCTGCGGCCCGACAGGAAGAGGTAGCCCTCTTCGTCGAGGTATCCGACATCGCCGAGCGTGTACCACGCGCCACGCTGGTTGCGGTCGGTCTTCTCCGGGTCGTGGAAATACTCGAACTCCTCACCGGGATGGCTCTTGATCCAGATCATCCCGATCTCACCGGCGGGAACCGGCCGAGCGTCCTCGTCCCCGACGATGACGAGATCTTCGGGGTACGGCTTGCCGACCGTCCCGGGCCTGAGCAGCCAGCTCCCCGAATCAACCAGTGTTCCCGCCCCCTCCGTCGAGGCGTAGTACTCCACGAGCACCGGACCGAGCCACTCGATCATCGCCTGCTTGACCGGGATCGGGCACGGCGCTGCGCCGTGGACCACCAGCCGCAACGACGTGACGTCGAAACCGTCGCGGGTCTCCGGGTCGAGCGCGAGCAGGCGGTGGAACATGGTCGGCACCAGGTGCGTGTGCGTCACCCGGTGGTGCTCGATCAGCCGCAGGGTCTCGACCGGTGTCCAGCCGTCCATGGCCACGACGCCCGCCCCGTTGGACAGCGGCGAGATCATCGAGATGTTCAGCGGCGCCGCGTGGTACATCGGGCCGGTGCAGAGGTGGACGCTGCCGGCTTCGTAACCGGCGAGGTTCTCGACGGCCGGTGGGTGCGGATCCTTGTGCACGCCCTTCGGGCGCCCGGTTGTTCCGGAGGTGTAGAGCATCAGGCTCCCCGGCGCCGGATCGGTGAGTGCGTCGGCCGGCTGCGCGTCGAGCACGTCGTCGTACGCCTCACCATCCGTTGCGGAGCCGGCGACGGTCATCACGGTGTCGAGCGTGGGTGCGTGACGGGACGCGAGAGCTGCACCCGACGGAACGCCGAGATCGACGACGAGGGCCCGCGCTTCGCAGTCGCTCACGATGTACGACATCTCGTCGACCGTCAGATGCCAATTGATGGGTGTCAGCCGGAAGCCGGCCCGCCGGCACGCGGCCCACACCTCGACGAACTCCGGACGGTTCCGGCTCACCAGGGCGACGGCGTCGCCGGCGGCCAGCCCTCGGGCCCGCAGGCCGCGCACGAGCTGGTTGGCCCGGGCGTCGAGCTCGGCGAATGTGCGGTTCCCGTGCGGTGACGAGATTGCCGCCCGCTCCGGCGCGACACCCGCCCAGTACGTGATCGCACGGCCTTCCGCGGTGCAGCGAGCCTGCAGCTCCGGGTCCACGACGAGCAGGTTACGGGTATCAGCGGGAGCCTTCGGGTCCCTTGATCCACTTTCGGCTCGCGGCCGAGCAAGGATGGCGTGATGCAGCCGGTGCGCGAGCGACTTCATCGTCTCGGCCTGCGCGCCCGGGTCACACTCGTGTTCGCCGGTCTCGCATTCCTGCTCTCGGTGACGCTGGCGGTGTTCTCCTACGAGCTGACCCGCTCGTACCTGGTGACCCGACGCCAAGAGACGGTGCGGCAGCAGGCTTACCTGAACGCGCGGGCTGTACGCGACGCGCTCGAGGGCAACCGGCTCGACGTACGGGGCGCGCTGGCCCAGGCGCAGACGAGTGCGGACAGCGCCATCGTCCTGCGGGTCGGCAACCAGTGGTTCGGGACGTCGGTCGCCGTGAGTCGCGATGACGTTCCGCGATCGCTGCGTGAGCTCGTGGCGTCGGGGTCGGCCGGGACTCAGAACACGCGGCTCTCGTCCTCGCCGACCATCGGAGTCGGCGTTCCGCTCTTGGCGATCAAGGGTTCGTACTTCGAGTTCGTCCCGGTTCGAGAGCTCGATCAGACGTTGAGCCTGCTCGCCCGGGCGCTGGCGGCCGCGGCGATCATCATCACGGCGATCGGCGCGGTGCTCGGGCGCTACGCGAGTGGTCGCGTGCTGCGCCCGGTGCGCCGCATGGCCGCGACCGCGGCCGGGATCGGCGAGGGTGCGCTCGACCAGCGCCTGGACGCCGAAGGCGACAGCGATCTCGAGCCGCTCGTCGATGCGTTCAATGCCATGGTGTCCGCGCTCAAGAGCCGCATCGACCGCGAGTCCCGGTTTGCCTCCGACGTCAGTCATGAGCTGCGGACGCCACTCGCCACGATGGCGGCCGCGCTGAACGTCGCCCGCCGGCGCGGCTCGGCGGAGACCGCAGAAGCAGCGCTCGCCGTGTTGGACGACGAAGTGCAACGGTTCACCCGCTTGGTGCTCGACTTGCTGGAGATCTCCCGGCTCGAAGCCGGGGCCACCGAGCTCACTGTCAGCTCGGTCTCACCGACAGAGCTGGTGCACCAGGTGCTGGTGTCCTCGCAACGCGAGCATGTGGTGATCGAGACCGAAGCCGGCGCTCCCGCGCGAGTCGTGCTCGACGAGCGCCGCATCAGCCAGGTGCTGACCAACCTCTTGGACAATGCCGATGCGTACGGTGGGGGAGCAGTGACCGTGGTCATCTCCGGGACGGACGACACGCTGTTCCTCGCGGTCGACGACGCCGGGCCCGGGGTTCCCGAGAACGAGCGCGGGTACGTGTTCCAGCGGTTCGCACGGGGCGAGTCCGCGCAGAGTGCCCCGGGCACCGGCCTGGGGTTGGCGTTGGTGGACGAGCACGTGCGCCTGCACCGGGGTCGGGTGTGGGTCGAGGACTCGCCGGCCGGGGGCGCCCGGTTCGTCATCGCGCTCCCGAAGGACGGGATGTGAAGCCGCGAAGCGTCTCGATGGTCGTCCTGCTCGCCGTCGTGGCCGGGGTCAGCGCGTGCGGCGTGCCGAGCCACGACACGGCAACGAAGGCGAATCCAAAGGACGTGCCGTTCGGCCTGCTCAACGAGAACAGTGGGGTGGACCCGATCAACCAGTTCGGCGACCGGGACGTGGTCGTGTTCCTGGCCAAGAACGGCCGGCTCGTGCGCGCCGGGCGGAAGATCCGGCCCCCGGTCACCATCGAGCGCCTGCTCGACCGGCTGGCCAGGGGTCCGACGCGCGCCGAGGTCGCGGCGGGGACGCGGTCCGCACTCCCGGACGGCGAGAGCTTTCAATCCAAAGACCCCGTGGGAGGAACCGTGACGGTCGACCTCAGTGCGCCGTTCGCCGCGCTCTCGGGCAACGACCAGATCTTGGCGCTCGCCCAGATCGTGTTCACCCTGACCGCGCGCCCCGGCATCGGTCAGGTTCAGTTCACCCTCGGTGGCGCGGCGACCGACATCCCGCGGGCGAACGGCTCGCTCACGCCGAGCCCGGTGTCGAGGGACGACTACGCCCCGCTGGCGCCTCCCGGCTGAGCGGGCGCTCCGACAGTCCCGGGTCAGCCGGTGGAGGCGGCCGGGAGCGGCAGCGTGGTGGTCGTGGTGACGACCTTCGGCGGGAGCTTGAACTGGAGGGTCCCGCCGTAGCGGTACAGCGACAGGAAGTCCCGCGAGACCGGTGCCTGCTGGGCGACCTTGATGATGTAGGACGAGGTGCGCGGGACCCGCAGGACGTGGAACCGGAACGTGCACTCGTCGAGATGGTTCTGGTAGACGTTCGTCCCGATCCCGTACGAGATGGACCCGACGGCGAGGGGCTGGCCGGCCCGGTTGCTGACCGTCACCGGAGCGCCCGCGATCAGGTCGGCAAACCGGCCGGCGCCCGCACAGTTGCTGAGGTTCCCGCGGACGAAGGTGGCGCCGTCGAGGGTGATGTCGCCGGAGAGGTTGATCGTGGCCGGATAGACGGGCTTGGGCGGCGGTCCGCCGCCGCTGTCGCACGCCGCGAGGAGCACCACGAGCGCGAACAGCGCAGCAGCGGCCCCCAGCTTCTTCACGTGCCCCCCTTCGAGCGTACGGATGAGCCCTACACGTTACGCGACGGGGAGGGGGTCCCTGTACGCGGGCAGCTCAGACGGGGGGAGTCCCGTTTCCGTAGCTCTGGCGGAGCTCGGCGGCGAATCGCTCCCAGTTGCCGACGGCGTCCTCGAGCTGCACCACCCGGCGGCGGGCCGCCTTGAGCCGCTCCCTCGCCTCGGCCAGCTGCCGGCGGGCGTTCTCGACGTGGCGCTCGACGAGAACCTCGGGCTGCACCGACGGCGGTGTGGTGGTCTGGCGGCGGTCAGGGGACGGGGCCGTCTCCGGGGCCGTGGCGCGCCCGTTGGTGTGGCCGTTGCTGCTGATCGTGGTCTGCGTCATGTCATCCGGCTCGTTGATCTCGGGGCACCGCGGTGGTCGACGGGGATCGAGGGCGCCCGGTCTGGTGGGGGACACTGGGTCAACGCCCGCATCCCGTGCGAGGTTCCCGGTCGCATCGCAAGGCCAGTACTGACGCGCCGAGCACCGGCGCCGTCACTGCGCGCGGCCGCGAAATGCTCACGAACCGGCGCTTCTCGACCCTGACGCCGGAACCGGGCTTCTCGTCCCGTATCGTTGCGGGCCGGTAATCAAGCGTCTCTCATCGCGGTGGAACCCCCATGAACGCACAACGGATCCACCGAGGATGGCCGGCCTTCGTCGCCGGTCTGCTGGTGGCGTCCAGCTTTG
The DNA here is from genome assembly GCA_038252255.1 of Acidimicrobiia bacterium. Classification (GTDB taxonomy): domain Bacteria; phylum Actinomycetota; class Acidimicrobiia; order IMCC26256; family JAENVU01; genus Chersky-806. The sequence continues at coordinate 22,975 of JBBSAM010000038.1, read as the reverse complement.
GGCTCGCCGCGGGCCCGTCGAGCGGTGCGGCCGCGGCCGCGGCGACACCACCACCATCACCGGCGTCGCCGGTTCCTGCCTCACAGCCCGCCCCGGCTCCGGCCTCACCCGCCGCGCCGGTCGCAGACGGTCGCCTGATCGTCGGCCTCGCGGAAGGCGTCTCCGGTGCCGATGGGCGTGCGCTCGCCGCCGCGGCCGGAGTGAGCGGCGTCGAGGCGGTCGACGACGGCACGCTCGTCGTGGACGCGCCGGCCGGCGATCTCGAGGCGGCGCGCGTCGACGGGCTGCGGCGGGACTCGCGGGTGCGCTACGTCGAGCCGAACTACCGGATCTCGGCTTCGACCTTCACCCCGAACGACCCCTATTTCCCGTCACTCTCGTCCCTCCAGAACGGGCCGGGGGGCATCAGCGCCTCGGCCGCGTGGAGCACCACGCTCGGCTCGCGTGACCTGGTCGTCGGCGTGCTCGACAGCGGGATCGACACGGTCCACCCGGACCTGGTCGGCAACCTGTGGACCAACCGCGTGGGCATCGGCTTCTGCCCGTACGGGACGCACGGCTTCAACACGTTCACCAAGACCTGCGCTCCGGCGGACGACAACGGCCACGGAACCCATGTCGCCGGGATCATCGGCGCGGTCGGCAACAACGGGGTCGGCATCACGGGGGTCGCACCCCGAGTGTCGCTGATGTCCATCAAGATGCTGAACGCGAGCGGCGACGGCTCGATCGTCAACGCGGTCGAGGCCATCGATTGGGCCATCAGCGCCAAAGCGGCCGGCGTGGACCTGCGGGTCCTGTCGGCGTCGTGGGGCGGCGACATCAACTCCGAGGCGTTGCGATCGGCGATCGCAAGGGCCGGCGCGGCCGGCATGCTCTTCGTGACGGCAGCCGGCAACGACGCGCGGAGCGTGGACCAATTCCCCGTCTACCCGTGCTCGTACACCCTGGCCAACGTCGTCTGTGTCGCCGCGAGCGCCCCCGACGACACGCTCGCCTACTTCTCGAACTCCAGCACGACGAGCGTCGACATCGCCGCCCCCGGGGTCGCCATCGTCTCCACCGTCCCCCCCGGGATCTTGGGGTGCGGAGGGCTCTATTGCGGTTTCGACGGCACCTCGATGGCCACACCGATGGTCTCCGGCACCGCCGTCCTGGCCCTGGCGAGCGATCCGAGCCTCTCGCTGTCCGCGCTACGAGGCCGCGTCCTCCACGCGGTCGACAAGCTGCCCGCGTTCGCCGACAAGGTGGCCACAGGCGGCCGCCTCGACGTCTGCAAGGCGGTCCCGGGCTGCGGTGGACGTGCGCAACGCCGGCCGACCGTCCCACGCGAGGTGAGCGTCAACGTGGGGCACAACCAGGCGAGCCTCCACTGGAGCCCGCCGAGCTCCAACGGCAACGGCTTCACGATCACCGGCTACACGATCACGGGCCCGAACGGGGCCCGCACCGTGGGTCCGCTCGCCACGCACCTGAGGCTCTTCGGGCTCCACGACAACGACGACGCACGCTTCTACGTCCGGGCCCGCAACAACATCGGCGTGAGCCCGGCCGCGGTCGAGGTCGTGAGGCCGCTCAGCGGCGGGTACGTCGTCGACCGCCGCGGTCTGATCTCCCGGTTCCGGATCGGTGCCGGGCCGATCCCGTCACGGACATCCGGTGGGGTGACCTACGCGGTGGGGGAGGATCACGCCCGTGGTGTCGCGGTCCTCCCCGGCGGGACGGGTGGGTACGTGCTCGACGACTCGGGTGGCCTCCATCCGTTCGGAGTCGGCGGCCACGCCGCGCCGCCGGCCGCGACCGGCGGCCCCTACTGGCTCGGCCAGGACCGGGCCCGCGGCGTCGCGCTCCTGGCCAGCGGCACCGGCGGCTACATCGTGGACGAGTTCGGCGGGCTCTATCCGTTCGCGGTGGGCGACAATCGGAGGCCGCCGGCTGCTCACGGCGGGCCGTACTGGGACGGTTGGGACATTGCCCGCGGCGTCGCGGTCACGCCTTCCGGCCAGGGCGGTTATGTCGTGGACGGGTTCGGTGGGATCCACCGGTTCGTCGTCGGCCGAGCGCCGCTGCCGGCGATGCCGAGCGCCGGCCCGTACTGGCCGGGCTGGGATGTCGTGCGCGGCATCGCCCTCAGCCGGGGGAATGGCGGTGGGTGGCTGCTCGACGCGTTCGGCGCCATGCATCCGTTCCGGAGCCGTGGCCACACGCCCGTGAAGCCGAGCGCAGGGCCGTACTGGCCGGGCCGCGACATGGCGCGTGGCGTGGGCGTTTGATTCGACTGGCCCGCGCGGGTGCTCGTCGGCAAGAATGTATGAGCAATGCAGATCGAATCCCGCGATTCCGTCTCGCTGAAGCCGGCCGAGCTCGATGAGCTCGGCCAGCTCCTCGCTTCAGTCGGCCTGTCCGGCATGGACCACGAGCTCGAGGCTCACGTCGAGCACTTTCCGCTCGTCGTCGTAGCCACCGAGGACACGGGCCAGCACGCGTTCCTGTTCGGATCGCTCGAACGGGTCGGCGGTACGCCGTGCATCCTCTGGGGCCTCGGCGCCGTGCGACGGGGCCGTCAGGCCGGGGCGGCCGTGAAGGGCCTGGTCGGCGAGCTCTACCGGCGGGCCGCGATCTCCTTCCCGGACGAGGACGTCCTCGTGGCCGGGCGGATCGGCCACGCGGCGGCGTACTCGCTGCTCGGCGGGCTTGCCGACGTCGTTCCCCGACCCAACTACGCCCCCACGGGTGAGGAGCGGGCCTGGGGCCGGCGCCTGGCCCGGCGCTACGGCTGCGAAGCCCGCTACGACGACCGGGCGTTCCGGCTCGCGCCGACCGGGAATCCGGAGGCCGTGCTCGACGCGAGCACGGTGAAGGGTGGCGGCAAGGCTGCCGCGGCGGTCGTCGGCAGCGTGGACGTGACCCGCGGCGAAGCGGTCATCGCCTTCGGCTGGGCTACCGCCGACGCCCTCGCCAACGGCCTCGGCCACCCGTAGACCGGCCGGCGGCGCCGCTGACCCGGTCCTACCGCGACGTACGGGAGGCGAGGGCGGTGTCGATCTCTGCCCGCAGTGCCTCGGGAGTCGTGACCGGGAGGCGGCAGGCGAAGCGCTCGCAGACGTAGGCGGTCGGGCGGCCGTCGACGAGGGGCCGGTCGGCGAGCAGGGGCGTGAGGTCGGCGCCCGCACCGGGATCGGCCTGAACGGCTACCGACGCGGGGATGAGGCGGCCGAACACCTCCCGGGCCAGCTCGGGGTCGCGGCCGACGACGGCGATCTCGATCGGCGGTGTCACGGCCCGCTCGTAGGCCCCGAGGAGGAAGGCGAAGCTGCTCGAGTGCCGGCCCGCGATGTCCGCGAGCTGGTCCAGGAGCCGGCGCGGGGCTGCTTCGAGCTCGGGATCACCGGTCAGCGCGGCGAGCCGGAGCAGCCCGTCGGCGGCGAGCGAGTTCTCGGACGGCGTGGCGTTGTCGAAGAAGTCCTGCGGGCGGACGATCAGCGACTCGGCGTCCGTCCCGGTCGTGAAGAACCCGCCGGTCTCCTCGTCGTGGAAGAGCCGGAACAGGTCGCCGGCACAGGTGCGCGCGTCGGCGAGCCAGGCCACGTCGTCCACCTCCGCCATGGTGACGAGCGCCTCGAGCAACGCGGCGTAGTCCTCGGCGACCGCCAGGTGCCGAGCCCCGCCGTCCGATTGCCACGAGCGGAGCAGGCGGCCGTCTGAGCGGCGCAGCGCGGACAGGAGGAACCGAGCGTTTCGCCGCGCGGCCTCCATCCAGTCCGGGCGCTCGAGCGCGGCCGCAGCCTCGGCCAGCGACCGCAGGAACAGCGCGTTCCACCCGAGCAGCACCTTGTCGTCGAGACCAGGGCGGGTGCGCAGCTCCCGGCGCGCGAACAACTGGCTGCGGGCCTCGTTCACCACGTCCGACGGAACGCCGGTGCGGTCGACGAGATGGAGGATGTTCCCGGAGTACCCGGTGTGCGGATCGCGGAAGTTGCCGCCGGCGGTGACACCGAACGTACGGATCACCTCGGGGGCCACGTTCCCGCACACCTCGGTGAGCTCTTCGAGGCTCCAGAGGTAGAACTTCCCCTCGATGCCCTCGCTGTCGGCGTCCTCGGCCGAGAAGAACCCGCCGTCCGCATGGCCGAGGTCGCGCAGCACGTATCCGATCGTCTCCTCGACGACCTGCCGATACCGCTCGGTGCCGGTGACCAGGTACGCGTGGAGGTACGCGCTCACGAGCAGGGCCTGGTCGTACAGCATCTTCTCGAAGTGCGGGACGAGCCAGTAGGCGTCGGTCGAGTAGCGGGCGAAGCCGCCGCCGAGGTGGTCGTAGATGCCACCGGCGGCCATCGCGTCGAGGGTCGTGGTGGCCATCGTGAGCGTCTCGGCCGCGCCGCGACGCACGTAGCGGCGAAGCAGGAAGTCGATCGCCATCGCCGGTGGGAACTTGGGCGCACCGCCGAACCCGCCGAGCGTCGCGTCGAACCGCTCGGCGAGCGCGTCCTCGCCCAGATCGAGCACCGCCGGGGAGAGGCCGGAGCCCGTATCGACTGCGGCGAGCTGGTCGCGGAGAGCGCTGGCCGTCATCGCGCCGTAGAGCTGCTCGGCCTGGTCGGAGACGTCGGCCCGCCGGTTGGTCCACACGTCTTCGATCGCGTCCATGACCCGCATGAACCCCGGCATGCCCTGCTGGTCCACCTTCGGGAAGTACGTACCGCCGTAGAACGGGCGACCGTCCGGCATGAGGAAGACGGTCATCGGCCAGCCGCCCCGACCGGTCAGAGCCTGCACCGCGTCCATGTAGATCGCGTCGACGTCCGGCCGCTCCTCGCGATCGACCTTGACGTTCACGAACCGGTCGTTCATCACCGCGGCGACGCCCGGATCCTCGAAAGACTCGTGGGCCATCACGTGGCACCAGTGGCACGACGAGTACCCGACCGACAGCAGGATCGGCTTGTCCTCCTCGTTCGCCCGGGCGAATGCCTCGTCGCCCCACGGGTACCAGTCGACCGGGTTCTCGGCGTGCTGGCGCAGGTACGGCGACGTCTCCTCGGCCAGGCGGTTGCTCACTCGGATGCCCGCCGGCCGAGCACGTCGCCCCTGGCGACCGAGCACCACACGATCCGATGGGCCGTCTCGACGAAAGCAGGCGCCGTCGTGGCGAGCTCGGTCATGGCGTGGTGGCTGCGTCGGCCTCGAGCCGGCTGATCGCCGTCGCCTTGGCCCAGCGGTAGTCGGGCTTGCCCGAGGGTGAGCGGACGATCGCGTCGACGAGGACGATCTCGCGCGGGCACTTGTAGCCCGCGACCCGCGTGCGTACGCCGTGGTCCAGGTCGTCCCGGTCCACGGTCGCGCCGGCACGGGCTTGGATGACCGCGACCACGCGCTCGCCCCAGCGCGGGTCCGGCACTCCCACGACGACCGCGTCCATCACCGCCGGGTCGGCCTTGAGCGCCGCCTCCACCTCTTCGGGATACACCTTCTCGCCGCCGGTGTTGATGGAGACCGAGCCGCGGCCGAGCAGGGTGATCGTCTCGTCGTCCTCGATCCGGGCGTCGTCGCCGGGTACGGACCACCGCACCCCGTCGACGACGGGGAACGTGGCCGCGCTCTTCTCCGGGTCCTTGTAGTAGCCGACCGGGATGTGACCACGGCGGGCGAGCTTGCCGATCACCCCGGGACCGGCCGGGGCGAAGTCGGCGGTGAGCACGGTGGTCTCGTCGTTGACCCGAAAGCGCGGGGTGGGGCTCGGCTCCGCGCCCGCGACGGTGACGGACTGCCCTTGGCCGCCGGCTTCGGAAGATCCGTAGCCGTCGATGATCATGCAGCCCGGCAGGCGGTCCGCCAGGTCGGTCTTGACCGTGGGGGAGAGGATCGCACCGCCGGAGAGGATGACGACGAGACCGGAGAGGTCCACCGCTTCGGGGAGCGTGTCGAGCGCGTCGACGAGCGGACGCGCGAACGCATCGCCGACGATCACGAGGAAGTTGACCTGCTCGCGCGCGATGAGCTCCCACAGGTGGGCGGGCACGAGGTGGCGGTCCGGCGAGATGATCACCGTGCCGCCGCTGTACAAGGTGGTGAACGCCATCCAATGCGCGGTCCCGTGCATGAACGGGCATGCGGGCAGGCACCGGGTGCGACCGGCGGCCGCGTTCTCGGCGATGTCCTCCGGCGCGGCGATCGCGTCGCCGGAGAAGCTCCCGCCACCGAACGCACCGAAGAAGATGTCCTCATGGCGCCACATCACGCCCTTGGGCATCCCGGTGGTGCCACCGGTGTAGAGGATGTAGAGGTCGTCGGCCGAGCGAGGTGCATGGTCGCGACCGGGCGCGCCGGCGGCGAGCGCGTCGTCGTAGGTCGTCGCGCCGAGCGCGGCGAGGTCTTCGTCGGTTCCGTCGTCGACGCTCACGAAGAGCGCCAACATGGGGACGTGGTCGCGGATCGCGACGAGCTTGGGTGCGAACTCGCGGTGGAAGATCACGGCCTTCGCGTCGGCGTCGACGAAGAGGTAATGCAGCTCCTCCTCCACGTAGCGGTAATTGACGTTCACCGGGACGGCGCGGATCTTGAACGCGGCCAACATCCCCTCGAGGTATTCGACGCCGTTCTGGAGGTAGAGCGCCACGTGGTCGCCCTCCCCGATGCCCTGGTCGCGCAGAAAGTGGGCGAGCCGGTTGATGCGCTCGTCGGCGGCCGCGTAGGTCAGGCGCGTGTCGCCGCACACCAGTGCTTCGCGATCCGGGACCGTGTCGACGACCCGCTCCCACAGGTCGGCGAGGTTGTACTCCATGTTCCGGAACCTAGGCACACCGGTGACGGACGGTCGACTCGACGGGCGGACCAGGGAGCTCAGACGTCGAGGCGGTCGAGCGCGTCCTCGACCGGCGGCCACGCGTCGCCCGCATAGGCGGCGAGCGCATCCGGGGTTCCGCGCTCCGCGGCGCGGTCCGCGCGCTCCCAGAGCTCGGCCTCCACGGGAGCCAGCACGGCCCGCACCGCGGCGAGCTCTTCGGGTGCGGACTCGACTCGCTTGCGCAGCGCGGCGAAGCGGTGCCAGGTAGCCGCGCGGCCCAGCCACGGGGGAACGGAGTACGGCGGGAAGACCGGAACGTAGACGCTCGCGCAGGGGCTTCCGAGCGCGACCCACGCTCGCACCGGAGCATCAGGGTCGGCCGGGAGCGCGGTGACCATCGACGAGGTCGTGGCCTGGTAGTCGCCGAGATGCATGCACACCGTGACGCCGTTCCAATGCTCGTCGACCTCGGTCGGGACCGGTGAGGTGACGGCTGGATCGGAGCCCGGCGCTCCCCAGGGTTGCGTGCCGTGGTGGCGCAGCGTCGCGACCAGCTCCGCCGGACCGGGCGGCCGCACGTTCGGGTCTGGTTCGAGCCCGGTCGCAACACACGCACGGGTGGCGTCGAGGCGGAGATCGGCGATGGCAGTGGGTGCCTTGGGGTCGCGCCACGCCTGGAAGTCCCGGCCAGCTTCGACATCGGCCGACGCGCGCGTCCAGTCCGTGCCGAGCGAGACGCGATTCGAGATTGCGGCGCCGCCGTCCACCGGGCGCGCGGCCCACGTGCGGCCGCTCGTCTCGACCACCCAACCGCCACGGGGATCCGCGATCAGGAAGGACGAGAAGTACGGCTCGTCATGGTCCTGCTCGCCGCTGCCACCCTGACCGTGCATCTCGAGCAGCGTCGTGAGCTGCCCGAAGGCTTCGTCGGCCGTGCGGGCCCGCTCCAGCGCGAGGCGCACGAGGTCCATGCCGAGCAGAGCAGGCGGCGCTGCTCGCGCGTCGTCGACGGTCCACACCTTCTCGTTGCCGATCGCGACCCGGTGCTCGTTGACGCCGTGCTCGAAGCCCCAGAGCCAAACCGGGCGAGATCCGAGCAGCGCGCACGCGCCGGTGTCCGGGATGGTCAGGTACTGGGTGTGCACCATCCCGCCCGCAGGACGTGCCGCGTGTCCCTCGACGACCTGGGCTTCGTGGGGCGGACGGTCCGAGTTCTTGGCGAACAGGGTTCCCGTCGGCGTCACGATGCAGAGCGTGTCGCACACGGCGGTCAGCCCGTCCGGAGCTCGGCCGCGAGATGGCGGGCGGTGAGCGGCTCGCCGGTGGCGCGCTCGATGAGCGCGTCCCAGCGCAAGGACAGGCCGGGGGCGAAGAGCTCGTTCACGAGGAGCGCGCCCGCGTCGGGGCGGTCCACGATCCCGCCGGCCCGGTCGTGCAGCATCGCCTGGAGCTGCGACGCGACGAGCTCCCCGTACAGGTAGTTCTGGTAGTACACGGGCGCCAGCGCGACATGGATCTTCGCGGCCCAGTCGGGCGCGGTGCGGCCGTCCGGCCGGCGAATCTGCTGGAACCGCTCGACGAGATCCCACCAACGACCCGTGTGGTCGCTCTCCGGGTCGGCATAGAGCCCGCGCTCGAAGTGGGTCATCACGAGCACCCAGCGGGCGAACGTGAGCAGCGACGCGCGGCGCGCGGTGGCCAGGCTCGGCGCAAGCCTCGCGAGGTCCCCCTCGCCGACCTCGGCGACGACCCGGAGCCACTCGACGTCGCGGATCAACCGCCCGAAGAGCATGGCGACGCCTTCGGTCGTGAGGGGATGCATGCTCCGCAGCAGCCAGGGGAGATCGGGGTCCACCTGGGTGTCGTAGAGCGCGTGCCCGAACTCGTGCAGCATCGTGCCGGCCCAGTACTCGGACGGGCGGTTGTTGCTGAGCACGCGCACGTCGCCTTCGTGGTCGACGTCGATGCAGAAGGCATGCTGGCTCTTGCCGTCGCGGGGGAGCAGGTCGCTGCGATCCATGACGGCGCGGACATCGAGACCGAGACCGTCGTAGGTCCGTACGGTCAGCGCGTCGAGGTCGCACTGCTCGAGCCACGGGTCGAGGTTCACCGAGCCAGCGGCCGGAGGCTCCTGGAAGAACGGGTCGTCGTAGTGCCAGGGGCGCAGAGCATCGGTCGGGCAGGCGAACCGGCGCGCGAGGCCGGCGTCGAGCTCGGCCTTCCACGCGGTGAACGGGGCCGCGGTGGCCCGGTCGACCTCGTCGAGCGTGGCGAAGAGCCGGGCCTCGTCCAGCTCGCTGGTCCGGAGCGCGAGCGCGAAGTGGTCGCGCGCGCCGAGATGGCGCGCCGCGCGGTTGCGCAGCCGAACCTGCTCCCGGACCCGCTCCGCCACCTCGGCGCCCACCTGCTTCGAGGCTTCCCAGGCCCGGCGGCGCTCGCCGGCGTCGTCGCTGGTGCGCAGGATCTGGGCGATCGTGTTGTCGTCGACCTCCTCGCCGTCGATCCGGCCGCGGAAGGCGTTGAAGATCCCGTCGATCTGGGCGTCGAGCTCGACCTGCTCGGCCCGCAGGTCGGCCGGGACCTGTTGCGGGAGAGCGCGGTCGTACAGCACTTCGAGCTGACGCCGCGCAAGGTGGTCGCCGTTCGTCGAGGCGGCGCGGCTCGCGGTGAGCGCATCACGCACCTGGCCGAAGGCCGCGACGTCGCCGAGCGCGTCGCGCAGCGCCACATCCGTCACCACCCGGCGCCGCTCCGTCGTGTCGGAGACGGCCGTGCTGGCCTGCCACCACGCCTGGTTGGCCGCGATCTCGAGTGGTCGTAGACGTGCGGTCAGCGCGTCGAGGAGGCTTCGGGCGTCCGCCATGGCGGGTGAGCGGTCGCTACCGGAACCAGATGCGCTGGTAGTCGCGGCTCATCGGGTGCACCAGGAGCCCGACGAGCAACCCGTCGAACATCAGGGTCAAGAGCATCGGGAACCCGATGACGTCGACGCCGAAGATCACGAGCAGCATCCCGAGCTGCAGCACCGACGCTCCCACCGCGACCGCGTATCCCCACTTCTTCTCGTTCGCCACGCCGAAGCCACCCGCGGCCAGACCCAGGATCGTGAGCAGCCCGAGGATGGGGCTGACGGTGATGACCCCGAAAAGAAGCCCGAAGACTGCGTCTACGTAGCAGAGGATCGTGGCGCCGTAGAGCGTCTGGGGCTGGGACTGGTTGACCCACCGAAAATCGTTCACGAGCCCATTCTTGCCGATGCGTCGCCGAGCGCGGGTTCCCCGGCCCGGAGGGGGACGTCCGGCGTGCTCCGGGAGCGCAGCTGGCCACAGGCCGCGTCGATGTCGGTGCCCCGATTGCGCCGGACGGTCGCGGTGAGACCACCGGCGCGCAACGCGGTCGCGAACGCCTGCATCCGCACCTGAACCGGTGCGTGCCCGCCGTAACCCGCGGTGTCGTTCAAGGGAATGAGGTTGACGTGGCTCCCGCGGGGCCCGAGCGGCCGCAAGAGCCGGACGAGCGCCCGTGCTTGATCGAGCCCGTCGTTCACCCCCGCGATGCACGCGTATTCGAAGGTGACCCTCCGTCCCCGCGCCGCCCCGAGCTCGCCGGCGGCGTCGATCACGTCGGCGAGCGGGTAGCGGCGGTTGACCGGGATCATCGTCTCGCGCAGCGCGTCGTCGGGCGCGTGCAGTGAGATGGCGAGGGTCACGGGGAGCGACTCCGTCGCGAGGCGGCGGATGCCTGGGACGATGCCGACGGTCGAGATCGTGATGTGGCGCGCGGAGAGCCCGAGGTCCCCGTGCAGCCGCTCGACCGCGGCCCACGTGGCCGCGTAATTCGCGAGTGGCTCACCCATGCCCATGAAGACGACGTTGGTGACCGGCTGGCTCGAGGCATGCGCCGCCCGGACGACCTGCTCGACGATCTCTCCCGGCTCGAGGTTCCGCTCGAAGCCGGCCTGGCCGGTGGCGCAGAACGTGCACCCCATCGCGCACCCGGCCTGGCTCGATACACACACCGTCGCGCGGGTCGGGTACCGCATCAGCACCGTCTCGACCTGAGCGCCGTCGCGACGGCTCCGCCACAGCCACTTGACCGTCTCGTCGTCATCTCCACGCGATTCGACGACCGGATCGAGGGCGAGCGGGAAGGCTGCTTCCAGCTTGCGGCGCAGCGCCTGCGGCAGTGCCGTCGCCTCCTCGATGGGTATGCGCTGGCGGTACAGCGCGTCGAGGATCTGGTCGAGCCGGTAGCGCGGCTCACCGGCCTCCTCGAGCCAGGCCGCGAGGTCCTCGTGGGTCGCTCCATAGCGGGTGGTCACGACGCGATCTCCAGCTCGTAGGCCCGATCCGCTCGGTGCACCAGGAAGCCGAGGGCCCGGTAGAGGCCGAGCGCGGCGGTGTTGGCGCCGTCCACGTAGAGCATTCCGGTGGGGCATCCCCGAACGCGCGCGAGGTGCTCGAGTCCCCCGACCGTCAGGGCCCGCCCGAGGCCGGTGCCCTGGTGGCCGGGGTCGACTCCGATCACGTAGATCTCCCCGAGCCGCGGATCGTCCCCCGTCGCCTCGTGGACCTTGGTCCAGCAGAACCCGGCGAGCGCGGCGCCCTCGAACGCGAGGAGGAAGCCGGCGGGATCGAACCACGCCTCGGCGACCCGCGCCGCGAGCGTCTCCTGGCTCCATCCCCCCTGGTCCGGGTGGCCGGAGAAGGCCCGGTTGTTCACCGCCAGCCAGCCGGCGTCGTCCGGGCCGGGCACGAAGGGCCGCACGACGATGCCCTCGGGCCACTGCGGCGACTCGGCAAGGGGCAGCGGCACGCGCATCTGGAACTGCTCGCTGGACCGGTGAAAGCCCAGGCCGACGAGGAGCGCGTCGAGCTCTTCATCGGCCCCGGTGACCCACAGCACGACCCGGCCGCCACCGCGACCCGCGATCTCGGGCGCAAGGGCATGGAGGAGCGACTGCGCGACGCTGCCCGCCCGATGGCCCGGGTCGATCACGAGCCCCGCGACCAGATGGGGTGCCGACAGCGTCTCGCTCGGCGCCAGATGGAGGTACCCGACCGGTTGCCCGTCCTCGGTTGCGAGGAGCCCGGCCGATTCCGGGCCGGGCCCAGCGATGTCACGCCACACGGATGCTGCGAGCGCCTCGTGCCCGTCATGCGCCCGGGCCGCGTCGTCGAGCGCCCGGATGATCCGGACGTCCGCGGGCGCGGGAGGGCGAAGGATCCGGACCGAAAGCATGCGCAACGGTACCCCCGTCTGCTTTCCGGTTCGCTCCGACGTACGCTCCGCGCATGGCCAGACCGAGGGGTGCGAAGCAGCGCGCGCCGGTGGTGATCGAGCGCCTGGCCGCGGAGTATCCGGGCGACGCGAAAGCCCTGTGCGCACTCGTGCACGATTCGCCGTACCAGCTGCTCGTGGCGACGATCCTCTCCGCCCAGTGCACGGACGAGATGGTGAACAAGGTGACGCCGTCGGTCTTCGCCCGCTACCCGACGCCGAGCGACCTCGCGCATGCCGACCCGGCCGAGGTCGAGGAGCTGATCCACGCGACCGGCTTCTTCCGCCAGAAGACGAAGAGCCTCATCGGCATGGCGACCGGGTTGGAGGAGCGCTTCGGCGGCGACGTGCCGACGGAGCTGTCGGACCTGGTGACGTTGCCCGGCGTGGGTCGCAAGACCGGCAACGTCGTGCGCTCCGTCGCGTTCGGCCTGCCGGGCCTGCCGGTCGACACACACGTCCTGCGCCTCTCGAAGCGCCTCAAGCTCACCAGCGAGACCGACCCCGTGAAGGTCGAGCTCGATCTCGACGGCTTGGTGCCGCCGGGTGAACGCGGTGCGTTGTCGCTCCGGCTCATCCTGCACGGTCGCCGCGTCTGCATCGCGCGCAAGCCTCGCTGTGCGGAGTGCGTATTGGTCGACATCTGCCCGTCGGCCGCCCCGTAACATCCGCGCCATGGACATCGAGATCCGCGTTCCCACCGCCGAGGACATGAACGGGATCTTCGACGTTCGCGCGCAGGCGTTCGCGGTGGAGGAGTCGGACCGCGAGCGCTGGACTTCGCTCGTCGATCCGGCCGGGATGCTCACCGCGTTCCTCGGCTCGAAGGTCATCGGATCGCTCAACGTCATCGACTTCGGGCAGTGGTTCGGCGGGCGGTCGGTGCCGATGGGGGGCGTCGCGACGGTGGTGGTACGGCCCGAGAACCGCGGGCAGGGTGTCGGTGCCCGGCTGCTCGAGGCGTCACTCGAGCGGATGCGTGACCGCGGGCTCGTGGTCAGCACGCTCAACCCGGCCACGACCCGCGTCTACCGGGCGGCGGGGTGGGAGATCGGCGGCGATCTCGCGTCGTGGCGCGTGCCGACCCGGGCGCTCGAGCGGCTGCCACCGGGTGAGACCGACGGCCTGCGCCGGCTGGGCACCGAGGACTGGCCGCGCGTGATCGAGTGCTACGACGCCGTCGCGCCCGAGCATCCCGGCTGGCTGGACCGCTCGGCGTGGTGGTGGGGCCTCTACGAGAAGGACACGTTGGAGGACCAGTACTTCGTCTACGGCATCGATGGCGACGACGGTCTGGCCGGCTACCTCTCGTTCGAGCAGAAGCAGACCGGTGGTTGGGGATACGAGATCGCGGTCGAGGAGCTCATCGCCCGGGAGCCGGCCGCGGCGGTCGCGCTCTGGCGGTTCCTGGGCACGCACGCGATGCAGGTCCCGAACATCTCGGTGCGCCGCGGCCCGGTCGAGTCGCTCCTGCTGGTGCTCCCGGAGCAGGAGGTCGAGCAGGTCAGCAACAACCGGTGGATGCACCGCCTCGTCGACGCCCCGGCGGCCGTCGCAGCTCGGGGGTTCCCACCGAACGTCGCCGCGGAGGTGCATCTCGACGTGACCGACCGGCTCGCGCCGTGGAACGCGGGGCCGTGGGTGCTCCGGGTCGACGGAGGGCGCGGTGAGCTCGTGTCCGGTGGGACCGGGGCGTTGCAGCTCACCGTCAACGGCTTCAGCGCGCTCTCGACCGGATGGGCCTCGGCGCGGATCCTCGCCGAGTCGGGTGCGTTGCACCACGGGTCCCCCGAGGATCACGCCACGCTCGACGCGATCTTCTCCGGCCCACCCCCGACGATGCTCGACGACTTCTAATAGGCGTCGACCCCCCTTTCCCCCCGTTTTGGCGTCGCTAGTTCACCGCCGAGGTGAAGAAACGACGCCAAAAGGTTGGTGGGGCTACTCGGGGAGGTTCTTGAGCGCTCGTTCGATCGAGCGGCGGGCGGTGAGGAGGTTCCGCTCGGCGGAGTCGAGCTCGGCGGTGATGGCGGAATCGGGCGAATCGCGGTAGCGGTCGGCGACGGCGACGACGCGCCGCGTGAGCTCGTCGAGCTGGGTGTGCAGGGTGCTGAGCTCGGCGCGAGACGATCCACTGACCATGCGGCCAGCCTGGCGGCTTCGGAGCGCGGCGGCAATTCCGGCGATGCCGAAACGGACCCCGGGTACGATCCCGCGGCCATGCTGTCGCGTCTCGACCTGCGCGGGCCCGATGCCGACCCGCGGGTCGTGCTCGCCTCTGCGTCCCCTCCGCTCGACGAACCCGTCGAGCTCGTGCGCGAGATCATCGAAGCCGTGCGCGCCCGCGGCGATGTCGCGGTCCGGGAGCTGACGGCCCGTTTCGACGGGTGCGCAGTCGACGAGCTGCGAGTGCCGGCGCACCGGCTGCAGGCTGCCCTTGGAGCCACTCCGGGCGAGCTGCGCGCCGCGCTCGGGATCGCCGCGACTCGGATCCGGGGCTACCACGAGGCGCAGGGTTCGGCTCAAGGCGCGGTCCGGTACTCGGCGGACGGCGTGACCGTGGAGGAGATCCTGCGGCCCGTGGACCGGGCCGGGCTCTACGTTCCCGGCGGCCGGGCGTCGTATCCGTCGAGCGTGCTCATGACCGCGATCCCGGCTTCGGTGGCCGGCGTCCCGGAGATCGCCCTCTGCGTGCCACCCGACCGCGACGGCGAGATCCCTGCGGTCACGCTGGCGGCGGCCGCGATCGCCGGGGTCACCGAGGTCTACCGGGTCGGCGGGGCGCAGGCGATCGCCGCGCTCGCCTACGGGACGGAATCGGTCCCCGCCGTGGACGTGATCGTCGGGCCGGGCAACGTGTACGTCAGCGTGGCGAAGCGTGAGGTGGCGGGCGCGGGTGTGGTGGGCATCGAATCGCCGGCGGGCCCGTCCGAGCTCGTGGTGGTGGCGGACGAGCACGCCCCACCGGAGTTCGTCGCCGCCGATCTCGCCGCGCAGGCGGAGCACGGGCCCGGCGGGAGCGCGGTCGTCGTCACGTGGTCCGAGTCCGTGGCCGATGCCGTCGATCGCGCCCTCGACGCGATCGTCGATGCCGCGCCGCGGCGGGACGAGATGCGCATGACGCTCGCCGGTGGCGGCCGCGTCGTGCTGGTGCGTGACGAGGCGCAAGCGATGGACGTCGTCAACTGGCTCGCGCCCGAGCACCTGGAGCTCGTCACCGAGGACCCCGACGCGCTCCTGCCGCAGGTCCGCAACGCCGGCGCGGTGTTCCTCGGCGCCTACGCGCCCACTGCCCTGGGTGACTACGCGGCCGGCGCGAACCACGTGCTGCCGACGGGCCGGTCCGCCCGTTTCGCCAGCGCGCTCCGGGTCGACGACTTCCGCAAGCACGTCCACGTCGTGCGGGCCGACGAAGCGGGTTCCGCGGCGCTCAGCCGTACGGCCGCGGTGATCGCCCGCGCCGAGGGCCTGGACGGCCACGCGCACTCACTCGACCTGCGGGCGGGTTCATGAGCGCGGGGGAGCGGCACCCGCGGATCCTGCCGCGGGAGGACCTCCGGGCGCTGGAGGGCTACCACTCGCCGCAGCTCGACGTGTCCGTGCGCCTGAACACCAACGAGAGCCCGTTTCCCCCGCCGCCGGAGTTCATGGACGCGTGGTTGGGCGCGTTGCGTGAGGTCCCGCTGCACCGCTACCCGGACCGGGGAGCGCGAGCGCTCCGCAGCGCGATCGGGGGGACGCTCGGGCAGCCGCCGACGCGCGTGTTCTGTGCCAACGGGTCGAACGAGGTGCTGCAGACACTGTTGCTGACCTACGGCGGACCGGGCCGCAAGGCGCTCGTCTTCGAGCCGACCTACGCGCTGCACGCCCACATCACGCGCATCACGGGGACCGAGCTCGTCACGGGTACGCGCGGTGACGACTTCGCCGTCGACCCGGCCACCGCCGTCGCGTTGATCCAGGAGCACCAACCCGAGATCGTGTTCCTCTGCAGCCCCAACAACCCGACGGGCACGGTGGAGGCTCCGGAGACCGTGCAGGCGGTGCTCGACGCAGCACCCGGGCTCGTCGTCGTGGACGAGGCCTACGGCGAGTTCGCCCACTTCTCCGCGCTCGAGCTCGTGGACGACGAACGGCCGCTCGTGGTCGTGCGCACCTATTCGAAGGTGTGGTCGCTCGCGGCGCTGCGACTCGGGTTCTGTGTCACCGCGCCGTGGATCGTGGCCGAGCTCGAGAAGGTGGTGCTGCCGTATCACCTCGCGGTGGACACGCAGCTCGCCGGCACCATCGCGCTGCAGTTCCAGGCCGAGATGCGCGCACGCGTCGCGTTCCTGGTCGAAGAGCGTGAGCGCACGCTCGCGGCGCTGCGCGAGCTCGACCGGATCACGGTCTTCGACTCCGGCTCGAACTTCCTGCTCTTCCGCGTCGGTCCCGGCCGCGACGGCAACGCATCCGACCCCGCCCACTCGGTCTGGCAGGCGCTCGTCGAGCGCGGCGTGCTCGTACGGGACTTCTCGAGCTGGCCCGGCGTCGAGGACTGCCTGCGGGTCACGATCGGCACCGCGGCGGAGAACGCGGCCTTCCTGTCGGCTCTGAGCGACGTACTGCGCGACGATGGGCGGACATGACCTCCCCACGCCACGACCACGAGCACCGCGTCACGAAGGAGACCGACGTCGACGTCGACCTCGTCCTCGACGGGACCGGCCAGGCGTCGGCATCCACGGGCATCCCGTTCTTCGACCACATGCTCGAGCAGCTCGGCAAGCACGGGGGTTTCGACCTGACCGTTGCGGCGACGGGCGATCTCGAGGTCGACCTGCACCACACCGTCGAGGACGTCGGCATCGTGGTGGGCACGGCGTTGAAGCGCGCGCTCGGCGACAAGGTGGGGGTCCGGAGGTTCGCGTCCGGGCTCTTTCCACTCGACGAGGCGCTCGTCCAGGTCGCGGTGGACCTGTCGGGCCGGCCGTTCGTCGTCTACGAGATCGATCCGGTCGCGGAGTGGATCGGCACGTTCGACCCGCAGCTCGCGGAAGAGTTCTGGCGCGGGTTCGCCTTCGCCGCGGGGATCACCCTCCACCTGCGTTCGCTCTCGGGTAAGAACGGTCATCACGTGATCGAAGCGTCCTTCAAGGGTGTGGCGCGGTGCCTTCGCGACGCCGTCCGCATCGAGGGAGCCGAGCTCCCTTCGACGAAGGGCGCGCTGTAGACCTCTTTCCCGCCATCGACGTGCGGGGCGGGAACGCGGTGCGCTTGCTGCGGGGCGACTTCGCGGCCGAGACCGTCTACGACGCGGATCCCGTCGCCGTCGCGCGTCGCTTCGAATCCGACGGCGCGCGCTGGATCCACATGGTCGACCTGGATGCGGCTCGCACCGGTACCGCGGCGAACCGCTCGGTCATCGCCGCGGTGGCGAGTGCGGTCTCATGCAAGCTGCAGGTCGGTGGGGGAGTTCGGGACGGCGAGGCGGCCCGCGCCCTGCTGGACGCGGGTGTCGAGCGGGTCGTCGTCGGCACGGCTGCGGTCGAGCAGCCCGAGCTCGTGGATCAGCTGGCGGCCCGGCATCCGGGTCACGTCGCGGTCGGGCTCGACGCGCGCGGTCACGAGGTCGCGGTTCGCGGCTGGACGGAGGGCGGAAGCGCCGATCTGCTCGAGCTGGCCCGCCGCTTCGCCGCGTCCGGGGTCGCGGCGTTGATCGTGACCGAGATCGGCCGTGACGGGACGCTCGAGGGCCCCGACCTCGAGCAGCTAGGCGCAGTCCTGGCCGCAGTTGATCTCCCGGTGATCGCGAGCGGCGGCGTCGGGACGCTCGACGACCTGCGGGCCCTCGATGCACTCGCGGCCGGCGGACGGCGGTTGAGCGGGGCGATCGCCGGGCGGGCGATCTACGAGCAACGGTTCACCGTGGCGGAGGCCCTCGAGTCGCTCCGTCCGTAGCGGTCGGTCGTTTTGTCGGGTACCGTCGAGCGGACGAGGAACCGGCGCCCGGCAAGGGTGCCCCGAAGTCCCAGGGGGTTGCGTTGGGCATGAATGGCGTGATCGACGACGGATTCCTGCGGCGTTACCGCGAGTTGCTCGACGCGGAGGACGCCGCATTCGACGAGCTCGAGCACGCGGTCGAAGAGGGTGACCGGGTGCACTACGAGGCCGACCTGGACTCCTGGAGGTCGACCGTCGCGAAGCGCAGCGCTTTTCTCGAGCGCCATGGCTTCGCACCGGCGATCGCCACCGCTTAAGCACCACCCTGACCGGCGACGCGGCCCGCGAAGTCGCGCGCCAGGACCACCAGCTTGTCGGTGGCGCCCACGAAGAAGTGCGACGCGCCCGGCACCACCTCGATGGTCGTGTTCGACCAGCCCGCCACCTCGGTCTCGATCTCGGTCGGAGCTCGAATTTCGTCGTGTTGCGCGAGAGCGAGGAGCTTCGGGCGGGGGTCCTGGGCAACGATGCCTTCGTCACGCAGGTACCGCAGTGGGCACGCGATCGCGAGCCAGGCGGCGAGGCGGGGATCGGAGACCGAGAGCGCGACGTCCGCGCCGAACGACCACCCTGCGAGCACGAGCGGCACGCCCAGCGGAAGCCGCGACGCGAGGTCCTCGATCGCGGCGAGCGCGTCGAGGCGTTCGCCGTCGCCGTGCCCATGAGTGCCGCCGCTGCCCTCGACACCTCGGAAGTTGAAGCGGAGGCACGAGATCCCCGAGTCGGGAAGCGCGCCGAAGAGCGCGGAGATCACGATCGAACGCATCGTTCCGCCCTGCAAGGGATGCGGATGGCAGAGGACCATGCCGGCGTGAGGGCCGAGCGTGCCGGGTGGTGTTGCGAGCTCCGCCTCGAGAGACACGCCGTCGGTCGTCGTGAGGTTCAGCGGCTCTGCGGGCATGGAAGGGCAGCGTAGACACCACCGCTAGGCTCCCCGGCCGGTGGAGACGACCTTCGATCACGAGACCGCGATCACCAAGCTCGACGACGGCCGTTACGCAGCCACGATGGCCACGAGCTGGTGGGTCGTCCGTGGTCCCAACGGTGGTTACCTGGCCGCGGTCATCCTCCGCGCCCTGACCGACACGGTCGAGGACCCGGAGCGCACGCCGCGTTCGCTCACGGTGCACTACGCGAGTGCGCCGGGAGAGGGCGACGTCCAGCTCCACACCGTGAAGGAGCGCGAAGGCCGGTCGCTGACCACGTGCTCCTGCCGCATGGAGCAGGACGGGCGCCTCGTCGCGCTGGCCGTCGCCGCGTTCTCGAAGCCGCGTGCCGGGCCCGCGTTCTGCGACGTGGTCATGCCGCAGGTGCCGGGTCCGGAGTACTACGTCGCGATGCCGGCGCCACGCGATGCGCCGCCGATCGCCCGCCGCTACGACACTCGCTGGGCGATCGGCCACCCGCCGGCACCGGGCGCGCCGAGCGGTGCCCGCGCGGTGGCCGGGGGCTGGATCCGGCTCCCCGAGCTGCGGCCGGTCGACGCGCTCCTGGCCGCCGCGATCACGGACGGCTGGCTCCCGCCCACCTTCACCCGCATCCAGGAGCCGGTGGTGGTGCCGACCGTCGACCTCACCATCCACTTCCGCGCCGCGTTGCCCCACCCGGGTCTGGCCGCCGACGCGTTCGTCCTCGCCTCGTTCCGCACCACGGTCGCGGCCGACGGCTTCCTGGAGGAGGACGGCGAGATCTGGGCCCCCGACGGCACGCTCCTGGCCCAGTCCCGCCAGCTGGCGACGATCCTGCCGATGCGCTGAGGAGCGGGGATCTCGCACCGTGGTGTCAGCCGCGGCGGCCTGCTGAATGGGCGACCGCGGCGTTGAGGTGTCTCAACGCGTGGCTGCGGACGGGTTCTCGCCGTGATGCGCCAGGAGGCTCTCATGCTCGGTCCGCGCCGGTGTCGGCGTGATGAAGAGCAGCGTGCTCGGTTCGTGAACGCGAACGCGGTGCCAGACGCCTGCCGGAATGACGTATCCCCAGAGGGATCGGAGCGTCACGGCTTCCTCGCTCTCACCGCTCACTGTCAACAGCTCGACGTGACCGTCGAGGAGGACCGCGAGCTCGTCGCCTTCGGGATGGCGCTCCCGGTAGCTCCAGGTTTGCGCATAGGAGAACACCGAGAGGATGTGGCCGCTCCGGAGCTCGGGCCGAGCCATGTTCGCCCAGAACTCGCTCGTCGCTTCGCTTGCTCGGATGGAACGACTTCCATCGAGGTGCAACGCCGTGGTGTGAAGATCGAACGTTGAAGTCATGAGGAGATCGTGTCCGAGTTTCCGACGCTCGGGTAGCCACAATCCTCTTCGGTATGGTCATAAGATTTGATTATGGCTCTCGACCTTCGCGACCTCGAAGTGTTCCTGGCCGTCGAGCGCGAGGGGAGCTTCGGCCGGGCCGCCAACGCGCTGATGGTCACTCAACCTGCGGTGAGCGAACGGATCCGCCACTTGGAGCACGCTGTGGCCAGACCACTCTTCGAACGGACGACGCGAGGCGTGACGATCACCGCCGCGGGCACAGCACTCGTGCCGTACGCGCACCGGTGTCTCGCGTTGGCCGCCGAATCGATCGAGGCCGCTCGACGCGCCGATGGGACTCGGTCCCTGGTGGTCGCAGTCCATTCGACGTTTGCTCAGCGTGTGGTCCCGCTGGTACTCGAAGCACTCGAACCGGCGCGTCGTCGACTCGCGATCCGCGACGTCCATTCTGAGGATGTCGCCGGGCTTGTCCTCGATGGCGTCGCCGACATCGGCTTCGCGCTGAGCGCGTCGGCCCCGCGCGGCCTTCGCCGCGTCGAGCTTCCTGCCGACGACATCGTCTGCATCGTCGACACCGACCACCCGCTCGCCTCGACACGTCGCGCCTCGCTCAAGCACCTGCGCGAGGCGCTGCTCGCCGTCAACGCCTGGGGCGACGGCGCCCAAGGGTTCATGGACCAGCTCGGCGTTGCCGGAATCGAAGACTGGCGAATCCGGTATTGCGGCGACGCGGCGACGGCCCTGGCCCTCGCACGCAACAACGGGCACGTCGCCCTCGTCGCCCGATCCGCGTTCACGATGAGCGCACGGGAATCGCTCCGCGCGATCCCCCTTCCCGGCCTCTCCAGATGGCGAGTTCGACTCGATCTCCTCTACCGACGCGTCGACCGCGACGAACCCCTCGTCCGCAACCTCCGGACGGTCGCCGAACGAGCTTCCACGGCGGCCGCGCCATAGCGGTCGTTCGGTAGCTCTCGACGCGCGCGCACTCGTCGGGCAATCTGTGCGCAGGTGAGCGCGCTCCTGAACGGCGGGCATCGAAGTCGGGTGGTCTGCTTGACGAGTGATGGCTATCTGAACGCGCCGGATGGGGTGAGGTTGTTCGTTCAGGTTCTCGGGCATGGTGAGCCGCCGCTCGTAGTGCCGGGGATCGGCGGCGAGATGGACTTCTCGCGGCTGTCTGAGAATCGCCGTGTTGCGTTCTTCGACATCCGCAATCGTGGACGATCCGACCCTGTCGAGCGGCCCGGGCAGGTCGGGATTCCTGTCGAGATCGAGGACGTGGACGCGGTTCGTGCCTATGTCGGGTTCGGTCGATCTTCTGTCCTGGGGTGGTCGTACGTCGGTCTCGTGGCCGCGTTGTACGCGGCGCGCCATCGCCAGCGCGTCGAGCGGCTCGTGATGGTGTGCCCAGCCGCGCCGAGCCACTCGTTGCAGCCGGCCGCCGAACCCGACCCCGCAGTGCTCGAACGGCTTCGCGAGCTTGCGGCAACGGAACTCGCCAGTGCCGACCCGGTTGCGTTCGCCCGCAACTGGCGGCGGATCGTGACGCCGACGCTGATGGGCGATCCGAAGGCGTTCGAGATGCTTCAGGTGGACCCGAGTCTCTGGCCCAACGAGTGGCCCGACCACATGATGGACGCGTTGGCGCGCGTCGTCGCCACGTATCCGGTCGACTTCGACTATCGCGCCGAAGCGCGACAGATCTCGGCGCCGACTCTCGTCGTCCACGGCGGGGCCGACAGCATCCCACTCGCCGCGTCCGAGGAATGGACGCGTGCGATCCCTGACGCTCGGCTCCTCGTCTTGCCCGATGTCGGTCACTTCCCGCACGCGGAGGCGCCGTCCGTCTTCTTCGGCGCCGTCGAAACCTTTCTCCACGGTGATTGGCCCGACAGGGCGGAACTTCTCACCGCGTGAACTGACTCGGCTTCGATCATGCACGGCTGCTCTCGAGAAGCCGACGATGTTGCGACCGGCTGATCGCCGGAACCGATCGAGCGGAATGATCGTCAAAAGGGCAGGATCTCTTCCGGAGTGTGCGGTCCGGCTCGGTCGCACCGCAGCAGGCGCCGGCTGGCAATGCGATGGTGGGTTGCGACCGTCGCCATCGGCCTGCTCGACCTGGATGCATCGCCGGACGCAAGCCGACGAACGCGTCGACGTTGTCGGGAGCGAGATCAAGGGTCACCAGGACCAGCCCACCGGGACCCGCCGATCCGGGGTCATTGCTGCCCGCTGCCCTGCGGCGCGGGCCTGTTACCTAGCGATTGAGTCGAAGGGCCCCAGGGTTGGGTCCCCCAGATTTCCACTTGTGATCGAACGTGTGTTCGTGTAGGGTGAGTGGACCGGCCCGGTGCTTTGCTCCCGGGTGTGGACTCGAGGTCACGGCCTCCAGCTCGTCTGATGTTTCGACGTGATGGGAGGGCGCGTGGCGGTTGCGGTTCCTGCGCTAGTTCGGCGGCCGGTGGATGTGTTGCGCGGCGTGGTCGACGAGCTGGTGACCCTCGATCCTTGCGAGCTGTCCGATCGTGCGCTGGCCGACGAGCTGGTGGCGCGGCGCCGGGAGATGGACCGCCAAGAAGCCGACTTCGCCCGCCTCGCCTGGGCGGCGCATGTCCGCGGGGTCGGCGCGGTGGATGGCGCGGCGTCCACCGCGGCGTGGTTACGG